>JBBRAI010000029.1:0-48404 GCA_038206915.1 Burkholderiales bacterium | reverse complement strand
TCGCGTTCATGCGGGCTGCCCCCGCAGCGTCGGGTGATTTTAGTTTCGGCGTAACGCGGGCTGCGCCCGCATTAGCCTTCACTGAAATCTTCGCGCTCATGCGGGCTGCCCCCGCATCAGCGCTCGATTTTCGTAGTCGATGCGCAGCAGCACCGCCAGCGCCACGCAGTTGGCGAGGATGCCGCTGCCACCGAAGCTCATCAGCGGCAAGGTCAGCCCCTTGGTTGGCAGCAGTCCCAGGTTCACGCCCATGTTGATCAGCGTCTGCACGCCGAACCACATGGCGATGCCCTGCGCCACCAGCGCCGCGTAGTAGCGCTCCGACGACGCCGCCTGGCGGCCGATGGCGAATGCGCGCAGCACCAGCCAGGCGAACAGGGCGACCACGGTAACCACTCCGACCAGCCCCAGCTCCTCGCCGATGACGGCGAGCAGAAAGTCGGTATGCGCCTCGGGCAGATAGAACAGCTTTTCCACGCTCGCCCCCAGGCCCACGCCGAACCATTCGCCGCGGCCGAATGCGATCAGGGCATGCGACAGCTGGTAGCCCCTGCCGTAGGGATCCGCCCAGGGGTCCATGAAGCCGAAGATGCGCTGCATGCGGTAGGGCGAGCTCAGGATGAGCACGAGAAAGCCCGCCAGCGCGAGCACGAACAGACCGGCGAACCATTTGCCGTTCATGCCGCCCAGGAACAGGATCGCCATCGCGATCGAAGCGATCACGACGAATGCGCCGAAGTCGGGTTCGCGCAGCAGCAGCCATCCGACCACCAGCATCACCGCCAGCATCGGCATCAGCCCTTTCCTGAAGCTGTGCATCAGCGCGGACTTGCGCGCGGTATAGTCAGCGGCGTAGAACACCGCGGCGAGCTTCATGAACTCGGAAGGCTGCAGATTGGCCACGCCGAGGGAGAGCCAGCGCTTGGCCCCGTTCACCTCGCGGCCCACGCCCGGCAGCAGCACCAGCACCAGCGCCAGGATGCCGCACACGAACAGCCACGGCGACAGGCGCTGCCAGACGCGCACCGGCACCTGGAAAACCATCAGCGCGGCAACCAGGCCGGCGCCGAGGAACAGCGCCTGGCGCACCAGGAAATAGGTCGGCTGCTTGCCGGTGAAGCGGCTCGCCTCGGCCGTCGCGATCGAGGCCGAATACACCATCACCATGCCGAGCAGCAGCAGGATCAGCGCGGTCCACACCAGCGCCTGGTCGAATTCCGACGGCGAGCTGCGCTCGGCCTTAATGTAGTTCAGCATGGGCGATGCTTGTTACGTTCGCGGCGAACACTTCGCCGCGATGCGGATAGTTGCGGAACATGTCGAAACTGGCGCAGGCCGGCGACAGCAGCACCGCGTCGCCCGGCAGCGCGCCGGCGCGCGCCTGCGCTACCGCCTGCTCCATGCTCGCGGCGCGCCGCAGCGGCACGCCGCTAGCCTGCAGCGCGGCCTCGATGAGCGCCGCGTCGCGCCCGATCAGCACCACCGCGCGCGCGTAGCGCGAGACCGGTTCGGCGAGCGGCGCAAAATTCTGTCCCTTGCCCTCCCCGCCGGCGATGAGGACCACGCGCGCGCCGCACGCGGCAAGCTCGGCGAACCCGGCGAGCGCGGCGACAGTGGCGCCGACGTTGGTGCCCTTCGAGTCGTTGTAATAGGCGACGCCGCCGATCTCGGCGACCTTCTCCAGCCGGTGCGGCAGGCTTTTGAATTCGCGCAGCGCCGTGAGCAGCGGCGCATAGGACAGGTCGAGCGCACGCGCCAGTGCCAGCGCGGCAAGCGCATTCGCCGCATTGTGCAACCCCGCCAGCGTCAGCTCCTTCAGCGCCAGCAGCGGGGTCGCGCCCTGCGCCAGCCACAATTCGCCGTCGACGCGCAGCAGGCCAAAGTCTTCGGCGCGCGCCGGCGCGCCCAGGCCGAAACTCACCTGGGTGCGCCCGGCCACGGCCATGCGCATGCTCCAGGCGTCGTCGCGATTGAGCACCTGTATGCCTTCGCCGCGAAAGATGCGCGCCTTGGCGCGCGCGTAGTCGTCCATGCCGTCGTAGCGGTCGAGATGGTCTTCGCTCAGGTTGAGCATGGTCGCCGCCGCCGCATTGAGCGTGCGCGTGGTCTCCAGCTGGAAGCTGGAGAGCTCGAGCACCCACTGTTCGGGCTGCTGCCGCGCATCCTCGCAGCGCATCAGCGCATCGAGCACCGCCGGGCCGATGTTGCCCGCCACTTCGGTCGCGAGGCCGCCGCGCCTGCACATGGCGCCGGTAAGCGCGGTCACGGTGGTCTTGCCGTTGGTGCCGGTGATGGCGAGCACCTGCTGCCGCGACGCCTGCCCTGCGTTCCTCCTCGCGCGCAGCTCCTGCGCGAACAGCTCGATGTCACCGACCACGGGCACGCCGCGCGCCGCCGCGGCATGCACCTGCGGTGTCGCCAGCGGCACGCCCGGGCTGATCGCGATGAGCTCGGCACCGGCGAAGCTGGCCTCGCGATACGCGCCGAGATCCACCTCCGCCTGCGGCAGCTGTTGCGCCAGGGCGGCGAGCGCGGGCGGATCGGCGCGCGTGTCCGCGACGCGCACGCGCGCGCCGCGGCGCGCGAGATAGCGCGCCATCGACAGGCCGGTTTCGCCGAGGCCGAGCACCAGTGCGCTTTTTCCCTGGAAACTCATCTGAGTTTGAGCGTCGAAAGGCCGAACAGCACCAGCATCATGGTGATGATCCAGAAGCGCACCACCACCTGTGACTCTTTCCATCCGGACAGCTCGTAGTGGTGGTGCAGCGGCGCCATGCGGAAGATGCGCTTGCCGCCGCTCCACTTGAAATACAGCACCTGCACCATCACCGACAGCGTCTCGGCGACGAACACGCCGCCCATGATCAGCAGCACGATTTCCTGGCGCACGATCACCGCCACCGTGCCCAGTGCCGCGCCGATCGCGAGCGCGCCCACGTCACCCATGAACACTTCCGCCGGATAGGCGTTGAACCAGAGAAACCCGAGGCCGGCGCCGGCGAGCGCGCCGCAGAACACCGTGAGTTCGCCCGCCCCCGGGATATAGGGCAGCAGCAGGTATTTCGAATACACGACGTTGCCGGCGACGTAGGCGAATATGCCGAGCGCGCCGGCGATCATCACCGCCGGCATGATCGCGAGGCCGTCCAGGCCGTCGGTGAGGTTGACCGCGTTGCTGGTGCCGACGATGACCAGATAGCTGAGCACGATGAATCCCCACACGCCCAGCGGATAGGCGATGTTCTTGAAGAACGGCAGGATCAGGTCGGCCTTGGGCGGCAGCGTCATCTCGAAGCCGCTGCCGACCCAGGCCCAGAACAGCTCGAAGATCTTGGCGTTGCTCGGCGAGGACACGGCGAAAGCCAGGTACACCGCCGTGATCAGGCCGATCACGGACTGCCAGAAGAACTTTTTGCGCGCCGACAGGCCCTTCGGATTGCGCTCGACCACCTTGCGGTAATCGTCGATCCAGCCGATCGCGCCGAAGCCGAGCGTCACCGCGAGAACCGCCCAGAGAAAGCGGTTGGACAGGTCGCCCCACAGCAGCGTGGTGATGCCGACGGAGACCAGGATCAGCGCGCCGCCCATGGTGGGGGTGCCGGCCTTGGTCAGGTGCGATTGCGGGCCGTCGTCGCGCACCGACTGGCCGATCTTGTAGGCGGTCAGCTTGCGGATCACGAGCGGCCCGGTGATGAACGAAATCGCCAGCGCGGTAAGGCAGGCCAGCACCGCGCGCAGTGTGATATAGCCGAACACGTTGAACGCGCGGACGTCCTTGGCGAAGTGCTGAGCCAGTTCAAGCAGCATCTAGTGCCCCCCTACCGGCGCGCCGGTGAGCGCCTGCACCACGCGCTCCATGCGCATGAAGCGCGAGCCTTTGACGAGCACGGTGAGGTCCGCGCCGATGTCGGGTTCGAGTGCGGCCAGCAGCGCGTCGACATCGGAGTAGTGGCGCGCGCCCGCGCCGAACGCCGCCGCCGCGTGCGCGCAGGACGCGCCGAGCAGGTACAGGCGGTCGATGCCCGAAACGCGCGCGTGGCGGCCGATTTCGGCGTGGAACGCGGGGCCGTTTTCGCCGACTTCGCCCATGTCGCCCAGCACCAGGAAGCGGCGCCCGCCCGAACGTGCGAGTACCTCGATCGCCGCGATGACCGAATCCGGATTGGCGTTGTAGCTGTCGTCGAGCACGGTCGTTCCGTTCCTGCCGGGCATTTTTTGCAGCCGCCCCTGCACCGGACGAAAGCCGGCCAGCCCGCGCGCAACCGCGGGAAGATCGACGCCGGCCGCGGTGGTCGCAGCGGCGGCGGCGAGCGCGTTGCGCACGTTGTGCACCCCGGCGGCCTGCAGCGCGACCTGCGCCTCCCCGGCGGGGACGCGCAGCACGATGTCGCTGCCGAAGTCGCGCAGCGCGTAGCGCCCGCCCACTGCCGCGGGCCGCTCGACGCCGAACTCGAGCACGCGCCGCGGCGCACTCACGCCGCGCCAGTAGTCGGCGTAGGCATCGTCGGCGTTGATCACCGCGACGCCATCCGCCGGCAGGGACGCAAACACCGCGCCGTGCTCGCGCGCGACGTCCGCGACGCTGCGCATGAATTCCTGATGCTCGCGCATGGCGTTGTTCACCAGCGCCACGGTCGGCCGCGCGATTGCGGCGAGATAGGCGGTCTCGCCCGCATGGTTCATTCCCAGTTCCACCACGGCGCAGCTGTGAGCGGCGCGCAATCCGAGCAGCGTCAGCGGCAGGCCGATATCGTTGTTGAAATTGCCCGGCGTCGCGTACGCACGCCCGGCGCCCGCGTGTTCGCCGAGAATCGCGGCGATCATTTCCTTCACCGTGGTCTTGCCGTTCGAACCGGTCACCGCGATCAGCGGCAGCGTGAACCTGCCGCGCCAATAGGCGGCAAGCCGGCCCAGGCCCAGGCGCGTATCGTCGACAACCAGAAGCGGCAGCGGCGCCGCCCCGGCGCTGGACTGCGAGCGCGCATCGACCATGGCCGCAACCGCCCCGCGCGCGCGCGCCGCGTCGAGATAATCGTGGCCATCGTAGCGCTCGCCGCGAAGCGCCACGAACAGCGCGCCCTCGGCGATGCTGCGCGTGTCGCTGGAAACGGCTGAAAAGCGCGCATTGGCTCCCGGCGCTGCACCCGAGGTTGCGCGCGCCGCTTCGCGCAGGTCCATCATGATTTCCATGCGGCTAGTGCCTCCGCCGCGACCGCGGCGTCGGAAAAAGGAACGCGGCGCCCCGCGCTCTCCTGGTAATCCTCGTGGCCCTTGCCGGCGATCAGCACGACGTCGCGCGCGGCCGCAGAGGCGATTGCGGCGCCGATCGCCTCACGCCGGTCGGCGACCACCAGCGGCGCCTCTCCGGATTGCGCCTCGGCGAGCACGCCCTCGAGTATGTCGGTGATGATCGCCATCGGGTCTTCGCTGCGCGGGTTGTCGCTGGTGAGCAGGACCTGGTCGGCGTTGCGCGCGGCGATCGCGCCCATGAGCGAGCGCTTGCCGCGATCGCGGTCGCCGCCGCAGCCGAAGACGCAGACAAGGCGCCCGCCAGCCGCGTCGGCCAGCGGGCGCAGGCTCGCGAGCGCCGCCTCCAGCGCATCGGGGCTGTGGGCGTAGTCGATCACGGCGAGCGGCCGGTCCGTGCCGCCCAGGCATTGCATGCGGCCCGCCGGCGACTCGAGCGCGGCGACCGCCGCCACGGCCCGCTCCAGCGCAACGCCGGCGCCGAGCAGCACGCCGAGCACGCCGAGCAGATTGGCGACATTGAAGCGGCCGAGCAGCGCGCTTTTTACTTCGGCGCGGCCCCAGGTGCTCGACAGGGTGAAGGCGATGCCCTCGCGCGCGAGCCGGATGTCTTCGGCTTCGAGGAAGAATTGCAGCCCCGCTGCGCTGGCGACGCCGGCGTGCGCGCTGTAGCCGGCGCACGCGACCTGGCGGCCGGCGAGTTTTTGCGCGAGTCGCACGCCGAGCACATCGTCCAGATTGAGCACCGCCCCGGCAAGTCCCGGCGCATCGAACAGCAGCGCCTTCGCCGCGGCGTAGCGCTCCATGTCGCCGTGGTAATCCAGATGATCGCGCGAGAAATTGGTGAACAGCGCCACATTGAAGCGCGCGCCATTGACGCGGCCCTGGTCCAGGCCGATGGAGGACACTTCCATCACCGCGCCCTGCGCGCCCTCGTGCAGGAACCCGGCCAGCTGCCGGTGCAACTCGATCGCGTCCGGCGTGGTATTGAGCGCGGGCGCTAGGCCGGCAGCCGGCGCCTGTCCCGGCGCGCCCGGGAAGCCGCTGCCGAGCGTGCCGATCACCGCGGTCTTGCGGCCCAGCGCAGTGAGCGCCTGGGCGATCCATTGGCTGCAGCTGGTCTTGCCGTTGGTTCCGGTCACTCCGGCGAGCCAGAGTTTTTCCGACGGCCGGCCGTAGACTTCATCGGCAAGCTCGCCGGCCAGCGCGCGCAGCCCGTCCACGGCGACGTTGGGCAGCCGCCAGTCGGAATTCCAGGAGAACCCCTCGCGCTCCCACAGCACTGCCGCGGCGCCGCGTGCAATGGCGTCGCCGATGTGGCGCCGGCCGTCGGTGCCCGCGCCTGGATAGGCGACGAAGGCTTCGCCCGCGCGCAATTTGCGGCTGTCGGCGCTCAGGCCGCCGATGTGCGCGCCCCGCTGGCGCAGGCGCTCGAGTATGTCGATGGCGGTCTTGTTCACGCTAAGCCGATGCCTGTGGCGCGGGCGCTGCGAGCGCCGCAATCTGCTGCGTCCATCTCGAACCCGGTGCGTTCAAACGTCTTCCTTTATCTCGGAGCCGTCGGGCGGCAACTCCAGCGGCGCTAGCGGCGCGTCCGGCGGAACGCCCAGCATGCGCAGCGCCCCGGCCATCACCGCGGCAAACACCGGCGCGGCAACGGCGCCGCCGTAGTACTGGTCGCCGAAAGGCTCGTCGATCATCACCGCAATCACCAGCCTGGGTGCGGACGCCGGCGCAAGCCCGACGAAGGAGGCCACATACTTGTTCTTCGCGTAGCCGCCGTTTTCTTCCTTGTGCGCAGTGCCGGTCTTGCCGGCCACGCGATAGCCGACGATGCGCGCCCGCGGCGCGGTGCCGCCGGGCTGGACCGCGAGCTCCAGCATGGCGCGCAGCTTGTGCGCGGTGGCCGCGGAGATGACCGGCTTGCCGGCGACCGGCGCGTCGACGCGCCGCAGCGACAGCGGCATCAACTCGCCGTCGTCCGCAAAAATCGTATAGGCGCGCGCGAGCTGCAGCAGCGACACCGAGATGCCGTGCCCGTAGGCCATGGTCGCCTGCTCGATCGGCCGCCAGCTCTTGTGCGGACGCAGCCGTCCGCTGGCTGCGCCCGGAAAATTCAGCCGCGGCGCGGTGCCGAATCCGACCTTGTCGAACATGTCCCACATGTCCTCGGCCGGCAGGCCGAGCGCAATCCTGGCCGCGCCGACGTTGCTCGAGCGCTGAATCACCTGCGTTACGGTCATGTCGTCGAAGCGGTGCGCGTCGTGGATGGTTGCGTGGCCGATGCTCATGCTGCCGCCGGCGGTCTGTATCCGCGTATTCGGCGTCACCTTTCCCTCGTCGATGGCGAGCGCCACGGTGAACGGCTTGAGCGTGGAACCAGGCTCGAAGGTGTCGGTGATGACGCGGTTGCGCAGCTGCGCGCCGGACAGGCGGCTGCGGTTGTTCGGGTTGTACGTGGGCAGGTTGGCGAGCGCGAGCACTTCGCCGGTCTTCGCGTCGAGCACGACGATGGCGCCGGCCTTCGCCTTGTGCGCGTCCACTGCGAGCTTGAGCTGCGCGAAGGCGAGATTCTGCAGCTTCGCATCGAGCGCCAGCGTGAGATCGTGGCCGTCCTGCGCCGCGCGGATCGACTCCGTGTCCTCGACGATCTGCCCCATGCGGTCCTTGATCACGCGCCGGCTGCCCGACTTGCCGGCCAGCGTGGACTGGAACGCGAGTTCGATGCCGTCCTGGCCGACGTCGTCCGCGCCGGTGAAGCCGAGCACTTGCGCCATCACGTCGCCGCCGGGGTAGTAGCGGCGGTACTCGCGGTTCTGGAACAAGCCCGGTATGTGCAGCTCGCTCACGCGCTCGGCGATTTCCGGCGGAATCTGGCGCTTGAGATAGACGAACGAGGTCGATTCGTTCAGGCGCTTGTCGATTTCCTTCGGCGGCATCTCGAGCAGGGCGGCGAGTTTGGCGCGCTGCTGCGAGGAAAACTGCACCTCCTCCGGAATCGCCCACACCGATTTCACCGGCGTACTGATGGCGAGCGCTTCGCCGTGGCGGTCGGTGATCTTGCCTCGCGTCGCGCTGATCTCAAGCACGCGGCTGTAGCGCGATTCGCCCTTCTGCTGCAGGAAGTCGTTGCGCATCCCCTGCAGGTAGGCCGCGCGCCCCGCGAGCACGAGAAATCCTGCGGCGATCAGCGTCAGCAGCATGCGCGAGCGCCACAGCGGCAGGTGCAGCGCAAGCACCGGGCTCGTGGCGTAGTTCACCGCCGCGCCTCCGCCGCCGACATCACCACCTGGGTGCGCTTCGCATCGGGCACGCTCATGCGCAGGCGCTCGCGCGCGATCTTCTCGACGCGCGCATGCATCGCCCAGGTGCTCTGCTCGAGCTGCAGCTGTCCCCATTCGACATCCAGCTTCTTGGCCTGCTCCTGCTCGCGCTCGAGCTCGGCGAACAGCTTGCGGGTCTTGTCCTGCGAAGTAACAAGGCCGAGCGCGCACGCGGTCAGCAGCGCCAGCAGGATCAGGTTGATGCGCGCCAACTCAGGCCCCGGTGCGTTCGGCGACGCGCAGCGTGGCGCTGCGCGCGCGCGGATTGGCGGCAATTTCGGCAGCCGAGGCGCGCAGCGCCCGGCCGATCAGGCGCAGCCGCGGCTGCGGCAGCTCGCGTTCGCGCAGCGGCAGGCGTATCGGCAGGTCTGCGTGCGCGGCGTCGTGCATGAAGCGCTTTACGATGCGGTCCTCGAGCGAGTGGAAGCTGATCACCGCCAGGCGCGCGCCCGGATTGAGCAGGCCGAGGATTTGCGGCAGGGCTAACGACAACTGCGCAAGCTCCTGATTGACGTGAATCCGTACAGCCTGGAAGGTGCGCGTCGCCGGATCCTTGTTTTTTTCCCGCGTGCGGACGGCCGCACCCACGATATCGGCAAGTTGCCCTGTGGTGAGGATTGGCCGTCCCCGCCGAGCAGCAACAATCGTCTTTGCAATCTGTTTAGCAAACCGTTCTTCACCATAATCTCGGATCACCTCCCTGATCTCGGATTCACCGGCAGTTTCCAGCCACTGTGCGGCGGTTTGCCCCTGGCTCGTGTCCATGCGCATATCGAGCGGGCCGTCGCGGCGAAAGCTGAAGCCGCGCGCGGCGTCGTCGAGCTGCGGCGAAGACACGCCCAGGTCGAGCAGCACCCCATCCACACCCTCCAGGCCGAGGCGCGCGAGCACATCGGCCAGTTCTACGAAGCTCGCGTGCACCATGCGAAAGCGAGCGTCGCTTATTCTTGTTGCAGCCGCCACCGCCTGCGTATCCCTGTCGAGCGCGATCAGGCGCCCCTGCGCACCGAGTCGCTGCAGGATCAGGCGGCTGTGTCCGCCGCGCCCGAAGGTTGCATCGACGTAGCAAGCATCGGCGCGCACTGCCAAAGCATCGACCCCTTCACGCAGCAGCACCGTCTCGTGCGCAAACTGCGCCGCCGTGTCGGGCGCGCTTTCATCCGCGGCCGCGCTCACAGAGCAAAATCTTCCATCCCCGGCGGCAGCTGGGTCTGCGCCGTCAGCTGCTGCAGTTGTTTTTCCCAGGTGTCCTGGTTCCAGATCTCGAAATGGCTGCCCTGGCCGACCAGCATCACCGGCTTTTCCAGCGCCGCGACTTTGCGCAATTCGGGCGAAACCAGCACGCGCCAGGCGGCGTCGATTTCGATTTCCTCGGCGAAGCCGACGAGCAGCCGCTTCCACACGGAGAAGCGCGCATCGAGCGCAGGAAATGCCATCACGCGTTCGCGTATCGGCCCCCAGGCGCTCGCCGGATACAGCAGCAGGCAGCCGTCGGGATGGGCGGTAAGTACGAGTCTGGGGGGGGAGGAATTTTCCAGCAGCGCGTCGCGATGGCGCGCGGGAACGGTAAGGCGCCCTTTGGCATCGAGGCTTAAGGCCGCCGCACCCTGAAACATCGTCTCCCCTTGTTGGTATAAGTGGCTAAGGTGGAAAATCCCATAATTTCCCACTAAAAGCTACTATTCCCCACTTTAGAGGAGATATTTGCGCAGGTCAAGGGGTCAGATTGAAGATTTTCTTAATTGAGACAATGGCTTAAAAGCGATTCTACCAGCATTTTCTATATTTTATATCGATAATAAACAATTAGTTATAACGTATATCAAAAGTGATTTCTTAATAACCCCGCTATCACCACCCACCAGCCGCCCCGGCGGCGCACGCAGCAGCGCGGCGCACGCTATGGCGTCATGCGCGGCTGACTCGGCGCATGCGCCTATAATCGAAACTTCATTCGACCGAACACTTGCGAGCGCAAGCTGCTATAGGGCGCGATGCAGCAATCGGCGCTGACCCGAAAGAGAGAATCGATGCCCGCACCCGCTGCGCTGAAAAAAAACCGGCCGCGAAAACACCGCGCAAGGCAGCCGCGCGGCCGGCGCGATCCGGGCGCAGACGCGCTGCCGCGCTACCTGATGCGGGTGCTGCAGCAGCGCTGCCGTGCATCGCCGCCATAGGCGCATCGGCCGGAGGATTCGAGGCGATCCGCACGTTCTTCGATACCATGCCGGCCGACAGCGGCATCGCCTTCGTCGTGATCCAGCACCTGCACCCGACGCAGAAGAGCCTGGCGGCGGAGCTCTTCGGCAAGCGCACCGCGATGCCGGTGGTGCAGGCCGAAGACGGCATGCGCGCCGAACCGAACCACGTGTACACCATTCCGCCCAACACCTATCCGTCCATCGTGCACGGCGTGCTCCGGCTCGCCGTGCCGAAGGTACTGCACGGGCCGCGCCTGCCGGTCGACCATTTCTTTGCTTCGCTCGGCGAAGATCAGCGCGAACGCGCGATCGGCATCGTGCTTTCCGGCAGCGGATCCGACGGCGCGCTGGGCGTGAAGAGCATCGCCGCCAATGGCGGCATCGTGCTGGCGCAGACACCGGAGACGGCGCAGTTCGACGGCATGCCGCAGAGCGCCATAGCAAGCGGCATGGTCAATCACGTCCTGCCGGTCGCGAAAATGCCTGAGGTGCTCGTCGGCTACGCGCGCCACCCTTACGTCGCCAAGGCGGCGGCGCCGGAAGCGCTGGCGCCTTCGGACGGATCTGAACTCGAGACCATGCTCGGCATCATCCGCGCCCGCCGCGGCTACACGTTCTCCGGCTACAAGCAAAGCACGCTGCTGCGCCGCATCCAGCGCCGCATGGGGCTGCGCTCGATCGAGAACTGGCAGGAATACGTTGCGGTGCTGAAGAAAAATCCGACGGAAATCGACGCGCTGTACAAGGATCTGCTCATCGGCGTGACCGAATTCTTCCGCGACCCGGACGCATGGGCCCTGCTCGAAACCGAAGTCATTGCGCCGCTGGTGGAGTCCAAGGCGCGCGGCGAGCCGATACGCGTATGGGTGCCCGGCTGCGCCACCGGCGAAGAAGCCTACGCGCTCGCGTTGTTGTTCCTGGAAAAGCTGAAGCTGTCGGGCAAGCGCTGTCCGGTGCAGGTCTTCGCCACCGACGCCAATGAGGACACTTTGCAGATCGGGCGCACTGGCAACTACCCTTCCGGCATTGCAGCGCGGATCGCGCCCGAGCGGCTGCGCCGCTATTTCGTCGAAGCCGCCGAAAACCATCACTACCAGGTGGCGCGCGAACTGCGCGAATCGGTGATATTCGGCATGCAAAACGTGGTGAGCGATCCGCCGTTCTCACGCCTGGATCTGGTGAGCTGTCGCAATCTGCTGATCTACCTCGAGCCCGACGTTCAGAAGCGGGCGATCGACGTGTTTCATTTCGCGCTGCGCCCCGGTGGCTACATGTTTCTCGGCAGCGCCGAGTCCATCGGAAACCGCGACGGCGAGTTCAAATCCCTATCCAAGAAATGGCGCATCTACCAGCGCAGTGGTACGGCGGGGAAGCGGGTGCTGCCACCGCTGCACGTGGAGGCGCCGCATATGCTCGCGACGGCAAGCGCGCCGGCGCCACCGGCGCCGCGCAGTGTGCAGCTCGCCGGCCGCGCGCAGCAGCTGATCCTCGATCGCTTCGCCCCGGCCGCAGTGCTGGTCAACGGGCGCAATGAAATCGTCTATTTCTGCGGTCCGGTCGAGGATTACCTGCTGCGCCCGCGCGGCGCGCCGACCCAGGAGCTGCTGGCGCAGGCGCGCGACGGACTGCGCTCGAGCCTGCGCGCCGCGCTGCGCCAGGCCGCAGCGCGCGATGCAACGGTGACGGTGCGGGATGCGCAGGTGAAACGCAGCGGCGGCTTCGTCCAGGTGCGGCTCACGGTCACGCCGGCAGGCACCGACAGCAACGGTGCGAGCCTGCTGCTGCTGGTGTTCCAGGACGAACCGAAGCCTTTGAAAGCGGCCCGCGTCAGGAGCGGCGACCGGGCGCTGGTGCTTCAGCTCGAGGAAGAGTTGCGCGCGACCAAAGACGACCTGCAAAGCAGCGTCGAGCGCGCAGAAGGCTCCAACGAGGAGCTCAAGGTTTCGAACGAGGAAGTGGTCTCGGTAAACGAGGAGCTGCAGTCGATCAACGAAGAGCTCGAAAGCTCGAAGGAGGAGCTGCAGTCGCTGAACGAAGAGCTGTCCACGGTGAACCAGCAGCTGCTGAGCAAAGTGACCGAACTCGAGACCGCCTACGCCGACCTCAAAAACCTGCTCGCGAGCAGCGAGATCGCCACCATCTGCCTCGACCGGGACTTCCGCATCCGCTGGTTTACTCCGGCGATGAACAGCCTGTTCAATGTGATCGAATCCGACCTCGGCCGGCCGATCAGCGACTTCGCCGCCGCGCTGTCAGGCGGCGCGCTGCTCGACGACGCGGCGGCGGTGCTGCAACGGCTCGCGCCAGTGCAGCGCGAACTCGAACTGAACGACCGGCGCTGGTACCTGCGGCGCACTGTCCCCTACCGCGGCGAGGGCGACCGCATCGACGGCGTGGTCGTCACCTACGTCGACATCACCGAGACCAGGCGCTCGGCCGAGACGCTGGTTGCGACACAAAAGAAAGCGACCGCGTCGCTCGAACAAAAGGTGCGCGAGCGCACCGCGCAGCTGCGCGCCCTTGCGGGGGAACTGTCGCTGGCGGAGGAACGCGAGCGGCGCTCGCTGGCGCAGGACCTGCATGACGACCTCGGCCAGGTACTGGCGATCGTCAAGCACAAGCTGACCGCGCTGCACGGGCGCAGCCGCAGCGCCGGCGCCGCCGCCGAACTGAAGTCCATCGAGGCGCTCATCGACCAGGCGAACAAGTCGATGCGCACGCTTGCGTTCCAGCTCAGTCCGCCGGTGCTGCAAACGCTGGGCCTGGTCCCGGCGCTGGAGTGGCTGGCGGAGGAAATCGAACGCAACTTCGGTCTGAAAGTGAACCTGAGCGACGACGGCGCCTCCAAGCCGCTGGACGAATCCGCGCGCACCACGCTGTTCCGCGCGGTGCGCGAGCTGCTGATCAACGTCGCCAAGCACGCCAAGGCGAGCGCGGCCGAAATCACCTGCCTGTGCAGCGAGAACCGGCTGACGCTCGCCGTATCGGACGACGGCAGCGGCTTCGACTACGCGCAGACGCTGGCCGCGCCTCCGGGGGTAGCCGGACTCGGGCTGATGAGCGTGCGCGAGCGCGTCGATTTCATCGGCGGCGAGATGCACGTCGACAGCAGTCCCGGCGCAGGCACGACGGTCACGATAATTGCACCGCTGCAGAGCGCAGCTGCCAAGGAGGCGCGATGAGCATACGGCTGATGCTGGTGGACGACCACAAGATGCTGCGCGAAGCGCTGCGCGCACCGCTCGAACGCGCCGGCGACATCGAGGTGGTCGCCGAGGCCGACGACGGTCTCGCGGCGATCGAACTCGCGCGCAGTCTGGCGCTGGACGTGATCGTCATGGACATCGGCCTCGCCGGGATGAGCGGCATCGAGGCGACCCGCCGCATACTCGCGCAGAACCCGAATATCAAAGTGCTCGCGCTGTCGACGTTTGCCGACCGACGCATGGTGATGCAGATGCTGCAGGCCGGAGCCCGCGGCTATGTCGTCAAATCCGCCGGCAGCGAGGAGCTGCTGCGCGGCATTCGCGCCGTCGCCCAGGGCGAGACCTATCTGTACGCAGAGGCCGCCGAAGCGGTCGTCGACAGCCTGCGCAGGAATTCGCTCAAAGGGCATCAAAGCGAAGTGCTGGGCCGGCGCGAGCGCGAGGTGCTGCAACTGCTGGCCAGCGGCAGGAGTTCGGCCCAGATCGCCGAGGCGCTGGGCATCGCGACCGGCACAGTGGAAGTGCACCGCCGCAATATCATGCGCAAGCTCGACTTGCACAACGTCGCCGACCTGACGCGATACGCGATACGCGAAGGACTGGCTTCGGCCTGAGGCGCAGACCTGCGGCTGTCGCGCCGCTCATGCGTATTTGCCTCCCGGCGACCGGCACTCCGGCTAGGCGTCGGCAGCAGGACTTGCGCGGGCCGTCGCGCACGGATCCACGACATCAGGCGTCCGCGCATCTCAGCCGGCGGCGCCTCCGCGCCGCATGCTGCCGCCGCCCTCCGGAGCGCCATGGCCTTGGGAAATGGCGACTCCCAGCGCCGCCGGCGCCGGCAGATCGAGCAGGCGATAGAGATTGCCGAGCTTGGCGCGGAACAGCTGGTCGAAACTCGCCACGGACGTCTCCAGGTTGTATTCGCCGAACCACCAAAACCAGTCCGAACCTTCGCAGTCGGCCAACTGGCGTTCGGCCGCGACCCGCCGCGCGGCATCCAGGCGCCCGCTGGCGCACACCAGGTCGAAGCTTTGCTTGGCTTCGCACAGCAGATCCCAGGCGCGATTCTTGTCGGCCGATCCGATCCAGGTGGCGAAGTTGCCGTAGACCCAGCTCCCGGCCACCAGCCGTTCCAGCCGATGCGCCGCTGCCGGCGACGCGCCGGAAAGGGCCGCGCGTTTGCCCGAGGTTTCACGCAGGAAGGCGGCGTAGGTAGTGGGACGAATGCAGGCGTGCGTCTCCAGCGCCTGGTAGAGCGAGCTCAGGAAGTAAAAACCGTTGTAGGCGTAATGCTCCCAGGCGTTTTCGCCGTCCAGGATCACGCTCACCAGCGGCCGCTCGCCCTGCGGCGCCTGCGCGGCGATGCGTTCCAGTTCGCCGACGAAATTGGCTGCGGCGTCGCTGCCGTGCCATTTCTGGTACTCGAATCCGATCCGGTCCGACAAGCCGTCGTCGCGAAAGAACAGCGTCAGCTCCGGCGCTGCGTCCATGCGGTAGGGTCGATATAGAAAATGGGCGCGGGGCGCGTCGGCGCGCCCGGCCGCTGCCAGGCTGTTGACCAGCACCTGTTCGCCGCTCGCGGCCCAGCCGAGGCCGTTACCGCCAAGCACGCCCAGAAAGGCTTCGGACACCGAACCTTCGGCCGGCCACAGGCCCTGCGGCGCCGCGCCGAATCGGCGCGCATGGCTTTCCAGCGCGGAGCGCAAATGCGCCAGCGCGCGCGCGCGACCGCCCGGATACTCGGGAGATTCAGGCAGCGGCGCTTCCGCTACGGCTTCGCGCGCCGACTTGAAATCGAGCAGCAGCGGCGCCAGCGGATGGTTGTGCGGCGTGGTCGAAAGCTCGACCCGGCCGTCGCTCGCCAGTCGCACGTAGCGGCCGATCACGCCGCGCACCTGCTCGCCGATCAGCGCGAACAGGGCCTGGCGCTGCTGCAGCGCGAATTGCTCGCCAAGCGCAATCAGCCGGGTCACCAGTTCGAACTCGCGCCGCACCGTCTCCCCGGTCCAGGCGAGATGGAACCATGTCAGCGCGTCGAAATAGAACTGGTCCGACAGGTAGCTCGGCGCCGCCGGCCCCTGCGCTTCGAGGGTGCGGTACAGGTCGTACAGACGCTTGTATGACGGATAGCGCGCGATGATGTGCAGGAGTGCGGGGTCCAGGCAGCGCCGCGCGAGCAGTACGCGCTCGGGCCCGGTCAGAGGCTGCGCCGCGTCGCGCACGAGCAGGCGCAACAGCGGGTCGCGCAGTTTTCCGCTTTCGAACTGATCGGCGTAGTCTTCGATCTGGTCAAGCAGTACCGGGACCCAGTTGATCACCGCGCGCATGCCCTGCTGGCGCTCCAGGTGCCAGGCCATGTCGGTGTAGTCCTTGATCGCGTGCAGGTACACCCAGGGCAGGACGAATTCCCCGCTTGCCTGGTCGCGATAATCCGGCTGATGCATGTGCCAGACCAGCACGAGGTCGACGCAGGGTGCCTTGTTCATCGGGCGCGTATCGGCGCAGGCGCGTCCGGACCGGATGCGTCCGGCCTTGCATGCTGCTGGTGCTTCACTTGCGAATGCCTCCGGCCGTGGAAGATAGACGAACGCAGCGCCTGCGCAGGCGGCCTAACGCAGGTGGTGCACGCGCTGGCCCAGGTTCTCCGGGACAACTACCGTCACCCCCCGCTCGGTGACGTGAAATCGCCTGCGGTCGGCCTCGGCGTCCACGCCCGCCGTGAATCCGTCAGGCAGTACGCAGCGCTTTTCCACGATTGCCCGGCGCAGGGTCACATTATTGCCTATTTCCACGTTCGGCAGAATCACGCAATCCTCGATTTCGCAAAAATCCTGCACGTGCACGCTGGAGAACAGCACCGAGCGCCGCACCGTCGAGCCGCTGATGATGCAGCCGCCGGATACCAGCGAATCGACCGCCATGCCGCGCCTGCCCTCGTCGTCGAACACGAATTTCGCCGGCGGCAGTTGTTCCTGATAACTCCAGATCGGCCATTCCACGTCGTACAGATTCAGGTCCGGCACCACCCGCGTCAGTTCCATGTTCGCTTCCCAGTAAGCGTCCAGCGTGCCCACGTCGCGCCAGTAGGG
Source organism: Burkholderiales bacterium (assembly GCA_038206915.1). GTDB lineage: Bacteria > Pseudomonadota > Gammaproteobacteria > Burkholderiales > SG8-39 > 2-12-FULL-64-23. The sequence continues at coordinate 31,338 of JBBRAI010000029.1, read as the reverse complement.
CTCGCCCTTTGTCACGTTGACGCAACTGTCCTGGAAGCGGTGCGCGTGCACATGCAGCCCGGACCGGACCAGCCTGGGAATGACATCCTTGCCGATGTCGTGGCTGGACTCCGGGTCTTCGGCATCGCGAATCAACTGCTCGTACAGGAACGCCTCGTCGAACGCGTAGATGCCCATGCTGGCGAGCACGCGGTCGGGGCGCCCCGGGAGCGGCATCGGTTTTGCCGGCTTCTCGTCGAAATCGCTGATGCGCCGGTTCGAATCGACCGTCATCACGCCGAACTGGCCCGCGTCGGCCAGCGGCACCTCGATGCACGCGACGCTCATCGCCGCGCCGCTCGCGGCGTGCTCGGCGAGCATGCGCGTGTAATCCATCTTGTAGACATGGTCGCCGGCCAGGATCAGCACGTGTTTCCTGCGATGCCGGCGCAGGATGTCTATGTTTTGGTACACCGCGTCGGCGGTGCCGCGATACCAGTCGGCGGTGACGCGCTGCTGCGCGGGCAGCAGTTCGACGAATTCGTCGAAACGGCCGTCGAGAAAGCTCCAGCCGCGCTGCACGTGCCGGATCAGGCTTTGCGCCTTGTACTGGGTGCAGATGCCGATGCGCCGGATGCCGGAATTGACGCAATTGGACAGGGCAAAATCGATTACGCGGAACTTGCCACCGAAAGGCAGCGCCGGCTTGGCGCGCCAATCGGTTAGTTCGGCCAGTCGCGAGCCGCGGCCGCCGGCGAGAATGATCGCAAGCGTGTCTCGTGCAAGGTTTCTGGAGTCGACATGCTGCGGCTGCGCGGGCGCTGCGCGCGCGCCGGCGCGGCCGTCATCGTCGAAACCGTTCATATGACTCTTGATGCCGGATTCAACCGTATTCATCGGGCTCGAACTCGGTTATGGACTGCCATGCACGACGCAGCGCGATGCTCGGCACATCGCGCCGCCGGCGCGTCAGGCGCGGCCTATCAGCCGCTTCACTTCGGCCTCGGCCTCGGCCCAGTCCTGCAGTTCATAACCCGGTGCGAAGCCGCGCTTCTCCGCACGGAAATAAGCGGCATGCGCGATCAGCTTTTCGCGCTCCTGCGCACTCAGCGCCGGGGGCGCAGCCGGTTGTGGTTCCGGCTTGCTTGTTCCTGGTTTGGATACCGTCACTGGAGCACGCGCGACTTTGGCTGTCGCTGCCGTCTTCGATGCCGTCTTGGCCTTGGGCGTTTTTGCGGCTGGCATAATCAACCTCCTTTGGTCGAGCTGCACGCTCAGTTTGAGTATAGTAAGCGGCGCCATGACTCGCTTGACAATTGTCACGCCGGTGCGCGTCGCCGCGCGGCAGCGGTTCGCGCGCCCCGCGGATTCGCGCGGCGACCGACGCCGCATCCGGCCGCGCTCCTGACGCCGCACCGGGGTTTTTTGTTTCCGATCAGAAGCCCTGCTAACATCGGGCGCACCCGTCTTGTCCAACTGCAGCGCAGCGAACCGATTCCATGCCTTCCCGCACTTCCGCCACAGCCCCGAATTCGCCACCGCTGCGCGTGCTGTTCGCCACCTCCGAGTGCGCGCCGCTGGTGAAAACCGGCGGACTCGGCGATGTCAGCGCGGCGCTGCCTGCCGCGCTGACCCGCCTCGGCCTTGACGTACGCATGCTGCTGCCGGCCTACCGCCAGGTGCTGGCGCAGCTGCCGCAATGCGCTGAGGTCGCGCGGCTTGCGCCGGCCGCCGGTATGCCTGCGGCGCGCCTGCTTCAGGGTCGCCTGGACTCGGACGTGCAGTTGTATTTGCTCGACTGTCCCGAGCTGTACGACCGCTCGGGCGGGCCTTATCAGGACGAAAGCGGCAGCGACTGGCGCGACAATGCGCTGCGCTTCGGCCTGCTGTCGCGTGCGGCGGCGCTGCTCGGCAGCGGCTCCAGCCCGCTGGCCTGGCGGCCGCAGGTGCTGCACTGCAATGAATGGCAGACCGCCCTCGCCCCGGCCTATTTGCGCTACGGCGCGGCGACGCCGGCGGCGACGCTGGTAACCATACACAATCTCGCGTTCCAGGGAATTTTCGAAGCGGAGCTGGTAAGCGCGCTCGGCCTGCCGCCGGAAAGCCTTGCGCCGGACGGGGTGGAATACTACGGCAAGCTGTCCTTTCTCAAGGCTGGCCTGCAGCTCGCCGCTGCGATCAGCACGGTCAGCCCGGGTTACGCGCGCGAAATCCAGGGTGAAGAGCTCGGCTTCGGTCTGCAGGGACTGCTCGCTTCGCGCAAAGACCGCCTCTACGGCATCCTCAACGGCATCGACACCGAGCTGTGGAACCCCGCGACCGATCCGCTGATCGCCTGCCGCTACGGCGCCGATACGCTGGCAGCGAAGGACGGCAACAAGCGCGCGCTGCGCGCGCGCCTCGGCCTCGCGGACGCGCCCGAACTGCCGCTGTTCGCCGTGGTCAGCCGGCTTACCGAGCAGAAAGGACTCGACTGGCTGCTCGAGATCGCGCCGCGCCTGCTGGCCCTGCCGGCGCAGCTGGCGCTGCTCGGCGGCGGCGATCCGGTGCTGGAACGCGGCTTTGTCGCGCTCGCGCAGCAGCATCCGCAGGCGATGAGCGCGACCATAGGTTTTGACGAGGAACTCGCGCATCTGATCGAAGCCGGCGCCGATGCGTTTCTGATGCCCTCGCGCTTCGAGCCCTGCGGCATGAACCAGATGTACAGCCAGCGCTATGGCACGCCCCCCGTGGTGCGCGCCACCGGCGGACTCGCCGACACGGTAGTCGACTGCACGCCGGCTGCGCTCGCCGCCGGCAGCGCCAGCGGCTTCGTCTTTCACGAGCAGAGCGCGCAAGCGCTGTTCGGCGCGGTCGCGCGCGCCGCAGGTGCCTGGCGCGAACCTGCGACCTGGCGCGCGCTGCAGCTTAACGGCATGGCCAGGGATTTCAGCTGGGATGCGAGTGCGCGCCGGTATGCGCAGATCTACGTTCGGCTGGCCGGCGCAGCGTAGCCCGGTGTGCCGGACGCCCGCTCGGGCATCGCACCGCGCGCGGAAACGCGTCTTCGCGCGGCGCGGCTCGGTCTAGGCCCAGATCATCAGCCCCAGTTCGAACGGATGGGTAAGCGAACCATGGCAGGGATAGGCGCGGACGCGCATGTCCAGCCTGCCGCACATCTCCGGCGCGAGTTCCAGCGCAAAACGATGCTCGCCGCCCTCGTCCTCGCCCTGGGTCGAAAAGCGATAAGACACCGTTTCGCCGTCGCTCTCCGGCCCGCTCCGGTGCAACAGCAATTCCACCATCACGTCATCCACGCTGAGGCGGTTGAGCTGCAGCGCCACTTCGACGCGCACGCTGTCGCCGTACTCGATGCGCTTCTTCGGCGTGTCGAGACGGCGTAGCGTCACCCCGGGCCAGGCCTCGCGCACCCGCGCTTTCCACGCCGCAACCGCGCGCGCGACCTTGAATTCGTTTTCAACGTAATGCCGGCCCTGCAGCGCAGCGGGCTGATAGCATTTGGCGACGTATTCGCCCAGCATGCGCATCGAATTGAAGCGCGGCATGAGGCTGGAAATGGAGCGTTTCGCCAGCTTGACCCATTCGGGCGAATAGCCGCTGCCGTCGCGCTTGTAGTACAGCGGTATGACGTGATCCTGCAGGATTTCGTAGAGCGTGCGCGCCTCCTCGCGGTTGCGGCTCGCGTCGTCGGTCCCTGCGACCGAGGGCTTGATCGCCCAGCCGTTGGTGCCGTCATATCCCTCGCCCCACCAGCCGTCCAGCACCGACAGGTTGACCACACCGTTGATCGCCGCCTTCATGCCCGATGTGCCCGAGGCTTCCAGCGGATAGACCGGATTGTTGAGCCAGACATCGACGCCGGAAACCATGCGCCGGCTCAGGCGCAGGTCGTAGCCCTCGATCAGCAGGATCTTGCCCTCGAATTCCGGCATCTGCGCCACCTGCGTCAGACGCCTGATCAGGTCCTGCCCGGGCACGTCCGCCGGATGCGCCTTGCCCGCGAACAGGAACAGCACCGGCCGCTGCGGGTCGCCGAGCAGCTGGCGCAGCCAGTCGAGGTTCTCGAACAGCAGCGTGGCGCGCTTGTAAGTGGCGAAGCGCCGGCCGAAGCCGATGATGAGCACGGTCGGGTTGTCCGGATTGCACAGGCTCAGCAGCCGGTCCAGGTGCGCCTCGCTGCCCTGGTTGCGCATGTTCTGCTCGCGCAGCCGGAAGCGCACCAGGTGCAGAAGCTGCGACTTCAGCTGCTGGCGCGTGCTCCAGAACACGTGATCCGGCACCTCGTCGATCTGGTCCCAGCAACTCTGGTCCCCCAGCCTCCGGCTCCAGCCGAAGCCGAGAAAACGGTCGAACGCATCGGCCCACTCAGGCGAAAGGAAAGTCGGCACATGCACGCCGTTGGTGATCGCCGTGATCGGATTTTCCCTCGTCGGAATCTGCGGCCACAGGTTTCCGAGTATTTGCGCCGACACGCCGCCGTGGATCCTGGATACGCCGTTGTGGAAGCGCGAGCCGCGCACCGCAAGCGTGGTCATGTTGAATTCGGTCGCGCCGGGGCTCAGGCCCAAAGCCAGCAGCTGCTCGCTCGGTATGTTCAGATGGTCGCAGTAGCTGTGGAAATAGTGCAGCATCATCTGCAGCGTAAAATGATCGTGCCCGGCCGGTACCGGAGTGTGCGTGGTGAACACCGTCTTCGACGCGACCGACTCGAGCGCGCCGGCGAAATCCAGGCCCTGACGCATGCGCACGCGCATGCGCTCCAGGATCAGGAACGCCGCATGCCCCTCGTTAATGTGCCAGATCGTGGGTTCCAGGCCGAGCGCGGCCAGCGCGCGCACCCCGCCGACGCCCAGCACGATTTCCTGCTCGATGCGGGTAGTGCGGTCGCCGCCGTACAGCTGGTGGGTGATATTGCGGTCGTGCGCGGTGTTCTGCTCGATGTCGGTGTCGAGCAGATACAGGTTCACATTGCCTACGCGCGCGCGCCAAACCTTCGCCGCCACAACGCGCCCGGGAAACTCCACGCCGACGGTCAACTCGGTTCCGTCTTCACGCTGAACCGGCGTGATCGGCAGCTCGTCGAAATCGGAGGCGACGTAGGTGGCGTGCTGGTTACCATGGCTGTCTATGGTCTGGGCAAAATAGCCTTGCCGGTAGAGCAGGCCTACGCCGACGAAAGGCAGGCGCAGGTCGCTCGCGGTCTTGCAGTGATCACCGGCAAGAATGCCGAGGCCGCCCGAATAGATCGGCAGGCTCTCGTGGAAACCGAATTCGAAACAAAAGTAGGCGACCAGTTCGGACCGTGCAAGCGGCGCTTCCGCGGCGTCGCGGGCAGTCTGCACGCCATGGTAGCTGTCGTAGGCCTGAAGGACGCGGTTGTAGTTGTCGATGAATAGCTTGTCCTCGGCCGCATCGAGCAAGCGCTGCTGATCAATGCGCTTCAGCAGGGCCTTGGGACTGTGTCCGACCGCGTTCCACAGGTTCGAATCCAGGCGCGAAAACAGCGCGCGCGTGGGCATGATGTCCCAGCTGTACCACAGGTTGTTGGAAAGTTCCTCCAGGCGCGCAAGCTGCTGCGGAATCTTTGGATTGACCTCGAGATTGAATAAGGTGCCTGGTTGCATGATGTCCTTTTGTTCTGCCGCAGACGCCAAGCAGCGTCGCGGATGCGCTTGAGGTTCAGACTGAGCTTGGATTATAGCGCCGCGGTCCGGCCGGAGACCCGCGACTGCCGCAATCCCGCCGTGGCCGGACAGGGCGGGACGGGCGCGGAGGCCGCCCTGCGCAACGCTATTGAGCCGCGTTCATCCCGTGCACGCTGAACCGGCCGGCCGCGTCGGTCCAGGTCTGCCCGGCGGCGAAGCCGGCACGCTGCGCCAGCGCGCGGAATTCATCGACGCCGTACTTGCAGGAAATCTCCGTGAGGATGGTCTCGCCCTGGCTGAAGCTGAAGCGGCGCCCGCCGACGTGCACGAACTGCGTGGCCAGGCTTTCGAGGTGCATCTCGATCCAGCCCCTGGCCTCGTCGTAGAACGCGCGGTGGCGAAAGCGCCGCGGCTGGAAATCCCCGCCGAGCTCGCGGTTGATGCGCGCGAGCAGGTTCAGGTTGAAAGCGGCCGTCACGCCGGTGGCGTCGTCGTAAGCGGCTTCCAGCACCGCTTTTTCCTTCTTCAGGTCGACGCCGATCAGCAGCGCGCCGCCGGCGCCGACCATGTGCCGCGCGCGCCGCAGGAACTCGATCGCCTCCAGCGGCGTGAAGTTGCCTATGGTCGAGCCGGGGAAATACACCGCTTTCCTGCGAATCGGGACGCCGACGAACTCGGGTAGCGTCAGCGGCTTGGTGTAATCGGCGCACACGCCGTTGATGTTGAGCCAGGGGAAGGCCCGGGCGAGGTCGGTTGCGGCCGAACGCATCGCGTCGCCGGCGATCTCGATCGGCACATACAGCAACGGCTGCAGCTGCTCCAGCAAAAGGCGCGTCTTCCTGCTCGAGCCGCTGCCGAATTCGATCAGCTGGCAGCCGGGGCCGAGGAAGCGCGCCATCTCGGCTGCGCGCTCGCCCATGATGGCGAGTTCGGTGCGCGTAGGATAGTACTCGGGCAGTTCGCAGATCTGCTCGAACAGCTCGCAGCCCTGCGCATCGTAGAAATATTTCGGCGGCAGCGCCTTCTGCGGCTTATCCAGGCCCGACAGCACCTCGTCCAGAAAGGACGCGTCCTCGGACAGGAAGTTGTAGAAACGCACTACCCCTTGGTCGGGGCGCTGCTGCGGCTGTGCCATCGCTACCTCGCAGCCTTGGTTTCGGGGCTACCCCTACTCAGCCTGGCGCGGAATTGTCGCCATTCTGCGCGGCCCGGTGCGCACTGCCGCCGTTCGGCCTGGCATGCGTCTCGAGCCAGGCCTTGATGCGGTTGGCGTCGCCGATACGCGATAGTTTGCCCCAGGAGTCGAGCAGCACGATGATTACCTCGCGCTCGGCCAGCTTCGCCTGCAGCACCAGGCAGCGCCCGGCATCGTTGGTGAAGCCGGTCTTGGACAGGCCGATGTTCCAGTGTTCGTTGGCGACCAGCCGATTGGTGTTGCGGTAGGCAAGCTGCCTGCCGGCGACCTGGACTTCGTGGCCGGTCGTGGTGGTGTACTCGCGGATGCGCTCGTAGCGGTGCGCGGCGCGCACCATCTTGACCAGATCCTCGGCGCTCGCCACGTTTGCGCTGGACAGCCCGGTCGCGTCATCGAAGTGCGTGCCGGTCATGCCCAGCATCTGCGCTTTGTGATTCATCGCGACGATGAACGCTGCGGTGCCGCCCGGATAGGCGGTGCGCGCCAGGGCCGCGGCGGCGCGGTTTTCCGAGGACATCAGCGCCAGGCGCAGCAATTCGTCGCGGGTCAGGCTGGCGCCCGGCTTCAGTCGCGAGTGCGTGCCGCGCAGGGAGTCCATGTCTTCGGTCGATATGCTGACGTCCTGATCCATGTCGAGGCGCGCATCCAGCACCACCATCGCGGTCATGAGCTTGGTGATCGAGGCGATCGGCGTCACCGCGCTGGCATTTTTGCCGTACAGGACTTCCCCGGTTTCGGCGTCCTGGACGATTGCGGCGGCCGAGCGCAAGGAAAGCTCGTGCGGCGTATGCGCGGCCTTGTGCGGGCGGCGCGCTTCGGCCTGGATCGGGTAGCCGACACTGACCAAACTCAGGCTAAGGCCAAGGCAGAGCAGCGCATTGCGGACGGACAGCAGCATTTTCCTCCCCCGTTGAGACTAGGCGTTCGGCGCAGTCTAGCGGTCGAAAAGCGGTTTGGCAAGCAAAAATAACGAGATACGGGTATTACCTAAGGAGAAGTTTGAAGAGCGGCATCGGCCGGCGACGAAACAGCCGCCTTCGCCTGAATCTGCTGCGACTCTTCCTGCTGCTGCAGCGCCCACATTTGCGCGTAGGCGCCGTTGCGCGCCAGCAGTTCGCGATGCGCGCCGCGCTCGATGATGCGCCCCGCGTCCATGACCAGGATCTGGTCGGCGTCCTTTACCGTGGACAGGCGGTGCGCGATGACCAGCGTGGTATGGCCCTGCGCGATGCGCATGAGTTCCCCCTGGATCGACTGTTCGGTCTCGGAATCCAGCGCCGAGGTGGCTTCGTCGAAGATCAGGATGGCGGGATTCTTGAGTATGGCGCGGGCGATCGCCACGCGCTGCTTCTCGCCGCCCGACAGCTTCAGGCCGCGCTCGCCCACGCGCGCCTCGTACTTGTCGGGCAGGCTTTCGATGAACTCGTGGATGTGCGCGGCGCGGGCGGCCTCGATCACCTCCTCGTGCGTCGCCTGCGGCCGGCCGTACTGGATGTTGTAGTAAATGCTGTCGTTGAACAGCACCGTGTCCTGCGGCACGATACCGATCGCGCCGCGCAGGCTGGACTGCTTCAGGGCGCGAAGGTCGCTGCCGTTGATGCGGATGGCGCCGGCATTGACGTCGTAGAAGCGGTAGAGCAGCCGCGCCAGCGTCGACTTGCCCGCGCCTGAGTGCCCGACCACGGCGACCTTGCTGCCAGCCGGCACTTCGAACGACACGTCGAACAGTATCCGGCGCTTCGGCTCGTAGGAAAAATCCACGTGCTCGAAACGAATCGCGGCCTGGCCCGGTGCGAGAACGGCGGCGTCGGGCCTGTCCTGGATTTCGCGGTTCTCCTCGAGCAGCCGGAACATCCGGTCGGTGTCGATCAAGGCCTGCTTGATTTCGCGGTAGACCATGCCGAGGAAATTGAGCGGAATATAAAGCTGGATCAGCAGCCCGTTGATCAGCACCAGGTCGCCCAGCGTCAGCGTTTTCGCCACCACGCCCTGGGCCGCGAGGATCATCAGCAGGGTCACGGCAATGGCGATCACCAGGCTCTGGCCGACGTTGAGCAGCCCGAGCGACATTTCGTTCTTCACCGCGGCCGTCTCGTACTTGCACAGGTTATCGTCGTAGCGCCCCGCCTCGTACTCCTCGTTGTTGAAATACTTCACCGTCTCGTAATTGAGCAGGCTGTCGATCGCGCGCGTATTGGCGCGCGAATCGAGCTCGTTCACCCGGCGGCGGAATTCCATGCGCCATTCGGTGACGCTGACGGTGAAGGTAAGGTAGATCGCCACCGCACCAAAGGTGATCGCTGCAAAGCGCCAGTCGAACTTGGAGAGCAGCACCGCGGCCACCAGGCTGAACTCCAGGATCACCGGAATGATGGAAAACAGCATGTAATTGAGCAGCGTGGAAATTCCGCGCGTGCCGCGCTCGATGTCGCGCGACACGCCGCCGGTCTGGCGCTCAAGGTGAAAACGCAGGCTCAGGCTGTGCAGGTGGCGGAACACGTTGAGCGCGACGCGGCGGATGGCGCGCTGCGTCACGCGCACGAACACCACGTCGCGCAGCTCGGCGAACAGCACGGTGGAGAGCCGCAGCCCGCCGTAGCCGACCAGCAGCGCCAGCGGCAGCGCGAGCACCTGCTGCGCGGGCGAAAGCGCGTCGATGACGGACTTCAGCACCAGCGGCACGCCGACGTTGGCGAGCTTGGCCGAGGTGAGAAAGGCGAGCGCGACGATCACCCGTCCCTTGTACTCCGCCAGATAGGGCAGCAGCAGCCCGACCGCGCGCCATTCGTTGCGGCGCGCGCCGCGGGCAGCCGGCGCAGCATCTACGGATGATGCGGAGGAATGGTGGCCATGTGCCATATCTGGATGGGAGAAACGATCAGGGTTATGCCGGCCGCGGCACCGCGTTCGAAAGCTGCGCGGCGCGCTGCGGTAGCCCCATTTTCGCACATCGAGCCGGCTCCTGTTGCGGCGCTGACATACCGCGCTCGCCAAATATGTGCCGCGATATGTGCGCTACCGCCCAGACCTCTTGCGTAGCCAAATGCAGAATGCGCTCGTTGCCAGCCAGTTTCTCTTGCCGTGATCAGCGGCTCCGGGGAGTGCGGATGGGAGCTGCAGGCAGATTCACCTTTTTACATTACCAGGAGAAACACCATGGGCAATTTCTTCAGCAAGAAGCAGATCGGACTCGCGGTAGCGTGCGCGCTGTCGCTGGGCATCCTGTCAGGAGCCGCGCAGGCGCAATCCACGCAAAACCCGGATGGCAAGGCCTACCTCGACGATATCAACGGCGCCGTGGTCAAGAGCGGCTTCGGCCTGTGCTGGCACACCGGCTTTGGACCGCCCCCGGCGGCCGGCCCCGAGTGCGACCCCGACTACCGGGCTGCAGTTGCGCCGCCGGTAGCAGCGCCCGCCCCCGCGCCGCAGCAGGTCGCTGCGATCACACCGCCGCCCGCCCCCAGGCCGGTCGCGGAGAAGCTTACGCTGGACGCGGATACGCTGTTCGACTTCAACAAGTCGACACTGCGCCCCGCGGGCCGCGATGCGCTGGATACCTTCGTCGGCAAGCTCAAGGACGTCAGCCCCGAGACCATCATGGCCATCGGCCATGCGGACCGCATCGGTACGCCGAAGTACAACCAGCACCTGTCAGAGCAGCGCGTGGCGTCGGTGAAAGGCTACCTGGTGAGCAAGGGCGTCGAAGCGAATCGCATCTACACCGAAGGCAAGGGCGAAACACAGCCGGTCACCAAAGCCGAAGACTGCAACGGCCCGAAGAGCGCGAAAGTCATCGCCTGCCTGCAGCCTGACCGCCGCGTCGACATCGAGGTGATCGGCACCAAGATCGTTCGCTAAACCTGCGGCAGCGTGTTGCGGCATAGCGCAACCTGACCTTGGGTGTTCAAGGCCGCGAAAGGAATCGCACCGCGCCAGCGGTGCAATTCCGTTCAGATGCATATTGGATCGGAGACATCATGATCAAGTCAATTTTGGCAATGCTGGTTTTGGCCGGCGTTTTCGGCGCCCTCGCGGGTTGCAATACCGTCGACGGCATGGGCAAGGACCTCGGGGCCGCCGGTGCAGCCACCTCGGATACGGCGCGCGACGTCGGCAGAAAAATGTAGTTTCAGTTTCACGTCGAAGCGAGCGGCGTTCCCAATTCGGGCAGCGACCGTGAACTCGTTCGACATGGTTTGAATCAGAAGGAAATCAGCATGGACACGCAAGTCAACAAGATCGAGCCGCAATCCGGCAGATTCCCCCAGGCGGTCATCTGGATCGCAGGTATCGCCCTGACCCTGTTCTGCGTCGTGGGCATTGCCGCGGTAATGGGCTGGATCCCGAATTCCATGGGCGGCGCGGGCGACAAATCCGTGATCGCCCAACAGTCGGCAAATACCGCGGCGCCTGCCGTTCCGAAAGCGCATACGGCTGCCGCGCCGCGGCCTGCTCCCGTGGCGCGTGCCGCACCTGCGCCGATATCGGCGCCTATACCGGCGCCGGTGCGCGTGGCGGCCGCCGCGAGCTGCGCCGAATGCGGCGTGATCGAGTCGATCCATGAAGTCGACAGCAAAGGCGCCGGCAGCGGCCTGGGCGCGGTCGGCGGCGGCGTGCTCGGCGGCCTGCTCGGCAACCAGGTCGGCGCCGGTCGCGGCAAGGACGTCATGACCGTGGTCGGTGCGGTAGGCGGCGCAGTGGCGGGCAACGAGGTTGAGAAGCGCGTGAAAGCGACCAAGAGTTACAACATCACCGTGCGCATGAGCGACGGATCGAGCCGGGTCATCAGCGAATCGACGCTGCCGGGCTGGCACGATGGCGACAAAGTCAGGATCGTCAACGGCGTGATCCGTTCGAACGCCTGAGTGGCATCGCGGCAGGCGCTGCGTATGGCGGTGCCTGCGGCATTCTTTTGTGCGTGCGAACGCGCAGTTCCACCCGCTTGTGTACGCCAGCGCACAGAAGCTGCCGCGACAAAGGGGAATACTCGCGCTTGAATATATGCGGGCGTGCTAGTCGCCTCGCAGCGGCGCGCCCTCATAGGGACTGGTTGCGGTGCGGGGCAGCATAGGAATTTCTACGAACAGCGACTGTGCACAGCGTCGGCGTGCGCGACCGGCCACAGGCCGGCCGGATGCGCCGATGAACGACAGGTTCACCGGATCAAACGAAGAGGACAGGCAAATGAACACGATGAGCGGATTCAAAGGTAATTCAAGCCATTCCAGGATATTGGCCTGGGCCATGGCCTTGATGCTGAGCGCGCTCGCTGCGGGTTGCGGCGGCGGCGGCGGGCAGGATGCGATTCTCGGCGGCGCCGGCGTAACGCCCGCCGTAACGACACCCTCTGCCACGACCGTGACTGTAACAGCGCCTGCCAACAATGGCGTCGGCGTCGCGACCAACGGCAAGATCAGCGTCACCTTCGGCCAGGCGATGGATCCAGCGACGATCAACTCGACGACCTTTACCCTGACCGGGCCGGGCGGGACAGCAGTGCCAGGCACTGTGACGTACGTGGGCAACACGGCGACGTTCACGCCTACGACCCTTCCGCTCGCGAGCAACACCGCCTACACAGCGACGATTACCACCGGCGCGAAGACGCTGACAGGCGCCGCACTGGATAGCGACTACGTCTGGACATTTACGACCGGCGCGGTCGCAGACACTACCGCACCCACGGTCACCTCCACCGGCGCGGCGAACGGCGCCACCGGCCTGCCAGTCAACCGGGCCAGCACCGCGATATTCAGCGAGCCGATGGACCCGGCAACGATCGGTGCGACAACTTTTACGCTGACAACCGGCGGCGCAGCCGTAGCCGGTGCAGTCAGCTATATCGGCACGACCGCGACCTTCACGCCTGCGGCCGTACTCGCAGCCAATACCGCCTATACGTCGACGGTTACCACCGGCGCGAAAGACCTGGCGGGTAACGCGCTGGCGGCAAATTATGCGTGGAGCTGGACCACCGCTGCGACGCCGGACGTCACCAAACCCACGGTGACCGCTACCGGTGTCTATGGCACTACGGGTACGACGAGCGGCGCCACCGGCCTGCCGACCAACAGGTCCGCCACCGTAACCTTCAGCGAACAGATGGACCCGTTGACGCTCACCACGGCGACCCTTACGGTCAGCGCGGGCGGCGTAGCGGTTGCGGGCACCGTTACTCATACCGGCACCACGGCAACATTCAAGCCGACGAGCCTGCTCGCGGCAAATACGCTCTATACCACGACCATCACCACCGGGGTCAAAGACCTGGCGGGAAATGCAATGGCGAGCAACTACGTGCTGACCTGGACCACCGGAGCTGCTGCCGACAGCACGGCGCCCACGGTGACCTCCACCAATCCCGCGGACCTCGCAATAGGCATCTGCGTCAACAAGACCATCAACGCCACCTTTAGCGAGGCGATGGACCCGCTGACGATTACCACGGCCAGCTTTACCCTGGCGGTAACAGGCGGCGGTGCCGCAGTAACCGGAGTAGTGGCTTACGATTCAGTGACGAACATCGCGAGCTTCAACCCGGTGGCGAACCTCACCGGCACGCCTGCGACCAGCTATACCGCCACGATCAAGAGCGGCGCGAGCGGCGTCATGGATCTGGCCGGCAACGCGCTTGCAACCGACAAAGTCATATCGTTCACGACCAATGCATCGAACTGCACCACGGCGCCGGTGCTCGGAGCCGCGGCACCTTTCGGCGGCTTCGGCGGCAACGCGACGCTGACCAGCGATGGCGTCAACACCGTGATCAACGGTGATATCGGCGTCAACGCGGCTTCGACCAAGATTACCGGCCTGACCGATTCGGGCGGCAATGTCTACACGATTACGACGTTGAACAGCGGTCTGGTGAACGGGCTGGTGTACACGCTTACTGCCCCGCCGGGCTCCGTCGCAGCCGCTGCCGTAACCGCGGCCCGTGCCAACGCATTGGTGGCATTCAACTCCATCTCTCCCGCCAGCCTTCCCGGTGGTATCGATGTGTCTAGTCTGGCGCAGTGTCCGAGTTGCGGCGGCGCCGGTCAGGGTCCTGGCCAGCTTGCCGGGCGTACCCTGCCGCCGGGCGTGTATCTTTCCACGAGCGGCACCTACGGCATTGGAATCACCGTTCCGACGGCGGGCAATCTCACGCTGGATGCGGGCGGCGATGCGAACGCGGTCTGGGTGTTCCAGACGGCGGCCGGAATCGGTACGCTGACCGTAGGCGTCACGGGACCGGCAACGCCGGCAACCCCGATAAAGGTGCTGCTGGTCAACGGTGCCCAGGCCAAGAACGTCTACTGGTACGTACCGGCCGGCGCGACCATAGGCACAGGCTCGACCATGGTCGGGACCATGTTGGCCGACGCTGCAATCACTATCTCGACTACCGGCTTGGCGCCACTCCCGGTAACGACGACCCTGAATGGCAGGGCGATCGCGCTGACCGCGGGTGTGACCATGGCCAACACCGTGGTCAACGTACCTTAGCCCTAAGCAATTGAAGCAACAAGATAAAGGCCGGCAAAGCGATTTTGCCGGCCTTTATCGCTTGGCAAGTCCGAGTCGGTTTTGTTGTATTTTAGCAACAACCGGACGAAGGTTTTGGCGGGAAGATGAAAGTCGTATTGACAAGTAGCCTTTGATTTTCCTAGACTTGACTCTAAGTATTACAAATAAACACATTATTTAATTGATAAATATATGGCCTTGGAGAACAACATGAGAGCGACGAGAGCGTTGGGAACACTGGGTCTGATGGTTTTCGCCGCAATGAGCAGCCAGCTTGCGCTGGCGCAGTCGGGTGCCGGCGGAGCCGCCGGCAGCGGTGCGGGTTCTGCCATGGGTACCGTGTATTCGGGTGCCTCCGATCTGGGCTGGTATGCCGGTGCGAACGTCGGACGGACCAAGTCGAAAATCGACGACGCGAGAATCACCAGCAGGCTGCTCGGCGGCGGCTTTGCCACCAGCTCGATCAGCAATGACGACAGCGATACCGGCTACAAGCTGTTCGCCGGCTACAAGTTCAACCGCAATTTCGCGCTCGAAGGCGGCTATTTCGACCTCGGCCGCTTCGGCTATAGCGCGACCACGGTGCCGGCGGGAACGCTGAACGGCAAGATCAAGCTCAACGGCCTGAATCTGGATGCGGTCGGCATTCTGCCCATCAACCAGAAGTTCTCCGCATTCGGCCGGGTCGGCGTGAACTACGCCGACGCCAAGGACTCCTTCAGCGGAACCGGTGCGGTCGTAGTGACCAACCCCAACCCGAGCAAGCGCGAAGCGAATCTCAAGCTGGGACTGGGACTGCAGTACGATTTCACCAGATCGGTCGGCATGCGCGCCGAGGTGGAGCGCTACCGGATCAACGATGCCGTCGGCAGCAAGGGCGACGTCGATATGATTTCAGCCGGCCTGGTCTATCGCTTCGGCGCCGGCACGAGGTAAGCCCGCCTGAGTCTGCACCGCGGCTCTGGCTGGCATCAGGCGGTCGCCGCGACAGACGGAAGCAGTCGATCGTATTCGCGCTTCACCACGGCGTAGCACTCGCACACCTTCGCTTCCAGCCGCGGCCGGTCGGTCACGGTGATCGTGCCGCGGCTGTATTCGATCAATCCCGCCGCATGCAGACGGCCGGCGGCCTCGGTCACGCCTTCGCGGCGCACGCCCAGCATGTTCGCGATCAGCTCTTGGGTCATGCTGATTTTGTTCGAGGAAAGCCGGTCCAGGCTGAGCAGCAGCCAGCGGCATAACTGCTGCTCGACCGAATGGTGCCGGTTGCACACCGCGGTCTGCGCGATCTGCGTGATCAGCGCCTGCGTATAGCGCAGCAGCAGGTGCTGCATTTCGCCGCCCTTCACGAATTCGGCCTTCAGCACGCTCGACCGGAGCCGGTAGCAGTTGCCGGCGCTTTGCACCACTGCCCGGCTGGGCGTGGTTTCGCCGCCCATGAACAGCGAGATGCCGACCAGGCCTTCGTTGCCTACGACCGCTATTTCCGCCGACGACCCGTCCAGCATGACGTAGAGCAGAGAAATGATGCTGGTTATGGGGAAATAGACATAGACCTGCTGGCCGCCGGATTCGTAGATCGCGCGGCCCAGATCGAGTGCAACCGGTTCCAGCTGGGGCCGCACCCTCTCATAGTCCGCTGCGGGCAGTGCGGCCAGCAGCACGTTCCGCCTCGGATCCGGAGGGACGCTGGGGGGTACTTGTACCTGGCGATTCGGCATAGGGCTTTCCGATCCACATGCTACTTACTTGTCTTGAATCAGCACGCGCGTAGTCGGTACGCTAGCGTACATTGTGCCGCTCCACAAGCGGTAATTCGGCCGCGGCGTGCCGAAAGTCCCACTGGCGCGAGCCGGTGCGCCGCGAGCGGCGGCGAACGTCATGCCGGCAGCTGACCCGGGCGTCAATGTCCGGCGCCAGTGTTCGCCAGCGTACCGACTGCGCTTGTCGTGCGGCATATCATGCATTCCTGTCGCGCCGGAACAGCGCTTGAGGCCGGCGCCACCGGTCCGTTTATCCACTGGAGAGAAACATGAGTCAAACAAATGCCGCAAGCTTGAAGCGCAAGCTTCTCGCCGATTTCAACGCCGTCGTGCACGAGGCCGACCAATTGCTGAACGCCATCAACGATGAAGGCAGCGACACGGCGGTCGCGTTCCGCGGCAAGGTCGAGCGCAATCTGAACGCCGCCAAGGAGCGGTTGCGCGACCTGGAAGATGCCGTAGTTGAGAAAACCAGGGCGGGCGCGCGCGCCACCGACGAATACGTGCACGAAAACCCGTGGCAGACCATAGGCGCCGCCGCGGGCCTCAGCGTCATCTTCGGCGTCGCGCTCGGCGTGCTGCTCTATCGCCGCTAGGTCGGGAGCGATGCCGCGACGGCGCGCGCACTGCGTGCCGTTCGCGCAAGTCTGACGAATCAGCCGGTGGCTGCAACCGGCTCGTAGAACAGACGCCCGGTCACTTCAACGCCGATGCCGCGATAGCCGATGAAACGCGCGGAGCGGTCGAATATCGGCTCCCCGCTCGCCCGGAAATGCTGCTGTGACCCGTCGGAATTCACGCGGCTGAACGGGAAGTCGATGAACGGGCGCCGCTCCCTGATGTTCGCTTCGAGTTCGGCGCGCTCCGCCTCGTTCCAGCCGGAGCCCTGCAGCACCCTGGTCTCGTCGATCGACGCGCCCATCTGAATTCCGAGCATGTCGAGAATCGGTCCGGATACTTTGGTCACGCGCTGGTTTTCGTCCGATTCCCAGTACCAGTCGGAGGCCAGTTCCGTCAGTGCACGAAAGCGCGCTTCGCTCGCGCGCAGCTCGGCCGTGCGCTCCAGCACCGTCAGTTCCAGCATCTTGTTGTGATTGTCCAGCCTGCGATGCAGCAGGCGCACTTCCAGCATGTTGTGGATGCGCGTCTTGACTTCGGTCACATCGAAGGGTTTGCTGATGAAGTCCTTGGCACCCGCGAGCAGGGCGCGCAGCTTGTGGCCGGGCTCGGCGGTGATCACTAGCACCGGGATGTAGCTTTCGGTTTCGATGGCTTTGAGCGCCTCCATGACCTGGAAACCGTCCATGCCCGGCATCTTCAGGTCGAGCAGTATCAGGTCGTAGCGGTGCTCGCGATGCAGCGCGGCGACGACATGCGGATCCATGGTCGAGCTTACCCGGGTATAGCCGGCGTCCCGCAGGATCTCCTCGAGCAACTGGACGTTGGATTGCTGATCGTCCACGATCAGCACGCTAGCGTTCAGGATTTCAGTTGCGGTAATCATTGAAGCGGTTCCTTTCGTATCCTGTTTTCGGCATGGGTTGCCGAGAAATCCAGCGCCACTCCCAGGGCGTCCATGAATTCGTCGACGACGATCGGTTTGGTGAGATAGCGGAAGAACCCGGCGTCCAGGCCTTTCCTGACATCGCTGGGCATGGCGTTGGCGCTGAGCGCCATGATCGGGATATGCGCCGTTGCAGGGTCCTTGCGCAGGATCCGCATCGCATCGATGCCGCTTATGCCGGGCAGGTTGATGTCCATCAGGATCACCTCAGGCATGAATTCGCGCGCCAGCTCGATGCCAAGTATGCCGTCGGCGGCGCTGAGCAGGCGCAGGTCCCGACGGCGCTGGATCAGCACCTCGACCAGGCGCAGGTTGGCCGGATTGTCTTCGACGTAAAGCAGCGTGCGCGGAACCGCATCTGCCGGGACCGAAGCTTGCAATATCTCGGCGGAATGGGTCGCGGCATCGACGATCTCCGGCGCCGGGCACAGCTGCAATTCGACCCAGAACACGCTGCCGAGCCCGACGGCGCTGTCGACGCCGATGCTGCCGCCCATCATTTCGATCAGGCGCTTCGCGACCACCAGCCCGATGCCCGTGCCCTCCTCATCGCCGCTCTCCTTGCCGAGGCGGTTGAACGGCTGGAACAGTTGTGCCAGCTTTTCCGCCGGCAATCCGGCGCCGTCGTCGCTGACACGGATGCGCACCGACCCGGACGCTGCCGGCACGCACGCCACTACCACCGCGCCGTCAGCCTTGTTGTACTTGATCGCATTGAACAGCAGATTGATCAGCACCTGCTTCAGTCTGGTCCTGTCGGCAAGGACGAAACCCGGGTCTTCGAAGCGCGGGAAATGCATGGTGATGCCGCGAGCTCGTGCCTGCGGCTCGATCATGGTCCGGCATTCGAGCATGATTTCGTTCAGCGCCACGGGTTCGCGCGAAAGCGTCAGCCTGCCGGCCTCGATGCGCGCGAGGTCGAGAATTTCATTGATCAGATCGAGCAGGTACCAGCCGGCCTTGAGAATCTGGTCGAGGCTGCGCTTCTGCGACGGCGTGGGCGGCGGAGAGCCCGATTCGATGACCTGCGCAAAGCCGAGCACGGCGTTGAGCGGCGTGCGCAGCTCGTGGCTCATGCTGGACAGGAAATCCGACTTGGCAAGATTGGCTTTGTCCGCAGCCGCCCAGGCGCTCTCCAGTCCGACGTTCTTTTCCTGCAGCGCCCGGTCCAGACGCTTGCTCTCGGTGATGTCGCGCGCGGCGGCGAACACCCCTTTCAGCGTTCCGGCGCCGTCGTAGAATGCGGCCGCGTTGTAGGACACCTCGGTTTCCCTGCCGTCGCGGGCGCGCGCGGTGAGTTCGAAGTTGCTGACCTTCTTTTGCGCCAGCACCAGTTCGATGCCCGCCTTGGCACGGTCCGGATCGGTGAAGTAGCTCTTGAACGGCGTGCCGATCAGTTCGTCGCGCATGAAGCCGGTCAGCGCCTCCATCTGGTTGTTGACGTCCGTGATGATGCCCGACGGATCGGTGGTCATGATCGGGTCGATGTTGGATTCGAACAGCGAGCGCGTGTAGAGCTGGTGCTCGCGCAGGGCCTGCTGTGTCGCATATTCCCCGGTGACGTCGCGGAACACCAGCACCGCGCCGACCACCGTGCCGTCGCGGTCGCGAATCGGCGCGCAGCAGTCGGCGATGGCGCACTCGCTGCCGTCGCGCGCGACCAGTATGGTGTGATTGGCGAGCCCCTGTATCGTGCCGCGCGCCAGGGTTTCCTTCACCGGGACGGGGGAAGGTTCGCGCGTTTCCTGCTTGAGGATGTGGAAAATGTCGTCTACGGGGCGGCCGGCGGCCTCCAGCCTGGTCCAGCCGGTGAGCCGTTCGGCAAGGGGATTGAGCAGCGCCACGCGGCCGTCGGCATCGGTGGCGATCACGCCGTCGCCGATGGAATTCAGCGTGACGGCGAGCTTCTGTTCGTTGATCTGCAGGGTGGCGTTGGCCTGCTGCAGCTGCCGGTTGATTCTTTCCTGGTTATCGAGCAGATGCCGGGTTTCGATGTGCACCAGGTTCTTCAGCCGATGCTGGGTTTCGCGGTAGACCAGGTAGGCGAACGCGAGCGCAAACAGCAGCGTGAACAGGCTGGCTGCGATGATGGCGGCCAGCAGCCGGCGCATGGTTGCCTGGAAATCCGCCTCGTGCTGCGCCAGGGCGCCCTGTTCCAGCAGCTGGAAGCTGCGCATTTCAGCGCGTATCGAATCCATCAGCTGCTTGCCCAGACCGCCGCGCTCGGCGGCCAATACCGCAGCCATGTCGCGCTGCTGGCGCAAGGCGATGATGCCCGCCATGTCGGCAAGCTTGGCATCCACCAGTGGCGCCATTGCATCCAGGTATTTCTGCGCAGCGTCGTCCGGGGTACGTGCGCGCAATTCATCCAGGCGGCCACGGACGCTGTCGCGCACCGCCAGGTACGGCTTGAGAAACTGCTCGTCGCCGGTCAGCGCATAGCCGCGCTGGCTGGTCTCGGCATCCACCAGGTCGGACAACAGGCTGTCCGCGCGGATGATCACGTCGTAGGTTTGCGTCCTCGCGGCCGCCGCCGCCCCGAGTTGCGCGAACGCGCCCAGCGACAGCACTACGGTCAGCGCAACCAGCAGGGCTGCCACGGCTAGCGAGACGATGATTCTGTTGTTGGCCGTGTTCACTTGCGGCCCTTTGCCTGATCGATCGGACGCACGACGGCAACCCGCGGTGCGGGAGCGGAGTAGGCAATGAAGTTCTGCCGCTGCAGCACGTCGGGCAGCAGGCGGGCGAATTCCGTCTTGACTACTGCGTAGCACTCGCACACCTGCGATTCAAGGCCCTTGCGATCGAGCACGGTGATGTGCCCGCGGCGGTAGCTGATGAGGCCGGCCTGCTGCAGCTTGCCGGCGGCCTCGGTGACGCCTTCGCGGCGCACGCCGAGCATGCTCGCGACCAGTTCCTGCGTCATGACCAGTTCGTTCGACGGCATGCGGTCGAGTGTGAGCAGCAGCCAGCGGCACAGCTGCTGCACCAGGGAATGGTGCCGGTTGCAGGCCGCGGTTTGCGACATCTGCGTGATCAGCGCCTGGGTGTAGCGCAACATCAGCAACTGCATCGCCTCTGCGCGCTTGAATTCCTCCTGCATCAACTGCGTCCTGATCCGATAGCCATGGCCCCCGGTCTGTACGACGGCGCGGCTGGGCGTCGTGTTGCCGCCCATGAACAGCGATATGCCGACCGCGCCTTCTTTGCCGACGCCGGCAATCTCCGAGGACGAGCCGTTTTCCATGACGTAGTGCAGGGACACGATCGCCGTGGTGGGGAAGTACATGTACTGCAGTTGTTCTCCGGACTCGTACAGTACGTCGCCAAGGCGCATTTCCACCGCTTCCAGATGGGGCGCCAGGCGTTCGAACTCGGCCGTGGGCAGCGCGGCGAGCAGATGGTTCTGATTGGGGCTTGGAGTGGAGCGCATAGGCAGTTAGCCGGGATTCGTCCTGGATCGGTGCCGCCGGCGGGACGGCCGGGGTCAACGGCTGGAAGGCAAGAGCGCTGCCTGACGCCGCGAAGGTTAGCACGACGCCACCGGAACGTATGTGCGCTGGGCAACATATGGCGAATCGGCCGGCACGCGCGCCGGCGCAGGGGAGTCGGGGCAAAAAAATCCGCGCGTTATGTACGCCAGCGAACGGAACGCCGATGCGCAACCGACGACTATGGTCGCTGCAAGGTGCGCAGTGTGACTTCACGCCGCGCGACAGGCAGGTACCCGGTTTTACGCAGTATTCAATGGAGAGTCTGATCATGAACATCAACAAGAGCATTTCCGCCGTTTTCCTGGCCGTCGCGCTCGCAACGACGCTGGGCTGTGCCTCCACCGCGACCAAGGAGGGCACCGGAGAGTACGTCGACGACAGCATCATCACCACCAAGGTGAAAGCGGCGATATTCAACGAGCCGTCGCTTAAATCGTCCGAGATCAACGTTGAAACGTTCAAGGGCGCGGTCCAGCTCAGCGGCTTCGTCAAGTATCAAGCCGACATCAACAAGGCAGTCGAAATCACGCGCGGCGTGCGCGGCGTGAGTTCGGTCAAGAACGACATGCGCCTGAAGTAAAGGTCCTGATCGGGACGGCGGGCAGCTTGCCGCCCCGGCGCGCAGGCGCCGGCGCAGTGTATGGGTAAAACGGGGCGCAAGCCCCGTTTTACGTTGTCGGATCGGGGTGTTTTCAGAAAGGAGATTGCCGTGCAAACCAGAGGATACGATCGCAGGACTGCTTCTGCCGGAAGGAGCATGTTGCGCGCCTTCGGGCCGATGGCGCTTGCCGCCGGCGTCATGCTTGCGGCCGGCACGGCTGCGGCCGCGGATGGCGCATCCGCGCAAGCGCAATTGCGCTACAAGCAGGATCGCGCTGCCTGCCACGACGGCAGATCGCGGCAGGATCGCGCCACCTGCCTGCGCGAAGCGGGCGCTGCGCTACAGGCGGCCAAGCGCGGAGGCACGAGCGAAAGTCAGGACACGTACGAACGCAACCGGCTATTGCGCTGCGACCGTCTGACGGCGGGAGAGCGCGATGACTGCCTGCGCCGCATGCATGGCGAAGGGACGGTCAGCGGCAGCGTGGAGGGCGGAGGTACTTTTACGGAACTGCGAACCATAGTCCCGGCGAAGTAACGCCGGCTGCGGATCCGTGGCGCGCGGCGCGCGGAGCCGAATTCCGGGCAAGGCCGCGCAAAATGCCGCGCCGGGCCACGGTATGTACGCTGGAGCACTGAATCGCACGCGCAATTCGCGTAGCTTGGGCATCAATCGCAACGCAAAGCGCGGTGCGCGGCTGGGCTGGCCCCGATCCGGGTGTCCGTGTCCGGCCTACTGAGTGGAGGCTGTTATGCAACTCTTGCTGATCCTGGGAATAGTCTTTGCCATCGGCGCCGTCACCTTTGCGCTGCAGAACGATGTTGCGGTGACGGTGGTTCTCGGGTTCTGGCGCTACGATAGTTCGCTCGCAGTGGTGCTGTTGCTCGCCATCTGCCTGGGGGTGCTGATCGCCGGCCTGGTGTCGACTCCGAGCGTGCTCAAGGGGCAGTGGGACCGCGCGCGCCTGCGGCGCCAGGTCGCCAGCCTCGAGAACGACAGAACCAGCCTTGAAGGCCGCGTGCGCGAGCTCGAATCGCACGGTGCGCGGGGATCGCAGGCGCCGGCGCCGGCGCCGGCAGCGCAAGGCGCCGCACCCTATGTCGGCCTGAAATCGCTCATGATGACGCATGACGACGCGGATTTAAAATGACGCTTGATGCGCGCTAGGCCCGCAGCCGGGCCGGCGCATCCCGCCGCCGGGCAAGGCGCGCTGCGCGCGATCGCACTGTTCGAGGCGACGAAAGCTGTGGCTGCGCTCGCCGCGATTGTCGGAATCCTCGATCTGATGCATCGCGACGTGCAGCGCCTCGCGATGGCGCTGATCGGGCGCTTCAGCCTGGACCCCGATGCGCACTATCCGTCCCTGCTCATGCATTACGCCGGGCTGCTGCCGCACGCCAACGTGCCGCTGCTGGTGTCGCTGGCCCTGGGCTACATCCTCATGCGCCTGCTCGAAGCCTATGGCCTCTGGCACGATCGGGCCTGGGGTGAATGGCTGGGGGCCCTGTCCGGAGGCGTGTATGTTCCGTTCGAGCTCGGGCATCTGGTGCACAAACCGGCGCTCGTCAGCGCCGCGGTGCTGGCGGGCAATGTTTGCACCGTCGCCTACCTTGCGTTCCGGCTGTGGCAGCGGCGCGCGCCCGTCCTGACGCATCCGTAGCCGCCGCGCGTTTCCCGATGCGGCGCGCGTGCAGACGAGGCGATGAGTTCGCTGCCGAACAGACTGCGGCTATGCGCGGGCGTAGATTGGCGCTGACGCAATACATTCAGAACGACGCGCTGGTTTCAGCGGCGCGAACTGGAGATCCGATGAAGTCCTTGCTTGCTATGACTGTTGCCTGCCTGTCCCTGCTCATGCCTGCGCTTGCATCGGCGCAAAGCGGGACCAGACTCTGCCGCTCGTTTCGATAGCGCTTGATTCGGCTACCGGGACGCGGCCCCGACGCTGCACCGCAATCGGCAGGGGGAAACAGATGAATGCAGGACCCGACCGCGGACGCTCGCCATGCACTTGATGTCGATCTGGGATCTCACCAGAAAATCGGTGGTGGCGTGGCTGGACGACTACGCCCCGAGCATGGGCGCCGCACTGGCCTACTACACACTGTTCTCGCTCGCGCCGCTGCTGATCATCGCCATCGCCGTTGCCGGGCTGTTCTTCGGCCAGGAAGCGGCCAGAGGAGAAATCGTCGCGCAGATGCAGCAGTTGATCGGCCGCGACGGTGCCGTAGCGGTGCAGAGCCTGCTGAAAAGCGCCAATGCTCCCGCAAAGGACATATTTGCGACCGTGGTGAGCATCGTCGTGCTGGTCATCGGCGCAACCACCGTGTTTGCGGAACTGCAAAGCGACCTCGACCGCATCTGGCGCGTTCCTGCCCCCGCGAAGGTGAACGGCATATGGAACCTGCTGCGCTCGCGCCTGCTTTCCTTCGGCCTGGTGCTGGGGCTGGGTTTTCTGCTGCTGGTCTCGCTGGTCATCAGCGCGGGGATCGCCGCATTCGGCAAATGGAGTTATGGGTTTTTCGAGGGCCGCGCGGCCTATCTGCATACACTCAATTTCGGCATCTCGTTCGCGATCACGACCCTGCTGTTTGCGATGATCTTCAAGTTCATGCCGCGGGCCAGGATCGCCTGGCGCGACGTGTGGGTCGGCGCAGCGGTCACTTCGCTCCTGTTCGAAGTCGGCAAGCTGCTCATCGGTCTATACCTGGGTACGACCAGCGTGGCGTCCGGCTTCGGCGCCGCGGGATCCCTGGTGGTGCTGCTGGTGTGGGTGTACTTTTCGGCACAGGCTTTCCTGCTCGGCGCCGAGTTCACCTGGGTGTGCGCGCACGAATACGGCTCGATGGCGGCGCAGCGCGCGGAAAAATCAGCGACGCTGGTGCCCAGCCGCTCCGGCGGCGCGCGCGCGAAAAGCACAGCCTCGCTGCGGAGCAAGTGACGATGAGCCCGCGGTCGACGCGGCAATGCCGCGATGTTCCCTGCAACCCGCTCATGCGGCACCGCGCGTGCTGCCCGGACTGATAGCGGCGCACTGGCTGTCTCTGCACGGCCTGTTCACCGTCACCTCCCTGCTCGTGTACGTGGTTGCCACGCATGCGCTGCAGCAGCGCCGGCATCCCTCGGCCGCGATCGGCTGGGTGCTGTTCATGCTGCTGTTGCCGTATGCGGCATTGCCGCTGTACCTGCTGTTCGGCACGCGCAAGCTCGCGCGCCGACCGCGCCAGGGCGCAACCGGGCGGACGCTTGCGCCCGGGGCCGACGACGGCGCGTGGCCGGCCGATACGGCCGCGGCGCTGGGGCAGCCGGCTCCGGCGCATTACCGCGACCTGTGCATACACGCCGATGGCGCGCAGTCGCTTCAGGCGCTGCTCGAGCTGATCGATGGCGCGCGCCACTCGCTCGATGTATGCAGTTTCATGCTGGGACGCGATGCGGCAGGCGCGGCCGTGGTATCGCACCTGGGCGCCAAGGCACGCTCCGGCGTGAGAGTGCGGCTGCTGCTTGACGGGGTCGGCCGCATGCTGGGCGGCTGGCCCGATCTGTCGCCGCTAACGCGGGCGGGCGTCCGCGTCGTACTGTTTGCGCCCCTGTTGCGCTTCAATCTGCGCGGGCGCACGAATCTGCGCAACCATCGCAAGCTCGCCATCGCCGATGCGGGCTGCGCCGGCGAACGCCTATGGTGCGGCGGACGCAACCTGGCCGCTGAGTATTTCCTTGCGCAAGCCGGAGAAGCGGCGTGGCACGACCTGACGTTCGATCTGCAGGGTCCGCTCGTGCGCCAGGCTGCCGAGCTGTTCGGCGCCGACTGGGACTTCGCCGTGGGCGCCGACGCGCCGCCGGCGGGCGCGGCCGCGCCGGCGCAGCCGGTAGCGGTCGCTGCGGCAGGGACCGGCGCCGGGCAGATTGTCGCCTCTGGCCCGGATCAGGCCGACGACACGGTGCACGAGCTGCTGGTCAGCGCGGGCTATCGCGCGCGCACGCGCATCGCGCTGATCTCGCCCTATGTGCTGCTCGACGACGCGCTGCTGATGGCGCTGTGCCTGGCGGCACGGCGCGGCGTGCAAGTGGACCTGCTGCTGCCGGCGCGCTCCAACCATCGCCTGGCCGACATCGCGCGGCATCGATCGCTGCGTGCCCTGGCCGCCGCGGGGGCGCGCGTCTGGCTCGCGCCGCGGATGCTGCACGCCAAGTGCGCCGTCGTCGACGAAGTGCTCGCACTGGCGGGTTCGGCCAACCTGGACAGCCGCAGCCTATTCCTCAACTACGAGCTCATGGCGGCGTTTCATGACGCCGGCGACGTTTCCCGCTTCGGTGCGTGGTTCGAGCGCGAGCGCCGATCGGCGCGGCGCTACGACGCGCAGCCGCCCGGCTTGTGGCGCGACTTCATCGAAGGACTGGTATTGTGGATCGGTTTCCAGCTCTGAGCCCCCGAATGCCGGCGGCGCCGGTGAATTTTCCGCTTATGTGCGCTAGCACACAGACGAAACTTCCCTATTGTGCTTTGGCGGGCGAAACGACATACTCGCCTCGCAGCAGTATCCCGCCGGGAAACGCGGGACGGTTACGGCTACATGGGGGGAGCCATGAAGACGTGCATTGCGGCGGTGCTCGTGTTTTTCAGCGGCGTACTCTTTGCCCAGACGCCGCCGCGCAGCGCGGCGCAGAACCACGCAGCATTTCCTGAATCGGAGACCGCAGCGGCATGGCGCGCGCTCGCCGCGGGCTATGTGCGCAAGGCCCTGGAAAACCACAGCCTGGAGCGCGACCGCAGCTTGAACGAGCGCGTCGATGCGGTAATGGCCGTAGTCGGCGCTGCGGTGGCCGCGATCGAACCGCGCTTTGCCGCCGCCACCTGGCGCGCCATCCTGATCAACGATTTCGGCTACGGCGCGGCGGCGTTCCCGGGGGAGACCATACTCGTGGATGCGAATTTCGTGCGCACGCTGGCGCTCAACGACGACGAGCTCGCGCTGATTCTCTCGCACGAAGCCGCGCATGTCCTCGCCGGGCACGCATCGGTGAAACTTACGTTCATGGCGGAATATCTCGGGAAAGAAAAAATCCCGGATGCGCGCACGGCCCTGATGGAGTTTCTTGCCAAGGATTCCTACGCTGCGGCCTATCGACCCACGGCGCAGCTGCAGGAACGCGAGGCGGACAGGATCGGAGCGGCCATCTTCTTTGCGACCGGCTACGATTCACCGCGCGCGCTGGGCGTATTCGACAAGCTGTCGGCGCAGGAGTCGCGCGACGACGGGCGGGCTCCCGACTCCCATGATGCGGCGCTGGTGCGCAAGCGGGCCATTGCCAGGGAGATCGCGGAACTGCAGCGGCTCCACGCAAGCCGCAATACGACGCAGCAATAGCGGGATCGCGGACAGGACCCTGCCCTTTCTTGCGGCCATCCCGCGGGCGCAAGCCTGGTACCGTCATCGACGGGCGCGGCGCCGCGAGTCTCGCGCAGCAGCGCGGCCGCGCGAATCAAGCATTGTGCGCTACGCCCCCTAGCCTGATGGCAGGTGCTTGCGGTAATGCCAGAAGCGGCTCATCAGCGGCTTGACGCTGGTTCCGTGGACCAGGATGGAAAGGGATACCACGATCAGCGTCAACTGGATCAGTTCCAGGGCGAGCTGTTCCGGGAGCCCGTGCTGGATGGCGTACATCAGATAGTAAAGCGAACCGATGCCGCGCACTCCGAACCAGCCCAACATGGCCCGTATCGGCCAGGAGGTGCGCGTACCCACTAAACCGGCCAGCGCGCTGACCGGGCGCGCTGCCACGAATACAAACAGCGCCAGCCCTACCGCCCGCCAGCTCCAGGAATCGACAAACAGCGTGCCTCCCAAAAGCAGGATGAGCATCATTTCCGACAGGCGCTCCAGATGTTCCTTGAAGACCAGCGATCCTGCGCTGACGGTCGGCGCGGGTTCGTCTTCAGGGCTTGTGTTTGCTACGCCCTGCCCGATGCTGTCGGTTTGCTGCTGATCCGGCAAATCCTGGCGGGCGCCGGCGAGCCTGACTTCGGTCTGGCGCAGCGCGACGGCAGCGAAAAATACCGCCAGAAAACCCCACGCATCGACCAATACGCTCAAGCCGTACACCACACCGATCAGGCCCAGTCCGAGAAAGTCGTCCATGAGCTTGTGCTCGTGTGGCGCACTACGCAGCTTCCAGCCGAAGCGGGCCAGTGCGGAACCTGAAATTATACCGATGGCGATACTCGCCACAGTGGCCCACAGCACATCGACCAACGCCCAGCGCAGCCCGAATTCACCGAGATCGTGCAGTCCAAGCAATCCCATCCCCACCATCACGAACGGGAAGGCGCTGCCGTCGTTCATACCCGCCTCGCATGTCAAGGTGAATCGAAGTTGGTCGCGGTCACCCGGATGACGGATCTGGACATCGGTCGCCAACACTGGATCGGTGGGCGCCAGGATCGCGCCCAGCAAGACGCCGGCGCCGAGTGACAGGCCCAGAAAATGGTAAGCGAAGGCAGCGACCAGGCCGACACTGGCTGCCATGGATACAGATGCCAGTAGAACGGGTGTTCGCCAGCGCGCAAAGCTTACCGGCACGGGCATTTTGATACCGGCGGAGAACAACGAAATCAGTACAGCCACTTCGGTCAGCACTTCCAGCAGAGCCGATTCCTTGAGTGGATTGAAGTGAAATACATTGAGAACAGTAGGTCCGATCAGGAGACCCACTGCCAGGTAAATAATGGCGGGTGTGACGGGCAGACGAGTGAGTATCGAAGCAGTAAAGCCCCTGGCGAGCAGCAGGCCGCCCAAGAGCAGAAACCATTGTGCGCTAGTCATTGTTCGTTCCGTTCATTTGGCCGGAAGGAATCGTATTCAGACCTTCAGGGATGCGATTCGAAACGGCCTTGCGCTACAGCTGCCATCACCCCGGTGGTGTATGCAAAGCACCTCGCGACCTCGCAAAGGTATGAACCGGTATGGTCGTTACCCCAATGCCTTAGAGGGTCTAACAAGGAGACTCTTGCCGCAGAGGCGCAGAGGATGCGGAGTGTAAACAGCCACTATTGATCTTTACCAATTCGGATGACACAAGCTCCCCTCTCCCAAACCTCTCCCCGCAAGCGGGGAGAGGGGATAACTCCCTCTCCCGCCAGGGCGGGAGAGGGTTGGGGAGAGGGTGGGGAATT
Organism: Burkholderiales bacterium; assembly: GCA_038206915.1. Taxonomy (GTDB): domain Bacteria; phylum Pseudomonadota; class Gammaproteobacteria; order Burkholderiales; family SG8-39; genus 2-12-FULL-64-23. Next base: position 2,414 of record JBBRAI010000029.1, on the reverse strand, counting down.
TTTCAACTCGAGCACACCTGCGTCATCTGATTATGTAATACTCAATAATATCAGTGCTCGTCATCTCTGCGTCCTCTGCGCCTCTGTGGCTGAAATTTATAATGTTAGACGCTCTTAATCATCACGACCATGTTTTCCATTGTTTCCACGGCCTTCATGATGACCGTCGCTGTCGCTGTCGCTACGCTTGTCACGGCGGTCATGCCGATGATGTTCCTGATAACGCGGAACGTACTCGCGGGTGTACCAGTTGTCCTGCACAAAGTAGACCCGTTCACCGCAAGCGTTGTATTCGCGGCAATGCTTTTTCCAATGTTTGGCATGGCCCGGTGGTACGCGCATATAGATCGGCTCGCGGATCGATACCCGCTCGATGAGTATCGGTCGGCTGTAGATCAATTGCGGTTGCGGGTAGTCTCCGATGTCAAGGCGTCCATAGAAGCCGGGCTGGCCGACGGTGACGGAGACGCCGACATCGGCCGCGTCGGCCGGTGTGGCAAGGCTGGCTGTGGCGGTTACAACTGCGGCGGCGAGCAGAAAACGTTTCATGTTGGATTCCTATATTGTTGCTGGTTAGTGATTATGTAATTCAACCACACGACGTCATTAGGCATGCGCCAAGCTGTACACTGGCTGAACGAGTTGGACGGTTCTGAGATTTCTGTATGGGCTGCGACGGTCACAGGCGTGCGGCTCGACCTGACAATACAATAAATCGTATGCGCGCTGACGAGAGAGGTCTGTGCGGCAGCCCACATATGCCGAAATACAAATGGCCGATATCGCAGCAAATCAGACAGTCCGTGCCCACATTTCCGGGCCTTTCTAATGCCCGAGCAGCATATCGCCATTGTCGGTCTGGATATGGGTAATCCCCGGCGACGGTTCGCACGCGATGAGGCCGATCCGCAACCCGTATTGGTCCATTAAACGGTTTCGTCCAATTGGCCGCGGCGAGAACCCACGCATCGGTATCATCAACTTCAGTTTCCCTTGTTGCTCTGTTCGTTAGAGCACATAACTTGGCAAAAACTTCCTGTATATTCTTGTATACAATTAGCGCGCTTTTCCACTGGTTGAGAACGGCGTGGAGCTCTATGAAGTACGTTCACTTCTGGGTAATTCCAGAGGCAGCGGGCAAACACAGAGAATTTCGCGCTATGGAAATTATTCCCTGCACGCGAAGCTGTTTGTATTCGATCGCAAGACGCTGTTCATAGGATCAATGAACTTTGATCAGCGATCGATGCATCTCAACACCGAGATTGGCTTGATCATTGAAAGCCCGGAGCTCGCACAACAGCTTGCCGCACGTTTTGATGCCATGGTGCAGCCGGTCAATTCTTATGCGTTGGCATTGATCCCTGGCGAAGTGGGTGGTGCCTCGCCAAGATTGGTGTGGCGGACTCAGGAAAATGGTGAATCCGTTCAGTATGTCACCGAGCCGGCCCGGGGTGACTGGCAAAGAAATACGGCCAAGATGTTATCGATGTTGCCGCTGGACAAGGAACTGTGACCATGCGTTTGAAGCTGGGTTCGATGTTGATGCTGGGGTGCTTGTCGGCGCCCGTGGCGCGTGCGGAACCACCGGCCAATGTGCAAATAGAAGTTAATTTCCTGCTTGGGTATGTCGATGGATCCGCATGTGAGTTCTATCGCAACGGCACCTGGCACGACTCGAAAAAGGCGCAAGCGCACTTGCGTGACAAGTATAAATATCTTTCGGCGAGAAACAAGATTATTACCACCGAAGACTTTATAGAAAAAGCCGCTACGAAAAGCAGCTTTACCGGACGAGCGTATGAGGTGCGGTGCGGAAACGGCGTAACAGTATCGGCTGACAAATGGCTGCGAACTGAGCTCGCGCGTTTCCGGAAATATTGAATCGCAGCAGTCATAATGTGGTCTGGCAGGCGGTGCCGGACAATGACGTCTACGACATCAACCATGAAAATTCGATGCACTTGTCGGGAACCATAAGAAATCATTGATCGAAACAGGACATTTGCGGTGCGATGAAATCTTCGAGTGAGGACGTGCGTATGTGTTTCAGCAAGACATTCGATGCGAAGTCGTTGCGATGGATGGCAATATTTGTGCTTGTCATCGGTGCATGGTTCGCTGGCGGGAAGTCAATTGCCGACGAGCCAGACATAATCGCTCAACCGTTACGCGCCAAGTACACGGAATTGGGCAAGCAGCTGCGAAATAATCAGTTCCAACGTGCGCTCTATCTTGATTCAACGCAGGCATCGAACGATTTGCAGGGCGAGATCTACGCCGTGGTCGATTACCCGTTTTCCACCGTTAACCGGGCGCTCAACAACCCGGCGCACTGGTGTGATGTGCTTATACTGCACGTTAACGTCAAATATTGTCATGCTTCCATCCGCAATGGCGGCACTGTCCTCACC
>JBBRAI010000028.1:0-48720 GCA_038206915.1 Burkholderiales bacterium | reverse complement strand
GCGCCGATCAGCATGACGACGTCGGCCTCGGCGAGCACGTACGAGCGCGTCGCCGACGCCGACTGCTCGTGCGTGTCGGGCAGAAGACCCTTGGCCATCGACATCGGCAGGTAGGGGATGCCGCTCTTCTCGATCAGCGCGCGGATCTCGGCGTCGGCGCGCGCGTACGCAGCGCCCTTGCCGAGGATGATCAGCGGCCGCTTGGCGCTCTTCAGCAGATCGAGAGCGCGCTCGACCGCATCCGGCGCCGGGATCTGGCGCGGCGCCGGATCGACGACCTTGACGAGCGAGCGCCTGCCGGCCGCGGCGTCGACCGCCTGCGCGAACAGCTTGGCCGGGAAATCGAGGTACACGCCGCCGGGCCGGCCCGAGACCGCCGAGCGGATCGCTCGCGCGATGCCGATGCCGATGTCTTCGGCGTGCAGCACGCGAAACGCCGCCTTGCACAGCGGCTTGGCGATCGCGAGCTGATCCATCTCTTCGTAGTCGCCCTGCTGCAGGTCGACGATCTCGCGCTCGCTCGAGCCGCTGATCAGGATCATCGGGAAGCAATTGGTCGTCGCATTGGCCAGCGCCGTCAGGCCGTTGAGGAAGCCCGGCGCCGACACGGTGAGGCAGATGCCCGGCTTCTGCGTCATGTAGCCGGCGATCGCCGCCGCATTGCCGGCGTTTTGTTCATGGCGAAAGCCGATGAAGCGCATGCCTTCGGCCTGGGCGAGGCGCGCGAGGTCGGTGATGGGAATTCCGACCAGACCGAAGATGGTGTCGATGTCGTTGTGCTTCAGCGCGTCTATCACCAAATGAAAACCGTCGGTCATCTCCGCTGCATCACCCGCCGCGGCCGCAGCAGCTTGTTCCGGTCCTGTCGACATGATTTCTCCTAATTGTCTGTAACGACACGAGGGGAAACGCCCCGAAGGTCCCGATCCCGCTCGACGGGAAAGTCCCCTCGGGGGACAGCCCCTCGTGCTCCCCTAGATTTGCTGTAACAAGATGGGCTTTGTTACGGTTCCCGATTTTTCGCTAGTCGCATTGCAGCGCGCCGCGCAGCCGGCCGATTCAATGTCCGTATCGTAGCGGGCCAGGCCGGGCCGCATCATTGACCAGGGTCAATTTCCTCCGCTTCGGCGCCGAACACGTTGTTCCACAACTTCAGCGTGGCCGCGATAAAAGCCGCCAGCGGCGAGCGCTCGACGCGCGCGTACTGCGCGCCGTTGAGCCGCTGTGCATGCTGCAGCCTGCGATACTCACGGTAGCCGTCGCGCACCGTCAGCGCGGTCGCGAGCGGAATCAGGTCGAGTTCGCCCGCCATTTTCAGCAGCGCGATATTGCCGAGGTTGCCGGTCAGCTGCGCATGGCGCGCGGCGTGCGCGAGCACGAGGTACTGCACGATGAACTCGATGTCGATCATGCCGCCGCGGTCGTGCTTGAGGTCGAACAGCCCGCTCGGGTTGGGATGCGCGTCGTGCATCGTCGCGCGCATCGCGGCGACCTCGCGCCGCAGCGCCGCGGAATCGCGATTGCGGCGCAGAATCGCGACGCGCTCGGCTTCGAATGCGGCGCCCACATCGGTATCGCCGGCGCACCAGCGCGCACGCGTGAGCGCCTGGTGTTCCCACACCCATGCATCCTTCTCCTGGTATTCGCGAAACGCTTCCACCGAGCTCACCATCAGGCCGCCTTCGCCGTTGGGCCGCAGGCGCAGGTCGGTCTCGAACAGAATGCCCGAGGCGGTGGCGCTGGTGAGCCAGCTGTTTATGCGCTGCGCCAGGCGCGAGTACAGCTCGGGCGCGCGCGCATCGGCGTCGTCGTGCAGGAAGATGATATCCAGGTCCGAGGCATAGCCAAGCTCCTTGCCGCCGAGCTTGCCGTAGGCGACGATGGCGAAGCGCGGCGTTTCGCGGTGGCGCTTGCGCAACTGCGACCAGCACAGCTGCAACGTGACCGCGAGCATCAGGTCGGCGAGCGCGGACAGGTGGTCGGCCAGCACCTCCACGCTGAGCTGCCCGGCGAGGTCCTGCGCCAGCAGGCGGAACACCTGGGCGTGGTGCGCCTCGCGCAGCACGTCCATCTGGCGCTCTGCGTCGTCCGTGTGGTGCGCGAGCTGCGCGCGCAGCCCCGCGGCGAATTCGTTCCAGTCCGGCGCCGCGTACAACGTGCGCACGTCGAGCAGTTCGTCGAGCAGCAGCGGATGTCGCGTGACATAGGCCGCGGCCCAGCCGGATGCGGCGAGCAGCTGCACCACTTTTTCCAGCGCCTGCGGATATTCGTACAGCAGCGCCAGGTAGGAGCTGCGCCGGCTGATGGCTTCGATCAGGTCCAGCGTGCGCGCCAGCGCGGTCCCGGGCGCGCACGCCCTGGCCGAAAGCTCGATCACGCGCGGCAGCAGCGCATCGTAGCGCTCGCGGCTCGTCTCCGACAGCTGCGCGTAGCGTTGCGAGGCGCGCGCGGCGTCGAGCCGCGCGCGCGCGGCGCCGGCGTCGGCGAATCCCAGGGTGTAGAGCCGCTCCTCGGCCGCCTGCGCGTCGAGCTCGCCGCTCCACAGCGGCGCGCAGGTGTGTTCGTCCTGCGACGGGCCGGCGAACACGCCGTCGAAATGGCGCGACACCAGTTCGCGGTGCGCGTCCAGGCGGCGCATGAATGCGGCGTAATCGTCGAAGCCCATCGCGCGCGCGAGCAGTGCCTGGTCTTCGCCGCCCTCGGGCAGGTCGTGCGTCTGCGCGTCGTCCAGGTACTGCAGGCGGTGCTCCACGCGGCGCAGGAAATCGTAGGCCGCGGCAAGTTCCGCCACGACCGGCCCGGGCAGCAGCGCCTTCTTCTGCAGCAGCGCGAGCACCTGCAGCGTCGGCCGCGCCTGCAGTTCCGCGTCGCGCCCGCCGCGTATCAGCTGGAACGCCTGGGCGATGAACTCGATCTCGCGTATGCCTCCCGGCCCGAGCTTGACGTGTCCGGCGAGATCGCGCCGCGCGACTTCGGCGCGGATCTGCGCGTGCAGCGAGCGCATCGCGGCGAAGGCGCCGAAATCGAGATATTTGCGGTACACGAACGGCCGCGCGACCGCGGCGAGCCGCTGTGCCAGCTCGGCGCTGACGATTTCTTGCGTGTCGTTGCTGCTCGTAGCGCCTGCGGCGGCGCTTGCGCTGCTGCTCGTAGCACCTGCGGCGGCGCTTGCGCTGCTGCTCGTAGCAACAACCCGCGCCTTGATCCAGGCGTAGCGCTCCCACTCGCGCCCCTCGGCGATGAAATAGTTTTCCAGCGCGTCCAGGCTGCAGGCGAGCGGGCCGGAATCGCCGTTGGGGCGCAGGCGCATGTCGACGCGGAAAACCCGCCCGTCCTCGGTGCTGTCTGAAATTGCGTTGATCAGCTTGCGCCCGAGGCGGGTGAAGTACTCGTGATTGGACAGCAGCCGCGGCGCCGCAGCGCTTTCGGGCGCCGCCGCACCGGCCACGGTCTCGCCCTCCTCCGGATAGACGAAGATCAGGTCGATGTCGGAGGAAACGTTGAGTTCGCGCCCGCCGAGCTTGCCCATGCCGACCACGATCAGCTCCTGCCGCCTGCCGTTCGCCATCGGCGTGCCGTGCTGCTGCTCCAGCCATGCGTTGAGCCGAGCCAGCGCGTAGCCGAGGCTGATTTCCGCCAGGTCGCTCATGCATGCGACCACCTCGGCCAGCGGCGCGCGTCCGGACAGGTCGCGCAGCAGCACGCGCAGCATGACCCGCTGGCGCAGCTGGCGCAGCGCGCGCTTGAGCCCGTCCTCGCCGTCCGGCGGCTGCCGTTCGATGAAGCTGCGCATGGCCGCGGCGTCGAACGGTTGTTCGATCGCGTCCAGCGCCGCCTGGAACATTTCGGGCTGCGCCTGCGCCAGGCGCCGCGCATAGCGTGAATAGCCCGCCGCCTCTTCTAGTGGAATACCCTTATCCGAAGTCATGGGGATATCTTTTGCAGGTAAAATGACGCGTTACGTTGTCTTTAAGTTTCGCGCGCGGCTTCATTGTAGGGCTTTCGCCAAAGCGCGCTCAACCAGTACGGGACACCCGCCTGCGGATGGTGCAATCCGAGCAAACCGAATCCGATTCCACCGCGCCGGCCGAAGAGGTGTATTCGCCGCTGGCGGAACTCGGCGTCGCGCCCGAACGGCGCACGCTGGTGCGCCATGTGCTGTACTACGCCGGCATCGGGCTGATGGTCGTCTATTTCGGCTTCGCAGCGGTGGTGCTTGCGCTGCGTTTCTGGATACTGCCGCAGATCGAGCAGCACCCCGAGTTCATCGCGCAAGCGATCTCACGCAATATGGGCCAGCGCGTCAGTATCGGCAGCGTCGATTCCGGCTGGCAGGGCCTGCGCCCGTTTCTCGCGCTCACCGATCTGCAGCTTTACGACCGCGACGGTCGCGTCGCGTTGTCGCTGCCTTCGGTGTCGTGCACCCTGTCCTGGGATTCGTTCGTCTTCGGCGCCCTGCGCTTCAATTCGCTGTCGCTGGACAAGCCCCGCCTGAACATTCGCCGCGACGCGCAGGGTGCGCTCTATGTCGCCGGCGTGAGGCTCGACACGCAGGACGCGGGGACCGGATTCTCCGAGTGGGTGCTGGCGCAGCGCGAAATCATCGTGCGCGAAGCGCAGGTCAGCTGGGACGATGAGCTGCGCAAGGCGCCCCCGCTGGCGCTGGCAGACCTGAACTTCGTCATGCGCAACCGCGGCAGCCGCCATCGCTTCGCCCTGCGCGCACAGCCGGCGCGCGAGCTCGCCGCAGCGCTCGAACTGCGCGGCGAGCTCGAGGGCGGGACGCTGGCGCAGTTGCAGGCCTGGACCGGAAAGATCTACGCCGAGCTTCCGTACACCGACCTCGCGGCCTGGCGCGCCTGGATCGACTATCCGCTGGAGATCCAGCACGGGCAGGGCGGCCTGAGGCTGTGGCTGGGTTTTGCCGACAAGCAGCTCGAAGAGGCCACCGCCGACGTCGCGCTGGGTGGCATCAGCGCGCGCCTCGCTCCGGAGCTGCCGCTGCTGGAGATGCGCTCGCTGCAGGGGCGGCTGTCGGCGAAGCGCGCGCGCGGCGGCTACGAATTCGGCGGCAGGCAGGTGACGCTGGAGCTGCAGTCCGGCGCGACGCTGCCGCCAGCGCAGTTCGCGCTGCAGTGGCAACCCGCGGCCGGCGAACGCGCCGAGCATGGCGATGTGCGCATCGACGCGCTCGAACTGCAGCCGCTGGCGCAGCTGGGCGAGTACCTGCCGCTGCCGGCGGCGCTGCGCAAGTTCCTCGCCGATGCCGCGCCCCAGGGCAGCGTATCCGACATGCATTTCGACTGGCAGGGGCCGCTGCAGGAACCGGGGCAGTACAGCGCGCGCGGGCATTTCGAGCGGCTGGGCATGCGCGCTTACGCCAAGCTGCCTGGATTCTCCGGCATCAGCGGCAATATCGACGGCAACGAAAAGGGCGGCAATGTGCTGCTGAACTCGGAAAAGGTCCGGGTGGAGCTGCCGCGCGCGTACGCCGAGTCGGAGCATGCGTTCGACAGCCTCTCGGCGCAGCTCGCGTGGACCCGGCTGCGCGGCGAGCTTCAGTTCAAGCTGTCCAACATCGCTTTCGCCAACGCCGACCTCGCCGGCACCGCCTTCGGCACCTATGCGACCGCGGCCGGGGGACCGGGCGTCATCGATCTTACGGCGCGGCTGAACCGCGTCGAAGCGACGCGTGTGACGCGCTACATTCCGCTGCTGCAGCAACCGGTGATCGATTGGCTCAAGCGCGCGCTGGTTGCCGGGCATGCGCAGGACGCCAGCCTGCGCCTCAAGGGCGAGCTCAAGGATTTCCCGTTCCAGGACAGTAAAGCCGGCATCTTCCAGATTGCGGCGCGGGTGCAGGGCGGGACGCTGGCCTACGCCCCGGGCTGGCCGAGCATAGATGGCATCGAGGCGGACCTGCGCTTCGACGGCAGGCGCATGGAGATCGTCAGCCGCAAAGCCAGCGTGTTCGGCGCGAAGGTGATCGCCGCACACGTCGTGCTGCCGGACCTGTTCGGCCCGGAGCGCGTGCTCGCGGTCAGCGGACAGGCCGAGGGGCCGACCGCGGAATTCCTCAAGTTCGTGGCGCAAAGCCCGGTGAACAATCTGATCGGCGGCGTCACCGCGAGCATGAGCGCGGTCGGCAACGGCAAGCTGCAGCTCAAGCTCGACCTGCCGCTGGCGCGCCCGACCGAGGTCAAGGTGGCGGGCAGCTACCAGATGCTCGCCAACCAGTTGCGCATCGATCCGGCATGGCCGGCGGTGTCGCAGCTGAGCGGCCGGCTCGAATTCACCGACGCCAGCGTGAGCATGCGCGCGGTCAACGCGCAGTTCCTCGGCGGTCCAGCGGCGGTCGCGATCTCCAGCCAGCGCGACGGCAGCATCGCCGTCAACGCGCGCGGCACGCTCAGCGCGGCGGCGCTGCAGGCGGCGCTGGACGAGCCGATGCTGGGCGAGCTCAGCGGCAGCGCCGCCTGGAGCTCGAGCATGAATTTCCGCCGCCGCAGCGTGAGCATCGTGGCGGAATCCGGTCTGCAGGGCATAGGTTCGACGCTGCCGGCGCCGCTCGCGAAATCGCGCGCCGATCTGCTGCCGCTGCGCTTCGAGCACACTGCCAGCACCGAGGAGCGCAGTGGCGGCTGGAGCGGCGCGCCCATGACCGACCGCAGCACGCTCGAGATCGGAAAAATCGTGCGCATGGAACTGCAGCGTCACCGCGAAAACGGCAAGATGGTGATCGAGCGCGGCGCGATCGGCCTCAACGAGGCGCCGAAACTGCCGCTGACGGGCATCGTTCTGAACGGCAGCGCGCCGGAGCTCGACCTGGACCAGTGGCTGCGCGTGCTCGGCGGCTCCGGCGGGTCGGCGCTGCCGCTGACCGCCCTCAACCTCAAAGTCGGCGCGCTCGACGTCTACGGCAAGCGCATCAACGACGTCTCCCTGCGCGCGGGTTTTCGCGGCAGCGACTGGCTCGCCGAAGTCGATGCACGCGAACTCGCGGGCGAGGTGCGCTGGCGTTCGCAGGGCAAGGGGCGCGTCAGCGCGACGCTGTCGCATTTCACCTTTCCGCAGCCGACGCCGGGCAAGCTCGCGGAGCAGATGCCGCCGAAGGAGCTGCCCGGGCTGGACATCGTCGCCGACAACCTGGTGGTGCAGGACAAGAAACTCGGGCGGCTGGAGCTGACCGCGGCGAACACCGGACTCGACTGGCGCATCGAGAATCTGACGCTGACCGCGCCCGAGGCACGCCTCGTCGCTGACGGCCTGTGGCAGGGCGCGGCGGCGCAGCAGCGCACCAGCGTCAACCTCAAGCTCGACGTCAGCGATATCGGCAAATTCCTGCAGCGCCTGGGCTATCCCGGCAGCATGCAGCGCGGCAGCGCCAAGCTGCTGGGCAAGCTCAACTGGGCCGGAAATCCGCAGAGCATCGATTACCCCAGCCTATCGGGGGACCTGTCGCTGATCGCCGAGAAAGGGCAGTTCCTCAAGATCGAGCCGGGCATAGGCAAGCTGCTCGGTATCCTCAGCCTGCAGGCGCTGCCGCGGCGCATCACACTGGACTTCCGCGACATCTTCAGCGAGGGCTTCGCCTTTGACAAACTCACCGGCACTGCGGCGATCAGCAGGGGCGTGCTGCATACCAGGGACTTCACCATGCTGGGGCCTTCGGCGCAGGTGGCAATGACCGGCGACATCGATCTCGCCCAGGAAACGCAGGACCTGCGCGTGCGCGTAGTGCCGAGCGTGGGCGACAGCCTGTCGGTGGCGGGCATCATGCTGGCGCACCCGATCGTGGGGGCGGCGGCATTCCTGGCGCAGCGCCTGTTCAAGGACCCGCTGGGCCAGGCGTTTGCCTACCAATATGCCGTAACCGGCAGCTGGGCCGGTCCCAAGGTGGAGAAGCTCGCGCGCGAGACACCGGCCGGGACTTCGCGCGCCCTGCCGGACGGCGCCCTGGGCGAAATAAAATGAGCGCGGGCGTCACGCGTCAACCGTCAATCGGGAGGACATTCAGCCATGGCTGAGGGCAGATTCAGGGTCGCGGCGGTGCAAATGGTGTCCGAACCCGAGGTGCACGCCAACCTCGCGGTCGCGGGCGAACTGATTGAGCGGGCTGCAGGCGAAGGTGCGCGACTGGTGGCCTTGCCCGAATATTTCTGCATCCTCGGCCTGCGCGAGCGCGACAAGGTGGATGTGCGCGAGGAATTCGGGCACGGGCCGATACAGGATTTTCTCGCGGCGGCGGCGGCGAAGAACAAGGTGTGGCTGGTCGGCGGCTCGGCGCCACTCGCCTGCGCCGACCCGGACAAGGTGCGCAACAGCTGCCTCGTGTTCGATGATGCCGGCCGGCGCGTCGCGCGCTACGACAAGATCCATCTGTTCGGCTTCGATTTGGGCAAGGAGCGTTTCCAGGAATCGCGCAGCATCGAGCCCGGCGGCGAAGTGGTCACGCTGGACGCGCCCTTCGGCAAGCTCGGCCTGTCGATCTGCTACGATTTGCGCTTTCCCGAAATGTACCGGCGCATGGGGGCGGTCGATCTGATTCTCGTGCCCTCGTCGTTTACCGCCACCACCGGCAAGGCGCATTGGGAAATGCTGCTGCGCGCGCGCGCCGTCGAGAACCAGGCCTATGTGCTCGCGCCGGCGCAGGGCGGACACCACAAGAACGGGCGCGATACCTGGGGCCACAGCATGATCATCGATCCCTGGGGCGAGGTGCTTGCCGAACTGCCCAGTGGACCCGGCGTGGTGAGCGCCGAGATCGACCATGCCGAGATTGCGCGCGTGCGCCGCATGCTGCCGGCGCTGACGCACCGCGTGATATAGGGTCTAAAGCAGCGCGCTCCAGTGCAGCTCAGCGATACGCCTCGGCGCACTTGGCGATTTTGGCGTCGGTGGCGAATTTGAGACAGGACCTTGCGTCGCCACCGGCTTTCGCGTGGACTACTTTGGCGGCGCCTGCGGTGGGCTTCATTTCGGCGAGATGCTCTCCTGCCGCGGCCGATGCGTCCTTGATTTCAGCCAGCAGGGCGTCGTACACCAGCCCGTAGTACCACTTGGCGTCCGCCGACTCGTACAGCGCCGCGTACTTCTCCAGATCGGCGTCGCTCGCGTCCTTGTAACTGTAGCTGAGGCTTAGCTGGGTCGCGTCGCGGATCCTGCGCGTCTCCGCCTCGCGCTGCTTTTCTATCGACTTGTCGAGCGCCGCCGCCTTGGGAGTGCCCTCGCCGGCGAGACCTTCCGCCAGCTCTTTCATCGAAACGAACGCAGTTTCGACCGCGAAATCGCTCGCCCGCGTCGCCGCGTCAATACGCGTCACTAGGGCCGCGCGTTCGGGTTTGGTCGCTGCCGGGCTGACGGCGAAGTGCGCGAGCTCGGCCGGCGTTTGTTCGGCGCGCTCCTGCCCGACCATGGCTTTGGCGGCCGGGGTGGAGAACTCGTTCGCCAGCGCCTGCATGTGCTTCTGGTCGAAATTCTTCTTCAGCGTTTCATTCACCCGGTTCTCGAATCCCTCCGCCGTGAACGACCGCGCCATTGCGCTTTCGATCGCCTGGATCGTCGCGGCGGACGCCTTCTTCTGCTGCTTTCCGGCCTGTGCGATACCGGCAACCAGGCGCTTGGGCAGTTGCACCAGCTGCTGCTTGAGGCCGGTGGTGGCGACCACGTCTTCGATCAGTTTGTCGCGTGTTTTTGCGCTATCGACTGGCTGCGCCTTGGGCGCCGCGGGCTTGGTCATGGGTATCGCCGGCGGCGGTGGCGGCGCGGGTTCTTCGGCGAAGTAGTCCCAGCCGAACCAGCCGACCGCAGCGAGGACGACGATGCCGCCTACGATGAGCGGGAGCTGCTTCTTGTTCAGTTCGAGCTTGGGAAGATTAAGCGCCATGTCTGACTCCCTTCATCGCGGTTGTTGCGCCTGACGGTAAACCGCAAGCGGGTCCCGGTTGGATTATTCGGGCAGTTTATGCAGGCTATTGTAAGGCAAAAGAATGCGTTTCAGAACTCCGGCGCCGCAGGTAGCGCGGCTAATTGCCGCTGACCAGCGCAAGCTGCAGGTGCTCTACCGCATGCATCGTGGCCACCGCCTCGGTCATGCGTGCTGTCGTTCGATACCGGACGGGTACATTTGCACGCGACTTACTGTTTGACGAACTTTAGCGTGAAGCGGTCGCTCTCGCCGATCGCGGCGTACTTCGCGCGGTCCTGCTCCTTCAGACGGTAGGTCGGCGGCAGCGTCCACACCCCCGCCGGATGGTCCTTGCCGTCCTTCGGGTTCGCGTTGACCTCGGATGCGCCGGCCAGCTTGAATCCCGCCTTCTCGATCAGCGCGATCGCGGCGTCCTGGCGCACGTAGCCCGACTTGGTCTGCGCCTCCTGCGGCAGATCGGCGCGGCCGCGATGGTCGACAACGCCGAGCACGCCGCCCGGCTTCAAGGCCTTGTAGAACGCGCGCAGCGCGCCTTCGAGCTCGTCGCTCGCAATCCAGTTGTGCAGGTTGCGGAAGGTAAGCACGATGTCGGCGCTGCCCGGTGCGGCGATCGGATGCAGGTCGGCGTTGAACTGCGTCACCAAGACCTTGCCGTACAGCGCGGGTTCGGCCTTGAGCCGCGCCAGCAGCTTCTGGTGGTCGGCGAGATACTGCGGCGGCGCCGCCGCGTCGCGGTTCGCGGCGACGTACAGGCCCCGGTCTTTCAGATAAGGCGCCAGGATCTCCATGTAATAGCCGCCGCTGCCGGGCAGGATTTCCGCAACCGTGCTATCCGGTCTGACACCGAAGAAGCGCAGCACTTCGAGCGGATGGCGGAAGCCGTCGCGCGCGACGTTGGCCGGCGTGCGCGTCGGCGCGTCGATCAGCCGCGCCAGTGCGTCGGCATCCTGCGCCTGCACGGGCGCGCACATGAAAGCGAACGCGCCAATCGACGCCAATGCCGCGAACAGCCGCCGCCCGAGCGCAATGGGCGCGTTCATGCGCATTTCCCGTCGACGCTGACTTCGAGGTCGCGCAGCAGCCCGTCGTGCAAGTCGTAGATCCAGCCGTGGATGACCAGACGGCGTCCCGCCGCCCAGGCCTTGCCTATGGTCGGCAGGCCGCTGAGCACGCTTACCTGCGATCTGACGCTCAGCGCGCACAGGCGGTCCCAGCGGCTGTCGGCGTCGGTGAGAGCGTCGAGCTCGTGCTTGTGTTCCATGCACAGCCGGCGCAGCGGCGTCAGCCAGCCTTCGAGCGGCTCGCTGGTGGCGGGCCCGAGCGCCGTCTGCACCCCGCCGCAGCGATAGTGGCCGCAGACGATGATGTGCGATATTCCGAGCACGTCCACCGCATACTGCACCACCGACAGGCAGTTCGGGTCGTCCGGGCGCACGATGTTGGCCACGTTGCGGTGTACGAAGACCTCGCCCGGGTCCAGCCCGACGATGGTGTTGGCCGGAACGCGACTGTCGGAGCAGCCGATCCACAGATGGTCGGGACGCTGGATACCGCACAGGCGGTCGAAAAATTCCGGATCGCGCTCCGCCTGCTGCGCCGCCCATTCCCGATTGTTGGCGAACAACTCCGGTAGAAATCGCATTGAGGTCTCAAATCACCTGTCGCTTCGAATCGGCATTCGCTCGCACTTGCCCGGTGCAAGGGAAGCGTAAGGTATTCCGCTGCGCAAGGCAAACGCCCGGCCGGCTGCGGGCTGCTAGCTTTTGTGGTCCGGGACGACGATCTTCGAATCCTCCCGGTTCCCCCATTCGCCCCAGGAAGATACGTAGTTGCGCACGCGCGGATAGCCCAGCGATTTGAGCGCAAGGAAAGTGCTGGCCGAGCGGTAACCGCCCTGGCAGAACGCGATGACGGCCTTGTCCGGCGTTACGCCCTTCGATGCGTAGAGATCGCGAATTTCCTGCGCCGGCCGGAACGCGCCTTTGGCATCGAGGTGGTCGCGCCAGAAGATGTGCACCGCGCCGGGAATGGTGCCGGTGCGCCGGGCGCGCCTTTCCGTGCCGCGATACTCCGATTCGCGCCTGACGTCGACGATGACCGTCTGCGCGTCGCCGATGGCGTCATGCACATCGAAGCGAGTCGCGAGCAGCTCTGGATTGCGTGTCGCTTTGAACGGCGGAGACGCTGGCGGCGCCTTGGTCGGGCCCACTGGCGCCGGCGCTGCCTTGAGCTGGACCAGCCGCCGGCCCGCGGCGGTCCAGGCCTGCGTGCCGCCGTCGAGGATCTTCACGTCGGGGTGGCCCAGCAGCGCGAGCAGCCACACTGCGCGCGCCGCGCGCTCGCCGCTCTCGTGGTCGTAGATCACCACCGGTCTGTCCTGCGACACGCCGCGGGTGCCGAACAGGTTTTGAAAGATCGCGAGGAACGCGTTCAGCGGCGCTTCCGCGGAGTCGTTCAGGCTGACGCCGTAAATGTCCAGGTGCCTGCTGCCCTCGATATGGCCGAGTGCGAAATCCTCCGCCGGGCGCAGGTCGATCAGCGTCAGCGAACCCGGCCGCTCGCCGAGTTCGCGCGCGTCGATCAGGAATTTGTGCTCAGGGAAGTCGGCGATGGGCATGGGGAGCGCTCCTTAGGTGGACGTACGCGCGAAGCTGCGATCGAATCCGGATCACGTTGCGATGCTCAGTCCTTCGCGCTTTCCGCGCGCAAATCGGCGAACACCTTTGTCGCGACCAGCAACGCGTCGCGAACCAGCGGCGCGCCGACGTAGCCCAGCAGGTGGAGAATCGCCTCCGTCAGTTCGTCCTCGGACCAGCCCTGGCGCCGCGCCATGCGCACATGGATCGCCAGCTCGGGCTCGCGGCCGGTCGAGGCGTCGGAGACCACGGTGATCAGCGTGCGCGTCTTCAGATCCAGCCCTGGTCGTGTCCAAAGGGTGCCGAAGACCGTTTCGCTCGCGAGGTCGACGAACTTCTGCATCTGCGGGTCTTTGTAGGTGGTCGCCGCCATCTTGTCCACGTATGCGTCGCCCAGCAGCTTGCGGCGCATGTCGCGGCCCAGCTTTAGCCTTGTCTCGGACATCGGGGCCTCCTGGAAGTTTGAGTTTAGCCGCAGACACCGAGTCGGCGGTGGCTGTCGGCCCGAACGAAGCGTCAGATTCGCATCTTGGTACGAGATGCCAGCCACGCGTCTACCTGGGGCAAGAGGGCGCGGCGCCTTTCCACGCTCTCTCGTGCCCAGACCTCCTCAATATTGTAGTACTCAGGGAACTGCGGCACGTCCGGCGGAATTTGCACCCAAGGCTGCTTGGACTGGACGAAGACGTGCGCTTGCGGAGGAAACGCGTCCGGGTCGTCCAGCGTGCCCACCCGCACCACCTTGGTTGCCGGCCCAGCGCCAGCATAGTGACTCCACAAGGCAACCCAGCATCTCGGGCACCGAGCGATCCTCTGACCATACCCGCTCTTGGAAGGCGTCTCGACAATCTGAGGTTCGCCCGACAAAAGAACGACCTGATCAGTCTCAATCACCGCATTCACGGCGAACGAGCCGCCAGTCTCGCGTTGGCACCAACGGCAGTGACAGCAGTTGACGACCAGTGGAAGCTTGAGCAAGCGGTATCGCACGTACCGGCAGTCGCAGCCGCCTTCGACGGGGAAGTTCATGCCTCAGTCCTATAGAGTTGCATGCAATCGCGAAACTGACGTTCGACCCGCTGCATCGGGTGGTTGGGCGGCATTCGCCAATCGCTTTCCGTGGATTCTCTTCATTGGGAAACCGCGAGTTCAGAGGCGATCACCCTTGCGACGACAGGATTCTCGGACATCCGGCGCCTATGATCGGCCACTTTCGGAAGACGTCGGAGATCGACCCCGTCGGCCTCGAGCCACTGGGCCAGCGTGAACAAGTACATGTCGCAGACGGTGTACGTGGCGCCCATCACCCAGGGACCCTGAAGCATTTCGTTTTCGATCAGCTCGAAGCACTCTCCAACCGATTGCGGGACCTTCTTCTTCATCGCCTCGATAGCCGCCGGGTCATCACTCCAGCGGTAGCCGCGCATCCGGTGTGCATGCGCAACATGAACGGTTGAGCACAGGTAGCTGTTGAAGGACTGGACCTGCGCGAGCGCAAAAGTGTCAT
This sequence comes from Burkholderiales bacterium, assembly GCA_038206915.1. Lineage (GTDB taxonomy): Bacteria > Pseudomonadota > Gammaproteobacteria > Burkholderiales > SG8-39 > 2-12-FULL-64-23. The sequence goes on along the minus strand of JBBRAI010000028.1, from coordinate 34,649 downwards.
CGAGCGGAGCAAGCCTCGCCGCCGGAAAACTTTGGGAGATGAAGGTAAGGATGGCCGGTGTCTCGGTCAGGATGCCGCGGGGAGTTACTAAAGCGGGAACACGGCCCTTCGGGTTGACGCGGAGGTATTCGGGCGCCCGTTGTCCGTTCTTCGAGAAATCGATGCGCTTGATCTGATAGTCCGCCCCCGCCTGTTCGAGCGCGATGTGCGAGGCCAGTGCACAGGTGTGCGGGGTGTAATACAGGATCATCGTACGATGTCTCTCACGGAATTGAACTCGTCGCCATGTCTGGTGTATATGCCGCTCAACGATTGACATGACAGGCTTGACCCGGCCTGCCGCGGCAAGTCCTCTCGAATTATGGAGTTAGGCCACCCCTGCACTGCGGCTGCGGTAACGTGGCGTTGTCCGACGGCGCTTCAGCGCCGTCCGAACCAACGCAGGGTTGGGCGTATGCTCACGCCGCGAGTCTCAGTACACGAAGCTGCTTGCGACCTTTCTCTGCGTGCCACAAGTCGTACTGCGTCTGTTGATTGATCCAGCTCTCCGCGGATGTATCAAAGGCAATGGATAGTCGAACAGCCATCTCCGGACTGATGCCAGCCCGGCCATTCAATATTCCGGAAAGCGTCTTCCGGCTGACACCTAGTCCCTTTGCCGCTTCGGTGACAGTGAGACCAAGCGGATCAAGACAAAGCGACTTGATGATCCTTCCGGGATGTGGCGGATTGTGCATTCGCATGGTTTAGCCTCAGTGGTAGTCCTCATAGTCAACGTCGTCCGCGTCCTTTTCGGAGAACACAAACGTGACACGCCAGTTGCCGCTGACCTTTACGGCCCACGTGCCCCCGCGATCCGCATTCAAAGGATGAAGTCCCAATCCAGGAAGTCCCATATCCTTTGGCGTGGTCGCCGCGCTAAGCCGGCCCAGTATTGGTTCGAGCCGCTCGGAGTGCTGCGTCTGAATACCGGACTTCGATCCAGTCTGGAAGAACCTGGCCAAGTCCTTGTGTTTGAAGCCGCGGATCGCAGAACAAAGTGTAACCCATGTGGTGACGGGTTACAAGACGTTCAACGTCTTGGTGAACGGCGGGCCGCTACGAACAGTTGATATGGCGCGGCGCTTATGGCACGTCCGTTCGACCTAAAGTTATGCCCCCACGTACGCAACCGTGCCCCGCTTGGAACTGGGAACCCGCCGCCGGCTACGTTGTCCAACAGCGTAGAATGCGCACTCTTGCCCAGGAGCCAGACACCCCCATGCAGACTTCCACCGCCGCACAGACGCAGCTGTTTTCCACCGCCGAATCCTGCCTGCTCGCGCCCTATGACCTCGGCGCGGGTAAGCTCGAGCGCGTGTTCGGCTCGATCCTGGCGCACCGCATCGACTACGCCGACCTGTACTTCCAATACGTGCGCTCGGAGGGCTGGAGCCTGGAGGAGGGAATCGTCAAGGCGGGCAGCTTCAACATCGAGCAGGGCGTGGGCGTGCGCGCGATCTCGGGCGAGAAGACCGCGTTCGCTTTTTCCGACGACATCAGCCTGGTCGCGCTCGAAGACGCGGCCAAGGCCACGCGCGCAATCGCGCAGCGCGGCCAGAACGGCCGCGTGCGCGCGCACGGCCGCGGCGCAGTCGCGCGGCGCGGCATGGGGCGCGACCTGTACCGCCCGGCCGACCCGCTCGCCTCGCTCGCCGATGCGGACAAGGTGCGCCTGCTCGAGCGGCTCGAAGCGCATGCGCGCGCGCTCGACCCGCGCATCGTGCAGGTGATGGCGGGGCTCGCCGGCGAATACGAAGTGGTGCTGGTGGCGCGCTCCGACGGCTTGATGGCCGCCGACGTGCGCCCGCTGGTGCGCATCTCGCTCACCGTGATCGCCGAGGAAAACGGCCGGCGCGAGCAGGGCAGCGCCGGCGGCGGCGGGCGCTTCGACTACGCCTATTTCGACGACGCGCGCCTGCGCGAATATGCCGGCATGGCGGTGCACCAGGCGCTGGTGAACCTGAGCGCGCGGCCGGCGCCGGCGGGCAACATGACCGTGGTGCTCGGGCCGGGCTGGCCGGGGATACTCTTGCACGAGGCGATCGGCCACGGACTCGAAGGCGATTTCAACCGCAAGGGCAGTTCGGCCTTCGCCGGGCGCATCGGCAAGCGCGTCGCGGCCAAGGGCGTCACCGTAGTGGACGACGGCACCATTCCGGACCGGCGCGGTTCGCTGAACATCGACGACGAGGGTAATCCGAGCCAGCGCACGGTGCTGATCGAGGACGGCATACTGCGCGGCTACATGCAGGACAGCCTGAATGCGCGCCTGATGGGCGTGCCGGTCACCGGCAACGGCAGGCGCGAGTCCTACGCGCACAGCACGCTGCCGCGCATGACCAACACCTACATGCTCAACGGCGCGCGCGACCCGCAGGAAATCATCGCCTCGGTCAAGCGCGGCCTGTACGCGGTCAACTTCGGCGGCGGACAGGTGGACATCACCAGCGGCAAATTCGTGTTCTCGGCATCCGAGGCCTACATGATCGAGAACGGCAAGGTGACGTATCCGGTAAAAGGCGCGACGCTGATCGGCAACGGCCCGGATGCGCTCAAGCACGTCAGCATGATCGGCAACGACATGAGCCTCGATACCGGCGTCGGCACCTGCGGCAAGGACGGCCAGAGCGTGCCGGTGGGCGTGGGCCAGCCCACGCTGAAGCTTGATCGGCTGACTGTTGGTGGGACTGCGTAAGGCGGATAAAAGCAAGGACAGCACGCGGGTTTCACACAAGATCGCCGATTGGGCGCGGACGCGGGTTTCGTCCGCGCCCAATCGGCGATCCGCGCGGACGGGGCGCTGTCCGCGCAAGCGCGAGCGCTGCTGCTCGATGTATCTCCCGACGTCGACCGAAGCGGAGGATCAACTATTGCGCGCTTCGCGCGCCAACCGTGCTTTCCGTACGGATGAAAAGCGCATCCGTACGGAAAGCACGGTTATTGATAAAAACAAAAGCCGGTCCGCACCAGCGTGCTAGCGTTCGATCCAGCCCTTGGAGCGGCGCAGCGCGCGCGCCCAGCCAGTCATGCGTTCCCCGGCCTCGCTGCGGCTCATGCCGGGCTCGAAGCGCCGCCCCACCGCCCACTGGCGCGCGATCGCCGCGATGTCTTTCCATACGCCCGTGGCGAGCCCGGCCAGATAGGCCGCGCCAAGCGCGGTGGTCTCGAGCACCTTCGGGCGCAGCACCGGCACGCCGAGGAGGTCGGCCTGGAACTGCATCAGCATGTCGTTGGCCGCGGCGCCGCCGTCTACGCGCAGCTCCTTCAGCCGTATGCCCGCGTCCTTCTGCATCGCGTGCAGCACTTCGGCCGACTGGTAGGCGATGGCCTCGAGTGCGGCGCGCGCGATGTGCGCGCGCGTGGTGCCGCGCGTGAGGCCGAGCATGGTGCCGCGCGCGTAGGCGTCCCAGTGCGGCGCGCCCAGGCCGGCGAATGCCGGCACCAGGTACACGCCGCCTGCGTCCTCCACGCTCGCGGCGAGCGCCTCGATTTCCGCCGAAGAGCGGATGAAGCCGAGGCCGTCGCGTAGCCATTGCACCACGGCGCCGGCGACGAATACGCCGCCTTCGAGCGCATATTGCGCCTTCGGGCCGCGCTGGGCGCAGCGCGTGGTGAGCAGGCCGTGCTTGGAGGGCACCGCCTTGGCGCCGGTGTTGAGCAGCATGAAGCAGCCGGTGCCGTAGGTGTTCTTGGCCATGCCCGCGAAGTGGCAGGCCTGGCCGAACAGCGCCGCCTGCTGGTCGCCGCCGATGCCGGCGATCGGGATCGCGGCGCCGAAAATTTCCTTCGCGCTCTCGCCGTAGACTTGCGAGGACGGAAGAACGCGCGGCAGCATTGCACGCGGGACGCCGAACAGGGCGAGCAGTTTGTCGTCCCAGTCGCCCGTGTGGATGTCGTAGAGCATGGTGCGCGAGGCGTTGGTCACGTCGGTGATGTGCAGCGCGCCGCCCGAGAGCTTCCACGCGAGCCAGCTGTCGACGGTGCCGAAGGCGAGCTCGCCGCGCTCGGCGTGCAGCCGCAGGCCCGGAATGCCGTCGAGCAGCCAGGCGATTTTCGTGGCGGAGAAATACGGGTCCAGCACCAAGCCGCTCTTGCTGCGCACCAGGTTCGTCTTGCCGCGTCGCTTGAGGCCGGCACAGGCGTCGGCGGTGCGCCGGTCCTGCCACACGATGGCATTGTGCACCGGGTGTCCGGTCTTTCGATCCCAAACCAGAGTGGTCTCGCGCTGGTTGGCGATGCCGATGGCGGCGATGTCCGCCGCCTTGAGCCCGGCCTGGGCGAGCGCACGCCGCCCGACGCTCAACTGCGATTCCCAGATGTCCTCCGGGTCGTGCTCGACCCATCCCGGATGGGGGAAGATCTGGCGGAATTCCTGCTGCGCCTGCGCGCGCACGCTGCCGTCTTCGCCGAACACGATGGCGCGGGAGCTGGTGGTGCCTTGATCGAGGGCGAGTACGTGTTTCATGTCGTTCTGCTTTCCCGTTGGCGCATAGCGGCGATTCTAATTGAGTAAACCGCCGCGCGTGTACCCGCAGCCTGAGGTGTCGTTCCGCCGCGCGCGTCGGCGATCGGTGCGGTTGGATGTGTTACCATTTACCGCTTGTTTAAACCATATTTTCCGCGTCCGCAATGCCGCTGTCCGCAGATCCCGCCCTCCGCGTCCTGCAACACACTCGCAGCGTCCGCTTCGAAGGCTGCGCGCGCGCCGATGACAGCACGCGGTTGCAGCGCGAGGCGAAAACCGGCACCGATTGACCTGGGTCAATGCGCCAGAGCGCCGGTCTGCACCATCATCCGATTGCGATTCAACCAGGAACCGACTCATGAAAATTCACGAATATCAGGCCAAGGAAGTGCTGCGCAAATACGGCGTGCCCACGCCGAAAGGCGTAGCGTGCTTTTCCGTCGACGAGGCGGTCAAGGCGGCGCAGACCATACCGGGCAAGGTGTGGGTGGTGAAGGCGCAGATCCACGCCGGCGGTCGCGGCAAAGGCGGCGGCGTGAAACTGGCGAAATCCCTGGACGAAGTGAAAACCTATGCCGGCCAGATCCTCGGCATGCAACTGAAGACGCACCAGACCGGCCCCGACGGTCAGAAGGTGCGCCGCCTGCTGATCGAGGAGGGCGCCGACATCAAGAAGGAGCTCTACATCGGCATGGTGGTTGACCGCGTCACGCAGCGCGTGTGCCTGATGGCATCGAGCGAGGGCGGCATGGACATCGAGGAAGTCGCCGCGAAGACGCCGGAGAAGATTCACAAGGTGTTCGTCGATTCTGAGACCGGGCTGAAAGACGCTGAAGCCGACGCGGTCGCCGCGAAAATCGGCATTCCCGCGGCGTCGGTGCCGCAGGCGCGCGCCGTGCTGCAGTCTCTGTACAAGGCGTTCTGGGACACCGACGCCAGCCTCGCCGAGATCAACCCGCTGGTGCTCACCGGCGACGGCCGTGTGGTGGCACTGGACGCTAAGATCAATTTCGATTCGAACGCGCTGTTCCGCCATCCGGACATCGTCGCGCTGCGCGACCTGGACGAGGAGGACGCGGCCGAGATCGAAGCGTCGAAATTCGACTTGTCCTACATTTCGCTCGACGGCAACATCGGCTGCCTGGTGAACGGCGCCGGCCTCGCCATGGCGACCATGGACACGATCAAGCTGTACGGCGCCGAGCCGGCCAACTTCCTCGACGTCGGCGGCGGCGCCACCGCGGAAAAGGTGACCGAGGCGTTCAAAATCATGCTGAAGAATCCCAAGGTCAAGGGCATATTGGTCAATATCTTCGGCGGCATCATGCAGTGCGATACCATCGCCCGGGGCGTGGTCGCGGCGGCGCGCGAGGTGAACCTGTCAGTGCCCCTGGTGGTGCGCATGAAAGGCACCAACGACGAGATGGGCAAGCAGATCTTGAAGGACTCCGGCCTGCCGATCATTTCAGCCGACAACATGGCCGACGCGGCGCAGAAGATCGTCGCCGCCGTGGCCGGAAAGTAGAATAGCCGCTGTCACAGGAACTTTTGTGACAGCGCCGAAATAGGGGAGCACGAGGGGAAAATATCCCCTCGTATCCAGAAGCGAAAGGAAGAACAATGTCCATCCTGATCAACAAGAACACCCGCGTCGTCACCCAGGGCATCACCGGCAAGACCGGCCAGTTCCATACGCGCATGTCGCGCGACTACGCCAACGGCAGGAACTGCTTCGTCGCCGGCGTGAACCCGAAGAAGGCGGGCGAGGATTTCGAAGGCATTCCGATCTACGGCAGCGTCAAGGAAGCGAAGCAGAAGGCAGGCGTCAATACTTCGGTGATTTACGTGCCGCCGCCTTTTGCGGCCGCTGCGATCTGGGAGGCGGTCGATGCCGACCTCGACCTGGTAATCTGCATCACCGAAGGCATCCCGGTGCGCGACATGATCGAAGTCAAGGAGCGCATGCGCAAGCAGAATAAAAAGTGCATTCTGGTCGGTCCCAACTGCCCCGGCGTGATTACGCCGGACGAAATCAAGATCGGCATCATGCCCGGCCACATCCACAAGAAGGGCCGCATCGGCGTGGTGTCGCGCTCGGGCACGCTGACCTACGAGGCGGTCGGGCAGTTGATGGAACTGGGCATCGGCCAGTCGACGTGCGTCGGCACGGGCGGCGACCCGGTGAATGGCGTGAAGCACATCGACGTGCTGCGCATGTTCAACGACGACCCGGAAACGGACGCGGTGATCATGGTGGGCGAGATCGGCGGCTCGGATGAAGAGACCGCGGCGCTGTGGGTGAAGGACAACATGAAAAAGCCGGTGGTCGGCTTCATCGCGGGCGTCACGGCGCCCCCGGGCAAGCGCATGGGCCACGCCGGGGCGATCATCTCGGGCGGCAAAGGCACGGCGCAGGAGAAGCTGGAGGTGATGCAAGCCTGCGGCATCAAAATCACGCGCAATCCGGCCGAAATGGGCAAGACACTCAAGGCGGTGCTGAAATAGCGCCTGCCAGCATGTAATCGACGCGAGAACGGGGGCGGGAGGGCCTGTGTCAACCAGGAGCCCGCGCCCGATGTGATTTGCAGCCAGGCAGATCGCAAGTGTCTTGAACGCAAACCCGTTTTGCCTTTAAAGGGACATTTGTGAACCAAGTCGTCATCCCGATCAAGCAAGAGCGCAAGCTGCGCGCAACGCTCAAGGGCCGCACGCCGGATCCGGCGGCGCTGGCCGAAGTGCGCATGCTGCTCGGCAAGGCACCGCGCCGGCGCGACCTGCTGATCGAACACCTGCACAAGATCCAGGACCGCTACGGCGCGCTGTCGGCGGCGCATCTGACCGCGCTGGCCGCGGAAATGGAAATGGCGCTGGCCGAGGTGTACGAGGTCGCCAGCTTTTATCATCATTTCGACATAGTGAAGGAAGACGACGCCGCGCCGGCGGCGATCACAGTGCGCGTGTGCGAGTCGCTTTCCTGCGAGCTCGCCGGTGCGAAACAACTGCTGGCGAAGCTGCCCGCGATTCTCGGCAAGAACGTGCGCGTGATCGCCGCGCCCTGCGTCGGCCGCTGCGAAACCGCGCCGGTGGCCGTTATCGGACAGAACCCGCTGCCGCACGCGACTCTGGACAGCGTGAAAAAGCTGGTGGCGGCGAAGGCGCTCGAGCACCGTCCCGGAAAATACATCGACTACCGCAGCTATCGCAAACAGGGCGGTTACGCCATGCTGCAGCAGTGCCTCGCGGGCAAGCGCGACTACAAAATCTTGACGCAGGCGATGGAGGATTCCGGCCTGCGCGGCCTCGGCGGGGCGGGCTTCCCGGCCGGGCGCAAGTGGAAAATCGTGCGCGCCGAGCCCGAGCCGCGGCTGATGGCGGTGAACATCGACGAGGGCGAGCCCGGCACGTTCAAGGACCGCTACTACCTCGAGCGCGACCCGCACCGCTTTCTCGAAGGCGCGCTGATCGCCGCCTGGACTGCGGGCATCGCCGAAGTCTACATCTACCTGCGCGACGAATACGCCGGCTGCCGCGCGATCCTGGAGAAGGAAATCGCGGCGCTCAAGGCGGATCCGCCCTGCGCGCTGCCGCCGATTCACCTGCGCCGCGGTGCGGGGGCCTACATCTGCGGCGAGGAATCGGCCATGATCGAATCGATCGAAGGCAAGCGCGGCATGCCGCGGCTGCGCCCGCCCTACGTGGCGCAGGTCGGCCTGTTCGGCCGGCCGACGCTCGAACACAATATGGAAACGCTGCACTGGGTGCGCGAAATCCTGGAGAAGGGCGCGGCCTGGTTTGCCGGGCACGGGCGCCGCGAGCGCAAGGGCCTGCGCTCTTTCTCGGTTTCCGGACGCGTGAACAAACCCGGCGTGCACCTTGCGCCCGCGGGCATAACTGTGAAGGAGCTGATCGAGGAATATTGCGGCGGCATGCTGGCCGGCCACAAGTTCTACGCCTACCTTCCCGGCGGCGCCTCGGGCGGCATCCTGCCCGCGTCCATGGGCGACATTCCGCTGGACTTCGACACGCTGCAGCCCTACGGCTGCTTCATCGGCTCGGCAGCGGTGATCATCCTATCGGACCGCGATCGCGCCACCGACGCCGCGCGCAATCTGATGCATTTCTTTTCCGAAGAGTCCTGCGGCCAGTGCACGCCCTGCCGCGTCGGCACCGCCAAGGCGCTCGCGCTGCTGGACGCGCCGCAATGGAACCAGGCACTGCTGGCGGAACTCTCACAGGTAATGATCGACGCGTCGATCTGCGGCCTCGGGCAGGCCGCGCCCAACCCGGTACTCTGCGTGATGAGGTATTTCGCGCACGAGCTTGCGTGATCGATAGCAGAGAGGAACGCTCATGACCGCAATCAGCAAACAAGAGATCGCCGCGCTGCCAGTGGAATTCAAGCTCAACGGCAAGAGCGTGGTCGGGCGCGCCGACGAGAGCATTCTGCAGACGGCCGCGCACTACGGCATCGACATCCCGCGGCTGTGCTACAAGGAGGGGCTGCGCCCGGACGGCAACTGCCGCGCCTGCGTGGTCGAGATCAAGGGCGAGCGCGCGCTCGCGCCCTCGTGCTGCCGCGCGCCCAAGGACGGCATGGAGGTGATCACCGACAGCACGCGCGCGCTCGCGAGCCAGAAGATGGTGCTCGAGCTACTGCGCTCGGACATGTCCGCGACGTCCTATACGCCCGATTCCGAACTCGATCAGTGGGCAGCGAAGCTCAAACTCGGCAAGCCGCGTTTTGCGCCGCGCGCGCAGCCGGCCGCGGATATTTCGCATCCGGCCATCGCAGTGAACCTGGATGCCTGCATCCAGTGCACGCGCTGCGTGCGCGCCTGCCGCGAGGCGCAGGTGAACGACGTCATCGGTTACGCCATGCGCGGCGAGCATTCCAAGATCGTCTTCGATTTCGATGACGCCATGGGGGCAAGCAGCTGCGTCGCCTGTGGCGAGTGCGTGCAGGCCTGCCCGACCGGAGCGCTGATGCCGGCGCGCGGCGCGGCCGCCGTCGTCGCCGACAGGACCGTGGATTCGGTGTGCCCGTACTGCGGCGTGGGCTGCCAGCTCACTTATCACATCAAGGACGAAAAAATCATTCACGTGGAGGGCCGCGACGGGCCGGCCAATCACGGGCGCCTCTGCGTCAAAGGGCGCTACGGCTTCGATTATGCGCACCACCGCCAGCGCTTGACGGTGCCGCTGATACGCAAGCGCGGCGTGCCCAAGTCGGGCGGCTTCAGCGTCGATCCGGACAACTGGCGCGAGGCGTTTCGCGAAGCGAGCTGGGACGAGGCGCTCGCATTCGCCGCCGGCGGGCTCACCGGCATCCGCGACGCCGCTGGGAAAATGAGCGGTAAGTACGCGCTTGCGGGCTTCGGTTCGGCCAAAGGCTCGAACGAGGAGGCCTATTTATTCCAGAAACTGGTGCGCACCGGCTTCGGCTCGAACAACGTGGATCACTGCACGCGGCTGTGTCACGCGTCCTCGGTGGTCGCGCTGCTCGAGGGCGTGGGCTCGGGTGCGGTGTCGAATCAGGTGAGTGATGTGCAGCACGCCGAGGTGGTGCTGGTGATCGGCGCCAACCCGACGGTAAACCATCCGGTCGCCGCGACCTGGATCAAGAACGCGGTAAAGAACGGCACCAAGCTGATCATCGCGGACCCGCGCCGCACCGAGCTCGCGCGCCACGCGACCCATGTGCTGCAGTTCAATGCCGACACCGACGTGGCGATGTTGAACGCGATCATGCACGTCATCGTCACCGAAGGGCTGGTGAACGAGGCGTTCATCCGCGAACGCACCTCGGGCTACGCGGCGCTGGCAAAGAACGTGAAGAAGTACAGTCCGGAAAAGATGGCGCCGATCTGCGGCATCCCGGCGCAGACCCTGCGCGAAGTCGCGCGGCTGTTTGCCACGTCGAAAGCTTCGATGATCCTCTGGGGAATGGGCGTGTCGCAGCACGTGCACGGCACCGACAACGCGCGCTGCCTGATCGCGCTCGCGCTCATGACCGGGCAGATCGGCCGGCGCGGCACCGGCCTGCATCCGCTGCGCGGCCAGAACAACGTGCAGGGGGCGTCCGATTCGGGGCTGATCCCGATGATGTATCCGAATTACCAGCGCGTTGACGATCCGGAAGCCAGGCAGCGCTTCGCCAAGCTATGGGGCAATGAGAACCTCGATCCCAAGCCCGGGCTCACGGTGGTGGAAATCATGCACGCGGCGAAGAGGAAGGAAATCCGCGGCATGTACGTCATTGGTGAGAACCCGGCAATGTCCGACCCCGACGTGAACCATGCGCGCGAGGCGCTGGCCGCGCTCGATCACCTGGTGGTGCAGGATATCTTCCTCACCGAGACCGCCTACCTCGCAGACGTGGTGCTGCCCGCGAGCGCATGGCCGGAAAAGGACGGCACGGTGACCAATACCGACCGCATGGTGCAGCTCGGGCGCAAGGCGATCGAGCCCCCGGGCGAGGCGAAGGAAGACCTGTGGATCATCCAGGAAATCGCCAAGCGCATGGGCCTGGCCTGGGACTACGGCCACGTATCCGAAGTGTTCGTGGAGATGCGCGCGGGCATGGATACCATCAGCGGTATCACCTGGGACCGGCTGGAACGCGACTCCGCCGTGACCTACCCGTGCGAGCAGGAAGGCGATCCGGGCGAATCGGTGGTTTTCACCGAGAATTTTCCTACCGCCACCGGCCGCGCGAAGTTCGTGCCGGCCGACCTGATCCCGGCCAACGAGCGGCCCAATGCGAAGTATCCGATGGTGCTGATCACGGGTCGCCAGCTCGAGCACTGGCATACCGGGGCGATGACCAGGCGCGCCGGGGTGCTCGATGCGATCGAGCCCGAACCGGTGGCGTCGTTTCATCCGCTGGATCTGGACCAATACGGCGTGCGGCCGGGCGAAGTGGTGACCGTGGCCTCGCGCCGCGGTTCGATATCGCTTTACGCGCGGGCCGACGACGGCACGCCCAGGGGGGCGGTGTTCATCCCGTTCTGCTTCTATGAGGCGGCCGCGAACAAGCTCACCAACCCGGTGCTCGATCCCTTTGGCAAGATTCCCGAGTTCAAGTACTGCGCGGTATCCGTGAAAAAGGGTGGGGCTGCGCCGGTGCACTCCAGTTTCGGCGGCGGACAGTCGCTGCACCCATTGTCTTGAGTGCATGCGTGCGCCACGAGCAAGCATTGCGCGCTGCGCGCGCCAACTGTGTTTTTGATACGGATTAACACCAAACACGGCGCGGGGGTTCCATACGAGATCGGCGATCCGCGCGGACGGGGCGCCGTCCGCGCAAGCTAGGGCGCCGCTTGGGCAATTCTTGACCGCAATCAAGGCCGCACCGCGCCCCTGTGCCTATATTTGGCGCCAGGTCACGCATTACCACTGAGGAGATTACCATGGCATCGGACATTGAAATCGCGCAGAAGGCGAAGATGCTGCGCATCCCCAAGCTGGCGGCGGACAAGCTCGGCATCGCGGAAGACCACCTCGTGCCCTATGGCCATTACAAGGCCAAGGTCTCGCTGGATTACGTCGACAGCCTCAAGGGCAAGCCCGATGGCAAGCTGATCCTGGTCACCGCGATCAGCCCGACGCCCGCCGGCGAAGGCAAGACCACCACCACGGTGGGCCTGGGCGACGCGCTTAACCACATCGGCAAGAAGGCGATGATCTGCCTGCGCGAGCCCTCGCTCGGGCCGGTGTTCGGCATGAAGGGCGGCGCCGCGGGCGGCGGCCACGCCCAGGTGGTGCCGATGGAGGACATCAACCTGCATTTCACCGGCGATTTCAACGCCATCGCGCTCGCAAACAACCTGCTCGCGGCGCTGCTCGACAACCATATCCACCACGGCAACGAGCTCGGCATCGACGTGCGCCGCATCGCGTGGAAGCGCGTGATGGACATGAACGACCGCGCGCTGCGCGACATCGTGGTGTCGCTGGGCGGGCCGGGCAACGGCTATCCGCGCGAGGACGGCTTTGACATCGTGGTGGCCTCCGAGGTGATGGCGATCTTCTGCCTGTCGACTTCCCTCGATGACCTGAAGCAGCGCCTGGGCAACATTGTGGTGGCCTACACGCGCGACCAGAAGCCGATCTACGCGCGCGACCTGCACGCGCACGGGGCGATGACGGTGCTGCTTCGGGACGCGCTGGCGCCCAACCTGGTGCAGACGCTGGAGAATAGCCCGGCGTTCATCCACGGCGGGCCGTTTGCGAACATCGCGCACGGGTGCAATTCGGTGATAGCGACCAAGACGGCATTGAAGCTTGCCGACTACGTGGTGACCGAGGCCGGCTTTGGCGCGGACCTTGGGGCGGAGAAGTTCATCGATATCAAATGCCGCAAGAGCGGGCTGCGGCCTTCGGCGGCGGTGATCGTGGCCACGGTGCGCGCGATGAAGTACCACGGCGGGGCGGAGTTGAAGACGATCACGCAGGAGAATCTGGCGGCGCTTGACAAGGGGCTGGTGAACCTGGAGCGGCACGTGGACAACGTGCAGCGGGTGTACGGGCTGCCCTGCGTGGTGTCGATCAACCACTTCAGCAGCGATACGCCGGCCGAGGTGGACATGCTCAAGGCGCGCATGGCCAAGCTCGGGGTGAAGGTGGTGCTGGCGACGCACTGGGCCGACGGGGGCAAGGGGGCGGCCGAGCTGGCGAAAATGGTGGTCGAGATGTGCGAGAAGAAATCGAGCATGAATTTCGTCTACGATGAGGCCGACAGCCTGTGGGACAAGGTCAACAAGATCGCGAAAAAGGTCTACCGCGCAAGCGAGGTCACGGCGGACGCCAAGGTGCGCAACCAGATCAAAAAGCTGCAGGAGGAGGGCTACGGCCACTACCCGGTGTGCGTGGCCAAGACGCAGTACTCGTTTTCCACCGACGCGCAGCTGCGCGGGGCGCCCGAGGGGCACGTGATCAACATCCGCGAGGTGCGGCTCGCGGCCGGCGCCGAGTTCGTGGTCATGGTGTGCGGCGACATCATGACCATGCCGGGCCTGCCCAAGGTGCCTTCGGCCACCAAGATCGACCTGGTCGGCGGCAAGGTGGTCGGGCTGTTCTAGGCAGCGGCACAGGTGCAACACGGGAAATGCGCGCAGCCCGCCGGAGCGCCGGACAAATTGTGATCCGGCCTCGCACCGCATTGCATTCCTAATGTAATATTGCGCCTCTTCGGAATGGGGGGATCCCGAATTCATGGATCTTTCGCTGGCGGCGTTCTGGATCCCGCTGCTGAAAATCATCTGGATCAACATCGTCTTGTCCGGCGACAACGCGGTGGTGATCGCACTGGCCGCGCGTTCGCTGCCGCCGCGCCAGCAGATGTTGGCGGTAGCATGGGGCAGCGGCGCGGCGGTGGCGATGCGCATTGTGCTTACCTTGTTCGCGGTCGCGCTGCTGCAGCTGGCTTACCTGAAACTGATCGGCGCGGCGCTGCTGCTGTGGATCGGCGTGCAGCTGCTGCTGCCGGAAGAGCGCGGTCAGAATATCGACGGCCACGAAAACCTCATGGCGGCGATCAGGACCATCCTCGTCGCCGACCTGGTGATGAGTCTGGACAACGTGATCGCGGTGGCCGCGGCTGCGGGTGACAGCGTCACGCTGCTGGTTCTCGGGCTGGGCATCAGCATTCCGCTGGTGATTTTCGGCAGCACGCTGCTGATGAAAGTGATGGAGCGTTTCCCCATCATCGTTGTAGCGGGCGGGGCGCTGCTCGGCTTCGTCGCGGGCGAGATGGCGGTGACCGACCCGGCTCTGCATGACTGGATGGGCGCCCATTTCCAGGCGCTCGACGGCAAGCCGGCGCTCGCCGGATTTCACCTGGAAATTTTCGTTGGCGTGGTCGGGGCGGCGCTGGTGGTGCTGGTCGGAAAGCTGCTCGCGCGCAGACAGGCCGCCGCGGACGGGGAGACGCAGGAGGTAGGCCGGTGAGCGTTTTCGCGCCGGTCTTTCATTTGTTGACGCAGATCAATGCGCCGCTACGGGCGCGTATGATTGTATCCTATGCTTTGCAACAAAACTAAATGCCGACAATCATAAGGTATGGTGCCCGCCGCAGCGCATGACGACGGCGGAAATTAGACCGATTTCACAGGACGAGGAACCATGAAAACTTCTACCGTATTCAAAGCTGTCATGACTGCAGCGGCGCTGGCCGGCGCCGCGATTCCCGCATACGCCTGGGAGCCGACAAAAACCGTCGAATTCATCGTGCCGGCAGGGTCCGGCGGCGGGGCGGACCAGATGGCGCGCGCGATCCAGGGCATCATCGTCAAGCACAATCTGATGAAATCGCCGATGGTCGTGGTCAACAAGTCCGGCGGCGCCGGCGCCGAGGGTTTCCTCGACGTCAAGGGCGCCAAGGGCGACCCGCACAAGATCATCATCACGCTGTCGAACCTGTTCACCACGCCTCTTGCCACCGGCGTGCCGTTCAACTGGCGCGATCTGACCCCGGTCAAAATGATGGCGCTGGACGAATTCGTGTTGTGGGTAAACGCGGAAACGCCCTACAAGACCGCGAAGGAATACATCGACGCGTGCAAGAAGATGGGCCCGGGCAAGTGCAAGATGGGCGGCACCGGCTCGAAGCAGGAGGACCAGATTATCACCGCTGCGATCGAGCAGAAGACCGGCGCAAAGTTTACCTACATCCCGTTCAAGGGCGGCGGCACGGTGGCGGTGCAACTGGTCGGCAAGCACATCGAATCCTCGGTCAACAACCCGATCGAGGCGGTGGCGCATTGGCGCGGCGGCAAGCTGCGCCCGCTTTGCGTATTCGACGCCAAGCGCATGCCCTACAAGGACAAGATGACCGACACCATGTCCTGGGGCGACATCCCGACCTGCAAGGAGGCGGGACTCGATGTGAACTACCTGATGCTGCGCGGCATTTTCATGGCCGGCGGCGTGACGCTGGACCAGGTTGACTACTACGTCAAGCTGCTGCAGGCGGTGCGCAAGACGCCCGAGTGGACAGCGCTGATGAGCAAGGGCGCGTTCAACCAGACCAGCATCGAAGGCAAGGCTTTCGTTGACTGGGTAGGAGCAGCCGAGTCGGAGCACCTCAAGCTCATGAAGGCCGCCGGATTCATAGCCGGTTCGAATTAGCAGCAGCCAACAACACCAGGCATACGCGGCGCGCCGGACGCAAAGGCGCGCCGCGTTCGCATCCGGAGGAGATTTTTTGATGTCAGAAGCAGATGAGCCGCGCGCCGCGCTGCGTGTAAAAACCGCCGAGCTTGCAGTCGCCGGATTTACCTTCGCGCTCGGCGCGATCGTGATATTTGACAGTTGGCGCCTCGGTGCGCACTGGGCGGCGGACGGCCCGCAGACCGGCTATTTCCCGTTCTATGTAGGCCTCCTGCTCTGCATTGCCTCGGCCATCAATTTTATCCGCGCCCTGTACCTCAGCCGGAAAAAGAACGGCACCTTCGTCGAGGTGGGGCAGATCAAGCTGGTGCTGAGCGTGCTGGTGCCTGCGTCGGTGTACGTCGCGCTGGTCGGCTGGCTGGGCATCTACGTGCCCTCGATCCTGTACATCGGGTTCTTCATGCGCTGGCTGGGCAAGTACGCCTGGTGGAAGGCGGTGCTGGTGAGCGTCGGCACTAATGTCTTTTTCTACGTCGTGTTCGAAATCTGGTTCCAGGTGCCGCTGCCGAAGGGGCCGGTCGAGTCCCTGCTCGGGCTCGGCTAGGCGCCCCCGGATACCATCATGGACGCACTGCATTCCCTGCTCGGCGGCTTTGTCGTAGCGCTTTCGTTCACCAACATCGCGCTAATGTTCGCCGGGGTCATCCTCGGCGTCATCATCGGCGTGCTCCCCGGCCTGGGCGGCGCCAACGGCGTCGCGATCCTGCTGCCGCTCACCTTCACCATGGCGCAGACCCCCGGCGGGCAGACCTCCGCGATCATCCTGCTGTCCTGTATTTACTGGGGCGCGCTGTTCGGCGGCGCGATCACTTCGATCCTGTTCAACATCCCGGGCGAACCCTGGTCGGTGGCGACCACCTTCGACGGCTATCCGCTGGCGCAGCAGGGGCGCGCCGGCGCGGCGCTGACCGCCGCCTTCACCTCGTCGTTCTTCGGCGCGGCGGTGGGCGTACTCGTGATCACCTTCCTGTCCCCGGTCGTAGCCGAGTTCGCACTCGAGTTCGGTCCGCCCGAATTTTTTGCGGTGTATCTGCTCACCTTCTGCGCCTTCATCGGCATGAGCAGGGAGGCGCCGTTCAAGACCCTGGTCTCGATGATGCTCGGCTTCGCGCTCGCGGCGGTCGGCACCGACACCGTGACCGGGACGCTGCGCATGACCTTCGGCACGACCACGCTGCTGACCGGCTTCGACTTTCTCGTGGCGGTGATCGGCCTGTTCGGCATCGGCGAGATCCTGCAGACGCTGGAAGAGGGGCTGGAGTTCAAGGGCGCATCGGCAAAGATCAATCTCAAGGTCGTGATCGAGACCTGGAAGGAACTGCCGAAGTACTGGATCACCTCGCTGCGCTCGGCGGCGATCGGCTGCTTCATGGGCATCGTGCCGGGCGGCGCGACCCCGGCTTCGTTCATGAGCTACGGCATGGCGCAGCGCCTGTCGAAGGACGGGGAACGGTTCGGCCAGGGCGTCGTCGAGGGCGTGGTGGCGCCGGAAACCGCGGCGCACGCCGCAGGGACTTCGGCGCTGCTGCCGATGCTCACCCTTGGCGTACCGGGCTCGCCCACCGCGGCGGTGCTGCTCGGCGGCCTGCTGATCTGGGGTCTTGAACCCGGCCCGCTGCTGTTCGTCGAGCAAAAGGACTTCGTTTGGGGCCTGATCGCCTCGATGTACCTCGGCAACATTGCCGGGCTGATCGTGGTGCTGACCTGCGTGCCGCTGTTCGCCGCGATCCTGCGCATCCCGTTTTCGGTGATCGCGCCTATCATCATCGTGATCTGCGCGATCGGCGCGTACACGGTGCACAACGCGACGTTCGACGTCTACATGATGATGGTGTTCGGCGTCGTCGGCTATGCGTTCAAGAAGCTGTCCTACCCGCTCGCGCCGCTGGTGCTCGCGATCGTGCTGGGGGACCGGGCTGAAGCTTCGTTCCGCCAGGCGATGCTGGTGTCGCAGGGCGACATGTCGATCTTCTTCTCCAACAAGCTGGTGGGCATACTCACCGGGCTCGCGCTGTTCCTGCTGTTCTGGCCGATAGTCTCGTGGCTGATCCGCAGACTGCGCTGAGGGATTTTTCAGGGGCGCGGGGAAACTCGCCCCCGCGCGCCATCGGGGAAACGCCTGCGGCGACACCAGCCTTGCAGCGGGATTATCGCTCGCCGCGTTGTTTGCGCTTTTTCAGACGGGACAGCGTTTCCGGCGTCAGGTTGAGATAGGACGCCAGTTCCTTCTTCGGAATGCGTTCCAGCAATTCCGCGTGCTTGCGCTTGAAGCGCGACAGCCGCCCCGGCGCGTCGAGCAGGTGCAGGGTGATGGTGTGCGCCATGACTTCGGACATGAGGCTCATGACTTCGTACTCGAACTGCGCCTTGACGTCGGGATGGCGCTCGAGAAAGCCGACCCAGCTGTGCATCGCGAGCTTGACCACGCGCGCCTTAGTCACTGCGACGATGCTGTAGGGCATGGGCGTGCGCAGGCGCCAGGCGGCATAGGAGGTGTCCATGTCGTTTTCCGCGGCGAAGCGCAGGATCATTTCCTTGCCCTTCGGGTCGCTTACCACCCGCTTGAGGATGCCGTCCAGGATGAAGAACTGCTCCATCGCGCTGTGGCCCTGATTTACCAGCAAGTCGCTCTTGCCGAAGTCGGCGACCTCCAATAGCGGCTCGAGGTCACGCCACGCCAGCGCCGGCATGTCCCTGAGAATCCGGCATTGCCTCAGCTGCAGGCGAATGGTGTTGCGCTGTGGATGGCTTTCGATGGATGACATGCGCGGTGCCGGGCGAGCGGAGTGCAAACTAAAAGCAAAATTATTGACCTCAGTCAAGGTGTGCAGACGGCCGGGGTTCTTAGTATAGTCGCTACAAGAAATCGTCGCCGCGAAAGCGCATGTGAGTCTGTTGCGCCCGCGCAAGCCGGAATCCGGTCGAAATTTTTCAAAGCCGCAATAGCTGCGCTTGCGCGGAATCGAACACAGGAGAGGTATCAGCATGGAAGCACTCAAGGGAGTACGCATACTCGACATGACGCACGTTCAGGCGGGTCCGACCTGCTCGCAGCTGCTCGCCTGGATGGGCGCCGACGTGATCAAGTTCGAAAACCCGCAGGGCGACGCCACGCGCGGCCAGCTGCGCGACGTGCCCGGCGCGGACAGCCTGTATTTCACTATGCTCAACTGCAACAAGCGCTCGATCACGGTGAACATGAAATCCGCCGAAGGCAAGTCGGTGTTCGTTGACCTGCTGAAAAAGTGCGACATCATCATGGAGAACTTCGGCCCGGGCGTGCTCGACCGCTTCGGCTTCACCTGGGACAAGATCCACGAAATCAACCCGCGCATCGTGATGGGCTCGATCAAGGGATTCGGCTCCTCCGGCCCGTATGCCGATTTCAAGGCCTATGAGAACGTGGCGCAGGCGATGGGCGGGGCGATGAGCACCACCGGCATTCCCGACGGCCCGCCGTTCGTGACCGGCGCGCAGATCGGCGATTCGGGCACGGGGCTGCACCTCGCGATCGGCCTGCTCGCGGCGCTGCATCAGGCGAACCGCACCGGGGAGGGGCAGTACGTGGAAGTGGCGATGATGGACGGCGTGATGAACCTGTGCCGGGTCAAATTCCGCGACCACCAGCGCCTGACGCGTGGCGACATGCCAGAATATTCCGTTCCGACCTACAAGGACATGCATGAGGTGCCGCGCGCAGGCAACGACTCCGGCGGCGGCCAGCTTGGCAACGCGATTCACTGCAAGCCGCACGGCGCCAATGACTGGCTCTACGTGGTGGTCCAGGAAGCGGTCTGGGGCGCGCTCGCCAAGCGCATCGGACCGGAGGTGGGCATGCCTGAGCTCGCGGCGGATTCACACTTCGCCACCATCGGCGAGCGGCGCAAGAACCAGCAGCTCATGTGGACGCTGATCAACAAGTTCGCCGAGAAGCATACCAAACGCGAATTCATGGCGATCCTGAATCCGCTCGACGTACCCTGCGGGCCGATCATGTCGACCGAGGATCTGGCCAATGACGAACATATCCGCGGCCGCGAGATGTGGGTCGAACTCGACCATCCGCAGCGCGGCAAGTGGTGGAACGTAGGCATGCCGATCAAGCTGTCCGCATCCCCGGCCAAGATCGAGCGCTCGCCGCTGCTGGGCGAGCATACCGAGGAGGTGCTCAAGCAGGTCCTGGCCTACGACGACGCCAGAGTCGCGGCGCTCAAGGCCGCGGGCGCGTTCAGCGTGCCGCCAAAGAAACCGGCCTGAGCGCAGGGCTGCGCTACCGATTAACGCCAAAGGACGACATCATGCGCATTGCGATCATCGGGCAGCAGGACTTTAGTTCCGACGTAACATTCGCTTGCGCGAATGCAAGTCTCCACTGAAATCTTGCTGCAAAGGATGAACGATATGAAAATCGCTATTATTGGGCAGCAAGATTTTGGCAAAGCGGTCTTGGAAGCATTTCTCGCGCGCGGCGACGAGGTCGCCGCCGTGTTCTGCGCGCCGGAGAAGGAGGGCGCGCGGCCCGACGCGCTGCGCGCGGCGGCCGAGGAGAAGAAGCTCAAGCTGTACCAGTTCAAGTCCCTGCGCGCGCCGGAAGCGGTGCAGGCGCTCGCCGAGGCGAAGGCCGACATCGGCATCATGGCTTTCGTGCTGCAGTTCGCGCCGCAGGAATTCGTCGGTATTCCGAAGCAGGGCACCATCCAGTACCACCCTTCGCTGCTGCCCAGATTCCGCGGCCCGTCCTCGATCAACTGGGCCATCATCAAGGGCGAGTCCGAGACCGGGCTCACCATCTTCCGGCCTTCCGACGGCCTGGACGAAGGCGCGGTGATCCTGCAGAAGAAGACGCCCGTGAGCGCAGATGACACGCTGGGCACGGTCTATTTCGACCGCCTATTCCCGATGGGCGTGGCTGCCATGCTCGAGGCGGCGGATCTGGTGATGGCGGGCAAGCACAAGGAATCGGTGCAGGATGAATCCCGCGCGAGCTACGAGGGCTGGTGCCGCGAGGGCGAGGCCAGGATCAACTGGGCCAGTCACGTCGATTTCATCCACAATCTGATTCGCGGCTGCGATCCGGCGCCCGGCGCCTGGACTACGCACAAGGGTGAAAAGCTGCAGCTGTTCGGCTCGAAGAAGCATATGGCGCGCACCTTCGACGCGGTCAGGGGGAAGATCGGCGAGGTGACTGCGGTCAGCGCAGGCAGCATGTTGATCTCCGCGCAGGGCGGGCAGATCGAGGTCAGCAAGGGCAAGCTCGGCAGCGGCAAGAAGGTCGCGCCGGCCGATCTCGGCATTGCCGCGGGAACGATACTCGGCAGCTGAAGCTTCAGCGCGCTTTGCCGCGCCACGCGCCTCTCGCCGCGCAAACGGCGTATGCGACGCAGCTTGCAAAAAGTGCCCTGGGCGCAAGGCCGGGGCTTTTTTCTGCCCGCGCGGACTGCGCGCCGCCGTGCATCCGGTTCGCCGATTCGACAAAAAAATTTGACTAATCTGATATTTAACTGCAAGAATGGGCATTATCGCCCTGTTTATAAATGAGACTTGGCGGTGCTGACGCGTACAACTGCGGCGCAGGGCAAGTCGGCGCGATTGGACCCGGCATCATGCGCTGCGCGCGGCAACAAAAAGTACCTCGGCGTGCGGCGCGCGCTGCTATGCGCGCCGGCGTGGAATTAGTACAGGCACTGTGGCTATTGTCGTAAAATGCCTTCGCTATCGGGTAGATAGCCGGGCGTTGGCATAAGAAGACCGGGTACGCAGGGGGCTGGCTATGAGGATTGCGGGGTTAGGCAGCATCGCGGGATTTCTCGGCGCCGTCGGCACGGGCAGCGGAAACTAGGCAGCACACCGCATGGATCTGAGCCAGGCCCTTGAGATCGCGAGCCATACCGACCCCGGGATGGTGCGCTCGAACAACGAGGATTCGATCGCCTCGATGCCGGACAAGGGATTGGTGGTCCTGGCCGACGGTATGGGGGGCTACAACGCCGGTGAAGTGGCGAGCGGCATGGCCACCACGATGCTCACTACGGAATTGCGGCAGCTGCTGGAGGAGCACGCTCCGCACGAGGTCGACCCGCAAAGCGGGCAAAAGGCCGCGCTGAAGATGCTGCAGCAGCAGATTGCCAAGGCGAATGCGTCGATTTACCAGGCGGCGCAGAGCCAACCGCAGTACGCTGGCATGGGGACGACGCTGGTGGCGGCGCTGTTCTTCGACAACAAGTTGATGGTCGCGCATATCGGCGATTCGCGCCTGTACCGGATGCGCGGCAGTGAATTCAGCCAGGTCAGCAAGGACCACTCGCTGCTGCAGGAGCAGATCGACGCCGGCATGCTGACCAAGGAGCAGGCGAAGCATTCTTCGAACAAGAACCTGGTTACGAAGGCGCTGGGCATCGATCCCGCGGTGGAGCCGGAGATCCACGAATACGATGCGCTTCCGGGCGACATCTACCTGCTGTGCTCCGACGGGCTGTCGGACATGGTGAGCGACGAGGATATCGGCATGACGCTGCAGGCGCTGGGCGCGAACCTGAATCTTGCGGTGCAGCAGCTGGTGCAGATGGCGAACGACAACGGCGGACGCGACAACGTATCGGTGATCCTGATAAAGATTCTGCGGGAATACCCGGCCGGACAGGGCCTGGCATCGAAACTTTTCGGATGGTTTAGATAGCACGAGGATAACGCTATGGCGAAGCTGATACTCAGTATGGACGGTCTGGTGCTAAAGGAAATTCCGCTTGCCAAGGAACGCACCACCATCGGCCGCAAACCGCACAACGACATCCAGATCGACAATCTGGCCGTCAGCGGCGAGCACGCCGTAATCGTGACCATACTTGCAGATTCGTTCCTGGAGGATCTTGGGAGCACCAACGGCACCTTCGTCAACGGCAAAACAGTCAAGAAGCATTTTCTGCAGAACAACGACGTGATCGAACTCGGCAAGTACAAGCTCAAATACATGGCGGAAGCCGCGCCCGGTGCGAGCAAGGCCGCGGATTTCGAGAAGACCATGGTGCTGCGCCCCGGGGCTATGAAGAAACCTGCGGAAGCGCCGCCACCCGCCACGACCCCGGCTGCAGCTGCGCCGGGCCACGTCGCAGCAGCCCCCGCCGCCTCATCCGCGGCCCGGTCGCACGCGGACACGCAGGTCGGCGTCACTGCCGCGTCCGTCGCCGCCGGCGCGGGCAAATCGCATTCCGATACCCAGGTGGGCGTGACCGCCGCATCGGTCGCGGCCGCGGCAGCGCCGGCGCGCCACGCCATACTTAAGCTCATGTCCGGCGGTAACGCCGGCAAGGAACTTGAACTCGTCAAGCCGCTTACCACGCTAGGCAAACCGGGCGTGCAGGTGGCGGTGATCACGCGCCGGCCGCAGGGCTTTTTCATCACACATGTGGAAGGCGCCAACAAACCCAGCGTCAACGGCAAGCCGATCGAGCAGCAGGCGTATGCGCTCAGCGACCATGACATCATCGAGCTTGCCGGGGTGAAGGTGGAATTCTTCTTCAAGCCCTGACCGACCCTCCTGGAATAGGAAGGAGCAGGTTTGAAACGGCATATCGTCAGGATCGCGCTTGGCCTGGCAATCATGCTGGTGTTCGTCGGCCATGTCGCCGAAATCTACAACATCGGCCTGATCAGCCGGCTCGACAACATCTTCTACGACACGCGGCTCGCGCTCACCATGCCCGGCGGCGTCGATCCGCGCGTGGTAATACTCGACATCGACGAGCGCAGCCTTGACAAGGCCGCGCTCGGGCGCTGGCCCTGGCGCCGCGACAAGCTCGCCGCACTGCTGACCAAGCTGTTCGACAAATACGGCGTCATCATCATCGGGTTCGACGTGGTATTTGCCGAGCCCGACGAGAGCTCCGGGCTGCCGGTGCTGGAACAACTCGCCAAGGGCAAGCTCAGTGACGTGGGGCCGTTCAAGTCAGCCCTGAAGGAACTGCGCCCGGAACTCGACTACGACGGAATCTTCGCCAGGACCCTGAAGGGGCGGCCGGTCGTGCTTGGCTATTATTTCAACAGCGAAGAGAACGCGGTGCGCTCGGGCGCCATACCCGAACCGGTGCTGCCCAATGGCGCGTTCAAGGGCCGCGACATCCGCATCACCAGCTGGCGCGGCTATGGCGGCAACCTGCCCGAGTTCCAAGCCGCTGCCGCCAGCGCGGGCCACTTCAATCCGCTGATCGACCCCGACGGCGTGTCGCGGCGGGTGCCGATGCTGGCCGAATACCATGGCGCCTATTACGAGGCGCTGTCGCTGGCGATAGTCAGGGTGCTTGCCGGCTCCCCCAAGGTCGAGCCGGGTTTCGCCTCCGAGGATTTCTCCAGCAAGAGCTACTCCGGGCTGGAATGGCTCAAGGCTGGGCCGGTCATCATTCCGGTGGACGACACGGTGAGCGCGTTCATTCCCTACCGCGGCAAGCGTGGCAGCTTCAAGTACATTTCGCTGGCCGACGTCTATTTTGACCGGGTGCCCAAAGAAGAGCTGGAGGGAAAGATTGCACTGATCGGCACTTCCGCGCCGGGCCTGCTCGACCTGCGCTCCACGCCGGTGGGCAGCGTGTACCCCGGGGTGGAAATCCACGCCAACATGATCACGGCGATGCTCGACAACGACTTCAAGCAGAAGCCGGCCTATATGTTGGGCACCGAGGTGATCCTGCTGCTGATCGGCGGCATTACGCTGTCGCTGCTGGTGCCGCTGCTGAGCCCGCTGAAGGCAACGCTGGTGTCGCTGATCGCGACATTGCTCATAGCAGGGCTCGATGTGCTGGTATGGACCAAGGGCGGCCTGATCCTTCCGCTGGCCTCCAGCATGCTGATGATCGCCGCGCTGTTCGCTTTCAACATGTCCTGGGGCTATTTCGTCGAGTCTCGCAGCAAGCGCCAGTTCACCGAACTGTTCGGCCAGTACGTGCCGCCGGAGCTGGTCGACAAGATGGCGGAGAATCCGACCAAGTACAGCATGGAGGGCAAGAGCGAGGAGCTTACCGTGCTGTTCTCCGACATCGTCGGGTTCACCTCGATTTCCGAGAGCCTGTCGCCCAAGGATTTGTCGCAGTTCATCAACGACTATCTCACCGCGATGAGCCTGGTGATACGCGGCAACCGTGGTACCCTCGACAAGTATATCGGCGATGCTATCATGGCCTTCTGGGGTGCCCCGGTGGCCGACGCCGAGCACGCGCGCCAGGCGGTGGTCAGCGCGATGGCAATGCAGTCCGAACTGGACAAGCTGCGCGAACAGATGCGCGCGCGCGGCTGGCCCGACATCCGCATCGGTGTCGGCGTCAACACCGGCCAGATGAGCGTCGGCGACATGGGCTCCAAGCTGCGCAAGGCGTACACGGTGATGGGAGACGCGGTAAACCTCTCGTCACGCCTGGAGGGCCTGACGCGCGTCTACGGCGTCGGCATTCTGGTCGGCCCGAATACCCGGCACGCGGTGAAGGACATCCTGTTCCGCGATATCGACCTGGTCAGGGTGAAAGGCAAGGACGAGCCTGTCGACATCTTCGAGCCGCTGGGCATCGACGGCCAGGTCGAGCAAAAGGTAATCGACGAGGTGGCGATGTGGCACAGGGCACTCAAGGCCTATCGCGCACAGAACTGGGACGAGGCGGAGGCGGAATTGTCGAAGGCGCAGCAGATGTCCCCGCAATGCAAGCTCTACCAGCTGTATGCCGAGCGCATCCGGCAGTGCCGCATCGAGCCGCCCGGAGCGAACTGGGACGGCGTGACGACGTACAAGACCAAATAGGCGCAGGCGATGAAGCTCAGGGTGTTGGGGTGCAGCGGCGGAATCGGCGGGAGGCATCTGCGCACCACGTCGTTGCTGGTGGACAACGACATCCTGATCGACGCCGGGACCGGAGTGGGCGACGTGTCGCTGGCCGAGCTGATGCTGATCGACCACATTTTCGTCACACACTCGCACCTGGACCACGTCTGCTCCATTCCGTTCCTGGTCGATACCGTCGGCGGCATGCGCAACAAGCCCCTCACGGTGCACGCGACCGAGCCGACGCTGGAGATCATCCGCAACCACATTTTCAACTGGAGCATCTGGCCCGATTTCACGCAGATTCCGACGCCGAGCAAGCCATTCATGAAGTACGAGACCCTCGAGCTCGGACAGACGGTGGAACTGAAAGGGCGCAAGATCACCGCGCTGCCGGCGAACCATGTGGTACCGGCGATCGGCTTTCAGGTCGATTCGGGCGAGGCGAGCCTGGTGTTCACCGGCGACACCACGACGTACGACCCGCTGTGGCATGTGGTCAACAAGATCGCCAACCTGCGCTATCTTATTATCGAGGTCGCATTCTGCAACCGCGAGCGCGACCTGGCGGTGGCGGCAAAGCACTTTTGCCCTAGTCTCCTGGCCGAAGAACTGCCCAAGCTCGAGCGCAACGCGGATATCTTCATCACGCACCTGAAACCTGGCGAGATCGAGTTGACCATGCAGGAGGTCGAGGAGTGCGCCGGGCAATTCAGGCCGCGCATGCTGCAGAACAATCAGGTATTCGAGTTTTAGCGGCGACACGAAGCTCAGCCACCAAGGAATTCGCGCATGGCAGCAAGCAAAGTCAGTGTCGAAACTCTGAAAACATTTGATCCGATCGCCTCGCTTTCGGACCCGCGGCTCGGTGAGCTCGCAGAATTGTGTGTGGTCGAGTCGGCGGGCCGAGGAGTCGATCCGTTTCACCAGCGGCCGATCGCCGGCCAGTCGGTGTACGTGGTGCGCGGCGAGCTTGCGCTGGTGTACGGCCCGGCCCGCTCCGAGCTGGTCGTAGGCGGATCGGCCGAGGCGCGCCGCCCGCTGGGCAAGCGTGCTGCGTTCATCTCAGCCAAGGCGGTGACGGAACTGGAGCTGGTCCGCATCGATGACGACCTGCTCGATATCTTGCTGACCTGGGATCAGTTGGCGCAGCAGGACCCCTCCGGGGTGGAGCGGCGCGGCGAGCGGCCCGCGAGCGGCGCCAACTGGAGCGTCCTGTCGGGGCTGTTCGGCATCAACAATCTGCGCTTCGGCGCCTTTTCCCAGCTTCCGTCGGCACACATCGACGAGCTGCTGCAGCGCTTCGAGCGCGTCGACGCCAGGTCGGGCGAGGCAATAATCCGGGAAGGGGCCGAAGGCGACTACTACTTCCTGGTGGAGTCCGGCAGGTGCCAGGTGGAGCGCCTGGTAGGGGGCGTCAGCATGCTGCTCGCCGAGCTGAAGAGCGGCGACACTTTCGGCGAGGAGGCGCTGGTGTCGGAGTCGAGGCGCAACGCCACCGTGACGATGCAGACGAATGGCAGCCTGCTGCGCCTCGCCAAGCAAGATTTCAATGCGCTGCTGCGCGAACCGCTGCTGCACGCGATCAACATGGAACAGGCCGAGCAGAAGGTGCTGGCCGGCGCCCAGTGGATCGACGTGCGCTACCCGTCCGAGTACCAGTACGACCGCCTGCCCAGCGCGCGCAATATCCCGCTGTCGGAAATCCGCAATGCGTTCGGCGCCCTGGACATGGACGAGGAGTACATCATCTATTGCCAGAGCGGCAGGCGCAGCTCGGCGGCCGCGTTCCTGCTGGCGCAGCGCGGCTACCATGTGTTCCTGCTCGAGGGCGGATTGTGGGGCGGCGACCGGCTTCCCTGAAGCGGGCCGGCTGTCGTATAGTGTGCATTATGTGGTTGCGGCAGCCTTCACCGGCTGCCCGGATCTAATGGCGAGGTCACTATGAGCGCAGTGCTGAATTCACCGCAGGGCGCGGCCACGGGGTCGGCGGATGTCAATGCCAGGCTCCTGTTCCAGAAGAACCTGCAGAATGTCACCAACAAGATTCACGCGACCTCCAACATCGACGAGATCATGCTCGAGGTGTCCTCGGACATCTGCAGTCTGTTCAACGCCGACCGGCTCACCATCTACGTTGTCGGCGAGGACAAGCAATCGATCGTGTCCAAGGTCAAGACCGGGCTCAATTCGTTCAAGGACCTGAAGCTGCCCATCGCCGAGCATTCCATGGGGGGCTACGTCGCCTACTCGAAGAAGATGATCAACATCAAGGACTGCTACGACGAGTCCGAACTCAAGGCGATCAATCCCAATCTGCGCTTCCTGCAGGAAGTGGACAAGCGCACCGGCTACCGCACCAAGCAGGTGCTGGCTGCGCCGGTGCTCGACGGCGACGAACTGATCGGCGTCATCCAGATCATCAACAACAAGGCGGGCGTGCCGTTCACGGCCTTGATGGAAGAAGGCGTGAGCGCGCTGGCGCAAACCCTGGCGATCGCGTTCCGCCAGCGCCAGAAGCCCCAGATCATCAAGACCAAGTACGATTTCCTCGTGAGCGATGCGGTGATCTCGCCGGCAGAGTTCGATCTTGCCGCGCGTTCGGCGCGCAAGAAGGCGGTGGACGTGGAGCAGGTCCTGGTGGAGGAATTCCAGGTCAAGCTGCCCGCAATCGGCCAGGCGCTGTCGAAATTCTTCGGCGTGCCCTACGAACCGCACAAGGCGGACCGCATCAAGCCGATGGAACTGCTGAAGAACCTGAAGCGCGAATATGTCGAGCAGAACCAGTGGGTGCCGATCGACGACACCAAGGACGGGGTGGTGGTGCTGTGCCTCGACCCGGAGCGGGTGAAGAGCTCGCGCATCGTGCAGAACGTGTTTCCCAAGAGCAAGCTGATCTACAAGGTGAGCACGCAGCGCGAATTCAAGGAAACGCTGAACATATTCTACGGCGCCGAAGTGGTCGACACCGGCGACATCGGCGACCTGCTCTCCGGGCTGGAAGACGACGAGGAGGGCGGGAGCGAGGGCGCCGTGGACGACCTGTCGCAGGCGGCGGACAACGAACTGGTAAAGCTCGTGAACAAGATTGTGATCGACGCCTACAATCAGGGCGCTTCCGACATCCACATCGAGTCCTATCCGGGCAAGGGCAAGACCGAGATCCGTTTCAGGAAGGACGGCTCGCTCTCCCCCTACATCGAGGTGCCGGCGTCCTATCGCAATGCCATCGTCGCGCGCGTCAAGATCATGTGCGACCTGGACATATCGGAAAAGCGCCGGCCGCAGGACGGCAAGATTAAATTCAAGAAATTCGGGCCGCTGGACATCGAACTGCGCGTCGCCACGATTCCGACCCAGGGCGGGGTGGAGGACATCGTGATGCGTATCCTCGCCGCGGGCGAGCCGATCCCCCTGGAAAAGCTGGGCCTCACGCCGCACAACATGGACACCCTGAAGGAAGTGGTGAGCAAGCCCTATGGCCTGTTCTTCGTCTGCGGGCCGACCGGTTCGGGCAAGACCACCACCCTGCATTCGGTGCTGAAGCACCTGAACACCCCGGACACCAAGATCTGGACCGCCGAAGACCCGGTCGAAATCACGCAGAAGGGCCTGCGCCAGGTGCAGGTGAACAAGAAGGCCGGCCTCGATTTCGCCATGGTGATGAAGGCGTTCCTGCGCGCCGATCCGGACATCATCATGGTGGGTGAGATGCGCGACAAGGAAACCGTGGGGACCGGCATCGAAGCCTCGCTCACCGGCCACCTGGTGTTTGCGACCCTGCACACCAACAGCGCGACGGAATCCATCATCCGCCTGCTCGACATGGGCATGGATCCGTTCAATTTCTCCGACGCGCTGCTCGGCATCCTGGCGCAGCGCCTGGCGAAGCGGCTGTGCGCCAAGTGCAAGCAATCCTACAGCCCCGCGCCCGAGGAAATGAAGGCGTTCCTGACCGAGTACTGCAGCGAGCTGGTCAACACGTCGACCTTCAAGAAGAACCCGAAGGAGGGCTACGAGAACGTGTACAAGGAGTGGGTCAAGAACTACGCCAACGACAAGGGCCAGTTCACCATGTACAAGAAGATCGGCTGCGACGCCTGCGGCGGCAGCGGCTACAAGGGTCGGGTGGGTCTGCACGAGCTGCTGGTCGGCACCGACCCGCTGAAAAAGCTGATCCAGGAGCATGCTCGCGTGGCCGAGATGCTGGCCTGCTGCCTGGACGAGGGCATGCGCACACTTAAGATGGACGGCATGGAGAAGGTCCTCATGGGGCTCACCGACATGCCCACAGTGCGCGCGGTCTGCATCAAGTAGGCGCAGCGCGTGCGGCGACGGGATTACGATAGGTGACGGCGGCGCGCAGCGGCGAGGACGCGGCAGTGCAGACCGTGGAAGACCTGTTCCGGCGCCTGGAACAGCTGAACGACATAGGCGCGTCGCTGTCGGCCGAGCGCGACATCAACCGGCTGCTCGAGAGCATCCTGCTGGCTGCCAAGACCATCACCAGAGCCGATGGCGGCACGCTGTATTTGCTGACCGAGGAGGACGGCAGCAAGCGTCTGAAATTCGAGATCATGCGCACCGAGTCGCTCAATATTGCCATGGGCGGCACTACCGGAACCCCGATTCCGTTCTATCCGATCCACCTGTATGGCAAGGACGGCAAGCCCAACAACCAGATGGTGGCGGCGTTTGCCGCGCTGACCGGGCAGACGGTCAATATCGCCGACGCGTACACCGCGGAGGGCTTCGATTTCAACGGCACGCGCAATTTCGACAAGAAGACCGGCTACCGCTCTAAGTCCTTCCTCACGGTGCCGATGAAGAACCACGAGAACGAGATCATCGGCGTGTTGCAGCTGATCAACTCGCAGGATCCGGTCAGTCACCAGGCGGTGGCGTTTTCGAACGCGGACCAGAGCCTGGCCGAATCGCTCGCGTCGCAGGCGGCGATCGCGCTCACCAACCGGCAGCTGATCAACCAGCTGGAAGCGCTGTTCGAATCCTTCATCGCCATGATCAATACGGCGATCGACGAAAAATCCCCCTACACCGGCGGCCACTGCCAGCGCGTGCCCGAGCTCACCATGATGCTCGCCGAGGCGGTCAACGCGACCAAGCAGGGGCCGCTCAGCGGCTTCGACATGACCGACAAGGACCGCTACGAGCTGAAAATAGCGGGCCTGCTGCACGACTGCGGCAAGGTCACGACGCCGGTGCACGTGGTGGACAAGGCAACCAAGCTCGAATCGATATTCGACCGCATCAACCTGATCGACACCCGCTTCGAGGTGCTCAAGCGCGACGCCGAGATCGATATGCTGAAAAGCGCCGCCGCGCTGCGCCAGCAGGGGCTGGACGAGCTGACGCTGCGCGAGCGCGGCAACCAGCTGCACCAGGCCTACCGCGCGCGCCTGCGTCAGCTCGAGCAGGACCGCGAATTCCTGCGCAAATGCAACATCGGCGGGGAGTTCATGCCGCCCGAGGCGCAGGAGCACGTGAAGAAAATCGCCGAGTACAAGTGGCTGGACCAGTCCGGCAATACGGCGCATTTCCTTACCGAGGACGAGTCATTGAACCTGTGCATCCCGCGCGGCACGCTCACAGAGAAAGAGCGCGAGATCATCAACTACCACATCGTCGCGACGATCAAGATGCTGGAGGCGCTGCCCTGGCCCAAGCACCTGCAGCACGTGCCCGAGTACGCCGGCGGGCATCACGAGCGCATGGACGGCAAGGGCTATCCGCGCGGCCTCACGCGCGAGCAGATGTCGGTGCAGGCGCGCGTCATGGGTATCGCCGATATTTTCGAGGCGCTAACCGCGCGCGACCGGCCTTACAAGAAGGGCAAGACCCTGACCGAATCGCTGCAGATACTCGGAAAATTCAAGCTGGGAGGGCACATCGACCCGGACCTGTTCGACGTGTTCATCCGGCAGAAGGTATACCAGCGCTACGCCGAGCAGTTCCTCGACGCGAACCAGATCGACCGCGTCGACGAAAGCAAGATACCGGGTTATACGCCCTGAGGCGGCCGCCGCGCGCGATTCAGGGCTTGGGCGTTGCGCGCCGGGTGACGTAGACGATCAGGCCCTCGGTGGCCACGTCGATGAATTTCTCGTCGTAACCCATTTCCTTGAGTTCCCATTTGAATTCGTTGCCGAGCTTGGCCTTCTTGTACCAGCCGAGCTGGTGCTCCCGGTTGAATTCAGCGGCGCGCGTAAACGCCTCTTCGAGAATGCCGGAAAGTCTTTTTTGCGACACCATCTGGGCCGGATTGTTGGCAATGGCGGGCGGATAGCGCTTGGCCACGTCCTGCGCCAGGCTCTTGGCGAATTCCGTCACCTTGCGCGTGGAAAAAAACTCTAGAATCATGATTCTCCCGCCGGGATGGCCGAATAAAGACCCGGCGCGAATTATATCAGCCCGACGGCTGTGGTTGAAGCGGGAATCGCGGCGAGCGTGACATATGACCGGTATCGGCCGCGGCGCGGGCGGCATGCTTTCGATGCGGGCCGGCGCTGCGCAAGGAGCAAGCTTGATCAGGATCTTCATAGGATACGACCCGCGCGAAGCAGTCGCCTGCAACGTGCTTGCGCACAGCATACAAGCGCACGCCAGCGTACCGGTGGCGATCGCGCGGCTGGCGTTGCCGCAGCTTGGCGACGTGCTCACGCGCGAACGCCACGCGCTGCAGTCGTCCGATTTTTCGTTTTCACGCTTCCTCACGCCCTACCTGTGCGCCTACGATGGATGGAGCCTGTTCATGGACTGTGACATGCTGATGCGCAAGGACGTGGCCAGACTGTGGGACCTGCGCGACGAGCGTTACGCGGTGCAGTTGGTAAAGCACGACCACAGGCCGCGCGAGACCGTCAAATTCCTCGGCGAGGCGCAGACCGCGTACACGAAAAAGAACTGGTCCAGCGTGATGCTGTTCAACAATGCCAGATGCCGCGCGCTGCGCCCGGACTACGTGAACAGGGCGAGCGGTCTGGAACTGCACCAGTTCAAGTGGCTGGAGAGCGACGCGCTGATAGGCGAGTT
Organism: Burkholderiales bacterium; assembly: GCA_038206915.1. Lineage (GTDB taxonomy): Bacteria > Pseudomonadota > Gammaproteobacteria > Burkholderiales > SG8-39 > 2-12-FULL-64-23. Next base: position 2,124 of record JBBRAI010000028.1, on the reverse strand, counting down.
GCCGCACCGCTGGAACCACCTCGTGGGCTACGACCCGCCGGACGCGGACGTGGCGCTTGCGCACTACACCATCGGCGGGCCCTACTTTCCGGAATATGCCGACTGTCCTCTGGCCGATGAGTGGCGCGAGGCGCGCGCCGCGATGCTCTACGCCGGCGCGCGGCGCTAGTCCGGCCGGCGCAGGTACCGACCGTGCTGAATGCGCTTAGACGCTGGCTAGCCGGGCGCGCTGCGCCAACCGCGCACACGCCGCAGGCGCCGCAGCCTGAAGCATGCACGGTGCTGGAGACGGCGCTGTCCGCCGCCCCCGATGATGCAGATCTGAATTACCGCATGGGTCTGGAACTGCTGTCCGCAGGCGATGCGGCGGCGGCACTCGACTATTTCCATCTCGCGCTGCACTATGCGCCGACTTTGTTTCCGGCGTGCGCCGCCAGGGCACGGGCGCTGGCGGCACTGCAGCGGCCCGCAGACGCGGCCGCTGCGTACCGTGAATTCCTGCGCGCCAATCCGGGGCATCCGGATGCGGCCTATGCGCTTGCGACCTGGCATCACGGCAGGGGAGAGCACGAGGAAGCGCTGGCACTGCTGCGCCCGCTCGCAAACCTGCGTCCGCTTCGGCGCGACGCGTGCAACCTGCTCGGGCTGATCCTCGCGCGCGAGCTGGGCCAGTTCGCCGAAGGCGAGCGCCTGCTGCGGCGTGCGCTGGAGCCGGACCCGCAATGGCCGGTGGCACTCAGCAATCTCGGCTGGATCCTGATGGAAAAAGGGGAATACGCGCGCGGCCTGGAACTGCTGGACGCAATCCTCGAGCGCGACCCGGGGGATCAGGAGACGCGCCTTGCGCGCGGCTACATGGAACTCAAGCACGGCAACTTTGACGCGGGCTGGCGCGATTTCGACGCGCGCCATTTCAGCCGCTACGCCGCCGGCCGGACCTGCGATTTGGCGCGCTGGGACGGCGCGCCGATGCGCGAGCGAACCCTGCTCATCCGCAGCGAGCAGGGGCTGGGCGACCAGATCATGTTCGCTTCGTGCATCGGCGAGGCCGTTGCCCGCGCCGGACACTGCGTCGTCGAGTGCAATCCGAAGCTGGTGCGGCTGTTCCGGCGATCTTTTCCCGGCGCTGCCGTCTATCCCGAGCCGGCAGCGGGGATGGACCCGCTATGGCGCGAGCATGCGCAGTCCGTCGACTGCGAGATTCCAATAGGCAGCCTGCCCGCGCTGTTTCGCAGACGTGCCGAGCAGTTTCCGCGCCACGCCGGCTATCTGCGTGCCGCGCCGGAGCGCATCGCCTACTGGCGTTCCAGGCTGGACGAACTCGGGCCCGGCCCGAAAATCGGCGTGTCATGGCGCGGCGGTGTTGCCACCACGCGCCGGCATCTGCGCTCTTTCGCGCTGGACGAGTTCCTGCCGCTGCTGCGCCAGCCTGCGCGCTGCGTCAGCCTGCAGTACGGCGATTGCAGCGGCGAGCTAAGCGCGCTGGCAAGCGAGCACGGCGTTGTCCTGCCGCACTGGCAGGACGCGCTGGACGATTACGATGAAACGGCGGCCCTGGTTTGCGCGCTCGATCTGGTGGTTAGCGTGTGCACGGCGGTCATACATCTTGCCGGCGCGCTGGGGCAGCCGGTTTGGGTGCTGGTTCCGGCGATTGCCGAATGGCGTTACCTCGATCACGGTGAAACCTTGCCCTGGTACCCGGGCGCGCGCCTGTTCCGGCAAGCGGCGCCCGGCGCCTGGGGGGACTTGATTGCCGCGGTCGCCGCAGAATGCGGGCGCTTCGCCGAATCCCGGTTAGCTTAATTTCGACCAAATCCGAATGCGGTGGCCTTTTGGCACGCACCTTGCTTAATAGAAACGTACAGCGGTCACTTTTCGCTGCAATTCATTAGGAATCCAAACATGAGAGCAATCCAGAAGGGTTTTACCCTGATCGAGTTGATGATCGTGGTAGCGATTATCGGCATTCTGGCCGCGGTGGCGTTACCGGCCTATCAGGACTACACCGTCCGCGCCAAGGTTTCGGAACTGATGCTTGCGGCCAGCGGCGTGCGTACGACCATATCGGAGAAATTCCAAACCGATCCGACCACCACCGCCTGTGCTGGCGGCGGCGCGACCATA
>JBBRAI010000027.1:0-48989 GCA_038206915.1 Burkholderiales bacterium | reverse complement strand
GCAGATGCCCAGCACCGGCACGCCGAGATCAAATACCGCTTGCGGCGCGTGCGCCGAAGCGTCCTCGGTCACCGACAGGTGGCTACCGGAAAGAATCACGCCCATGGCGCCGAAATCGCGCACGAACTGCTCGCTGACGTCGTAGGGATGGATTTCGCAATAGACGCGTGCCTCGCGCACGCGCCGCGCGATCAGTTGCGTGTACTGTGCGCCGAAGTCGAGGATGAGGATTTTCTGGTGCATCGTCGGGCTTTCAAAATAGTGGAGGCCGGTCGTGCGGGTGCGGGCACGATCGGCCTCCGTTTCCATGGTCGGCAGACTGCACCGACAAGCTTATTCCACCTGGTAATTCGGCGCTTCCTTGACGATCTGCACGTCGTGGACATGCGACTCGCGCATGCCTGCCGAGGTGATTTCCACGAAGTCCGTCTTGGTGCGCATGTCCTCGATGGTGGCGCAGCCGCAATAACCCATGCTCGCGCGCAAACCTCCGACCATCTGGAAAATGATACTGACCACGCTGCCCTTGTAGGGCACGCGCCCCTCGATGCCTTCCGCGACGAGCTTGTCGGCGTTGTTGGCCGGGTCCTGGAAATAGCGGTCGGCGGCGCCTTCCTGCATCGCGGAGAGGGATCCCATGCCGCGGTAGAGCTTGTAGGAGCGGCCTTGATAGAGGATGGTCTCACCGGGAGCCTCCTCGGTGCCGGCGAATATGCTGCCCATCATCACCGCATCGGCGCCTGCGGCGACCGCCTTCGCGACATCGCCCGAATAGCGCACGCCGCCATCGGCGATAAGTGGCACGCCGGCCTCCTTGAGCGCGGCGTGCACGTTCTGCACGGCGGTGATCTGCGGCACGCCCACGCCGGCGATGACCCGCGTGGTGCAGATGGAACCGGGACCGATCCCGACCTTTACGCCGTCGGCGCCGTGATCGACCAGCGCTTTGGCGCCGGAACTCGTGGCGATATTGCCGCCTATCACCTCGACGTTCGGAAACTGCCGCTTGACCCATTGCACCCGGTCGAGCACGCCCTGGGCGTGCCCGTGGGCGGTGTCGACCACAATGACGTCGGCGCCGGCTTCGACCAGGTGTTCGATTCGCTCCTCGGTGCCCTCGCCCACGCCTACGGCCGCGCCGACGCGCAGCTTGCCCTGTTCGTCCTTGCTGGCGAGAGGATGCTCGGTAGCTTTGAGTATGTCTTTCACCGTCACCAGGCCGCGCAGCTGAAAGCCGTCGTTGACCACCAGCACGCGCTCGAGACGGTACTTGTGCAGCAGCGCGCGCGCCTCCTCGGCACTGGCGCCCTCCTTCACGTAAATCAGGCGCTCGCGCGGGGTCATGATGGCGCTGACCGGCGCATCCAGATTGGTCTCAAAGCGGTAGTCACGGTTGGTGACGACGCCGACCACCTTGCCCTGGTCGATGACCGGGAAGCCCGATACCCGGTATTGCTGCGTCAGCGCGAGCAGTTCGCGCACCGTGATGTCCGGGGTTACGGTCATCGGATCGCGCAGTACGCCGGATTCGAAGCGCTTGACCTTGAGCACCTCTGCCGCCTGCGCCTTGGGGCTGAGGTTCTTGTGAATGATGCCGATACCGCCTTCCTGCGCGATGGCAATGGCCAGCCGCGCTTCGGTCACCGTGTCCATCGCAGCCGATACCAGGGGTATGCTGAGGCTGATCTTGCGCGTCAGCCGGGTCTTCAGGGAAACGTCGCGCGGAAGGACGGTCGAATGAGCGGGAACGAGCAGGACATCGTCGAAGGTCAGCGCTTTTTGAATGACGCGCATAGTAAAACTCCTGGCCGCAAAGCGGCATTATACGCGCCTCCAAGGGGCGGGCAAATGTCGGCGTCTGAAACCAAAACCGCGGCGCTGCGTTAAGTCTGATTGACGCGGTGGCGGAAAGCCGTTATTTTTGAACCGATTGGGCAAATGGAAGGCATAAGCGCATGAAACGACTTCTGGTGGCGATTGGGCTGGCGCTGTGCCTTGCGCTGCCTGCGGCGGCGCAGATGTACAAGTGGGTGGATGCTAGCGGGAAGGTACACTATTCGGACAAGCCCCCGCCGAGCAACGTCAAGACGGAAAAGCTGCGCACCCCGGCCCAGCCCATGGCGCCACCTGCGGCCAGCGCGCCCAAGGAGGGAGAGCCGAAGGACGCCGCCAAGACCGGACCGAAGGGCGTGGCCGAACAGGAGCAGGCGTTCCGCAAGCGCCAGGCCGAGGAGACCAAGTCGGAGCAGGAGCAGGCGCAGAAAGAAGCCGAAGCGCGCGACCGTGCGGAGAATTGCAAGCGCGCCAAGGCGTCATTGGCCAATCTCGAACTCGGCGGGCGCCAGACGCGCATCGACGAAAAAGGCGAGCGTGTCTTTCTGAGCGATGCGGAAATTACGCGGGCCACGGCCCAGTCGCGCAAGGAAGCCGCCGACGCCTGCAAGTGAAGTCTATTTCTTGCCGCTTTTTTCCGCGCGCCTGCGCCTGACGTCCTTCGGATCGGCCGTCAACGGCCGGTAGATTTCCACCCGGTCGCGGTCGCGCAGTATCGTATCCGGACCGACCAGCCGGCCCCACACCCCGACGCGAGACAGTTCCAACTGCGGCAGGCGTTGCAGCAGGCCGCTCGCCTCGATCGCCTCACGCACGGTACTGCCCTCCGCAAGATCGAGCGGCGATCGTTCCTGCACTTGCGCCAGCGCGTAGACCACCTCGACGCGCATGTCTATCCCGTCCCGTACAGGGTCACTGCACGCTTGACGAATACTTCGACCAGGGTATTGGCAATGTGGCTGAATACCGGTCCGGCAATTTTTTCGACCAGCTTGCCCGAGAGCTCGTAGCTCAACTGGAATTCGACCTTGCAGCCGTCTTCGGACAGGGGGATGAAACGCCAGTAGCCTTCCAGATGCTTGAACGGGCCTTGCACCAGCTTCATGTCGATCAGCGCGTCCTTCTCAATCCTGTTCTCGGTGGTGAAGTGCAGGCGCAGGCCGTGATAGTTGATGTGCAGGGTCGCCGCGGCCTTCTCGGCATCGATCCGACGTACCTCGGTGCCGCTGCACCACGGCAGAAACTGCGGATAGGCGTCCACGTCCGCGACCAGGGCGTACATCTGCGCCGCGCTGTGTCCGATCAGAACCGATTTTTCTACATTGGCCATGAAGATGAGACGCAACTGTTAAAATTAAGCGATTGTAACAATACCGCTCCCATGAAGATCGCCCAGAACAAAAAAGCCTTCCACGACTACTTCATCGAGGAGCGCTATGAAGCCGGACTGGTGCTCCACGGCTGGGAAGCCAAGGCCATCCGCGCCGGGCGGGTGCAGCTCAAGGACGCCTACGTCCTGATCCGCGGCGCGGAAATCTACATGGTCGGCGGGCACATCAGCGCTTTGCCGACGGCCTCCACGCATGTGAATCCGGATCCGGTGCGCACGCGCAAGCTGCTGCTGCACGGCAAGGAAATCCAGCACCTGATCGGCAAGGTCGAGCGCGCCGGTTACACGCTGGTGCCGCTGGACATGCACTACAAGAACGGCAGGATCAAGATCGATATCGGCCTCGCCCGCGGCAAGAAGCAGCACGACAAGCGCGAAACCGAGAAGCGGCGCGACTGGGACCGCGAGAAGCAGCGCCTGATGCGCTCAAAGAGCAAAGGCTAGCGCGGACGACACGGTCGAAGGTGTCGAGTGGACGCGCGCCGCAGGCACGAGCCTTTAAGCAGCCCGCGCAAGAGGTCGCGCGGGCGGTCCTTAGGATTGCTGTCTAAGCTGCTCGAACAGACAGATCGCCGCTGCCGCCGCCACGTTAAGCGACTCGGCCTTGCCGGACATCGGTATGCATACTTGCTCTGCGGCTGCGGCGATCAGACCGGGGCTGACGCCGGCCCCTTCATTGCCGAATGCCCACGCGAGCGGGCCGCGCAGATCGGCCTGATAAATCGATTTGCGCGCATGACCACTGGTGCATAGCAGCGGTCCCGACAGCCGCCCCGCCGCCGCGGCAAGATCGACATTGTCGAAGACATCCAGACTGAAATGCGCGCCCATGCCGGCGCGCAGCACCTTGGATGACCAGGCGAATGCGCAGCCCTGGGACAGCAGGACGGTGCGGATGCCGGCCGCCGCGCTGCTGCGCAGGATGGAGCCCAGATTGCCCGCATCCTGTATGTTCTCCAGCATGACGCACTGACCGATCACCGGCGGCAGCGCGCCGGGATCGGGCGTGCGTATCAGCGCGACTATGCCGGTCGGGGTCGAGACTTGGGCGATCTCGTTGAACAGCGCATCGGCAAGCACCAGCAGCGTGTGCGCGTCGACGTTCGCCGCCAGCCCGGCAAGCTCCGCGTTGGCGGCAGCAGATTCGCGCAGGATCAGCTGTTCGGGCATGCCGCCGGCGGCGCGATAGGCCTCGATCAGATGCGCGCCATCGAGCAGCGCCAGGCCGGCTTTGCGCCGCTCGCGCGTCGAAGTGGCGAGCTGGCGCAGCATTTTGAAGCGCGGGTTCTCGCGCGAACGAACCAGCTTCCTGTCGCGTTCGTGCACTTGGGTTCAGCTCTGCAGCAGCCTGCGCACCGGGGCGTAGCTGCGGCGGTGAATGTCGGAAACGCCGTGCCGTTTCAGCGCGGTCAGATGCGCGACGGTCGGATAGCCCTTGTGACGATCCAGGCCGTACGCCGGATAAAGCCAGTGCAGGCGCAGCATTTCCGCATCGCGCGCGGTCTTGGCCAGTATCGACGCTGCGCAAATCGCCGGGATCTTGCTGTCGCCCTTGACGATGGCCCGCACCGGATAGCGAATCACGGGGCAGTGGCTGCCGTCGACCAGTACTTCCGTCGGCGCTGCGCTCAGCAGGTCCACCGCGCGGCACATCGCCAGCAGGCTCGCCTGCAGGATATTGATGTCGTCGATTTCCGCCACCGAGGCGGAAGCGATTGCCCAGGCAAGCGCGCGACGGCGTATGTGCCCGGCCAGTTGTTCGCGCCGGTACGCCGATAAGGCCTTGGAATCGGCCAGGCCGTCGATGGGCGCGTCCGGGTCGAGGATCACCGCCGCGGCATAGACCGGGCCCGCCAGCGGTCCCCGCCCCGCCTCGTCGACACCGCAGACCAGGCTCACGATCGCCGCGCTCATGCGACTCTGCTCATGCCATGACGCGCGCCAGCAAAGGCAGCACGGCCTGCGCCGCCTGCTCCGCCGTATCGCGCTTCAGTTCGCGGTGAATAGCCGCGAAGCGCTGCGCCAGGCGCTTGCGCACGGCGTTGTCGCCAAGCTCGTTGCGCAGGGCTTGCGCGAGATTTTCCGGGCTGGCGTCGTGCTGCAGCAGTTCCGGCACCACGAACTCGCCCGCCAGTACGTTGGGCAGGCCGATATAGGGCAGATAGCCCATGCGCCGCATCAGCCGCCAGCTGGTTTCGGCCATCTTATAGGTGATCACCATGGGCTTCTTCAGCAGCGCCGCTTCCAGCGTGGCCGTGCCGCTGGCCACCAGCGCCACATCGGCGGCGGCGAGCGCATCGCGCGCATGCCCGAACAGGATGGTGAGTGGCAGTTCGCCCGCGTCGGCACGATACATCGCCGTCTCGAAAATCTCGCGCGTTTCGCGGCTGACCAGCGGCACCAGAAACAGCGGCTGGTCGATTTCCTGCGCCAGCAGCTTGGCCGTGGCGATGAAGCTGTCCGCCATGTAACGCAGCTCGGACTGCCGGCTGCCCGGGAGCAGCGCGATGACTTTGCGCTCCGGCGCGATCCTGAGCTGGGCACGGGTGCTCGCGGTCTGGTCCTGCTCCGGAATCAGGTCCGCGAGCGGATGACCGACATAGGTGGCGGCGATGCCGGCCTTGGCGTAGATCGCCGCTTCAAACGGAAACAGGGTCAGCACGTGGTCCACCGCGCGCGCGATCGCGCCGATGCGGCCGCCGCGCCAGGCCCATATAGAAGGGCTCACATAGTGCACCACGGGCACGCCGGCGCGCTTCAGGCCGGCCTCGAGGCCGAGATTGAAATCGGGCGCATCCACGCCTATGAACAGCTGCGGCCGCGCTTCGAGCAAGGCGCGCTTCAACGCGCGGCGCATGCGCACCAAACCCGGATAGTGCCGCAGCACCTCGGCATAGCCGCGCACCGCCAGGCGCTCCATCGGAAACAGGCTGTCTAGCCCCTGCGCCTCCATCTTGGGGCCGCCGATGCCGATGAAGCGCGCGACCGGCAGGTGCGTGCGCAGCGCCGCAATCAGGTGCGCACCCAGCATATCGCCGGAAGCCTCCCCTGCGACCATACCGATGGTTAGCGGCGAAACGCTCACTTCAGCGCACGATCCCGCGCGTCGAGTCCCGCAAAAAATCGGCGAGCGGGCCGATCTCGGCGCACTCCCCGGCATCCTGCACCAACTGCGTTTTCGCCTGCTCCAGCGTCAGGCCCGACTTGTACAGCGTCTTATAGGCGCGCTTGATCGCGGCCAGCGCCGCGCTGGAGAAGCCGCGCCGGCGCAGTCCCTCGGAATTGATGCCGTAAGGTTTGGCGCTGTCGCCGGCCGCCATTACATAGGGCGGAAGGTCGTGCACCAGCACCGTGGCGATCGCGGTAAAGCTGTGCGCGCCGATGCGCACGAACTGGTGCACGCCGGTGAAGCCGCCGAGTATCGCGTAATCGCCTACGTGCACATGGCCGGCGAGCTGGGCGTTGTTGGCGAAGATGGTATGGTCGCCGATCTGGCAATCGTGGGCGATATGCACGTACGCCATGATCCAGTTGTCGTTGCCGATGCGCGTGACGCCGGCGTCCTGCTCGGTGCCGCAATTGAGGGTGCAGAACTCGCGTATGGTATTGCCGTCGCCTATTTCCAGACGTGTCGGCTCGCCTGCGTATTTCTTGTCCTGCGGCACTGCACCCAGCGAAGAAAACTGGAATACGCGGTTGCTCTTGCCGATGCGGGTATGGCCCTCGATTACCACGTGCGGTCCGATCCAGGAATCGCTGCCGATTTCCGCGTGCTCGCCGATGATGCTATATGCGCCGACGCTGACGTTCTCGCCCAGCCTGGCGCCGGGATGAACGATGGCGCTCGGGTGGATCATTATATCGGGCGCAGGGTGCAGAGCAGTCCGGCTTCGGCGACCAGCGCGTCGCCCACATAGGCCTTGCCGGCGTATTTAACGACGTTGCGCACGGTGCGCTCGATGCTCACTTCGAGGACCAGCTGGTCGCCGGGCATCACCGGCTTCTTGAAGCGCGCCCGGTCGATGCCGGCGAAGTAGTACACCGACTTGTCGTCCGGCTTGATCCCCATGGTGCGAAACGACAGGATCGCGGCGGCCTGCGCCATTGCTTCAACGATGAGTACCCCGGGCATCACCTTGTAGTACGGAAAGTGGCCGTTGAAATATGGTTCGTTGACGCTGACATTCTTCACAGCGCGGATGCGCTTGCCCAGTTCGCACTCGATCACGCGGTCGATCAGGAGGAAGGGATAGCGATGCGGCAGGTACTCTAGAATTTCCTGGATGTTCAAGCTTTCTTCTCCCGCGTTGTAAGTTCATGCTCCACGCCGCGCACACGCTCGCGCAATGCGTCCACATGGCGCAGCGACGCCATACGGCGCGTCCAGCTGCGGCTGTCTTCGGCCGGATAGCCGCTGTAGGTTCCGGATTTTCGAATCGACTTGGTGACAAATGCGGCAGCATGAATAATGACACGGTCGGCGATTTCAAGATGCCCGATGATCATGGCGCTGCCGCCGATCATGCAATGTCTGCCGATTCGGGTGCTGCCGGCGATGCCGGTGCAGCCCGCGATGGCGGTGTGCGCGCCGATGCGTACGTTGTGCCCGATCTGTATCAGATTGTCCAGCTTGACCCCGTCTTCCAATATGGTGTCGTCCAGGGCACCCCGGTCTATGCAGGTGTTGGCGCCGATCTCGACGTCGTCGCCGATGCGCACCAGGCCGATCTGCGGGATCTTGCGCCAGCGCCCCTGTTCGGGCGCGAGGCCGAAGCCGTCGGCGCCGATGACCGCGCCCGCATGCACCAATGCCCGCCGTCCCAGGCGGCAGCCGGCGTAAATCGTCACGCGCGCGTCCAGACGGCTGGCGTCGCCCAGTTCGACGCCGTCGCCGAGATAGCAGCCCGGGCCGATCGCCACCGCCTTGCCCAGCTTTACCCCGCGTCCGACATAGGCACCTGCGCCGATGCTGGCGCTGGCGGGCACCCGGGTGCCGCGCTCGACCACCGCGCTGCGATGCACGCCGGGGCTGCTCTTCTCCGGCGGATTGAACAAGTCCGACACCTTGGCGAAGTAAAGGTAGGGATCGTCGCAGACGATGCGCGGCAGCCGGGTGAGGCCGCGGTCGGCGCCGGCGACGATAACCGCGCCTGCATGGGTCTGCGCCAGTTGGGCGCGGTATTTGTTGTGGGCGAGAAAACTGATCTGCTGCGCACCGGCGGACTCGAGCGTCCCTACCTGGCTGATCGGCGTCTGGGCGTCGCCGACGATCTTCCCACCAAAGCGCTCGACAATCTGGGCCAGGCGGTATTTCTTAGCCTTAGCCATCGACGCAGGCTATTTCCCTGCCGGCTTGTCGTCCAGAGCCTTGATCACTTTGTCGGTGATGTCGATGCGCGGACTGGCGTAGACCGCTTCCTGGAAGATGATGTCGTACTTCTCCGCCTCGGCAATCGCCTTGATGGTGCGGTTGGCGCGTTCGAGGACGGCGGCGAGTTCTTCGTTGCGCCGCTGGTTGAGATCCTCGCGGAACTCGCGCTGCTTGCGCTGGAAATCCTTGTTGAGCTCGCCGAACTCGCGATCCTTGTTGCGGCGCTCGGTTTCGCTCATGGTTACCGAATTTTTCTCCAGGGCTTCCTGCAGCTTGCGGATCTGCTCGGCCATCTTCTGCATCTCCTGGTCGCGCTTGGCGAATTCCAGTTCGATCTTCTTCTGCGCGCGCACCGCCGGAGCGGCGTCGCGGAACACCCTTTCGGTGTTGACGAACCCGATCTTGAAATCGTTCGCGGCGGCGCTGCCGCTGATCAGAATGCCCATTGCAACGATTGCTAGTTTCTTCAAGCTGATCTCCTCAAGCCTCAAAACACCTGCCCGAACTGGAACTGCAGGTGCTGTATCTTATCCCCGGCCTTGGCATTGAGCGGCTTGCCGTAGCTGAGGCGCAGCGGCCCCAGCGGCGAATTCCAGATAAACGCCATGCCGGTCGAGTAGCGCAATTCGGACAGTTGTAGCTTCTGGTCCGCCCCGTAAACCTGGCCGCCGTCGAGGAACACGCTCAGGCGCATCGAGCGATCGATGCCGGCCCCGGGAATCGGAAACATGAGTTCGGCGTTTCCGATCAGTCGCTTGTTGCCGCCGAGGACGGAATCGTTGGAATCGCGCGGTCCAAGGGAGTACGAATCGTACCCGCGCACTGACGATACGCCGCCCGCATAGTAGTTTTTGTAGAATGGCAACGGCTTGCCGCCGTATCCGTTGGCCGCGCCGATCTCGCCATTGAGCAGCAGCGTGTAGTTGCGCGACAGCGGGTAATACCACTGTGCCTGCTCGGTCAGCTTGTAGTACTTCAATGTTCCGCCAGGAACCGCCACTTCCAAGTTGGCGCGGATCATGGTGCCCCGGGTCGGCGTCAGCGCGCTGTCGCGCTGATCGCGGATCCAGCCTAAGGTCCCCGGGATGCTGACGTTGTTGCTGCCAAATATCTTGACGAAATCCTGATAGCGCTGCGGGCTGGTCGAATCGACGCCGATCTTGGTGTTTTCCGCGCCCAATCCGAAGCCGAGGTTGTCCACCTCGGTCAGCGGGACGCCGTAGCGCACGCCGCCGCCAAGGGTGCTGGTGGTGTAGAAGCCCAAGCCGAGCAGCGACGCATCGGTGCGCCGGTCATAGATGTCGAAACCGCGGCTCACGCCATCCACGGTGTAATAGGGATTGGTGTAACTCAGGCCGATGTTTCTGTTGATCTTGCTGGTGCTGAAGTTCGCAGTGACGTGCTTGCCGCTGCCGAAAATATTCTGTTGCGTGATCGAACCGCTCAGGATCAGCTTCTCGGTCGAGGAAAAGCCCGCCCCGATGGTGATGGCGCCGGTGGGTTTTTCCTTGACCTTGAAATCGACGTCGACCTGATCCGACGTGCCCGGCACGGCTGGCGTATCGACCTCGACCTCGGTGAAATAGCCCAGGCGGTCCAGGCGCAGCTTGGATTTCTGGATCTTGTCGCTGTCGTAATAGGCGCCCTCGAGCTGGCGCAATTCGCGCCGGATCACCTCGTCGCGGCTGCGGTTGTTGCCGGAAATATTGACGCGGCGTACATAGACCCTGCGGCCCGGGTCGATCATGATGGTCAGGGCCACGCGTTTTGCCGCCTTGTCCAGTTCGGGGACGGCGTTGGCGTTGGCGAATGCGTAACCCTCATTGCCCAGACGGTCGGTGATCTTCTTGGTGCTCGCGCTCAGCTTCTCGCGTGAGAACGTATCGCCCGGCTTCAATTCGATCATCTTGTGCAATTCGGCTTCCGGCAACAGCATTTCGCCGCCGAGCTTGACGTCCGAAACGGTGTACTTGTCGCCTTCGGTGATATTGACCGTGATATAGATGTCGCGCTTGTCCGGCGTGATCGACACCTGGGTGGAGTCGATGCTGAACTCGAGATAGCCGCTGTTGAGGTAGAACGAACGCAGGGTCTCCAGGTCGCCCGACAGCTTCTGCTTCGAATACTGGTCGTTCTTGGTGTACCAGGTGAGCCATCCCGGCGGCTGGAGCACGAACTGCTGCAGCAAGTCCTTTTCCTTGAACGCCTTGTTGCCGACGATGTTGATCTCGCGGATCTTGGTGACATCGCCTTCATTGATCGAAAAGCTGACGCCGACGCGATTGCGCTCGAGCGGGGTGACGGTGGTGACCACGCTCGCGGCGTAGCGCCCGCGCGCGAGGTACTGGCGCTTGATTTCCTGCTCCGCCTGATCGAGCAGCGCCTTGTCGAAGGAGCGGCCCTCGCTCAGTCCGACTTCGCGCAAGCCCTTGCGCAAGGCATCCTTGTCGAATTCCTTATTGCCGATGAAATCGATCTGCGCCACGGCCGGGCGTTCCTCGACCATCACGATCAGCACATCGCGCTGGACATCCAGGCGCACGTCTTTGAAGAAACCGGTGGCGAACAGGGCCTTGATCGCGGCGGCCGCCTTGTCCTCGGTCATGGTCTCGCCGACCTTCACGGGAAGGTAGCTGAACACCGTGCCGGCCTCGATGCGCTGAATGCCTTCGACGCGAATGTCGCGCACGACGAACGGATCGAACGCTTGCGCAAGCCCGGCCCACAGGCAGATGCATGCTACTGCGAGGTATCTGGTCATGTTCACGTTCAGCCGGAGATCAAGCGGTTAATATCGTTATAGAAGGCAAACGCCATCAGAACCAGCAACAGGGCCAGACCGAGTTTTTGCCCGATTTCCATCACCCGGTCGGATACCGGGCTGCCCTTGAAAATTTCGATCGTATAATACATCAAATGCCCCCCATCCAATAAGGGAATCGGCAGCAGGTTGAGCACGCCGAGGCTGATGCTGATCAGCGCGAGAAATCCCAGGTAGGACACCAGCCCGAGTTGCGCCGATTGCCCCGCGTAATCGGCGATTGTTACCGGTCCGCTGAGATTCTTCCACGATACCTGCCCGATGAGCATCCTGCCGAGCATTTTCAGGCTGAACACGGAGGTGTCCCAGGTCTTCTGCGCGGCCCGCGCGAGTGCGTCCGCGGCGCCATAGCGCACCACTGTAACGAGGGCGTCCATTGCCTGCGGGTCGAGCTGCGCCGAAGCGCCGATGCGCCCTATGGTGGCGCCGTCCTGCTGCACCGTTTCCGGTACCAGCGCGAGCTCGCGGCGCTGGTCGCCGCGCTCATAGCCCAGCAGCAGTTCAGTGCCCGCGTGGCTGCGCACGGCGCGCACCAGATCGTCCCAGGTGAGCACGGGCTTGCCGCCGGCCGCGAGTATGCGGTCTCCGGCTTGCAGGCCGGCGCCTTCGGCCACGCCGCCGGGCACGATCTCGCCGATCACCGGCTTGATTTGCGGCCGGTAGAGCTTCAAGCCGGCCAGCGCCAGCGTATCGCCTTCGAGCTGCTCCGTGTTGAGCGCCGACAGGTCTATCGTGCGCCAGTTGATCTGCTTGCTGCGGTTGATCACTTCGACGCGCGCGCTCTGGCGCTCCAGCGCGAGCTGCAGCATGCGCCAGCGCACGTCCTGCCATGACACGACGGGCTCGCCGTTGATCGCGCGTATCGTCTCCCCCGCTTCGAAACCGGCGCTTGCCGCGGCCGTATGCGCCGGCGGCGCCGCCACGATCGGTCGCGCTTCCTGCACGCCATGCATGAACAGCAGCCAGTACAGCAGAATCGCAAACAGGAAATTCGCCACGGGTCCGGCGACAACGACCGCGCAGCGCCGCCACACGCTCTGCCGGTTGAAGGCGCGGCCGAGTTCGTGCTGCGCCACTTCGCCCTCGCGCTCGTCCAGCATCTTGACGTAACCGCCCAGCGGCACCGCGGCCACCACCCACTCGGTCTGGTCGGGCCCGAAGCGCCTCGACCACAGCGGCACGCCGAAGCCGACCGAAAAGCGCAGCACCTTGATGCCGCAAAGCCGCGCGACCAGGTAATGGCCGTACTCGTGCACCACCACCAGCGCCCCGAGCGCCAGCACGAACGCGAGTATCGTGTGCAGCAGGCTCATTGGATTACCTTGTCGCTGCGCGCCAAGGCCGAATCGAAAATGCGGCCCTCGGGGCGGCGCGTCGGGCTCATGCCTTGGCTGCCATCGCTTCGACCCGGCGCTCGGCGTGCCTGCGCGCGGCCGCGTCCGCGCCGAGCACATCGTCCAGGCTCGTCAGCGGGCGTGAAGGCAGTTCATCCATCACCGCCTCGATCACCGCGCTGATCGCAAGGAACGGCAGGCGCCGCGCCAGGAACGCGGCCACTGCAATTTCGTTGGCTGCATTCAGGGTCGCCGGGCTGGTTCCGCCTTCCCTCAGTGCGCGGTACCCCAGGCCCAGTGCCGGGAAGCGTACGAAATCCGGCGCCGCGAAATCGAGCCGGCCGATGCGGAACAAGTCGAGTGCGCCCACGCCGGCGTCGATGCGGTCGGGATGCGCCAACGCGTGGGCGATCGGCGTGCGCATGTCGGGATTGCCGAGCTGGGCGATCACCGAGCCGTCGGCGTACTCGACCATCGAATGCACCACGCTTTGCGGATGCACCACCACTTCGATCTGCTCCGGCGTCGCGCCGAAAAGCCAGTGTGCTTCGATGATCTCCAGCGCCTTGTTCATCATGGTCGCCGAGTCCACCGATATCTTTCGCCCCATTGCCCAGTTAGGATGCGCGCATGCTTCATCCGGGGTGACGTGGCGCAGGCGTTCCGGCGCGGCGTCGCGGAACGGGCCGCCGGAGGCCGTCAGCAGCACGCGGCGCACGCCGTGGCCGCGCAGGTCGCCTGAAAACGAATCGGGCAGGCACTGGAATACCGCGTTGTGTTCGCTGTCGATCGGCAGCAGCGTCGCATGATGCGCGCGCACGGCTTCCATGAAAATCGGACCGGCCATGACCAGCGCTTCCTTGTTCGCGAGCAGCAGCTTCTTGCCCGCGCGCGCCGCCGCCAGCGTCGGAACCAGGCCGGCGGCGCCGACGATGGCTGCCATGACGCAATCGGTCTGCGCGTGGGCTGCGACGAACTCCAGACCCTGTTGACCGACCAGGATTTCGCTGGCGCTCGGTGCCAGCCGCTCTTTTAGCGCTTCTGCCTGCGCCTGATGCGCCACCACTGCGTAGGCCGGCCGGTGCAGTCGGCACAGCTGCGCCAGCTCTTCCATGCGCTCGTTCGCGCTGAGCGCAAATATGCGAAAGCGCTGCGGATGGCGCGCGGCAACATCCAGTGTGCTGCGGCCGATGGAGCCGGTCGCACCGAGAATGCACAGATTCTGCGGCTTGCTCATGGCAAATACGCCAGCGCGGCGAGCGGCAGCACCGCGGTGAGCGCGTCGATGCGGTCGAGTACCCCGCCGTGCCCGGGGAGCAGGCGGCCGCTGTCCTTCACCTCGGCGCGGCGTTTCACCGCCGACTCGAACAAATCGCCGTAAATGCCTGCCGCCGCGAGCAGCCACAGGAACAACAGCATGCCCAAAGCGCCGAAGCGCGCGGACTGGAGCGCAGCCGGAAAGAACGGCTGCCATGCGTAGCTCCACAGCGCCGCGTAGACACTCACCGCAAGCGCGGCGCCGGCCACGCCTTCCCAGGTCTTGCCCGGGCTGATCGAAGGCGCGAGTTTATGTCTGCCGAAGCGGCGCCCCGCGAAATAGGCGGCGCTGTCCGAAATCCACGCAACCGACATCAGAAGCAATAGCAGCACGGGACTGTGGCTGCGCAGTTCGACCAGTGCGAGCCAGGTCGGCACCAGCAGCACCAGGCCGGTCAGCGCGCCCAGCCAGCGCCCCCGCGGCAGCCATGAGCGCCACAGCCACAGCGGCACGACGGCGATCCAGAACATGCCCGCAATGACGTAGGCCGGACTGGGCAATGCGATGCGGCCGCCGCCGGCACCGTCTTGCGCCAGCATGTACGCCGCAGCACAGACTGCCACCACAAGGACAACATACAGGCCGCAAGCCGCCTGCCTCAGCTTGATCAGCCTGCCCCATTCCCACGCAGCCGGGACCATCAGCGCGCCGGCAAACACCGCCCAGGCGCCCTGCGGCAGGACGAACAGAGCCGTCAGGAACAGGACCAGCAGCACCAGCGCCGTAATGACCCGCGTCCTGAGCATTGCCTACTGCCCCCTGCCGGCAGTCACAATCAGGCGAGCTCCGCCTTCGAGGCGGCGTTGGCGGCAGATTCGAGCTGCTCGCTGGTGCGGCCGAAGCGGCGCTCGCGCCGCTGGTAGGAGGCGATTGCCTGATCCAGCGCCGCTGCGTCGAAATCGGGCCAGAGCGTGTCGGTGAAATAAAACTCACTGTAGGCGAGCTGCCACAGCAGGAAGTTGCTGATGCGCTGCTCGCCTCCGGTGCGGATGAACAAATCGGGCTCGGGCGCATACGCCATCGCGAGTTGGCTTGCGAACTCTTCTTCGGTGAACGCGCCGCGCCGCTCCGGCTTCGCCTCGGTCAGTCGCCGCATCGCCTGTAGCAGGTCCCAGCGGCCGCCGTAATTTGCCGCAATGGTGAGCGTCATTTTGGTATTGTCCGCAGTGAGCTTCTCGGCACGCTCGACCAGGTCGGTGATTTTCTTGCCGAAAGGCGCGAGCTCGCCCACCACGCGCAGGCGCACGCCGTTGCGGTTCAGCTTTTCCGCTTCCCGCTCCAGAGCCATGATGAACAGCCCTTTCAGCATCGAGACTTCTTCCGCCGGCCGGCGCCAGTTCTCGGAGCTGAAAGCAAACAGGGTCAGATAGCCGACGCCGCGCGCTACGCAGGCCTTGACCGCTTCGCGCACGATCTCCACGCCGCGCTTGTGGCCGGCGGCGCGCGGCAGCATGCGCTGTTTGGCCCAGCGACCGTTGCCGTCCATGATGATCGCAATATGGCGCGGGACCTCGCTTACCTGCGGGATATCGCGCGTCGAGCTCGGAAATGAGGGCATGAGAGGGTACCGGTGCGGGTATGCGCGGATCAGACTGCCATCAGGTCGGCTTCCTTTGCCGCCAGCAGCTTGTCGATCTCGGCGATGAACCTGTCGGTGAGCTTCTGAATCTCGTCCTGCGCCCGGCGCTCGTCGTCTTCGGAGACCTCTTTCTTTTTCAGCAGGTCCTTGAGGTGATGATTGGCGTCGCGCCGCAGATTTCTCACCGCAACCTTGGCGTTTTCGGCTTCCCCCCGGACGACTTTTATCAGTTCGCGCCGGCGCTCCTCGGTCAGCGCTGGCATCGGCACGCGGATGAGCTCTCCCTGCGCAGCGGGATTCAGCCCGAGATCGGATTCGCGGATCGCCTTTTCGATGACACTGCTCATCTTCTTTTCCCAGGGGGAAATGCCGATGGTGCGCGCATCGACCAAGGTCAGGTTGGCGACCTGATTGAGCGGCATCTGCGTGCCGTAGTAGTCGACCGTGATGTGATCGAGGATGCCGGTATGCGCGCGCCCGGTGCGAACTTTGCCAAGATCGGTTTTCAGCGCATCGAGCGACTTCTGCATTTTCTGCTCGGCCGTCTTCTTGACATCAGCGATCATGCTTGCCTCCTCCTGCTCAACTATGCACCAAAGTTCCTTCGTCCTCGCCCATCACCACACGCTTCAGCGCGCCCGGCTTGAAGATGCTGAACACGTTAATCGGCAGCTTCTGGTCGCGGCAAAGGGTCAGCGCGGTGGCATCCATCACCTTGAGGTTCTGTCCGATCGCCTCGTCGAAGCTGACCCTCGCGTAGCGTCGCGCCGTCGGATCGGTATTGGGATCGGCGCTGTAGACGCCATCGACCTTGGTCGCCTTGAGTACGATATCACAGCCCATCTCGGTCCCGCGCAGCGCCGCCGCGGTATCGGTGGTGAAAAACGGGTTGCCGGTGCCGGCGGCAAAAATCACGATCTTGCCCTCTTCCAGATAGCGCATGGCCTTGCCGCGTATGTAGGGTTCGACCACCTGCTCGATGTTTAGTGCGGACTGAACCCGGCCGTTGAGGCCGCCACGGCGCATTGCGTCCTGCAGCGCGAGCGCGTTCATCACCGTGGCCAGCATGCCCATATAGTCCGCGGTGGCCCGATCCATCCCGGCGGCAGCCGGCGCTACGCCGCGAAAAATATTGCCGCCGCCGATGACCACCGCAATCTCCAGGCCCATGGCCGCGACCGCCGCGATTTCGGCGACGATGCGGTCTATGGTCGCCCGGTTTATGCCGTACGCATCCTCCCCCATCAGGGCCTCGCCCGAGAGCTTGAGCAGGATGCGCTTGTAGGCCGGCGCTGCGGGCACGGCGTTCAACCCGCCGCGGCCTTTGCCTGAGCCGCGACTTCCGCGGCGAAATCGCTCGATTTCTTTTCTATACCCTCGCCCACAACGAAGAACTGGTAGCCCAGCAGCTTGGCTTTCCTAGCCGCGAGCATCTTCTCCACCGTCATCTTGTCGTCCTTGATAAAGGGCTGCCCGAGCAGGGTGATGTCACCGAGAAACTTGTTGAGTCCGCCTTCGACCATCTTTTCCGCGATATTGGCCGGTTTGCCCGATTCCTTGGCGCGCGCAACAAGCACGTCGCGCTCGCGCGACAGCACTTCCGGCGCAACCTGGTCGCGCGACATAAACTGCGGCTTGGCAAAGGCGATATGCATGCCAAGGTCTTTGCCGACGTCGTCCTCGCCTTCGAATTCGACCAGCACGCCGATTTTCACGCCGTGCAGGTACTGTGCCAGCTTTGCCGCGGTGTGCACCCGGTGAAAGCGGCGGATGCTCAGGTTTTCGCCGATCTTCTGCACCAGGGCCTGGCGCCGGGCCTCGACCGTGGAGTCGCCCAGGCGCAATGCCGAAAGCGCCGCGACATCCGCCGGATTGTGTTCCGCGACCAGCTGCGCCAGCGCCGTGGCGAACCCAAGGAAATCCGTGTTCTTGGCGACAAAATCGGTTTCGCAGTTGACTTCGACCAGCGAGGCAGATCTGCCGTCCGCGGCAAGATAGGCGCCGATCACGCCCTCGGCGGCTATGCGGCCGGCCGCCTTGTTCGCCTTGGCGCCGCTTTTGATGCGCAACAGGTCCTCGGCGGCCTTAAGGTCGCCGTTGGTCTCCACCAGGGCTTTCTTGCACTCCATCATGCCCAGGCCAGTGGATTCGCGCAGGTCCCTAACCAGGACCGCGGTGATTTCTGCCATGTATCTGCTCCTCATAGTTCAAAAAAAGGGGCTTGCGCCCCTTTTGCACATCTGCGGCGCTAAGCCTCAGTCGGCCGATTCTTCCTGCGCCTCGAGTTCCACGAATTCGTCGCCGCCGGCGCCAGACACGATCTCCTGCAGCGACATGTCGCGGCCCTCGAGAATCGCATCGGCGACACCGCGCGCATACAGGCGGATCGCTCGGCTGGAGTCGTCGTTGCCCGGGATTACATGGGTAATGCCGTCGGGCGAGTGGTTGGTGTCGACCACGCCTATGATCGGTATGCCCAGCTTGTTGGCCTCGACCACCGCGCCTTTCTGGTAGCCGACGTCGATAATGAACAGCGCATCCGGCACGCCGGTAAGGTCTTTGATGCCGCCCAGGCTGCGCTCGAATTTCACCAGTTCGCGCTGGATCCCGAGCGCCTCTTTCTTGGGCAGTTTTTCAAGGCTGCCGTCCTGTAGCATGGCTTCCATGTCCTTCAAGCGCTTGATCGACTGCTTGACGGTCTTGAAGTTGGTCAGCATGCCGCCCAGCCAGCGATGGTCGACATAGGGCGCGCCGCAGCGCATCGCCTCTTCCTTGATGATTTCCCGCGCCTGGCGCTTGGTGCCGACGAACAGGATGGTGCCCTTGTTGGCGGACAGTTTTTTCACGTATTTCATCGCCTCCTGGTACATCACCAGGGTTTTTTCCAGGTTGACGATGTGGATCTTGTTGCGATGGCCGAAGATGAAAGGGGCCATCTTGGGATTCCAGAAACGGGTCTGGTGGCCGAAATGCACCCCAGCTTCCAGCATTTGACGCATGGTCGTCGACATTCAAACTTCTCCGTATAGGGTTAGTCATTACCACCCGGCTCGTCATAACCCGGCAAAGGGCACCCTAAGAGCGGGCGGATCAAATTTAGCCAAGAATTTTGGCTAGCCGCTAAGTGTATCATGAAGGGTGAACTCTATTCAAGAAATGCATGACTAAACAGCGTATTAAACTTCGTCAGCCGCGCTGGCCGGGATCGGCGCGATGCCTGCCGGCGCGGCCGCGCCAGACTTGGCTTCCCTTGGGCCGGGCTATCCTTTATCCTTCCCACCCTTTGAGCGCAGCGCCTAGATGAGCATCCAGATCAAGACCGCGGACGAAATCGAGAAAATGCGCATCGCCGGGCGCCTTGCGGCCGAAGTGCTGGATTTCATCGGTCCCCATGTGAAATCAGGGATCACAACCGGAGAAATCGACAGCTTGTGCCACGATTACATGGTCAAAGTGCAGAAAACGGTGCCGGCGCCGCTGAACTATGCGCCACCGGGCTATCAGCCCTACCCCAAATCGATCTGCACTTCGATCAATCACCAGGTCTGTCACGGCATCCCCGGCGAGCGGCAGCTCAAGCACGGGGATATTGTCAATATCGATATCACCGTGATCAAGGACGGCTATCACGGGGACACCAGCCGCATGTTCTGCGTGGGAGAACCTGCGATCCAGGCGCGACGGCTGTGCGACATCACCTACGAATGCATGTGGCTCGGTATCCAGGAGGTCAAACCCGGCAGCCGCTTGGGCGACATCGGAGCTGCGATCCAGAAACACGCGGAGGAGCACGGCTACAGCGTCGTGCGCGAATTCTGCGGCCATGGCATCGGCAGAAATTTCCACGAGGAGCCGCAGGTGCTGCACTATGGGCGTCCGGGCACCGGGGTACAGCTGCAGGCAGGCATGATTTTCACTATCGAACCCATGATCAACGCGGGCAAGCCGGCGATACGCGAGCTTTCCGACGGCTGGACCATCGTGACCAAGGACCACAGCCTGTCTGCGCAATGGGAACATACCGTGCTCGTGACCGAGGCCGGGCATGAAGTGCTGACTGTGTCCGATGGCACGCCGGCAAAGCCGGCGCCGAAGGCGCACCGCGCTTGATACCCGGCGCGCAACTCGCGGATACCGCGCGGCGCGCTGCTGCCGGAATGCGCGAACAGCTGCAGGAAGGCCGGCGCGAACTGCATGCGCGCTATGCCGCCGAGGGCAACGCAGCACAGGTGCTGCGCCGGCACCGGATGCTCATAGACAGGACGCTCAGGAGCCTCTGGAAGGAAGCGGCGCTGCCGCGCTCGCTTGCGTTGGCCGCAGTCGGCGGCTACGGCCGCGGCGAACTGTTTCCCTTTTCCGACGTCGATCTGCTGGTCCTGTTGCCGCACGAGCCCGACGCGGACCTCAAAGCCAAGCTCGAGGCGTTGATCGGCAGCCTGTGGGACGCGGGCGTCGAACCCGGCCACAGCGTGCGCACCATAGAGGAATGCCTGTCCGAGTCGGCAAAGGATATTACCGTTCAGACCAGCCTGCTCGAAGCGCGATGGCTCGCCGGCAGCCGCAGCCTGTTCGCAGCCTTCGACACGGACCTGCACGCGCAACTCGACCCGCAGGCGTTTCTGCAGTCCAAGCGCCTGGAGCAGGAACAGCGCTACGGCAAGTTCCAGGATAGCCCGTACAGCCTGGAGCCCAACCTGAAGGAAGCGCCGGGGGGGCTGCGCGACCTGCAGGCGATCCTGTGGATCAGCCGCTCCGCCGGCCTGGGCGACAACTGGATGCAGCTGGCCGCGCGCGATCTGGTCACCACGACGGAAGCGCTCCAGCTCGCTGGCTACCAGAAGTTCCTGAGCGAGCTGCGCGTGCGCCTGCACTATGTCGCCGGCCGGCGCGAAGACCGGCTGTTGTTCGACTATCAGAGCGCTCTGGCCACGCAATTCGGCTATGCCGACACGTCGAGCAAGCGTGCCAGCGAACAGCTGATGCAGCGCTATTACCGCACCGCCAAGGCGATTACCCAGCTCAATACGCTGGTGCTGCAGAACATCGCCTTGCAGCTGCAGTCGGATGAGGACATTGCACCCGAAATCCTCAACCAGCGCTTCCAGGCAGCGCACGAGCTGCTGGAGGCGCGCGAACCGGAGCTGTTCGAGCGCCGGCCCGACGCCATTCTCGAAAGCTTCCTGCTGCTGCAGCAGCACCCGGAACTCAAAGGCATGAGTGCGCCCACGCTGCGCGCGCTTTGGCGCGCCCGCGGCGGAATCGACGCGCGTTTCCGCCGCGATCCTGCAAACCGCGCGCTGTTCCTGCAGATCCTGCAGCAGCCGCGCGGCATCGTGCACGCGCTGCGGCGCATGAACCAGTATTCCATCCTCGGCCGTTACCTGCCCGCGTTCGGCAGGATAGTCGGGCAGATGCAATACGACCTGTTCCACGCCTATACCGTGGACCAGCACATACTCACCGTTATCCGCAACCTGCGCCGCTTCACCATGGTCGAATTCGCGCACGAGTACCCGCAGTGCAGCCGCCTCATGGCCGGGTTCGAGCGCCACTGGCTGCTCTATGTCGCGGCGCTGTTCCACGACATCGCCAAGGGCCGCGGCGGCGATCACTCCGCGCTCGGCATGCACGATGCGCGCGGCTTCTGCCGCGCGCACGGCCTGACGCGCGAAGATACCGAGCTGGTGGTGTTTCTGGTCGAGCACCACCTGAGCATGTCCGCAGTGGCACAGAAGCAGGACCTGTCCGATCCGGAGGTCATCAGCGCATTCGCCGCCACCGCGAAGACCGAGCGCCGCCTGACCGCGCTGTACCTGCTCACCGTGGCCGACGTGCGCGGCACCAGCCCCAAGGTGTGGAACGCGTGGAAGGGCAAGCTGCTGGAAGACCTGTACCTGCTTGCGCGGCGTCTGCTGCGCGGCGACGGCGTCGGCTTCGAGCAGGACGTCCAGGCGAAGCAGGTCGAAGCGCTGCGCCTGCTGCGCCTGTACGCGCTGTCGGACGAGGTCAAGGACCGGCTGTGGAGCCAGCTCGACGTGGCCTACTTCCTGCGCCACGACGCGCAGGATATCGCCTGGCAGACGCGCACGCTGCACTATCGCGTCGATGCCGACCGGCCGGTGGTGAAAGCGCGCCTGTCGCCGATCGGCGAGGGCCTGCAGGTCATGATCTATGCGCGCGACCAGCGCGACCTGTTCGCGCGCATCTGCGGCTATTTCGAGCAGATCAACTACAGCATCGCCGACGCACGCATCCATACCACGCGCCACGGTTACGCACTGGATACCTTCCTGCTGCTCGGCCCGGGCAGCAATCCGCATTACCGCGACATGATCAATCTGATCGAGGCCGATCTCGCGGAGCGGCTGCAGCACCAGACGCCGCTGCACCCCCCGACGCGCGGCCGGGTGTCGCGCCAGCTGCGGCATTTTCCGATTACGCCGGAGGTCAATATCCGGCCGGACGAGCGCGGCGCGAGCTACGCGCTGTCGATCATCGCCGGCGACCGCCCCGGACTGCTGTATGCGATCGCCTTGGTGCTCGGCAAATACGACATCAACCTGGTTACGGCCAAGATCGTGACCCTGGGCGAACGCGCTGAAGACGTGTTTCTGGTTTCGGGCGCGGCGCTAGCCAGTCCGAAAACCGTGGTGAAGCTTGAAAGCGAGCTGATCGAGGCCTTGAAACATCAATAAGAATCCGTAACAAAATCCTTTTTTGTTACAGACTCTGAGCGGCGGCCGGTCGTGCCGGACCGCCGGCACGCGCCTCACTCGTCCGGAACGTCCTCGCCCGGGAACAAGGCCTGGATGAAGCCGAATTTGCTGAAATCGCGTATGCGCATCGGATAGAGAATTCCCGCAAGGTGATCGCATTCGTGCTGCACCACGCGCGCGTGGAAGCCGTCCACGCTGCGATCGATGGGCTGGCCCTTCTCGTCGAAGCCCTGATAGCGCAGGCGCGCATGGCGCGGCACCATGCCGCGCAGACCCGGCACCGACAGGCAACCCTCCCAGTCCTCCACCAATTCGTCAGATAGCGGCGTAAGCAGCGGGTTGATGAGTACCGTGTCCGGAACTTCTTCGACCTCGGGATAGCGCGGGTTCTCGGCGACGCCGAATATAACAACTTGCAAACCGACCCCGATCTGCGGCGCCGCCAGCCCGGCGCCGTTCAGATGCACCATGGTCTCGCGCATATCGGCTAGCAGCGCCTGCAATTCCGGCGTGTCGAAGCGCTCCACCGGCCGCGCCTGCTGCAACAGGCGCGGGTCGCCCATCTTTAGCACTTCGCGGATCATGTCATGTCTTCGTCACGAGCTGTTCAATGATCCGGCGTACGCGCGCCAGCGCCTGCTGCAGCACTTGCTCGATGTCCTCGAGGCGGATCGCATGCAGGCTTTCAGCGCGGCCGGCGGCGAAATTCGCGACTACGGCAATGGCGGCGTACTCGAGCCCGGCTTCGCGCGCCAGCGCCGCCTCCGGCATCCCGGTCATGCCGACGATGTCGGCACCGTCCCGTTCCAGCCGGTCGATCTCGGCGGCGGTTTCGAGCCGCGGACCCTGGCACGCGGCATAGACGGCGTCTTCAGCGACAGCTTCATCGCAGGCGCGCGCCGCGTCGATGACGCGGCGGCGCAGGCTCGCGGAGTACGGTTCGGTGAAATCGATATGTGTAACGGGCTGCTCTCCGCCTTCATAGAAGGTGTTCTTGCGCCCCCAGGTATAGTCGATGATCTGGTGCGGCACCGCAATGGTGCCGGGCAGCATGTCCGCGCGTATCCCGCCCACCGACGCGACCGAAACCACGCCATCCAGCTTCTGCTCTGCCAAGGCCCATATATTGGCGCGGTAATTTACCTCGTGCGGCGGAATCGTGTGGCCGTAACCGTGGCGCGCGAGGAATACCACGTCCGCGCCGCAGATGCGGCCAAAGGTGAGAGCGCCGGAAGGCTCGCCATAGGGCGTGCGCACCGCCAGGCGGCGCGTGACGTCGAGATTTGACAGCTTGGTCAGGCCGCTGCCGCCGATGATGGCTAACATGCGCTGGCGGGGTGCAAGTGTGGGAAATGAAACCCGGGCATCGAAACGGCGCCGATGTTATCACGGCGCACGCTGCGCGGGACGCGGCGTGTCGTTCTGCGATCGATCACGCCTGCCCGTCCTTGCCGGTTGCATAGATCGCCGGCAGGTTGCGCCAGGCGCCGTGCACATCCATGCCGCAGCCGAATACGAAACGGTCGGGCAAGCTCAGTCCGATAAAATCGGCGCGGACAGGTTTAGCCGCGGCTTTTTCCTTATCGGTAAGCACTGCGCAATAGAATGCCTGTGCACCCATGCCGAGTACGCGCTCGCGTATTGCGTGCATGGTTTCGCCGGCGTCGAGGATATCGTCCAGCACCAGCACCACGCGCCCGGCTACCTCGCCCTGGGGTCCGACTTTCCACATCACCTCGCCGCCGCTGGTGGCGTCGCCGTAGCGCGAGACATGGATGTAGTCGAATTCCAGCGGAAAATTCAGCAACGGCAGGACGCGGCCGGTGAAGACCACCGCGCCGCCCATCACCGACAGCACCAGCGGAAAGCTGTCCTTGAGTTTGGCCGAGATCTCGGCGGCGACGCGCGCGATGGCTGCGTCCACCGCGGCCGCGCTGTGGATCAGTTCGGCCGATTGCAGTATCCGCAGGGCGCGCGCGCTTCGATCCATTTGCTTGCGGTCGGCCCTGTCTAGAGCGACTTCAGGTACGCGCTGAACGCGGCGCCGGTCTCGGGATGCTTTTTTCCATACTCGACCGTGGCCTGCAGATAGCCCAGCTTGGAGCCGCAATCGTAGCGCTTGCCCTGGAAGCGATACGCCAGCACCTTCTCCTCGCGCATCAGCGCAACGATGCCGTCGGTCAGCTGGATTTCTCCGCCCGCCCCGGCCTGCACCTTGGCGAGGTAATGAAAAATCCGCGGGCTCAGGATATAGCGGCCGACCACCGCCAGCGTCGACGGGGCATCTTTGGGTTGCGGCTTCTCGACCATGGCACTGACCACGCCGGGTTCGCTGCCGTCGGTTTTCACGATGCCGTATTGGCGCGTATTCTCGCGCGGCACCTCCTCCACGCCGAGCACCGAACACTGCTGCTGCTCATATACCTTGACCATCTGGCTGATGACCGGTGGCGCGCCGTCGATCAAGTCGTCGGCGAGGATGATTGCGAACGGTTCGTCGCCGACCACCGGCTCCGCGCACAGCACCGCGTGACCCAGTCCCAGCGGCTCCGGTTGCCGGATGTAGATGCAGTTGATACGTGAAGGGACTACGTTCTGCACCAATTCGAGCAACTCCATCTTGCCGCGCGCGGCGAGTTCGGCCTCCACCTCGTAGGCCTTGTCGAAATGGTCTTCGATGGTGCGCTTGTTGCGCCCGGTGATGAATATCATGTCGGTGATGCCGGCCGCCACCGCTTCCTCGACCGCATACTGAATCAGCGGCTTGTCCACGACCGGCATCATTTCCTTCGGGCTGGCCTTGGTCGCAGGCAGGAAGCGGCTGCCCATGCCCGCCACCGGGAATACACATTTGCGCACGCGTTTCATTGTTTGTCCTTAAAAGCCGTAACAAAGGTCATTTTGTTACGGACCTGTCTAGGGGGCGCACGAGGGGAGGTCCCCAGGGGACTTTCCCGTCAAGCGGGATCGAGACCTTCGGGACGTATTCCCTCGATTTGTTACAAGTTCTTTAGCAACTTCTGCAGTCCTGCTTCGTCCAGCACGGTGACACCCAGCTGCTCCGCCTTCGCAAGCTTGCTGCCGGCCTCGGCGCCTGCCACCACATAATCGGTTTTTCCCGAAACCGATCCGGCCACTTTGCCGCCTTGCGCTTCGATCAATTGTTTCGCCTGCTCACGGCTCATGCCCGGCAGCGTCCCGGTCAGCACGAACACCTTGCCTGCGAGTTTCGCCGCGATCACCGCCGCGCCGGGCGGACCCTCCTGCCAATGCACGCCGCAGGCGCGCATCTGCTCGATCACTTCCCGATTGTGCGCCTCGGAAAAGAATTGTGCGATCGAGAGCGCCACCACCGGACCGACGTCCTGCACCAGTTGCAGCGCTTCGGCGTCCGCCTGCATCAGCCGGTCAAGACTGCCGAAATGGCGCGCCAGCTCCTTGGCCGTCGTCTCGCCGACATTGCGTATTCCCAGCGCGTAGATGAAGCGCGCCAGCGTGGTGTCCTTCGAGCGCTCGATCGCATCGACCACGTTTTGCGCCGACTTTTGCGCCATGCGCTCCAGGCCGGCGAGCGCCACCAGCCCGAGCCGGTATAGGTCCGCCGCCGTCTTGACGATGGCGTTGTCGACGAGCTGGTCCACCAGCCTTTCGCCCATGCCTTCGATGTCCAAGGCGCGGCGCGAAGCGAAATGCAGCAGCGCCTGCTTGCGCTGCGCCGGACAGATGAGTCCGCCGGAACAGCGCGCCACCGCTTCGTCCGGCAACCTGACCACGGCGGAGCCGCACACCGGGCAGGCCGCGGGCATCTTGAAAACGCGCGCATGCGCCGGGCGCCGCGTCTTGAGCACCGTCACCACCTCGGGAATTACGTCTCCCGCGCGGCGCACCACCACGGTGTCCCCGATGCGCACATCCTTGCGCCGCAGCTCATCCTCGTTGTGCAGCGTTGCGTTGGTGACGGTTACGCCGCCGACAAATACCGGCGCCAGGCGCGCCACCGGCGTGAGCGCGCCGGTACGTCCCACCTGCACCTCGATCGCGAGCACTTCGGTGTTGGCTTCTTCGGCGGGAAACTTGTGCGCGATGGCAAAACGCGGCGCACGCGAGACGAATCCCAGGCGCTGCTGCGCCGCCAGGCTGTTGACCTTGTATACCACGCCGTCGATCTGATACGCGAGCGCGGCGCGGCGCTCGCCCAGCTGCCGGTAATAGCGCATAAGGCCTTCCAGGCCGCTTACCAGCTTGCGCTCCGGACAGACCGGCAGTCCGAGTTCCTGCAGCCAGTCCTCAAGTGCGCTGTGCGTGCTGGGCGCTGTCGCGCCTTCGATCGTGCCGGCGGCGTAAGCGAAGAAACGCAGCGGCCTGGCCGCGGTGATGCGCGAATCGAGCTGGCGCAGACTTCCGGCGGCGGCGTTGCGCGGGTTGACGAATTCCTTCTCCGCGTTGGCGCGCTGGCGCGCGTTCAGCGCGTCGAAATCGCGCCGGTACATCAGCACCTCGCCGCGTACCTCCAGCAGCCGCGGCGGCGCCTTGCCCTGCAGGCGCAGCGGAATGCTTTTCACCGTACGCAGATTGGGCGTGACGTCCTCGCCGGTATAGCCGTCGCCGCGCGTGGCGCCCCGGGAGAAACGCCCCTGCTCGTAGATGAGGCTGATGGCGAGGCCGTCGAACTTCGGCTCGGCCAGATATTCGATCGTTTCCAGCTCCAGGCCTTCGCGCACGCGCCGGTCGAAGGCGCCCACTTCTTCTTCGGAAAACGCGTTGCCGAGCGAGAGCATGGGGGTGCGGTGTGCGAACGGCTCGAATTGCGGCAGAGGCGCGCCGCCGACGCGCTGCGTCGGCGAATCGGGGCTTGCGAGTTCGGGATGCTCGCCCTCGATGCGCTGCAGTTCGCGCATCAGGCGGTCGTACTCGGCGTCGCTTGCCAGCGGCTGGTCGAGCACGTAGTACAGGTAGTTATGGCGCTCCAGCTCCGCGCGCAATTGTTGCGCCTGCGCTGACAGGGCTTTGGCCGCGGCCATCAGGAAAACAGGCGCAGCGCCAGCGGACTTCCCGCCGGTATCCCCTGTTGCTCCATGCTGGCATATAGCGCTTGCAGCTGGCCGCGTATCTTGCCCAGCGCTGCGTCGTCAAGCGGGCGGCGATTGTCGTCGACGATGCCGGCGCCCAGGGTCTCGGCCAGAGCGCGGGCAAAGCGGGCGAACCGGTCAAAGCTGGCAAGGCCTCCAGGCGCCCTGGCGACGTCGAACAGCAGCGTGAGGCCGCGGGTGGAAATCGACTTCATGCCTTCCGCGGAGAACGCAGGCGCTTCAGCGTTGGACACTGCGTAGAGCTCCAGCCCGGCGTCGTCGCGGCAGCAGAATCTGCCATCGCGTTCCAGCGAAAACCCGTTCGCCTCGGCGAAAGCGCGGATCTTGGTCCCCGCAAACGCGCCGCCGCGCGCAGCCAGGTTGAGTCCGATCTGCACGTCGACGTCGGCACACAGCGCGTCCAGCCGCTGCGCACGCGCAAGCGCAGCCGCATGCTCGGCCAGCGCGCATTGCGCGCCGATCGCGGTCGCCACCGCCTGCACCATGACGCCGAAATTGGCAAAATCCTGCTCGCCCGCGGCGCCGTTTCGGTCGGCGAGCTGCATCGCCGCGCGCAGTCTTTGATATGCGCCGGCCGCGGCCATCGGCTCCCAGCCGGAGGTCTGCTGGTTATAGCCCTCCCAGCTGACCGGCTTGCCGGGTCCGGCCGGGCCGTCGACGATCGCGGCGGAGATTGCATCCCCGCCAACGGTCTTCTGCGCTTCCAAAGTGACGATGAAATCGATGCCGGCGTCGGGCTCGCCCTCGGTCGCCGCGGACTCGCCCGGTATTCCGGACAGCGTCGGTTCGATGCGTTCGCCGGCGGCGCGCGGCCGAGGCGCTGCGGTCTTTCCGCCAAGCAGCACATCGTCATGACGCGCGCCGAACGCCTCCTCCGACTGGCGTTTCAGCCGCGCCTCCTGCAGCTTGTTGTAGGCGAGCACCCCGATTACTACCAAGGCGCCGATGCCCAGCAGCGCAAGTTGCAATTCGCTCATGCGTGCCGCCTCCGAACGATAGGCACAACGCCAAGACCGGTGGGTCCGCGTCCGGCCGCCTTCGCCCGGGTCGCATCTCCGCTGCGCGGGGCCCCTGCTCCTAGTCTCATGCTAGCCGCCTCCTCGCGAACGTCTCATTGCACGTACCGTGCTGTCGGCGTCCGGCCGCCTTCGCCCGGGTCGCATCCCCGCTGCGCGGGGCCCCTGCTCCTAGCCTCATGCGGCTAGTACCTCCTCCTTCATCCGCAGCGCTTCTTGGATGTCGACGGCGACGACGCGCGACACGCCGGACTCCTGCATGGTAACGCCTACCAGCTGGGCCGCCATTTCCATGGTGATCTTGTTGTGGCTGATGTAGAGGAACTGGGTGTCGGCCGACATGCGCTTCACAAGGTCGCAGAAACGCTCGGTATTGGGATCGTCCAGCGGCGCGTCCACTTCGTCGAGCAGGCAGAACGGCGCCGGATTCAGCTGGAACATCGAAAACACCAGCGCCAGCGCGGTAAGTGCTTTTTCGCCGCCGGACAGCAGATGAATGCTCGAAGTCTTCTTCCCCGGCGGCTGGGCGATTACCTGGACGCCCGCATCCAGGATTTCGTCTCCGGTCATCAACAGGCGCGCCTCGCCGCCGCCAAACAGGCTGGGAAACATCTGCCCGAAATGCCCGTTCACCGTGTCGAAGGTCTGTTGCAACATCTCGCGCGTTTCGCGGTCGATGCGTTTTATCGCTGCCTCCAGCGTTTCCAAGGCCATGCCCAGGTCGGCCGACTGCGCATCGAGGAAACCCTTGCGCTCGCGGCTGACCTGCAGTTCCTCCAGCGCGGCCATGTTGACCGCCCCCAGATCGCTGATCGCCTGCGCCAGCCGGTTGATTTCGGCCTGCAGCGCGCCGGGCCGCGTGCCCTTCTCCAGCGTCGCGGCGAGCGCCTCCTCGTCGGCGCCGGCTTCGAACAGCTGGCTGGCGTACTGATCCTTGTTGAGCCGCGCCGCCTGCTCTTTCAGGCGCAGTTCGCCAATGCGGTTGCGCAGCGGCTCGAGCTTCTGCT
Source organism: Burkholderiales bacterium (assembly GCA_038206915.1). Classification (GTDB taxonomy): domain Bacteria; phylum Pseudomonadota; class Gammaproteobacteria; order Burkholderiales; family SG8-39; genus 2-12-FULL-64-23. Next base: position 19,514 of record JBBRAI010000027.1, on the reverse strand, counting down.
CGCAGACGAGGCGCTCCTCTTCGGCGCTGCGCAGGCCCTGGGCGAGTTCCTCCTGACGCGTACGCGCCGCGCCCAGCGCCTGTTCGCGCTGCACCCTTTGCTCGAGTTGCACTTGCAGGCGCTGCCTCAGTTCCTGGTCCTGCTGCCCCGCGAGCTCGGATCTGAGCTGCTCCAACTGCCACGCTGCCGCCGCAGATTGCTCCAGTAATACTTTAAGAGATAGATCTATCTCGCTGATTTTTGATAAACATTCTTTTTCGTAGAATCCCGATTGCTGCTCTTCGTGCTCGGCTTGCTGCAGCGCCAGCCGTTGCGCATTCAGCGCCTCCTCCGCCAGCTTGTAGGCCTGCTCCGCTGCCTCAACCCGGAGCGCGGTCGCCTGCATCACTTGCTGGTGGCTGGCCAGGCCTGCCGCGGCCGCCGCGCGGCTGGCAGTCTCGGCTTCCTGCTGGCGCGTTATTTCGTCCTGCTCCTGCTGGATCTGTCGGCTGCGCTCCAGGAAACGCTCCATGCCCTGGGACAGCCTGAGGCTCTCCATCTGCTGCTCATGCACTTGCTGCTTCAGCGCCGCCGCTTCCTGCCGCAGTGTTGCCAGGCGCTGGTTGTGGCCGCCGAAGGCCGCCTCGACCACGTGCTGTTCCGTGCGCGCCTGGCGCAGCGCGCCTTCGCGCTGACCCAACTGAGCACTCAGGTCCTCGATTTCGCGCTGGCGCGCAAGTATGCCGGTGTCGCCCGGATCGGGCGCGTGAAAGCTGATGGCACAGCGCGAAAACTGATGACCCTCGCGGCTGACCAGGATGGTGCCCGGGGGCAATGCCTGCCGGTCGGCGTCGCCGGGCACGGCGTCCGCCGCATACACCCCATGCAGCCAGTCCTGCATCACCCCGCGCACGGCTTCGTCGTGAATCTGCAGCAGCGACGCCAGCGGCCGCAGACCTTGCAGCGCGGCGTCCTGCACCGGCGCCGCCGCCGCGAATACGCTCAATTTTGCCGGCGGAACGTCGCCCATCACGCCCTGCTGCAGATCGGGCTGCGCCAATTCCAGTGCGTGCAGTTTCTCGCGCAGCACCGCCTCGAAGGCGGTCTCCCATCCGGCTTCGACCCGCACCCGCTGCCACAGGCGCGGCAACGCGTCCAGCCGGTGACGGCTCAGCCATTCGTGGATCTGCGCATTGCTTTCGACCTGGTCCTGCACCTGCTTCAGGGTCGTCAGGCGCGATTCGAGGCCGGCCTGTTCGCGCAGCTGCGCGTCGAGCTTCTCCTGCGCCGCCCGCCGCGCGTTTTCCAGATCCGGCAGCTGTTCCAGCTGCGCTGCCAACTGCGCGTCCTTGCGCGCGAGTTCGCCGGCAAGTTCGTCGATGCGAAGCTGTTGCTGCTCGATCGCGGACGAGTCGGGTTTGGCCAGACCTTCATGTTCGGCGCGCAGGCGCTCCTGCCGCAGCGTCAGGCCCTGCAAGGTCCTGTCCGCATGGTCGATATGCGTCTGCTCGATTTTCAGCGCCTGCTCGGTCTGCGCCAGGGCGGTGCGCTGCGCGGCAAGTCCGGCCTGCGCCGCGCGAAACGCCTGATCGGCCTCGGGCAGCCGGGTCGATTCGGCCGCCACGCGCTCGCGCGCCTGCAGCAGCCGCTGCCCGGCGCCGCCCTGGCGCTCCTGCCACATGGCGAGCGCCCCGCTCAGTTCACCTGCCTGCTGCTGCCATTGCCCCGTTTGCGCGCTGAGCTGCGCGATCTGGTTTTCCAGCCTGCCGCGACTCTCGCTGACGTAGCGGATTTCCGTTTCCAGGCGCTGCACCTCTGCGTTGACCGCATACAGCTCGCCCTGCGCGTTGCTGAGCGTATCGCCGGACGCGTAATGCTCGCTGCGCACCTGCTCCAGGCGCTTTTCGATTTCACGCAGGCGCGCGGTCTCCGCTTCCAGCTCGTTCGCCGCGCGCTCGATGTCGCGCGCGTGGCGCTGCGCCTCGTTGTCGGCTTCAGTTTTGCGCAGCAGCCACAGCAGATTCTGCTTGCGCTGCATGTCGCCCTGAAATTCCTTGTACTGCATCGCCACCTGCGCCTGCTGGTCCAGCTTGTCGATCTGGACCCCGAGCTCTTCGCGAATGTCCGCCACGCGCGCCAGGTTCTCGCGCGTATCGTGCAGCCGGTGCTCGGTCTCGCGGCGACGCTCCTTGTACTTGGATATGCCCGCCGCCTCCTCCAGGAACACGCGCAGGTCTTCGGGCTTGGCCTCGATGATGCGCGCGATCATGCCCTGCTCGATGATGGCGTAGGCACGCGGTCCGAGGCCGGTGCCCATGAATATGTCCTGGATGTCGCGCCGGCGCACGTGACTGTTGTTGATGTAATACAGCGATTCGCCCTCGCGCGTCAGCACCCGCTTTACCGCGATTTCGGCGTACTGCGACCACTGGCCGGCGGCCTTGCCCAGACTGTTGTCGAAGGTCAGCTCGACGCTCGCGCGCGCCACCGGTTTGCGCAGCGACGAGCCGTTGAAAATGACGTCCTGCATCGAATCGCCGCGCAGCGCCGAGGCGCGCGATTCGCCCAGCACCCAGCGCACCGCATCGATGACATTTGATTTTCCGCAACCGTTCGGCCCGACGATGCCGACCAGCTGGCCGGGAACGGCGATGGAGGTCGGATCGACGAAGGATTTGAATCCGACTAACTTGATTTGAGTAAGGCGCACTGGATTTTTTTCAGAAAACCGGTTTTTGACCGGATTTATTTGGAGTTATAGGCAACCGATATAATACCATCTTAACTTTGATTTCCGAGCTTCGCATGAGCACCAAACACGCCGCCAAACCGAGCACCTTCGACAATCCGAGCCCCGTGCGCGACTACCTGATTCACATGGAGATTCCGGAGTTTACCTGCCTGTGCCCACTGACCGGCCAACCCGATTTCGCGCGCCTCGTGCTGGACTACATACCGGAGCGCAAGTGTCTGGAACTCAAAAGCCTCAAGTTGTATGTCTGGTCATACCGCGACCGGGGGGCGTTCCACGAGGCGGTCACCAATCTCATCCTCGACGACCTGGTCGGCGCAACGCGTCCGCGCTTCATGCGCCTGACCGCGAAATTCAATGTGCGCGGCGGTATTTTTACCACTGTCGTGGCCGAACATCGCAAAAAGGGCTGGAAGCCCGCGCCCGTACTGGACGTTTCTGGATTCGAACCGGCATCGAGCACCAACTGACTGCCCGCAACAATATTCTCGCAATACCGGCATGGGCGGTGGCAGGCCGGATCGGCGCTTATGTCTGGCAATCTGCCTGCGGCTGACGGAAAATACGGCCTGTGCAGCGCAGCCCGCATCAGGCGCGCATGTGCGAAGTCCCGCGCCGACAGGCTGGCGCGGGTCGTTAAAGGGAGAAAACCATGTCTGCAATGAAACGCCTGTTCCAGCTGATGGCGGAGAAGAAGGCTTCCGACATCTTCCTGTCGGTCGGTTCGCCCATCAACATCAAGATCAACGGCACCGCAATGCCGATCAACCAGCAGATGATGGATGCCGCCAGCATCACCAACCTGCTGTACGAAGTCCTCAATGACAAGCAGAAGAAGGAATTCGAGGATACGCTCGAACTCAACACCGGCTTTCCCATGCCCGGGGTCGGCACTTTCCGCATCAGCGCGTTTCGCCAGAAGACCACGCCGGCGGTGGTGGTGCGCTACATCCCGGGCGAGGTGCCCAACATCGACACCCTGGGCGTGCCGCCGGTGCTGAAGGAAGTGATCCTGGAAAAACGCGGCCTGATACTGATGGTGGGCGCGACCGGCTCGGGCAAGTCGACCACGCTCGCCGCCATGCTCGACCTGCGCAACGCCAGCAAGTCCGGCCACATCCTGACGCTCGAAGACCCGGTGGAGTTCATATTCACCAACAAGAAATGCATCGTCAACCAGCGCGAAGTCGGCACCGACACTCTGGATTTCAAGGTGGCGCTGAAAAATGCGCTGCGCCAGGCGCCCGACTGCATCCTGATCGGCGAGATCCGCGACAAGGACACCATGGCGGCGGCGATCGCCTATGCGCAGTCCGGACACCTGTGCCTGGCGACGCTGCACGCCAACAACAGCTACCACGCGATGAACCGCATCATCAGCTTCTATCCGCTGGAAAACCGGCCTTCCCTGCTGCAGGATCTTGCGGCGACGCTCAAGGCGGTGATCTCGCAGCGGCTGATCCGAAATCTGAAAGGCGGGCGTTCGGCGGCGGTCGAGGTGCTGCTCAACACGCGCTACACGGCCGAATTGATCGACAAGGGCGAAATCAGCGAGATCAAGGATGCGATGGAGAAAAGCATGACCCCCGGCTCGCAGACCTTCGAGCAGTCGCTGTTCAAAATGTATAGAGACGGCCTGATCAGCAAGGACGAAGCGCTGGGCAATGCCGACTCCGCCACCAATCTGATGTGGCTGATGAACCAGTCCGAAAGCGACGGCGGCGCCGCGACGGCCGCTGCGGGACAGAAGAAAGCAGCGCAGGCGCCTGTCGAAATGGAAAAGACCGGCTCGTTCAGCGAATTCAAGGTCGTCATCGACGAGCAGAACCAGTAGTGGATGCGGCCACACTCGAACTCGGCCCGGTGAACGCATTGATTCACCATCTGAACGAGAATATCGAGATCGACAGCCCCGATGCGCTCAAGTCCGTCTACCGGCAGGTGCTGCAGTGCCTGCTGTCGCCGGACTGAGCGCTGGCCAAATGCGCCCGGTGATGCTGCGCGTGGTATTGCGCGAAGCGGTCACGCAGTTCAAGCGCGCCGGTCTGTACTTCGGCCATGGCAGCCACAGCGCGCGCGACGAAGCCGTCTATCTCATCCTGCATACGCTCAAATTGCCCCTGGGCGAACTCGACACGGTACTCGACCGGCCGTTGAGCGCAACCGAACTCGCTGCCGTACGCGCCATCCTGCGCCGGCGCGTGCGCGAGCGTACGCCGGCTGCCTATCTCACCGGCGAAGCCTGGCTGGGAGATTTCCGCTTTTACGTAGACGAGCGCGTGATCGTGCCACGTTCCTTCATCGCCGAACTGCTGCGCGACAATCTTGCGCCATGGGTGAGCGAACCGCGGCGCGTGCGCAGCGTCCTCGACCTGTGCACCGGCTCGGCCTGCCTCGCGGTGCTCGCCGCGCACGCCTTTCCGGAGGCGCGCGTGGACGCGGCTGACGTCTTGCCGGAAGCGCTGCAAGTCGCGCGCAGGAACGTCAAGGACTATGCGCTGGGCAGGCGCGTTCGCCTGGTGCAAAGCGACCTGTTCGGGCGTCTGGCGGCGCGCCGCTACGACTTGATCCTGTCCAACCCGCCCTATGTCGCCGCCGCGGCCATGCGCGCGCTGCCGCGCGAATACCGCCGCGAGCCGCGCCTCGCGCTCGCCGGCGGGCGCGACGGCCTCGCGCTGCTGCGGCCGATGCTGGCGCAGGCGGCCGCCCATTTGCATCCCGAAGGCCTGCTCATCGTCGAGATCGGGCATAACCGCGCGGCGCTGGAAAAAGCCTATCCGCGTCTGCCCTTCACCTGGCTCGATACCAGCGCCGGGGAAGATTTTGTGTTCCTGCTGCGCCGCGAGGATTTGCCATGAAGACTTTGAACGAACTGCTCACGCTGGATTGCCTGCCCGTCGACTGGCGCGAGGCCGCTCTGGTCGGCCGCGCCTGGCTGCCGGGCAATCCCGCGGGCCCCTCGCCGATCGCACTGCGCCCGGACGGCGAACTGGTCGATCTTGCCGCGACGGCGCCGACCATGAGCCAGCTGCTTGCGCGCACCGACCGCGTCGCGCTTGCTCGCAGCGCGCCGGGAAAGGTAGTCGGCACGATCGAAGCGTTGCTCGCGAACAGCGGCGAGGGCAGCGATCCCGCCAAACCCAGTCTGCTCGCGCCCGTCGACCTGCAGCCGATCAAGGCGAGCGGAGTCACGTTCGTGCAAAGCCTGCTCGAACGCGTGATCGAAGAACAGGCGCGCGGCGATACCGCCAGGGCGGAGGCCATGCGCGCGCAGGTCACACGCATCCTCGGCGACAATCTCGCAACGGTGAAACCGGGATCGCCCGAGGCCGAGGAGATCAAGCGCGTGCTGGTCGCGCAGGGCGCCTGGTCGCAGTATCTGGAAGTCGGCATCGGTCCGGACGCGGAGATTTTCACCAAATCCCAGGTGATGTCGGCGGTCGGATTGGGCGCAGAAGTCGGCCTGCATCCCAAATCCTCCTGGAACAACCCCGAGCCCGAGATCGTGCTCGCGGTGAGCGGCGCGGGCGAAACCGTCGGCGCGACGCTGGGCAACGACGTCAACCTGCGCGACTTCGAAGGCCGCAGCGCGCTGCTGTTGGGCAAGGCCAAGGACAACAACGCGTCCTGCGCCATAGGACCGTTCATCCGTTTGTTCGACAGGACATACGGCATCGACGACGTGCGCCGGGCCGAACTGGCGCTTGAAATTTCCGGCACCGACGGCTTCGTGCTCGAGGGGTCGAGTTCTATGAGCAAAATCAGCCGCGACCCGCTGGACATCGTCGCGCACGCCTGGGGACCGTATCACCAGTATCCGGACGGCTTCGTGCTGTTCCTCGGCACCATGTTCGCGCCGGTCAAGGACCGTGGCGCGCCGGGCATGGGCTTCACCCACGCGCTGGGCGACCTGGTCAGCATTGCGACACCGAAACTCGGCCGCCTGGTGAATCGCGTCACGACTTCGGACCGCGCTCCGCCCTGGACCTTCGGCATAGCCGCGCTGATGCAGAATCTCGCGGCGCGCGGCCTGCTCGGCCGCACCGGCTAGGTCGGACCGGAACCGGCGGTCAGAGCGGTCAACGTCGTGGCGATGTTTGAACGGCAAACCGGCGTGCGCGGCCGTCGCGTTGAATGTCAGCAGACCTAGATTTCGGAAAAATCCAAAGTCGCGAAATAGTCGTCCATTGTTTCCGCGCGCCGGATCTGCGTAACCGAGCCGTCTTCGCGCAGCAGCAATTCGGCGGAACGCAGCTTGCCGTTGTATTGAAAGCCCATCGCATAGCCATGGGCGCCCGCATCGTGAATGACGAGCAGGTCGCCGGCACTGATTTCGGGGAGCTGCCTGTCGATGGCGAACTTGTCGTTGTTCTCGCACAGCGAGCCGACCACGTCGTAGGTATGGTCTTGCGCTGCGCCCTCTTTTCCGAGAACCGTAATGTGGTGATATGCGCCGTACATGCCGGGCCGCATCAGGTTGGACATGCACGCATCGACGCCGATGTATTGCTTGTACGTGTTCTTGTGGTGGATCGCCTCGGTGACGAGGTAGCCATAGGGTCCGGTGATGCAGCGGCCGTTTTCCATAAAGATCTTCAGCGGATGCAAATCCGCCGGCACGACGATCTCTTGATACGCCTGCTGGATCCTGCGTCCGACCAAGTCGAGATCGACCGCCTTCTCACCCGGGCGGTAGGGTATGCCGATGCCGCCGCCGAGGTTGACGAATTCGATTCTCACGCCCGGATCGCGGGCGAGATCGACGGCAAGCTGAAACAGCATCTTCGCCGTCTCGACAAAGAATTCGGGGTTCAATTCGTTTGATGCCACCATGGTGTGCAGTCCAAGGCGGCGCACGCCCTTCGCCTTCAACTGCCGATAGCCTTCCACGAGTTGCTCGAGGGTAAAGCCGTATTTCGCCTCTTCCGGCTTGCCGATGATGGCGTTCCCCTCGCGCAGCCGGCCGGGGTTGTAGCGCAGGCAAACCACGTCCGGCAAGCCGATCTGCTGCTCCACGTAGGGAATGTGTGTGATGTCGTCGAGGTTGATGATCGCGCCCAGTTCCTTGGCCCGGCGGTATTCCTTCGCCGGGGTCTCGTTGGACGTGAACATGATGTCCTCGCCGGCGATTCCAACCCGCTTGCACAGCTCCAGTTCAGCCAGACTGGAGCAATCGCCGCCCAATGCTTCCTGCCTCAGGATTTTCAGCAAATGCGGATTCGGCGTGGCTTTGACTGCAAAATACTCTTTGAATGTGGCCCACGCGAACGCCTGGTTCAGCCTCCGGGCGCTGGCGCGGATCGCGGATTCATCGTAAATATAGAACGGCGTCGGGTGTTTGCGCGCGATCTCGCGTATGGCCCGCTCGTCGAACGGAAGGGATTTTTCGGTCATTGTGGCTCGTCTGTTCGGGATGCTTTTCTATGGAAAATCAGCTGCGGGGGCGCTGAGTGTACATCGCCACGCCAAAGGGTGGCAATCCGCAACCGCCGTGTAAAATGCGGCCTGTATGAGATCAGATAATTTACAGGCGAAGTCCGGCGGCGGCAGCTTGCGACCAGCGGGGAATCTCACATGGCGGCCTTCTACGACGCCCGTGGCAATACCTATTTTGTAGCCTCGCCCGAGGAAATCGGCGGCTTCGTCGAACTTGCGCGAACCGCCGCTGAAGCTGCCCGGACGCACGAGCAATGGGCGCGAGGCGCCATCGAACGCATTTGCGGCCGCCCGGAAGTTTCCGCGGGAACCGAATCGAGCGGCGCCAAAACGTACCGGTCGGACGGCATGCTGGTGGGGCCTTTCCCGGACGGTCACGCTTTCGCATTATTGATCGTCAACACCGACGGGACGCTTGCGGAGCGCAGCGGGAACGGCCTGACGATTTTCTCGCAGTGGCTCGTCGATACCGGTCGGGCGAATCGCCCGGATGGATTCATCCTGCGTGTCTATCACGCCACGCCCGGGGCGCCCATTGTCGAGGCCCGGATCGAAGCGGCCGAACGCGAAGGGCATCAAGGATTCTGGATCGACATGGGCGTCCCGACGTACGGCCTCGCGGCCGTCGGAGCAGCGCCGGAATACGTCGGGGAATCCCGCTTTGGCGGCCGCGTCGTTGCGCGTGTTGTCGATCTGGAGAAGATCGAGGCCGCGTGGACCTGCAGCCAATTCGTCAATGTCGGAAATCCGCATTGCGTGACCTTCCTGAACAGCCCGGACCAATTGCCGTCGATGCAGCAGCTCGGATCGGAGCTGTGGCGGCCCCGGCTGAGCGCGATTGCGAACAGCACCGAGAGCGATGGCGTGCGCGGCGCGGGGCGCCCATGCAGGAACGGAATAAACCTGCAATGGGCCGCCGTCGCCGGTCCGGATTGCATCGACGCACGCGTCTTCGAGCGCGGCGAAGGGCCGACCTTGTCGTCCGGCTCGAGCGCGACCGCCGTCGCGAGCGCGGCACGGAGCCTGGGGCTCATCGAGGCGAAATGCGTAAATGTTAGAATGCCGGGCGGCGTTGCACCGGTGCGATTCGACGAACGCAATGGGCGCCTGGAACGGGTGATGCTGTTTGGCGAAGCGCAGCAGGCGAATCCGCCAATTTAAGGATTTCAAAATCAATTCATGACCTACATCAACGACAATTATCTCAAGCTGACTGCCGGTTACCTGTTTCCTGAAATCGGCCGGCGGGTCAAGGCATTCTGCGACCAGAACCCGTCCGCGGATGTCATTCGCCTTGGCATCGGCGACGTCACCGAACCGCTTGCGCCCGCCGTGATTCAGGCAATGCATTCAGCCGTCGACGAACTGGCCGAACGCACGTCGTTCCGTGGCTACGGGCCTGAGCAGGGCTACGATTTCCTGCGCGAAGCCATTGCCAAACACGACTATCGGGCGCGCGGCGCCGAGGTCGACGCGGACGAGATATTCGTCTCGGACGGCTCCAAATGCGATTCGGGGAATATCCTGGACATTTTCGGAGACGACAACGTCATTGCGGTGGTCGACCCCGTCTACCCGGTGTACGTGGATACCAATGTCATGGCCGGACACACGGGGCCGGCGGATGCAAGCGGCCGCTACGGCGGCCTGGTCTACCTTCCGGTTACCGCCGAAAACAATTTCGTTCCCGAGCTTCCCAAGCAGCGGGTCGACTTGATTTACCTGTGCTATCCGAATAACCCGACCGGCGTAGTCGCCACCAAGGAGATGCTAGCGCGCTGGGTCGAATACGCGCAGCGGAACGATTCGATCATCCTCTATGACGCCGCCTATGAGGCGTACATTACCGACCCGGCCATTCCGCACTCGATCTATGAAATTGACGGCGCCAGGGACGTCGCGATCGAATTCCGCAGCTTCAGCAAGACGGCGGGCTTCACCGGCGTGCGCTGCGCCTTCACGGTGATTCCGAAGAATCTCAAGGGAAAGACGCGCGATGGCCGCGAAGTCGCGATTCATCCGCTGTGGAACCGGCGGCACTGCACTAAATTCAATGGCGTCTCGTATCCGGTGCAACGCGGCGCGGCCGCGATCTACTCGCCGGAGGGCGGGAAGCAGGTGCGGGAAACCATAGATTTCTACCTCGCCAACGCCAAGCTGGTGCGCGAAACGCTGACACAACTGGGGCTGCAGGTCTATGGCGGCGTGAACGCGCCCTACGTGTGGCTGAAGACCCCCGGCAAATTAAGCAGCTGGGACTTCTTCGACAAGCTGCTGCAGAAAGCCCATCTGGTGGGAACGCCCGGCAGCGGCTTCGGCGCTTGCGGAGAGGGCTATTTCCGCCTGAGCGCTTTCAACAGCCGGGCCAATATCGAAGAGGCGGTAAAGCGCTTCGCCAAGATCCTGTAGCCGCGGAAAACAGGCGGAAGCGGATAGCTTGCGCCGCGAACCGCATCCGGTTGCGCACTGCTGTACCCGCTTAGCGCTTCGCTTCCAGCGTCTCCCAGCGCGCCAGCGCGGACGCGAGTTCCGCTTCGAGCGCCGCGAAACGCTGATTGAGTTGTTTCACCTGCTCGGGCTTATCCCGGTACAGCGCCGCATTCGCGAGCGCGGCGCTGATCTGGCCTTGCTCCTTTTCCAGCGCATCGATTCTGGCCGGCAGCTCCGCAAGTTCGCGCTGTTCCTTGAAGCTGAGCCCGGTCTTGGGCGGCGCCGGCGCGGCAATAGCGCGCCTGGATCGGCCTGCGCCTTTTTCCACTGGCGGCGCACCCGCCGCTTCCGTCTGCGCCGAAGATTTCACGCGCTGCCAGTCACTATAGCCGCCGGCGTATTCCCGCCACACGCCCTCGCCTTCGCTGGCGATGGTCTGGGTGACGACATTGTCCAGAAACGCGCGGTCGTGGCTTACCAGGAACAGCGTGCCAGCGTAGTCCTGCAATAGCTCTTCCAGCAGCTCCAGCGTCTCGATGTCGAGGTCGTTGGTCGGCTCATCGAGCACCAGCACATTGGCCGGGCGGCTGAACAGGCGCGCCAGCAGCAGTCGGTTGCGCTCGCCGCCCGAGAGCGATTTGACCGGGGCACGCGCGCGCTCCGGCGGGAACAGGAAATCGCCCAGGTAGCTGATCACGTGCTTGCGCGCGCCGTTGATTTCCACGAAATCTCCGCCCACGCTGATGGTGTCAGCCAGCGTGGCCTCTTCGTCCAGCACCGCGCGGAACTGGTCGAAATAGGCGAAATCGAGTTTGGTCCCGAGGCGTACCTGTCCGGCGTCCGGCTGAAGCTCACCCAGAATCAGCTTGAGCAAAGTAGTCTTGCCGCTGCCGTTGGGCCCGATCAAGCCCACCTTGTCGCCGCGCAGGATGCGGCAGGAAAAATCGCGTACCACCGCATTGTCATCGTACCGCTTCCCGACATTGCGCAGCTCGACCACCAGCTTGCCCGAACGCTCGCCCTCGTCTACCGCCAGGGCGACCTTGCCCACGCGGTTGCGCCGCGCGCTGCGCTCGAGGCGCAACGCCTCGAGGCGGCGCACCCGGCCTTCGTTGCGCGTGCGCCGCGCCTGGATGCCCTGGCGGATCCAGACCTCTTCCTGCGCCAGAAATTTGTCGAACTTACGTCCATGCACGGCTTCGGTTTCCAGCGCCGCCGCTTTCTCCTGCTGGTAGGCGCTGAAATTGCCCGGGTAGCTGCTCAGGCGGCCGCGATCAAGCTCGATGATGCGCGTGGCCACGTTGTCGAGGAAGCGCCGGTCATGGGTGACAAACAACACGCTGCCGGAGAACGACAGCAGCATCTGCTCCAGCCATTCGATCGCGGCCACGTCAAGGTGGTTGGTGGGCTCGTCCAGCAGCAGCAGGTCCGGAGCCGGCACCAGCGCGCGCGCCAGCGCGACGCGCTTCTTCAGCCCGCCGGACAGGTCCGCCACCATTCTGTCGGCATCCAGCTGCAGGCGCGAGAGCGTACCCTCGACCCTGTGCTCCAGGCTCCAGCCGTCACTCGCATCGAGTGCTTCCTGCAGCTCGTGCAGCCGCTCCATCAGCGCCGGGTCGGCCGGCGCGCCCGCGTCATGTGCCGCAGTGAGCGCGTGCGCCGCCGCGTGATAGTCGAGCACCAGCTGCGTGGCCGCGCCCAGCCCCTCGGCGACGGCTTCGAACACGCTTATATCGGATCGGAATTCGGGCTCCTGCGCGACGCGCGCGAGCTTGAGCTCGGGCGCGCGCCAGAATTTGCCGTCATCGGCTGCAGCGCTCCCGTCGATGAGCCTCAGCAGGCTGGACTTGCCGGTTCCGTTGCGGCCGATCAGTCCGATGCGTTCGCCCGGCTCGACTACCAGGTCGACACGGTCGAGCAGCGGCACATGGCCGTAGGCCAGGCAGGCCTCGGAGAGCTGGATCAGGGGCATCGGGGGGCGCAGGCGGAATCGTGCCCCTAGGATAACCCATTGCGCGGCTATTCCCGCGCTTTCGCGCGGCTAGTCCGGAAACTTGACGGAACGGATTTCGGTAATCGGCAGCATCGCAATATCGCGCAGCTTTTCGTAGCGCTCGCAGCTCAAATCGACCATCGAACCGAGCTGCGAGTAGGACGAGGCGACGAAATGGTCCTGTCCATCCGCACCCTTGCGGGTGATGCCGAAATCGACGTTGGAGCGCTTTTGCTGGGCCAGTTTGCTCAGCAGGTTCTTGGTCGCCCAGATGGTGCCGAAGCGTGCGAATTCGCTCAGGCGCGACGCGTGGTTGATGGTATCGCCCAGTACGGCGAATTCCACGCTGGTCGCCGTCTGAAACGTACCCAGCCACTCCTGCCCCTCGTGCAGCCCGGTGTTCAAATACAGCTCGTTGAGCCAGTTCTTGCGCAGCTGCCACTTCTTGCTGATTTTGCGGACCTCCGATTTGAGCTCCTGAGCGCAGGCGAGCGCGTTGAAAATGTAGTCGCTGTCGGGTTGCGGGAAAAAATAATAGACCATGCCGTCGCCTACGTGCTTGCCGTAGGTGCCGTAGTACTTGCGGAATATCGGACCCATCGTGGTCCAGATCTCGTTGATCAGCTCGAAATATTCCTCCGGCGGCAACTCCGAGCAGATCTTTACCGAATTCTGCAGATCCGCGACCATCACCGCAAGCGGAGTCAGCACCGGCAGGCGCCTGCGCATCAGGTCGCGGATAACCGCGTCCCTCTGGCCGAGAAAATCGAGTAGCGTGGCGCTGTATTGGTCGGTCGGGACATAGACCACGAAAATCCCTTCGCGGAAGAAGGAAGCGAAGACGCGCCAGTTCTCCGCGCCGCCGCCGGCATCGGTCAGTTCCAGCGAAAAATCGAGTATGGGCTTGCGCTCGGTTGTAACCGCGGATTCGTCGAACAGCCGTTCTGCCAAAACGAACGACTCCCGGTCGAGGCCGCGCAGGAGCCCGAGGACACTGGCTTTGCTCAGTCGGTTTTTCGCCAGTGCGAGGTGGATGCGCAACAGTTCCGAGCCGGTCTTGTCCGCTTGCCTCGTTGCGGACGGAACAAGGAGCGGAAACAGATTGCGCGCCTCGCTGTGCGCCGGCAGCGTATCCAGCGCGGAGAGAACGCGCGTGCGCGCCTCGTCGTTGTACCAGGTAAGCTCAAAATTGTAGTTCACCATGTATGCAGGGTGGTGAACGTCCTCCAGCGTGAGTCGCAGGGCGCGGCGGTTGTCCGCCGCCACCGCCAGCGGACCGGCAACGGCCAGGCCTGCCGGCGCGGGATGGTGCTCTTCGGCGCCGGCTTGCGCTGCTGCCGGCGGAACAATTCCTATGCGTGCGACGACCTCGGCCATGGTGAGACCTTCCCCTTTCAATCGTTGGACCGCTTCTATCTGCTTGATCGCATCCTCGTCGAAATACCCCATCATCTTCGCGTCGCCCTCTTCGGGCTGAGGCTGTTTCAGGACTGGCTTGGACAGTAGGCCTAATTTAATGTAATTGTTTAATGTGGCCCTGGAAATACCTGTTTGTTCGATTATTTCTTTACTTGATTTCATTTTATTCTAACTCTGTGTCTGAATTTCTCAGGTTGTTATCCTGGCTATTTATACTGTCTAAGTGATAAATTAGACAATTGTATAACATTTGTCAAGTATTATTTGGACAGTCTAAATAAGCCCCGCGCCTGGCGTAATCGCGACCCGGGCTCGAGCGTCCATCCGGGTTCGCATCGGCGCGACCGCCTGCCGCCCTGCCTGTGAACGATCTGAATCCGTCGCTATTGGCCAGCCTGCCCCGTCGATCATTCCGCGATGCCCCGCAAAGTTGACGGCCGCATATCTGTCTCGCAGAAACATGGCGCACCGCCTGCGCCCGCTGCGGTAATATTCCCCTCGATGCGCAAGCAAATCGTCCTCCGGCGATGGAAAAATTTGCCGGCTCCATAACGCCACTGGGCTTGTCCGCGACCGCCATTCGCCGTACCCGCTCCCCATGCACGCGCTTGCCCGCGTTCATGCTCGCGTGCGCCATTCTTCGGTCCTTTGCCGCTCAGGCACAATCGATTCCGGATCTTGGCTTCACCACCAGGGTGAGTCCGGTGCTGATCACCCAGCTCGCGCAGAAATTTACCGACGCAGCGCGCAATCTGCTTGCCCAGTGGAAGAATTTCGCCGTGGCGCAAAAGGCGGACCCCTTCATACCGCGCCTGGACGCAGCCAAGGGACGCGAAGCCGAAGTGCTGCAACTCGTCAACAGCCAGCTCAATCGCATCCGCTGGGTATCGGATCAGGCCCACTGGGGCCAGGTCGATTACTGGGCCACCCCAGCCGAATCAGTCGCCAGCAACGGCGGCGACTGCGAAGATTTCGCCATCGCCAAGTACTACATGCTGAAAGAGCTGGGCGTGCCGCTGCAGCGGCTGCGCATTACCTACGTCAGGGCGCTCACGCTGAAGGACGCGCACATGGTCCTCGCCTACTATGCGACGCCCGATGCGGAGCCATTGATTCTGGACAACCTCGACCTGCTCATCAAACCCGCATCGCAACGGCCCGACCTGATACCTGTCTACAGCTTCAATGACGACGAAGTGCAGCTTGCCAAGGGAGGCATCAAGGCGGACCCGTCCCAGATCCGTCAGTGGCTTTCGGTGCAGGAACGGCTGATCGCTCAGAGCAAGACTTGAAAGGAAGCATGCAATCATGACACTCGCCCGCCAGCTGCTCATCGGCATCACCGTCGCGTTCATCGCACTGCTGCTAGGCATCGAGGCGATCTACGTCCACACCACGCGGCGCAGCCTCGCACAGCAGCTCGATGCCCATGCGAACGAGACCGCGACCTCCCTGTCCCTCGCAATAGGCTCACGCATGCAGACATTGGACGTGCCGATGCTGAACATCATGGTAAATCCGGTGTTCGACCGGGGACATTTCGCGCTGATCGAGGTGAAGGCAATTGACGGTTCGAATGTGTTCGCGCGGCAACTCGGGCCCCAGAAAATCGGCGTGCCGGCGTGGTTCACAAGTCTTGTGGGGTTCGACCCGCCAACCGGGCAGGCGCTGATCAGCTCCGGATGGCGCCAGATGGGCAAGGTGATCGTACGGGTTCACCCTCAGTACGCCTACCTTCAATTGTGGGAAACCGCGCTGGCAACTCTGACCTGGCTGAGCCTGATGTTCGCAGCAGCCCTGGTCGTGATGCGTGTCTATCTGTCCGGCATATTGAAACCGCTACGAACGATCGAGGACGCGGCCGTTTCCATCGGCAACCGCGATTTCGTCACCATCGCCTCGGCGCCGCGCGCGCGTGAATTGCACCGCGTCACGCTTGCCATCAACAGCCTTTCTTCCAAGATCAGGGACGCCATCACCGAAGAGACTGCGCGCGCCGAACGCCTGCGCCGCGAAGCGTTCGAGGACGCGATGACCGGCCAGTTGAACCGGCGCGGCTTGGAGAATGCAATATCGGCGGCACTCGACAAGAATGCGGAGGTCCATTCCGGCGCGCTCGTGCTGTTTGCGATCGGCGGACTCGAGGAAATCAACCGCGCGGTCGGCTTGTCCAAAGGCAACGGCGTCCTCAGGCAGCTCTCCGACACCCTGGCGGCCCCCGGCGCGCGCGTCACACCGCTGGTCGGTCGCTGGCAGGGCCCCACGTTCGCGGCCTTCCTCGCCAATGAACCGCGCGATGCGGTGAGCGCCTGGGCAGACGGCGTCTGCAGGACATTCGTCGCGGCGCTGCATGCCTCTGGCTTGCCGGAAAACGTCACCGCATACGCCGGCTTCGGGCATTTCTCGGCGGGCGACGCCACGCTCGCGCTGCTGAGCAAGCTCGCGGAGACGGCGCTTGCCCAGGCGGCGGCGCGCGGGAGCGGCGCGCTCGGGGCGGAGCTGGAAACTGGCGCCGGCCAGCTGGCCGACATGAAAAGCGAGATCGAGGCGGCCATGGCAGGCGGGCGCGTGTCGCTGCTGTTCCAGAAGGTCGCTTCGATTCCTGAGGGCGAGACCCTGCAGTTCGAGTTCCTTGCGAGGCTGGCCGACAGCCGCGGCCAGGCGATTTCCGCAAGCGCATTCGTGCCGGTTGCGAGCCAGCACGGGCTGTTGCCGGTGCTGGATCGCCGTGTGGTGGAGCTCGCCTTGGCGGCGCTGGCGCGCTCCAGGAACCTGCCGCGCAGCGTGAGCGTGAACGTCGCCGTCCAGTCGATACTCGACCAGAAATTCCGCGAGGAACTGCACGGGCTGCTCAAAGCAAGTCCACGCGAGGCGCAACGCATGGTGTTCGAGATGACCGGTGCAGCGGCGAGCAAATCGCCCGAGGTGACCAAGCTGTTTGCTCAGGAACTGCGCAGCCTGGGCAGCCGGCTCGCACTGGATAATCTGGAGATGGAGCGCAACGCCGTCGCCCTGGTCCACGAACTGATGCCGGCCTACATCAAACTCGCGCCCGTTTTCACCAAAGAGATCGGCGAGCGCGAGGATGCGCGCTTCATTCTGGAGGCGATGCTGCGCGTGTTCCGGCCGCTGGAGATTCCGGTCATTGCGCAGGGCGTAGAGGACAGCGCGCTTATCGCCATCCTGACCGACATCGGCGTGGCGGGTTACCAGGGCTATGTCCTGGGCAAGCCGGAGCCGCTCGCAGAGTAGGCCTGGGCGCTGCAGCAGCCTTAGAAAAATCCCGGTAGACAAGCCGGGGGAATTTCCGGATACTGTATAAACATACAGTTTTTCGGAGATGCCATGCCCGGCCTTGCGGCTGAACTCGAACGCCATCCCGGCATCTGGCGCGGCGGTGGATTTGCGCGCAGCGCCTACCCCGGCATTGCCAGCGGCTACGCCGCGCTGGATGCCGAATTGCCGGGCGGCGGCTGGCCCTGCGGCGCGCTCACCGAGCTCCTGCCGCAGCACGAGGGCATAGGCGAGTTGCGCATCCTCGGCCCCGGGCTGGCGCGGCTTGCCGCGCAGAGGAAATTCATCGCCTGGATCGCCCCGCCCTACCTGCCTTATGCACCGGCGCTCGCCGCCGCCGGCATCGATCTGGCGCGCGTGGTGATCGTCAAGACCGCAAAGGACGGCGACACGCTGTGGGCGATGGAACAGGCGCTGGGCTCGACGGCCTGCGGCGGCGTGCTCGCCTGGCCGGGCACGCTCTGCTTTACCCAGCTGCGGCGCCTGCAGCTCGCCGCCGAGAGCGGCCGCTGCCTCGCCATGCTGTTCCGCCCGCCCCGGGCCGCGCGCGAGCCCTCGCCGGCGGTGCTGCGCATTGCGCTCGCCACGCATCAAGGCGGGCTCGCCTTGTCCATCCTGAAGCGCCGCGGCGCGCCGCTCTCCCGGCCGATCCTGCTGCCCGCCTCGCTGGCGCCGGCAAGCGGCTTTTCTTTCCCACAGGTCGATACCCATGTTGTGGATAGCACTGCATCTGCCGCAGCTGCCGCTGGAAGCGTTCCAGCGCGGCTTGCCTTCGCCTGAACCGCGCGCGGTCGCCGAGCGGCAGCGCATCCTCGCCTGCGACGCCAAGGCCGCCGCGCGCGGCCTGCGCCCGGGCATGCCGGTCGCAGCAGCGCTCGCGCTCGCGCCGAGCCTGCGCTTGCGCGAGCGCGAGGCCGCTGTCGAAACCGAGGCGCTCCTCGGCATCGCCGCCTGGGCGATGCAATGCACGTCCAATGTCGCGCTGGATTTCCCCGACCTGGTGCTGCTCGAAGTCTCGGGCAGCCTGAAGCTGTTCGGCGGTCTGGAAAACATCGAAGCGCGGCTGCGCCAGGGACTCGCCGCCATGGGCTACAGCGCCTGCCTCGCCGCCGCGCCCACGCCGCGCGCCGCCTCCTGGTTCGCGCGTTCGGGCCGGCATTGCCTGCTAAGCGATGCGGCTGCGCTCGAGGGCGAGCTGCGCACCCTGCCTGTCTCGGTGTCTCAATCCGGCGAGGAGGAAACCCTGGCGTCGATCGGCGCCCGCAGCATCGGCGATCTGCTCGCGCTGCCGCGCGACGGTCTGGCGCGCCGTTTCGGCCAGGGCCTGCTCGACGCGCTGGACCAGGCCCTGGGCCGTCTGCCCGATCCGCGCGGCGCATTCGTGCTGCCGGAGAAATTCTGCGCCGCGATCGAATTGCCGGCCGAAGCCACGCAGGCACCAGCCCTGTTGTTCGCGGCACAGCGGCTGCTGGCGCAGCTCGAGGGTTTTCTCGCGGCGCGTGCCGCCGGCACGCGGCGGCTGTTGCTAAGTCTCGCACATCGCGATATCCCCGCCACCCGCATCGAGCTCGGCCTGGTCTCCCCTTGCCGCGAGGCGGCGCACTTCGCGCTGCTGCTGCGCGAGCGGCTGCAGCAGACGGTACTGGCCGAGCCGGTGCGCGCCATCGCGCTGCAAGTGCAGGCGATCGAGCCGCTCGAACATTCCAATCAGAGCCTCTTTCCAGATGAACTGCGCCAGGAAGGCAATTGGCCGCGCCTGATCGAGCGCCTGCGCGCGCGCCTGGGCGCGGCGGCCGTGCACGGCATGGTCCTCAACGCCGACCACCGTCCGGAGCGCGCTTCGGCCGCGGCCGAGCCCGGCGCAAAGCAGCTCGCGCTCGATTTCGAACTGCGCCCGTTCTGGCTGCTGGAGCGACCGCAGGCGCTGCAGGAGCGTGAATCGGTCCCTTGCCGCGACGGGCCGCTAAAGCTGCTGGCCGGCCCGGAACGCATCGAGTCCGGATGGTGGGATGGCGCCGACGTGGCGCGCGATTATTTTATCGCCCGCTCCGCCGATGCGGCGCTGCTGTGGGTCTATCGCGAGCGCAGCCCCGCCGGCGCCTGGTACCTGCACGGCATTTTTTCCTGAAGATCGAGTGCGCCACGACTCACACAGCATTTATCATTCCGCGCACCTCTCCAGGGATAAAACCTGCGCGCTACGCGCGCCAA
>JBBRAI010000026.1:0-50383 GCA_038206915.1 Burkholderiales bacterium | reverse complement strand
GGTCATCAGGGCGTCGATGTTGGATTCGATCAGTGAGCGCGTATAGAACTGCTGGTCACGCAGGCGTTGATCGAGGATCGCCTGTTCGGCCTCCACCTGCTTGCGCGCCGTGTTGTCGGTGCCGATCAGCAGGTACCCGATGATCGCGTCGTCGGCATCGCGAAGCGCCGTCACGGAGACCAGGGCGGGGAAGCGGCTGCCGTCCTTGCGGAAGTAGGTCAGCTCGTAGATGTCCTCGATCCCGCGAGAGGCCTTGAACACCAGGGCCTCGAAGCCCGGCGTGATCGGGGTTCCGAGCTCGACGCTCAGCGCCTTGGCCCTCGCAATCACCTCCTGCGGATCGGAAATGTCCGCAGGCGTGATCTTGTTCATCACTTCCGCCGCCGTGTAGCCCAGCATCCGTTCGGCGCCGACGTTAAATATCTGGATGACGCCCTTTGCGTCGGTGGCGATGCTGGAGAAGTTGGCGCTGTTGAAAATCGCGTTCTGCAGCGCGCCTGCCTTGAGGAGCGCCTCTTCCGCCTGCTTGCGCGCGGTATTGTCGGTGCCGATCAGGAGGTAGCCGATGATGGCGTCCTGCGCGTCGCGCAGCGCCGTGACTGAAACCACCGCCGGAAACCGGCTGCCGTCCTTGCGGATGTAGGTCAGCTCGTAAATGTCCTCGATCCCGCGAGAGGCCTTGAACACCAGGGCCTCGAAGCCCGGCGTGATCGGGGTGCCGAGCTCGCCGCTGAGTGCTTTGGCACGCGCAATCACTTCCTGCGGATCGGAAATGTCGGCCGGCGTAATCTTGTTCATCACGTCGGCGGCGGTATAGCCCAGCATGCGCTCGGCGCCGACGTTGAAGATCTGGATCACGCCCTTGGCGTCGGTGGCGATGCTGGAGAAGTTGGCGCTGTTGAAAATGGCGCTTTGCAGGGCCTCCGCCGTAAGCACCGCTTCTTGTCGTCGCCCCTCGATAATTACATCCACTGTGCTAACGCTTTTGTCCAGGGCGGCGGGATCTGGAATATTCTCAGACATGGACTGCCGCCGTTTGGAATGCCAAGTGGGCAGGATACGTAAGTGCCAAGCATTTCATAGCCAAGTCCGGCAAAGGTCTGGGAGATCAGGATCGCAGGGCACACCCGCATTGGGGTGCATCCCATGGCTCAACGCTCCTCTCCATTGTCAAGCATGCCTAATACCGCGAACGGCGTCCGTACGCTGGCGCACACCGCGCGACACCTCATCAAGCTTTGATCAGTGCGCAAGGCTATGAAAATTGCAAAACGCTGCCGAATTGCGTAACCACCTGAAATTTTGGAGAACTAGTGGCGTACGCGGGGGGCAAATTGGGGTATCCCCTTGTATGCCCCTCAAAGCAGCGGTATTCCGCTCAAGGGCAGCGCTTCAACAGCCCGGCGCGCATCCGCGTTACGGGTTCCTGCCGAAATCAAGTCCGTTGGAAACGATCAGGGAATCAGCTGCCCGCGAATCTCTCCGGCCTTGTAAGCGTCGCTGTGAACATTGATGTAGAGCTCGCCTCTCTTGAAACTTGCGAACTGAGCCTCGGTGATCTCGGTCCCGGGATGAACCGACCAGCCGCCGTCACCACTCTTCTTGAGAGGGACAATTACCGGCCCGTTCGTGCCCGCTGCGCCCAAATGGATGTGAGCCGCGGTGCCGGTGATGCCGGTAGTGGTGATGGCGCCGCTTATCGTCTTGTCGGCAGAGACAAAAATAGTACCTGCGCCCGATGCGGAAGTATTGACCGGCGGTACCTCATTGGCGCCGCTGAGCGTCACCCTTATTTCCTTATTGTTCATGTCCTTCACGCCCAGAATCGAGCAGGCACCGAGGACGACGGTGAACACAACAAGCGTGTACTTGAGTCTTCTTGAAAAAGTGTTCATGTTTCTTATCTCCAATGGCTGTACTGTGGGTGCACGGCGCCTGCGGCGAGCGTCGCCGCAGGCAATGGCAGCGCACCTCAAATTAGACACCTCGCCTGCGAGATGTTCTGTGCGACAGCGCACATACGAATTTGGCAACTGATTTGAGATGCGATTAGCACCTGGCGGGTGACTGCAGCGAGTCGCCAACCGCCCGATGGCTTTGTAGGCGCCATCCGGCTGCTTGCCACTCCATGGCAGCCGGCCTTATCTGGTGACCGCATGGTTGCGAACCGGCCAGAATCTGCGGTTCGCCCCAAAAAAAGACCTCGCCGAAGCGAGGTCAATTGTGCACTCTCAACCCGTCCAGAAGCTAGGTCTAATTCTTGATTAATTCTGACGTGTCAGTCAAAAAACTGTTATCCCATCTTGGCAAGAATCCCGTTCATCTCGCTCTTGGAAAAAGCGCGCAGGCTTTGCGTGCGCACATTTCCCCCGGAACCAATTGCCAGTGCGAACGCCGTCGCTGACTCGTCATCGGGGGCCTCGATAATCGCAACTAGATCATATTGCCCTAGTGTCCAGTAGAGCTGGGTCATCTTCGCGCCGAATTTCTTGGCAGCCGCCTGGACCGCATCTGCGCGTTTCGTCGTGTTCTTTACGTCGCGGGCTCCTTGGTCCGTAAAGTTAGCCAGCGCAATATATGTCGCCATAATCGATCTCCTTGTGAAATATGGGACCGCAGACATTCGTTGGGCTGGCAGTGGTCCCGAAACACCAGCCTCAGGCAAATCAGAGCCTCGCCGATTCCGATACTCCGTTGCGCGCGCGGTCGGGGCGAGGCTGCTTACTATATGCTGAATGAATGAGATTGCAATAGAGCGCACAACTGAGTGTCCGCTCAGGGTCGCGTCCCACCGTTTATTTTTCCGACGTTTCTGCGCGTCCTCTGTCTGCATGCCGATTTACAGCGGCCGCAGCCTAATTTATCGAGCTGGAGCGCGGGGAACGCGCCAGTCACGGTTCTTCAGGCGCGCCGGAAGAGGGCGAGGAAGCCCGCCGCGAGCATGAACAGGCTGCCGAAGCCGCGGTTCATCCAGCGCATATGGTGCGGCTCGCGCAGCAGGCGCAGTACGCGCGAGGCGAACAGTGCGTAGCCGCTCATGATCACGAGGTCGGTCGCGGTGAGCGTGGCCATGCAGATCAGGTACTGCGGCAGCGCCGGCGCGTGCGCATCGATGAACTGCGGCAGCACCGCCAGCAGGAAGATCGTCGCCTTGGGATTGCTTGCGTTGACCAGAAAGCCCTGCGTCACCAGCGCGCGATAAGTGCCCGGAGAATGGCTCTGTGAGCCATTCTCCACGGGCATGGCCCGGGCGCGGAACTGCTGCCAGCCCAGATAGCACAGGTACGCCACGCCGGCGCCGCGCGCAAGTTCGAACGCGAGCGTGGACGCCGCGAGCAGCGCGCCCAGGCCGATGCCGACCACCAGCAGCTGCAGTGCGATGCCCAATTGCATCCCGACGATGTTGGCGAAGGTGCGCCGATAGCCGTAGCGCGCGCCGCTCGCCATGCAGGAAATGGCGCCGGGGCCGGGCGACAGGCTGATCAGCAGCGCGGCGACGGCGAACGCCAGCCATACGTGCAGGCTCATCGTGCTTCAGCCCTCATGCCGCCGCCCCCAGGCTCTTCTCCAGCGACTTGCGTCCCTCGGGCGTAGTCATCACCACCAGCGTGTTGCCCGGGCCAATGCCGTAATCGTCCGCCGGGTTGAATTGCCATTGATCCTGTGCGCGCACCGCGAGCAGGATGAAGTCGCGCCGGTTCAGCTTGAGCCCGCCGACGGTGCCGTCCGGATGGTTTTGCGGTATGCGCACTTCCTCCACGCGCAGCGCATTGTCCGAGCGCAGCATCTCGTCGAGGAAACTCACCACCTGCGGCCGCACCATCGAGGAGACGATGCGCATGCCGCCGGTGAAATCAGGCGACACGATGGCGTCGGCGCCGACCTTGCGTATCTTGTCGATGTAGTTGACCTCGTGACAGCGCGCCACCACGCGCGCCGCCGGATTGAGCAGCTTGGCCGAGAGCGTGGTCACCAGATTCTTGCTGTCGTCCCCGGTGATCGCGAACACGCCAGCGGCGTGCGCGATGCCGGCCTCGGTCAGGGCGCTGTCTTCGCCGCTGTCGGCGTGCGTCCACAATGCGTCGGGGTATTTCTCGAGGTAGCGTTCGATCGCCTGCTTGTCGCTCTCGATCAGGACGTAGGGCCGGCCGGTGGTCTGGAGTTCGTGCGCGACATTGGTGCCGACGCGTCCGATGCCGCAGATGATGTAATGCCTGCGCAATGCCGCGATGTTCTTCTGCATTCTCCGCCTCCGTATTGCCTCGTTCATGTCGCCTTCGAGGATGAAGGCGGTCAGGGTGGAAATCATATAGGTCGCGACGCCGATTCCGATGAGCGCGATGCCCATGGTGAATACGCGGCCGCCCGGGGAATGGCTGAGATCGACGATCTCGCCGTAGCCGATGGTGGCGATGGTGATGAAAGTCATGTACAGGCTGTCGAGCCAGGTGACCTGCTCGCCGCCGATGATCTTGTAGCCGACGGTGCCGACGCCGCTGACAGTTAGCAGGGCCAGCGCCGGCGTGACGAAGCGCCGGTAGACGCGCTGCGCGATGATGTCAGCGGCCATGCTTAGCGCGCAATTCGCGGCGCCGGCGCCAGGCGCGGATCACGTAGGCGCGCCAGCCGAACTGCACGCAGGCGTAGCCCAGCGCCGCCAGCAGCAGCGCGAGGATGGGCAGGCCGACGGCGAGCGGCATGCCCATGGCCAGGACCCACTGCGTGAAGGCTTCGACCGAGGCGCCCAGCTGCGACCACTCGACTTCGGGCGGCCGCGCGAGCGGCGCAGAGTGCCCGCCGACCACCAGCCGGCCGATCAGGTAGGCGAGCACATAGAGCGGACCGATGGTGAGCGGATTGGTGTAGAGCGTCGTGGCGAGCGCCACCGGCAGATTTACCCGCAGCGGCACCGCGAGCAGCGCTGCGGTAAGCATCTGCAGCGGTCCCGGCACCAGTCCGGCGAACATCCCGACCGCGACGCCGCCCGAGACCGAGCGCCGGTTCAGGTGCCACAGATTAGGATGGTGCAGAAAGCCGCCGAACCTCGCGATATGCCGGTTGTTGCGCACGCTTTCGTGGCTGGGGAGGTACTTTTTGAAAAACTTGCGCGGCATCGGATCGGCTTTGGCAATCGCTACTTCCATCGCTCGATTGTAAGGCAATTCAACCTCTGCCATGCTCGCCCGTTAAGCCCTGATGCGAGCCTATACCATCGCCTTCGCGCTGGGTGCGTGTCTGTTGCAGCAGCAACCGCGCCTGCCCGCGCTCGGCTGGGCCTGGCTGCTGCTTCCGGCACTGGCGCTGTGCTGGTCGCTGCGCAAGCTCAAGCGCCGCGCCGCCGGCCTGCTGCTCGTTGCGGCGATTGGCGCAGCCGGCTTTTTCTACGCCGCGGCCCGCGCCGAGTGGCGCCTGGCCGAGCGCCTGCCGGCGCAGTGGGAGGGCGTCGATCTGCTCGTCACCGGTGTGGTGGCCGGACTGCCGCAGCCGTTCGAGCGCGGCGTGCGCTTCGATTTCGACGTCGAGCAGGCCGAGCCCGCCGCGGCGCGCCTGCCTCCGCGGATTTCGCTGGCCTGGTACAAGGGCGCGAGCCGCGGGGAATTCCAGGACCTCGCGACTATCCGCGCCGGCGAGCGCTGGCGCTTCACCGTGCGCCTGCGTCGCCCGCACGGCAGCGCCAATCCCCATGGCTTCGACTACGAATCCTGGCTCCTGCAGCGCGCCATCGGTGCCACCGGCTATGTGCGCCCCGGGAACACGGCGCGGCTGGCCGATCTGGTGCCGCGGCCGGCCTACCTGGTCGAACGCGCCCGCGAGCTCCTGCGCGAGCGCTTCCGCGCCGCGCTGCCGGATTATCCCTATGCCGGCATCCTGATCGCGCTCGCGATCGGCGACCAGAACGCGATCGACGCGAAGCAATGGCAGCTGTTCGCGCGCACAGGGGTGTCGCACCTGATGTCGATCTCCGGGCTGCACATCACCATGGTGGCGAGCCTGTTCGCCGCGCTGGTGCACTGGCTGTGGCGGCGCTCGTCGCGCCTGATGCTGGCGCTGCCCGCGCGCAAGGCCTCGGCGCTGGCCGGATTTCTCGCCGCGCTCGCCTACTGCCTGATCGCCGGTTTCGCGGTGCCGGCGCAGCGCACGCTCTACATGGTCGGCGTGGTCGCGCTGGCGCTGTGGATGGGCCGCGTGAACTCGGTGTCGCAGGTGCTGTGCGTCGCACTCGCAATGGTGCTGCTGCTCGATCCCTGGGCCGGGCTCGCGCCCGGGTTTTGGCTCTCCTTCGGCGCGGTCGCGATCATCCTCTACGTCGCGACCGGGCGCCTGCGCATCGACGCGGCACCGGACGCCGCTCCGGTACGCCTGCGCGCGCAGCGCGAGGGCCTGCTGCAATGGGGGCGCGTGCAGTGGGCGATCACGCTGGCGATGGCGCCGCTGCTGCTGGTGTGGTTCCAGCAAATGTCGCTGGTGTCGCCGCTGGCGAACGCGGTGGCGATTCCGCTGGTGAGCCTGGTGGTGACGCCGCTCGCGCTCGCCGGCAGCGTGCTGCCCTTCGACTTCATCCTCAAGCTCGCGCACGCGTTCATGGCGCTGCAGATGTGGCTGCTCGAATGGTGCGCCGCCTTGCCGCTGGCCGTTTGGCAGCAGCACGCCCCCGCGGGCTGGACCGTGGCGCTGGCGCTCACTGGATGCGCCTGGCTGCTGCTGCCGCGCGGGGTGCCGGCGCGCTGGCTCGGCCTGCCGCTGCTGCTGCCGATGTTCGTGTTGGCGCCGCCCGGTCCCGCGCCGGGCGCGCTGTGGCTGACGGTGCTCGACGTGGGGCAGGGCCTGTCCGTATTTGCGCAGACCGGGCGGCATGCGCTGCTCTACGACGCCGGCCCGGCGTTCAACCCCGGGGCCGACAGCGGCAGCCGCGTGATCCTGCCGTTCCTGCGCGCCTCGGGCATCGGCCAGCTGGACGCGCTGGTGGTCAGCCATGACGACAACGACCACGCGGGCGGCGCAGCCACTGTGCTTGCGGGGCTGCCGGTGGCGGCGTTCTACTCCTCGATTCCAGACAGTCACCCGGCCTGGCTCGCGGCTCTGGGCTACCGCCTGCCCTGCGCCGCGGGGCAGCGCTGGGACTGGGACGGCGTGCGCTTCGAGCTGCTGCACCCGGACGCGGCAAGCTATGCGCGCGAGCGCATCAAGTCCAACGACCGCAGCTGCGTGCTCAGGATCGCCACGCCCCACGGGTCGGTGCTGCTCACCGGCGACATCGAGGCGCGCTCGGAGAAGGAAATGCTCGCGCGCGCGCCGGATACGCTGCGCACCGACGTGCTGGTGACGCCGCACCACAGCAGCCGCACTTCGTCCACGGAGGAATTCATCGCCGCGGTGCAGCCGCGCTGGGCGATCATTCCGGTCGGCTACCGCAACCGCTTCGGCCATCCGAAAGAGGAAGTGATCGAGCGCTACCGCGCGAGCGGCGCGCAAATGCTGCGTACCGACAAGGCCGGCGCGGTGCTGGTGAAGATCGACAGCGCGGGAATCAGCGTCGAGCCGTATCGCGGGGTGAGGCGGCGCTACTGGTACGCGGACTGAATCGGAGCCGGTACGGCAGGCCGACGTGGCGGCGCCAACTGCCGATGCGCGGGCCGCAAGCCCCGGTGCCTGTTACGCATGGTCTGGGCCGTACGGTCGGGGTGGATGGCTCGATTCTGACGTCTTGACGTTGTAACGTCTCAGCGACATAATTCGACCCATGGATACCCAAAAACGCGCTACGGTTTATTTCGAGGCTGACGTTCATCGCGCTCTTCGCCTCAGGGCCGCGGCATCGGATCGATCGATCTCCGACATGGTCAACGATGCGGTCAAGGTCGTTCTTGCCGAAGATGCCGAAGACCTTGCAGCCTTCTCCGAAAGGAAGGACGACAAAAACCTTTCATTCGACACCTTCGTCCAGGGCCTGAGGCGGCGTGGCCGAATATAGGCTTTTGATCAAGGCCTCTGCCGCAAAGGAGATCGAGGCAGCGGGAACAAAAGCAGAGCGTCAACGTGTCGTCGAGCGAATCAAAGCGCTCGCCGGTGATCTCCGGGCGCACGCCTCGGAAAAACTCGCCGGCTATGCAGACCGCTACCGCGTACGACAGGGCCAGTACCGGATCATTTATCTCATTGATGATGAGCGTCGTGAGGTAACGATATTCAAGGTCGGGCATCGGAAGGATGTGTACAGATAAGGCATCCAGCTGCGGGTTCGAGAGCGGACGCTGTGCGAGCGCCTCTCAACGTGAACGTTTGCCTTTTTAAGCCGCTGACTCGCAGACAGTCAGCGACGGTGGGTTATGAGCAGCGTTCCCCCTCTCATTGAGGAGCATTCCGTGCCCTACGCCATCACCCCCGAGCAGCTCGCCGCGATTGCCGGCAAAGCCACGAAGCTGATGCCGGACCTCGCGCAGTGGATCAACACCACCTGTCCGGCCTACGAAATCGACACGCCGCAGGAGTTCTGCCACTTCCTCGCGCAGGCCTGCCATGAGACCGACCGCTTCAGGACGCTGCGCGAGTACGCCTCAGGGCGCGCCTACGAGGGTCGCGCCGATCTGGGCAATACCCGGCCGGGCGACGGCGTGAGCTTCAAGGGGCGCGGCATTTTCCAGACCACCGGGCGCGCGAACTACCTGCAGCTGGGCATCAAGCAGGGACGCCGGGACTTGTTCGTCAACAGCCCGGAGCTGCTGGAGCAGTCCGAGTATGCGGTGTGGAGCGCCTGCGAGTACTGGCGTACGCGCGGGCTCAACGACATCGCCAACCACGCCGATGCGGACCGGCTGAAGAAGAAGTACCGGCGCAAGGTGATCGAGGTGTCGCCGGTGGAATTCATCGGCATCGCCATCAATGGCGGGTATAACGGCATGGCCGAGCGCAAGAAGTACTACGCCATTGCTCAGGGAGTACTGGCTTAGAACCCGTTGCAAAAGGACTCCCGTTGCTGGTGTCATCCCGAGCGCAGCGAGGGATCTGCTTTTGAATTTGGCAAGAAGCAGATTCCTCGCTACGCTCGTAATGACAATTTTTTGCGGTATTCGTCTCGCAATGACAATGACAATGGGAACGGGTCTTCGTGGCTTTTCTCGCCGCGGCTCCGCACGCGAGATTCACCAGCGCAAAATCGCCTTCCTCGTGTAATCTGGCGCCTCAGCCACACAGGAAGGGCGCTCGATGAATCCGGAAAAAATCAAGGTGCGCATGGAAAACGGCCAGACTATGGATGTGGTGGTGCTGTCCAAGCGCGCCAGCGCGATCGAGGTCGTGCTCGGCGAGGGGATCCACAACGTAAAATGCCAGCTCACGCCGACGCGCAACGGCCTCGCCTACGCCGGCAGTATCATGGGCCGCGAGATCGTCTACGAGCGCAGCCGCGACAAGGTGCAAGCGGACATCGACATGCTCAACCCGACCTTGAAGAAATCCAGATGATCGCGCTCCGCAGAGAGAAAAGCGCATAGAGTAAGGAACAGCATATGAGCGAAGACTTCAGGCAGCGCGAAGTGCAGTGCATCACCCCGAGCGGGCTGCACCGGCTGGCCTATTATGAGTGGGGCGATCCGGCGAACCGCAGGGTGCTGGTATGCGTGCACGGCCTGTCGCGCTGCGGGCGCGACTTTGACGCGCTGGCGCGGGCGATGGCGGGCGAGTACCGCGTGGTCTGCCCCGACGTGCCAGGCCGCGGCCTGAGCGGCTGGCTGAAAAATCCGATGGAATACCAGGTGCAGACCTATGTCGCCGATATGGTGACGCTGCTTGCGCGCCTGGACGCGGACTGCGTGCACTGGGTCGGCACCTCGATGGGCGGGATGATAGGCATGGCGCTGGCGAGCCTGCCCGAAACGCCGCTGCAGAAGCTGGTGCTGAACGACGTCGGGCCGGTCATCACCGCAGCTTCGGTGGCGCGCATCGCGGAGTACATCGGCAAGGCGCCGGCGTTTGCGGATTTCGCCACGGCGGAGCGGTACATACGCGCGGTCAGCGTGACTTTCGGCGCGCACAGCGACGCCGAGTGGACCACTCTGACCGAGCATGTCGTGCGCCGGCAGCCCGACGGCAGCTACCGCATGCACTACGACCCGGCGATCGCCGTGCCGGTCGCGGCGGCGAAAATCGACAAGGACATCGAGCTGTGGAATTACTACGACGCGATCAAGTGCCCGACGCTGGTGATCCGCGGCGCGCAGTCCGACCTGCTGCGGCGCGAGACCCTGCAGGAGATGGCCGCGCGCGGACCGCGCGCGAAGACGGTGGAAGTTCCCGACGTCGGCCATGCGCCCACGCTGATGCACGCCGACCAGATCGCGATCGTGCGCGATTTTCTGCTGGCGTCCTGAAAATTCGCCGCCACAAATCAAATGTCATTCCGAGCGAAGCGAGGAATCTGCTTCTAAAGCGTCAAAAGCAGATTCCGCGGCCCAGGGGCCTCGGAATGACAATTCTGTAGAGGCGAGTGACTAGGTCCCAATTCCAGCGGGCCCCAGTCGCGCCGCCGGATCCTGACGGTAGAATAACTTGAGCTGCTCATACAACTCCGGATAGATCGAGTGCACCGACTGACCGGTCGAAATGGATGCTACGCGGGCGCATGCCAGCCCGCATCCGCCCACAGCTCGCCACTGACCGCGGAGTTAACGAGCATGAAGCAGATCGCATCGGCAATTTCTTCTGGGCGAATCAGCCGGCTCAGTTGCGTGAACGGCAATATGTTCTTGCCAATGTAGTCAGCACCTAGCGCGCGTACCATCGGCGTGTCGGTGAATCCGGGGTGTATCACTCCGCAGCGCACGCCGTAGAAAATAGCCTCTTTCATAATCGTCGCCGCTGCGCCCTCGAGACCAGCCTTGGTGCTGGCATAGGAGATTTGGCCGCGGTTGCCCTGCGAGGAAACAGAGCCGATGAAGACGATGGCCCCCTGCATCCCCTCGGATGCCTGCCATCTCTTGAGTCCGCGGGCAGCGCGATTCTCGGCGATGCGTGCGATCATCTCAAGCGCCCAATAGACGGGCGCCACGAGGTTCACGTCGATGACCTGTTTGAACAGGTCAACTGGATAAATGCGTGCTTTGCCTGTAACTTTGTCGACACGGACCGCAAGCTCGTCGCGCGCAATGCCGGCCGCGGGCACGCACATGGTAACGGTGTCAAACTCGCTGCTTATCGAATCGAAAACCGACGCGCGAAACGCGTCGTCGGTTGTATCGCCCCGGAAAGGGTAGGCAACCTTCCGGCCGGCCTGCGCGTTGACTGCCGCGGCGACGGCATCTACGTTCTCGTCCCTGTCCGCTAGCGCCATCGCACGCACATTGCGGTGCGCCAATTCGGCCGCAACCGCCCTCCCGATGCCGCTGGCGGCACCCGTAATTACCACAACCTTTCCTGCGATTTCCATTTGGCCTCCGGTGAATTGGTGCGTCGCACCATCACCATGTTAGGCGCTTTATCAACCGATGTCACGGGGAAAATATCCGCGCAGGGAGTCGTAAAGGGCCGCTCCGGGTCGATCGGGGACACATAGCTGTCCGCTTTGCGAAAATCCGTCTACAGCGAGCGCAATCGCTACCCAGGGGAAACTGAGGAGAAAGATCGTGTCGCGGACTATGCCGCCAGGCGCGCCGCCGGATCCTGGCGGTAGAACACCTTGAGCTGCTCATACAGCTCCGGATAGATCGAGTGCACCGCCTGCGGCAGGGTGAAGAAAGCCTCGGACATCACGGCGAAGAATTCCGCTGGCTGCTCGCTCGCGTACGGGTCGATCACGGTTTCAACGCCGCGATCGACCTGGTCGCAGAATGCGTCGTACGCAGTGTCCCAGGCGTCCAGCCATTTGTCGCCGTCCATGCGCCGATGCGGCTGCGGAAAATCGTCCATGTCGCCGCGGGCCATGTGCAGCTTGTGCGCGAATTCGTGGATCACCACGTTGTAGCCGGCCTCGCCCAGATCGACGTCCTGCCAGGACAGGATCACCGGCCCGCCGTCCCAGGCCTCGCCCGAGAGTTCGTCTTCGTATTCGTGTACCACCCCGCTCGGGTCCGTTTCGCTGCGCCGCACCCTGAATTCGCCCGGATAGATCACGATGCCGACCCAGCCCGAGTAGGCGTCCAGGCCCAGGTTCAGGATCGGCAGGCAGGCCTGCACTGCGATCGACAGGCGCACCGCATCCGTGGGCACGAAGCCGCGTGCGCCGTGCATTTCCTTCTCGTCGAGGAACAACAGGGCGCAATCGCGCAAGCGCAGCATTTCCTCCGGCGTCAGCCCGCGCAGGAACGGCAGGCCGCGGGTAATGTGGCGCCACAGCGCCGGATCCAGCTCGGTGCGGCGCAGCACGCGCTTGCGCTGCCAGGATTTGAACATGCCCGTCATATGAATATTATCGCCGATTTGCGTTTGCTCACGATCGGCTCCGGCAAGCCGGCTATATAATTCCAAAATGGACAATGGGGCGCAGGCGGCGCACGTCGATCCGGTCGAACCGGGGCTGAGTTCGATCTCGGCCGGCCTGAGCGAGGCGGAGGCCGCGCGCCTGCAGCGCGCGCGCGAATTCGCGATTTCCATGTACGCGGACAAGCGGCTCGGCACCGGCGAGCCGGCGCTGGAGCACGCGTTGGGCCTGGCGGAATCCCTCGCCGCGCTGCGCTTGGATGCGGAAACGCGCATCGCCGGCATCCTGTTCGCCGCGCCGCAATACCTGGAACACAGCGAGGACAGGCTCAGCGCGGAATTCGGCAGCGGGGTCGCCGGCCTGGTGGCCGGCATCGCCAAGCTGAACCGGCTGCGCGTGGTCACGCGCGCGCTGGCAGGGCAGCAGGACGGCGCGGCCCACAGCTCGCAGGCCGAGGTGCTGCGCAAGATGCTGCTCGCGATGGTCGAGGACATACGCGTGGTACTGCTGCGGCTCGCAAGCCGCACCCAGACCCTGCGTTACATGGCGCACGCGTCGGACGATCTGCGCCGGCCCTACGCGCAGGAAACGCTGGACATCTACGCGCCGCTCGCGAACCGGCTGGGCATCTGGCAGCTCAAGTGGGAGCTCGAAGACTACGCCTTTCGCTACCTCGAGCCCGCGCTGTACAAGAAGATTGCGTCGATGCTGGACGAAAAGCGCGTCGAGCGCGAGAGCTTCATCACCGCGGCGATGGTGGACCTGTACAAGGAGCTGCTCACGGCCGGCATCCGCGCCGACGTCCAGGGGCGCCCCAAGCACATCTACAGCATCTACAACAAGATGCGCGGCAAGGACCTGGACTTCTCCGAACTCTACGACGTGCGCGCGCTGCGCGTGCTGGTGGATTCGGTGAAGGATTGCTACACCGCGCTCGGCGTGGTGCACAACCTGTGGACGCCGATCCCGAAAGAGTTCGACGACTACATCTCGCGCCCGAAGAGCAACGACTACCGCTCGCTGCATACCGCCGTGGTCGGCCCGGACGGGCGCGCGGTGGAAGTGCAGATCCGCACGCACGAGATGCACCGCCATGCCGAGCTCGGCGTGGCCGCGCACTGGCGCTACAAGGAGGCTGGACCCGCGCATCCGGCCGGGCGCTCCGACCCGTTCGACGAGAAGATCGCGCTGCTGCGCCAGGTGCTGGCCTGGCGCGACGATGTGGCCGATTCGGTCGACTGGGTGGAGCAGTTGAAGCGCACCGCGCTCGACGATACGGTCTACGTGCTCACGCCGCAGGGCCGCGTGATCGACTTGCCGCAGGGCTCGACGCCGGTGGATTTTGCCTATCACCTGCACACCGACATGGGCCATCGCTGCCGCGGGGCCAAAGTCGACGGCGCGATGGTGCCGCTCAACTTCAAGCTCGCCACCGGCCAGCGCGTCGAGATCACCGCCGCCAAGACCGGCGGCCCGAGCCGCGACTGGATGAACCCGGCGCTGGGCTACCTGCACAGCTCGCGCGCCCGCAGCAAGGTGCGGCAATGGTTCAACACGCAAGCCCTGCAGGAGACCGTCGCACAGGGGCGCGCCATGGTCGAGCGCGAACTGCAGCGCGGCGGCACGACCGGCGCCAATCTGGACAACCTGGCGCAGGAGCTCGGCTACGCCAAGAGCGAGGAATTGTTCGCCGCTGCCGGGCGTGAGGAAGTCGGCACGAAGCAGCTGCAGACGGTGCTGCGCGGTCCGTCGCCGCAACCGCGCGGTCCGCACGGACCCGCGCCGGCTTCCGCGCATCCCGATCTGGTGGTCACGGGCAAGAGCAAGGCCGACGCCAAGGATGGCGGCATCCTGGTCGTCGGCATGGACAAGCTGCTGACCCAGCTGGCGAAGTGCTGCCGGCCGGCGCCGCCCGACCCGATCGCCGGCTTCGTCACGCGCGGCCGCGGCGTGTCGATCCACCGGCGCAGCTGCCGCGACCTGCAGCGCCTCGCCATGTTGCAGCCGGAACGCATGATCGAAGCCGACTGGGGCCAGCATGGCGAGGGCGTGTTTTCGGTAGACGTGGTGGTGCAGGCGCAGGACCGGCAGGGCCTGCTGCGCGATATTTCGGAAGTGTTCTCGCGCGAGAAAATCAACGTCACCGGCGTCAACACCCAGTCGAAGCAGCACATGGCCTACATGTCGTTCACCCTCGAGATATCCAACCTGGAGCAGCTGCAGCGCACGCTGGAGCAGGTGCGTGAAGTGCAGGGCGTGCTCACAGCCAGCCGACGCTAATGGAAACCGAACTCAAGCTGCTGCTCGAGCCGCGCGAATTGGGCCGGCTGCGCCGCGATGCGCGCGTCAAGGCGATGCAGCGGGGGCGCGCAGCCACGCGCCGCGTGCACAGCGTCTATTACGACACGCCCGATCGCGCACTGCTGCGCGCCGGGCTCGCGCTGCGCCTGCGCTCCGACGGCCGGCGCTGGCTGCAGACGCTCAAGACCGAAGGCCAGGCCGCGGCCGGGCTGCACGTGCGCGAGGAGTGGGAGTGGCCGCTTGCGGGCGCGGTGCTGGATTTCGGCCTGCTCGCCCAGACGCCGGTGGCCAAGGTGTTTCGCGCAGCGCGCCTGCGCGCGGCGCTCGCGCCGGCGTTCACGACCGAATTCACGCGCAGCAGCCTGCGCCTCGCCTTTGACGACGGCAGCCTGGCGGAGCTATGCCTGGACAGTGGGGAAATCCGCTGCGGCCGGCGCGCGAGCGCGATCAGCGAAGCGGAGCTGGAACTGCTGGCCGGCAGCCCGGTGCGCCTGTTCGAGCTTGCGCTGGAATTGAGCCAGCGCCTGCCGCTGCGCCTGGGCCACGCGAGCAAGGCCGAGCGCGGCTACGCGCTGGCGCAGGGGAAAGGCGCGAGCCCGGTCAAAGCCGCCGCGCTGGCGCTGGACGCGCAGGGCCACGTCGCGAGCGCGTTCGCCGCGATCGCGGGCGCCTGCATCGCGCAAATGCAGGCGAACGAGGCCGGAGTGCTGGCGGGCAGGGATCCGGAATACCTGCATCAGCTGCGCGTGGCGCTGCGCCGGCTGCGCGCCTGCTTCAGCCTGTTCAAATCGGCGCTGCCGCAGGCGGCGTTCGCCCAGGTGCTGGAGCGGCTGCGCGAGCAAAACACCGTGCTCGCGCGCGCGCGCGACTGGGATGTGTTCGTACACGAGACGCTGCGCGCGCTGCGTTCGCAGCGCGCCGGGGACGCCGCGGTGGATGCGTTCGCGCGGCGCTGCGTCAGACTGGGCCGCGCGCCGCTGCGCGCCGCACAGGATATTGTCGCCTCGACGGAGTGGCAACAGCTGTGGCTGGAGTTCGGTCGCATTCTGGCCGATGCCGCGTGGCGGCAGGGCCAGCCGGCGCTGACGCGACCCCTCGGCGGTTTCGCCGCGGCGGTGCTGCAGCAGCGCGCGGCGGTGGTGAAGAAGCGCGGCAAACGACTGCACGAGCTGGATGCCGCCGAACGTCACCGCCTGCGCATCGCAGCCAAGAAGCTGCGCTATGCCGCTGAATTCTTCGCCGCGCTGTACCCGAAACGGCGCCTGCGTCCCTATGTGCGTGCGCTGGCCGCGATGCAGGACGTGCTCGGCGGGCTGAACGACGCCGCGACCCTGCTGCGTCTGCTGCCCGAAGCGCTCGCAGGCGCGCGCGCGCCTGACGCGCGTGTCGCCGGCATGATCGACGGATGGAGCGCTGCCAGCACGCATCTGCAGCTCGATGCGCTGGAGCAGGCATGGGAACGCTGGCAGCGGCAAAAACCATTCTGGAAGTGAATGCCAGGACAAATTGCAAACGGAATAGATTTTCATCAGTCACGGATCGACAGAAAATGCCGAAGATCTTGATAACCAGCGATGACGCATCCGCGGGGGATTTACGCCCGAAGGAAGTCCCCTCGGGGGACAAGGTGGGTGCACCCCCCTTGTTCGTGAAATCATGGCTCTTGTCCTGTCGGAGGCACTTTGCGTAAATTCAGGTAATTCTTATTAGGAGGCTTCATGTTTGAATCCGCAGAGCTGGGCCACAAAATTTCGAAGCAGGTCTATGCCAGGCAGGAGCCGAAGTTGCGCGAGGCCCTGCTCAACGTGCAATTCGACCTGGCGCAGGCGCGCAAATTCCCGGTCCTGATTGTCATCGGCGGCGTCGACGGCGCCGGCAAGGGCGAAACCGTGAACCTGCTCAACGAATGGATGGACCCGCGCCACATCCAGACGCGCGCGTTCGGCGAACCTTCGGACGAGGAAGCCGAGCGCCCGCGCATGTGGCGCTTCTGGCGCGAGCTGCCGCCCAAGGGCAAGATCGGCATTATGTTCGGCTCCTGGTACACCATGCCGATCGTGCGCCGCGTGCTCGGGCGGTCGGACGATGCCGCGCTGACCGGCAGCCTCGAGGAGATCGTGCGCTTCGAGAAGATGCTCTGCGACGAGGGCGTGCTGCTGGTGAAATTCTGGTTCCACCTGTCGAAGCAGCAGCAGAAGAAGCGCATGCTGGAACTGGAAAAAGATCCGCTCACGCGCTGGCGCGTGACCAAGCAGGACTGGGAACGCTTCAAAATGTACGATGTGTTCCGCCAGGTGTCGCAACGCGCCCTGCGCGAGACCAGCAACGCCAGTGCGCCCTGGACCGTGGTCGAGGGCATGGACCCGCGCTATCGCAGCCTCACCGTCGGCAAGATGCTGCTCGACGCAATGAAGAAGCGTCTGGAAAAAAGCGCGTTCAAGGAGCGCCGCGTGCAGGTGGCGCCGCTGCCGGAAATGGACAACCTTGGCCTGCTGCGCGACCTCGACATGACGCAGAAGCTGGCCAAGCCGAAATACGAAACGCAGCTGGAAAAATGGCAGGGACGGCTGAACCTGCTGTCGCGCGACAGGAAGTATTTCAAGAAACACTCGCTGATCCTGCTGTTCGAGGGCTCGGACGCAGCCGGCAAGGGCGGGGCGATCCGGCGCATCACTTCCGCCATCGATGCGCGCCACTTCCAGGTGGTGCCGGTGGCGGCGCCGACCGAGGAAGAGCGCGCCCAGCCTTACTTGTGGCGCTTCTGGCGCCATGCGCCGCGGCGCGGGCGCATCAGCATTTTCGACCGCTCCTGGTACGGGCGCGTGCTGGTGGAGCGCGTCGAGGGTTTTTGCGGCGTCGCCGACTGGATGCGCGCCTACCCGGAAATCAACGATTTCGAAGAGCAGTTGGTGCGCGGCGGCGCGATCGTGTGCAAATTCTGGCTGCAGATCACCGCCGACGAGCAGTTGAAGCGCTTCACCCTGCGCCAGAAGACCAGCTTCAAGCGCTTCAAGATCACCGAGGAGGACTGGCGCAACCGCAAGAAGTGGGGCGAATACGAGCAGGCGGTGTGCGACATGATAGACCGCACCAGCAGCGAGATCGCGCCCTGGACGGTGGTCGAAGCCGAAGACAAGTATTTCGCGCGCGTGAAAATCCTCCGGACCATCGTCGAGCGCATCGAGCGCAGCCTATAGCCAGACCAGGAGGCCAGGCCGCGCGCTCTAGAACAGCAGCCGCAGCCCCAGGGACATCCAGCTGCGCCCCGGCGGGCCGCTGCGCTGTGTGCCCAGCGTGCCGTCCACCTGCACGTGTTCGGGCACCAGCCAGTAGCGCAGGCCGACCTGCTGGCTCGGCTTGTCGCCTTTCTGTCCGTAGCTTTCCGCAATCGCATACAGGCGCGGCGCGACCAGCAGTTCGGCGCCGATGCCCCAGGTCGGGCGCGTCACGCCGGTGGTGCGATCGTCCAGCGCGCCCGCATTGGCGTGTACGACCAGCGCATCGTCGCGCATGGAAATGCTCGATATCAAATTCAAGTATGGGCTCCACGGCGAGCCTGCGCCGGCGGCGAACTGGGACTGCCTGGCGGCGCCCAGGGTCAGCGCCACGCCGTAGTCGTTCGTATGCAGCGGCCGCAACAAGGTCTTGCCCTGCGCGATCAGCGTGCTTGCGCGCCCGTCGGCGTCGTTGCGCACATTCAGCCCGCCGAAGGTGAGTTCGAGATTGCCGCCGGGATTGCAGCCGGGCAGGAACCAGGCCTCGCGCTCGCCGAAATTGCGCTGGCGCTTGATGAAGGTCTCGATCTGGCAGCCGCCGGGATCGACCAGGCGCGCGTCGTCGGTGACGAAGGGCCGCGCGGCGAATGCGCCGGGCGCGGTCATTTGGAGGACCAGGCTCAGCAGGGCGGCGGGCAGGCGTGTGGCAATAGGCACGGTTTGCGCAAACTCAAGACAGGGGCGGCAGCCCGCGTTATATTGGACCAGGCGAATTTTTTGCTGCGCCGCCGCGGCGGCGCATCGGGGGCGGAGCATAACATGGGGAGAAGACATTGAAATTACAAACGGGCTTGAACAAGGGCTTGAACACGGGCTTGATCTTGTGCGCGGCGCTGTTCGGCCTGGCGGCGCCGGCGCAGGCGGAAGAATCCGCGACCTACGCGACGCGCAACCTGACGCTGGAGACCGCGCTCAAGGCGGCGCAGGCTGCATTGATGAAGTGCCGCAACAGCGGCTGGCAGGTCGCGATCGCGGTGGTCGATCGCGGCGGCCTGACGCAGGTGCTGCTGCGCGATCGCTACGCGGGCGCGCACACGCCGCGCACGGCCGCAGGCAAGGCCTGGACCGCGGTGAGTTTTCGCAGCAACACCGGCGCGCTGGTCGAGTTGACCCAGCCGGGCAAGGCGCAGAGCGGCTTGCGCAACCTGCAGCACGCGGTAATTCTCGGTGGCGGCATGATGATCGAAGGCGGCGGACAGTTGCTCGGCGCGATCGGCGTTTCCGGCGCGCCGGGCGGGGAAGCGGACGAGACGTGCGCCAAGGCGGGCATCGCCGCGATCCAGGACAGTCTGGACTTCTAGCCGCCGTTGCTCCGCGTCGCCGCAGCTAGGCGACGGGCAGATTGAAGCTGCGCCGGACCATGATGCAGTCCTCGGATCCGGCCTGGAACTCGCGGCATACCAGCGGCCGCTCGGCATAGACAGTGCAATAGGCGCGGCGGCCGAGCTCGCCCGCGAGCGCGGCGCAGCGCGTGCCGTGGCACAGCATGCGCCCGTTCTCGAAGTCGATCAGTTCGTCCGGGATGCCCGCGCCGTCGCCTTCGCCGATCAGCACGGGCCAGCTCGCCGAATAGGCGCAGCAGGCGCCGCAGGCGAGGCAGGCGAGGACCACGCGGAAACGCTACAGCCTCTCGAACACCGCGGCGATGCCCTGTCCGCCGCCGATGCACATGGTCACGAGCGCATAGCGCCCGCCGCTGCGCTGCAATTCGTACAGCGCCTTGACCGTGAGCAGGCAGCCGGTGGCGCCGATCGGATGGCCCAGTGCGACCGCGCCGCCGTTGGGGTTGGTCTTCGCCGGATCGAACTTCAGGTCCTTGGCCACCGCGCAGGCCTGCGCCGCGAACGCTTCGTTCGACTCGACCGTATCCATGTCGCTCACCTTGAGGCCGGCGCGCGCGAGCGCCATTTGCACCGCCAGCACCGGGCCGATACCCATGTATTTCGGGTCGACGCCGGAATGCCCGTAGGCAAGCAGCCGCGCCATCGGCTTCAGGCCTTGCTTCGCCGCGGCCCCGGCTTCCATCAACACCACCGCTGCCGCGCCGTCGTTGATGCCGGAGGCGTTGCCTGCGGTGACCGAGCCGTCCTTCTTGAACACGGTCTTGAGCTTGGCCATGCCCTCCATGCTTGCGTCGGCGCGCGGATGCTCGTCGGTGTCGTACACGGTCACGCCCTTGCGCGTCTTCATCTCGATCGGCAGGATCTGCTCCTTGAAGTAACCCTTCTGGATCGCATTGATCGCGCGGCGGTGGCTCTCCACCGCGAACTCGTCCTGCTGCGCGCGCGTGACGCCCCATTTTTCCGCCACGTTCTCGGCGGTGATGCCCATGTGCACCGTGTCGAAGGGGTCGGTGAGCGCACCCACCATCATATCCACCGTGCCGCCGTCGCCCATGCGCTGGCCCCAGCGCAGCGTCGGATTCAGGTAGCCGCCGCGGCTCATCGATTCGGCGCCGCCGGCAAGCGCGATGTCCGCGTCGCCCAGCAAGATGGCCTGCGCCGCACTGACGATGGCCTGCATGCCGCTGCCGCACAGGCGGTTCAGGGTCATCGCCGGCGTGCTGTGCGGGAGCCCCGCATTGATCATCGCGACGCGCGACAGATACATGTCCTTCGGTTCGGTATGGATCACGTGGCCGAAGACGACGTGACCGACGTCCTTCGGGTCGATCTTGGCGCGCAGCACCGCCTCGCGCGCCACTTTGGCAGCGAGTTCCGTCGGCGCGATATCCTTCAACGCTCCGCCGTATTCACCGATTGCGGTGCGCACACCGCTCACCACCACGACTTGTCTGCTCATTCCGGTCTCCTTGAAGATGCGCGGCGCGCTGCCACGCGGGTGTTGATGTCTGCGGTCGATTTTACGCCTTTTGCGGGGTGTCGCACCGAGGCGCGCGCCTGTCCCTGAAGCAATAGCGCGACCGAGCACGCGCGCTACGTATAATGCTGGCCGAGGAACCAGGCGACCGCGGCGATGAAAGCGGAGCAGGGGATGGTAAGGATCCACGCCCACACGATGTTGCCGGCCACGCCCCAACGCACCGCGTTGAACTTGTTAACCGAACCGACGCCGATGATGGCGCCGGTGATCGTGTGCGTCGTCGATACCGGTACGCCCAGCCAGGTGGCGAGGAACAGGGTGATGGCGCCGCCGGTTTCGGCGCAGGCGCCGCCCACGGGCTTGAGCTTGGTAATCTTCTGGCCCATGGTCTTGACGATACGCCAGCCGCCGAACATGGTGCCCAGCGCCATCGCGGACTGGCAGGCCAGCACCACCCAGAACGGCAAAGTATCCTTCGATCCGGTCACGTTCGCGGCAATCAGCAGCATCCAGATGATGCCCATGGTTTTTTGCGCGTCGTTGCCGCCGTGCCCCAGGCTGTAGAGCGAGGCCGAGACGAACTGCAGCCGGCGGAACCAGCGGTCGACGCGGCGCGGCGTGGTGGTAGAGAACATCCAGGATACGGCGAGCATCAGCAGCGCGCCCAGCACCAGACCGAGCAGCGGCGAGAGCACGATCGCCGCGGTGGTCTTGAGGAATCCCGACGCCACCAGCGAACCGACGCCGCCCTTGGCCACCGCCGCGCCGGCAAGACCGCCGATCAGGGCGTGCGAAGAGCTCGACGGAATGCCGAAATACCAGGTGATGATGTTCCAGCTGATCGCGCCGATGAGCGCGCCGAACACGACATGGTTGTCGACGATCGCCGGGTCGATGATGCCCTTGCCCACCGTGGCCGCGACGCTCAGGCCGAAGACCAGGAAAGCAATGAAATTGAAAAACGCCGCCCAAAGCACCGCCCACTGCGGACGCAGTACGCGCGTCGACACGATGGTGGCGATGGAATTGGCGGCGTCGTGAAAGCCGTTGAGAAAATCGAACGCGAGCGCGAGCGCGATCAGGATGACAAGGACGTGGAGGCTCATCGGCTGAGGTTGCGCTTGGAGTGCATTTAACAACGAGGGGCGTGTCCCCCTCATCCTTCCCTAAATATGTCGTTGCAGTATGTCGTCCGCAACCGGTTATCGTCCGTGGCCGCGTTCAGGCGTTTTCGATCACGATGCCCTGGATGATGTTGGCCACATCCTCGCAGCGGTCGGTCACAGTCTCCAAATGTTCGTACACGGTGCGCAGCTTGATCAGTTCGCGCACGTCCGGCTCGTCCCGGAACAGGCGACCGATCGCCGCGCGCATAACGTGGTCGGCATCGGATTCGAGCCGGTCGATATCCTCGCATATCGTCATGATGGCGTCGGCATTGTCCATGCTCGACAGCAGGCCCACGGCCGTTTTTACCTTGTCGCAGCATTCCACGCAGATGTCCGCCAGCTTCTTCG
The DNA here is from genome assembly GCA_038206915.1 of Burkholderiales bacterium. Taxonomy (GTDB): domain Bacteria; phylum Pseudomonadota; class Gammaproteobacteria; order Burkholderiales; family SG8-39; genus 2-12-FULL-64-23. The sequence goes on along the minus strand of JBBRAI010000026.1, from coordinate 28,055 downwards.
CTTCCGGCGGCAGGACGCGCACGTCGTACAGGAACATGAGCTGTGCCGAGTCCTCGATCAGGTCGAGGATATTATCCATTTCGGAGATCAGGTGGTGAATGTCGTCGCGGTCGATCGGCGTGATGAACGTCTTGTGCAGCAGCTCGATCGTGACGCGCGTGATCTTGTCGCCGCGCTTTTCTATGGTCTCGACGTTGCGCGCGCGGCGCTCGAGGTCGTCGCCGCTGGCCATGAGGGCGGCCAGTTCGCGACTGCCCTCCAGGATCAGCGCAGCGTGCTCGTTGAACAGGTCGAAGAATTTGCCTTCGCGCGGCATGAAACGGCTGAACATCGCGACCTCGGCTGGAAATTGATGTTGACTGGTAGTGCGGCCCGTCGCGATTTGCCTGCCCGCTCCCGCGCCGCGGCGCAATTGTAACAATAGTTGCGGGCTGCGTCCGGCAGGCATGCCGTCGCCGCGGTTTCGCAATGCGCGCGCGCGCGGCGGCGCGCCGGAAATCAATCGTGCGCGAGTTCGCCCAGCAGCGTGAGCTGCGCCGAGCGCGGCAGGGTGCCGCGCGGATTCTTGCGCACGTAGCGGCCGTCGGCATTCATGTCCCAGGCCTGGCGGTTGTCCTTGAGGTAGGGCTTGAGCCCTTCCTTTATCACGCGCTGCTTGAGCTTCTTGTCGAGCACCGGGAAGCACAGCTCGACGCGGCGGAAGAAATTGCGGTCCATCCAGTCGGCGCTGGAAAGGTACACGTTCTCCTTGCCGTCGTTGAGGAAATAGAAAATGCGCGTGTGCTCGAGGAAGCGGCCGACGATGGAGCGCACGCGGATGTTCTCCGACAGCCCGGGAACGCCGGGACGCAGCGCGCATACGCCGCGCACGATGAGGTCGATGCGCACTCCCGCCTTCGAAGCCGCGTACAGCGCTTCGATCGCCGTCGGCTCGAGCAGCGCGTTCATCTTGGCGATGATGCGCGCGGGCTTGCCCGCCTTGGCGAGCCGCGTCTCGTTCTTGATCGCGGCGATCACGTTGGCGTGCAGGGTAAACGGCGCCTGCCACAGATGGTGCAGCTTCCCCGCCTTGCCCAGACCGGTCAGCTGCTTGAACACTTCGTTGACGGCGGCGCAGACATCGGGGTTGCAGGTGAACAAGCCGAAGTCGGTATATTGGCGCGCGGTGCGCGCGTGATAGTTGCCGGTGCCCAGGTGCACATAGCGGTGCAGTTTGCCGTCCTCGCGCCGCACCACCAGCGCCATCTTGGCATGGGTCTTGTGCGCGACCACGCCGTAGACGACGTGCGCGCCGACCTCTTCGAGCCGCTCGGCCCAGTTGATGTTGGCGACCTCCTCGAAGCGCGCCATCAGCTCCACCACCACCGTCACTTCCTTGCCGCTGGCGGCTGCCCTGATCAGGGCCTCCATGATGGCCGAGTCGGTGCCGATGCGATAGACCGTCTGCTTGATCGCGACCACCTGCGGGTCCTCGGCGGCCTCCTGGATGAAGTTGACCACCGGCGTGAACGACTGGAACGGATGGTGCAGCAGCACGTCGCCCTTGCGCACCGCGGCGAAGATGTCGGTGCGCTTCGTCAGCGCGCCGGGCAGCCCGGTGCGGAACGCGGGAAACGCGAGGTCGGGGCGGTTGACGAGTTCGGGGATCTGCATCAGGCGCACCAGGTTGACCGGCCCGTTGACCTGATACAGATCGTCAGGGCCGAGCTCGGTCTGCTGCAGCAGGAACTCCGCCATGCCCTGGGTGCAGTTGTCGGCGACTTCGAGACGCACGGCCGCGCCCAGGTTGCGCTGCGGCAGTTCGCCCTGCAGCGCGGTGCGCAGATTCTTCACCTCCTCCTCGTCCACGAACAGGTCGCTGTTGCGCGTGACGCGGAACTGGTAGCAGCCGCGCACGCTCATGCCTGCGAACAGCTCGGAGGCATGTTCGTGCAGGACCGAGGAGAGGAACACGAAGCCCTGCTCCTTGCCGGACTGCAGCTTGTCGGGCAACCGGATCATGCGCGGCAGGATGCGCGGCGCCTGCACGATGGCGGCGCGCGATTCACGGCCGAACGCGTCGCGTCCCTCCAGCTCTACCGCGAAATTCAGGCTCTTGTTGAACACGCGCGGGAACGGATGCGCCGGATCCAGGCCGATCGGCGTGAGCACAGGCATCATCTCGCCGAAGAAATATTCGCGTATCCAGGCGCGCTGCGCATCGTTGAGGTCGTTGCGGCGCAGGAAGCGCACGCCGGCCTTTTCGAGCTCTGGCAGGATGTTTTCGTTGAGCAGACGGTACTGGCGCTCGACCAGTTCGTGCGCGATTCGGTTGACGGCGCCAAAGACCTCGCGCGGGCCCATACTGTCGCGTTCCTTGGCGGGCACGTTTGCGCGCATGGTTTCTTTCAGCTCGGCCACGCGGATTTCGAAGAATTCGTCCAGATTGCTGCTGACGATGCAAAGAAAGCGCAGCCGTTCGAGCAGCGGCGTATCCGCGTCCTCGGCCTGCGCCAGCACGCGGCGGTTGAACTCGAGAATGCCTATTTCGCGGTTGAGAAACGGCGGTTGCGTTGGGGGCATTGGGAATTATTATTAAAGAACAGAGCGTAAGCTGGAAGTGTCGCAGGAATATTACCTGATTCGGGGTGCAGCAACATTGCTTATGCTACTGGCGCGGCAGCTTGCATCGCGAAGCGCGCGGGAACCGCAATTCGCGGACTTCACGCCGCGGGTGTTTTCGTTGCACCGGAAGAATTCAAGTGCTAAGGTGATCCGGCCATGCAGTACGAAACCCTAGCCGCGGTCGACCTGGGCTCCAACAGCTTTCACCTGCAGATCGGCCGCGTCGTCGACAAACAGATATATCTTCTGGACGGCCTGCGCGAAGCGGTGCGCCTCGGAGCGGGGTTGACGCGCGACAAGCGTATCGATCGCGCCACCCAGATGCGCGCACTCGCGGCGCTGCGGCGCTTTTCCGACCGGCTGCGCGGCTTTCCGCCGGAAGCGGTGCGCGTGGTCGGCACCAACGCGCTGCGTGTGGCGAAGAATTCGCGCCAGTTCCTGTCCGAGGCCAAGGAAGCGCTGGGCTTCCCGATCGAAATCATCGCCGGACGCGAGGAAGCACGGCTGATCTACCTCGGCGTCGCCCACAGCCTGCCGCTCAGCCGGGAAAAGCGCCTGGTGATGGACATCGGCGGCGGCTCGACCGAGTTCATCATCGGCGTGGGCGTGGAGCCGGTGCTCATGGACAGCCTGTACATGGGCTGCGTCAGCTACAGCCTGCGCTATTTCGCCGACGGCAAGATCGAGAAATCCGCGTTCAAGCAGGCCGAACTGGCGGCCAGGAACGAGCTGCAGACCATCGTCAAGCAATACACCCGCCACGGCTGGGCCGAGGCCGTAGGCTCGTCCGGCACCGCGCGCTCCATCTCCAGCATCCTGGAGGCCAACGGCTGGAGCGAACAGGGCATCACCGCGTCCGGCCTGGACAAGCTGAAGAGCGCATTCCTCAAGGCCGGCGAGCTCGAGCGCCTGGCGCTGCCCGGTTTGCGCGAAGACCGCACCTCTATCATTCCGGGCGGACTGGCGATCATGTGCGCCGCGTTTTCCGAACTCGGCCTGGACCATGTCGGCGTGTCGGACGCGGCGCTGCGCCAGGGCGTGCTCTACGACTTGCTCGGGCGCGTGCAGAAGCACGACATGCGCGAAGTCACGGTGCGCCAGTTCATGCGCCGCTATCACGTCGATACCGCACAGGCTCAGCGCGTGGCCGGGCTCGCGGCGCAGCTGCATAGCCAGCTCCACGGAGCCGAGGGCACGCCGCCGGGGGAGCAGACGCTCGCCTGGAGCGCGTCGCTGCATGAGATCGGCATTTCCATCGCGCACAACGGCTATCACAAGCACTCGGCCTACATCATCGCCAACGCCGACATGCCCGGCTTCTCGCGCATGGAACAGGCGCAGCTCGCGCGCCTGGCGCTGGCACATCGCGGCAAGCTGTCCAAGCTGCAGGACCTGAGCCCGGTGCCAGGGGACTGGGAACTGGTTTTCTGCCTGCGACTGGCGAGCCTGTTTTGCCGCAGCCGCACCGACCTGGATCTGCCGCGGCTGGAGTGCGAACTTACCGACAGCGGCTTTCGCCTGCTGCTGCCGCCGGATCTTCTGGAGGAGCGCCCCCTGAGTGCGGCCGCGCTTGCCGACGAAGCGGAAGAGTGGAAATCGATCGGGCTGCGCCTGGAGATCAAGGCGCTGCGCGAGGCCCCGGCCAAGGTGGCTTGACCCGACCGCACCGCGGCAAACGGCGGCTGCGACGCTAGAGCAGATCCGGCGCGACGACGGCGCGCAGCGCGGTCTCGCCGGCGCGGCTCGACAACCACCACAGCGCGCCTTTCTTGATGCTCCAGCCGGCCGGTTCGCCGGACAGCAGCGTAGCGGCTACCTCTCCGAGCGTGGGCTGGTGGCCGACGACGAGGACCGCGCCCTGGTGTTGCGGCCAGCCGCTCGCGGCGATGACGTCGGCGGCATGCGCGTGCGTGCCGATGCGCTTGTCCGTGGTGTATGGCAATTCCAGCGCAGCCGCCGTTTGTTGCGCGCGCTTGGCCGGGCTCACCAGGATCAGGCAGTCGCCGGGCAGCCGCAGCTTGAGCCAGGCCGCCACCTGCTTCGCCTGCTTCAGGCCTTTCCTGGTGAGCGCGCGCTCGGCGTCGGGGACGCCGTCTTCAGCATCGGCGTGGCGCCAGAGCAGCAGCTGCGCGCTGAATTCGGCTTTGTCTTCGGTCATGGCTTTGATCTCCGTGCGAACCGTTCCGGTCAGCGTCCGGCAGCAGTTTTGGACTTGGCCGCTAACCTGGCCAGCCCAGCAGCGTCAGCGCACCCGTAAGCATGAACAGGCCGGCCGCCGCCAGGCGTATGGCTTTCAGCGGCAGGCGCGCGGCGAGGCGCTCGCCTATGATAACCGCCGGGACGTTGGCGAACATCATGCCCAGCGTCGTGCCCAGCACCACGGCCGGCAGATTGTCGAAGCGTGCGGCCAGCGCCACGGTCGCGAGCTGCGTCTTGTCGCCCATCTCGGCGAGGAAGAACGCGATCAGCGCGGTGACGAAGGCGCCGGCGCGGTGGATTTTCGGGTCGTCGTCGAGCGCATCCGGGTGCAGCGCCCACAGGCCGAAGCCGATGAACAACAGGCCGGTCACCCACAGCATTACGCCCGGCCCGGCGAGGTGCGCGAGCCAGGCGCCCACCGAGCCGGCAAGCGCGTGGTTGGCGATGGTCGCCACCAGGATGCCGGCGATGATGGGCCATGGGCGGCGCAGCCGCGCGGCAAGCACAAACGACAGCAGCTGGGTCTTGTCGCCGATCTCGGCGATCGCGACCAGCAGCGTAGAGGTGAGGAAAGCTTCCAAGGCGGCGTGCGTTCAGCGCGCGACCGGCGCCGTGCCACGCGGCCAGCGCATCAAGTCTTATGTGGGCAGTCGGTCTTGACGCAGTCGACGTACAAATGCAGCGAGTGCTCGTTGATGACGAAGCCGCGGTCTTTGGCGATCTTGGTTTGGCGCTTCTCAATCTCGGCGTCGTAGAACTCCTCGACGCGGCCGCATTGCAGGCAGACCAGGTGATCGTGATGATTGCCGACATTGAGTTCGAACACGGCACGGCCGGATTCGAAATGGTGGCGCTGCAGCAGGCCGGCGTGCTCGAACTGTGTCAGCACCCGATAGACCGTGGCGAGGCCGGTATCCATCCCATCGGCGACCAGCAGCTTGTATACATCCTCGGCGGAGAGGTGCCTGACCTTGCTCTTCTCGAACAGATTGAGAATCTTGAGCCTGGGCGCCGTCACCTTGAGGCCGATGGTCTTGAGATCTTCAGGTTTGCTCATGAGCGTCGATGCGGCTGATCGAAAGGGCGGATAAACTAGGTTATCATATTACGTCGCACCCTCCTAGAGAACGAATCAAACCCATGTTTCCGCGCGCACTGACCGCCCTGGCCGTCCTGCTCCTCGCATCCTGCGGCTCCGTGACTTTGCCAAACCTCAAGCCCTACCGGATTGAAATCCAGCAGGGCAATTACATCTCGCAGGAAATGGTGTCGGAATTGAAGCCCGGGATGAGCAAAGATCAGGTGCGCTTCGTGCTGGGCACGCCGCTGCTCACCGACCCGTTTCATGCCGACCGCTGGGACTACGTGTACCGGCGGCAACGGGTCAATTCCAATGTGCTGGAGCATCGCAAGATCGCGGTGTTCTTCGAAGACGGAAAACTGAAGCGCGTCGAGGGCGACGTCGAACCCGCACCCGCCGCGGAGCCGTCCAAGGCGGCCGCGACGCAGCCGGCGGCCGCGCCGGCGGATACGGCCAGGCAGGCGCCCGCCGATGCGCCCAAGCCGGACGCGGCAGCTCCTGCGGGCGAACAGCCCGCGGCGGCGGCCACGCCGGCGCAGCAGCCACCGCAGGAAAAGAGCTGGTGGCAAAAGCTGAAGGAAAAGTTCTAGGCATGGCGAGGATCGCCATCGCCGGCAGTTCCGGACGCATGGGCCGCACGCTGATCGAGGCGGTGCTTGCGAGCGCGGACCTGAAGCTTTCGGCAGCCCTGGACATCGCCGCCTGCGCGCAGCTGGGCCGCGACGCGGGCGAGGCTCTGGGCAGCACCTGCGGCGTCGCCATCAGCGCCGACTACGCTGCCGGCATCGCCGCGTCGGACTGCCTGATCGATTTCACGCGCCCGGAGGGCAGCTTGCAGCATCTGGATGCCTGCGTGAAATCGGGGAAGAACATGGTGATCGGCACCACCGGATTCAGCGCCGAGGGCAAACAGCGCATTGCGGACGCAGCCAAGCGCATAGGCATCGTGTTCGCGCCGAACATGGCGGTGGGCGTCAATGCGACGTTCAAGCTTGCCGAAGTCGCGGCGAAAATCCTCGGCGACGCCTATGACGTGGAGATCGTGGAGGCGCATCACCGGCACAAGGTCGACGCGCCTTCGGGCACGGCGCTCAAGCTGGGCGAAGTGGTGGCGGCAGCGCTGGGCCGCGATCTGAAGAGCTGTGCCGTTTACGGCCGCGAAGGCGATACCGGCGAGCGCGACACCAAGAGCATAGGCTTTCATGCGATCCGCGGCGGCGACATCGTCGGCGAACACACGGTCATCTTCGCCGGCAGCGGCGAGCGCGTCGAAGTCACGGTGCGCTCGCAAAGCCGCATGACTTACGCGGTGGGTGCGCTGCGGGCCGCGCGTTTCCTCACGGGCAGGAAGTCCGGGCTGTACGACATGCAGGACGTGCTCGGCCTGCGCTGAACCGGCGCGGCGCGCGGCCGGGTTTGCCGTGAGCTGCGCTTCAGGGTTATAATCAGTCAGTTTGACGGGACGGAACAGCTACTGTTTCTGTCCCGTTTCTGTATATAAATCCTGGAGTTAGCCGTGTCCTCGCCGTTCCCGCCCGCACTACTCGCGCTCGCAGACGGAACGGTATTCAGCGGCATCGGCATCGGGGCGCCGGGCAGTTCGGTCGGCGAGGTGGTGTTCAACACCGCGATGACCGGCTACCAGGAAATCCTCACCGATCCCTCGTACTGCCGTCAGATCGTCACGCTGACCTATCCGCACATCGGCAATACCGGCGCCAATCGCGAGGATCAGGAATCGGTGCAGCCCTACGCGGCCGGACTGGTGATTCGCGACCTGCCGGTGCGCGTAGCGAATTTTCGCAGCGAGCAGGACCTGTCGGACTATCTCAAGGCCAGCAAGCTCGTCGCGCTATCCGGCATAGACACGCGCAAGCTCACGCGCGTCCTGCGCAGCGGCGGCGCGCAGTCGGGCTGTCTCACGGCGGCCGCGCCGGGCGCAAGACTCGGCGAGGCTGACGCGGCCCGCGCCGTCGCGGCAGCGCGCGGATTTGCCGGGCTTGCAGGCATGGATCTGGCCAAGGTCGTCTCGGTGCGCGAACCCTACGAATGGGACGAAGGCGCATGGACACTGGGCCGAGGCTATCGCAAGATCGACAGCCATCGCTTCCATGTGGCCGCATATGATTTCGGGGTGAAGCGCAACAGCCTGCGCCTACTCGCCGAGCGCGGCTGCAAGGTGACCGTGTTTCCGGCCGAGACCCCGGCAAAAGTGCTGCTTGCGATCAAGCCGGACGGCGTGTTTCTCTCCAACGGCCCCGGTGACCCCGAGGCCTGTACGTACGCCATCGAGGCGGTCCGCGAAATCATTGCCACCGGCATGCCGACATTCGGCATCTGCCTCGGCCATCAACTAATCGGTCTTGCCTCCGGGGCGAAGACCGTGAAAATGAAATTCGGCCACCACGGCGCCAATCACCCGGTGAAGGACCTGGACACGGGGCAGGTCGTGATCACCAGCCAGAACCACGGTTTCGCGGTGGATGCGGCGAGCCTGCCGGCGACGCTGCGTCCGACTCATGTGTCGCTGTTCGACGGCAGCCTGCAGGGCATGATGCGCACCGACCGGCCGGCATTCTGCTTCCAGGGCCATCCGGAAGCGAGCCCGGGCCCGCACGACATCGGTTACCTGTTTGATCGATTTGCGAAGCTCATGGAAGAGAGAAAGGTCCGCTGATGCCGAAGCGCACCGACATCCGCAGCGTACTCATCATCGGCGCCGGGCCGATCATCATCGGCCAGGCCTGTGAGTTCGACTATTCCGGCGCGCAGGCGTGCAAGGCGCTGCGCGAGGAAGGCTACAAAGTCATCCTGGTCAATTCCAATCCGGCCACCATCATGACCGACCCGGAGATGGCCGACGTCACCTATATCGAGCCGGTCAACTGGCAGACGGTCGAGTCCATCATCGCCAAGGAGCGCCCGGACGCGCTGCTGCCGACCATGGGCGGGCAGACCGGGCTGAATTGTGCGCTCGACCTGGCGCGCCACGGCGTGCTGGAAAAATACGGCGTGGAAATGATCGGCGCTTCGCGCGAAACCATCGACAAGGCCGAGGACCGGGAGAAGTTCAAGCAGGCGATGAAGTCGATCGGCCTGGACTGCCCACGCTCCACGCTCGCGCACAGCCTGGAGGAGGCGCTGCAGGTGCAGGCCGCGATCGGCTACCCGGTGGTGATCCGCCCGTCGTTTACGCTCGGCGGCTCCGGCGGCGGCATCGCCTACAACCGCGAGGAGTTCGTTGCGATCTGCGAGCGCGGCCTGGACGCTTCGCCGACCAGGGAACTGCTGATCGAGGAGTCGGTGATCGGCTGGAAAGAGTTTGAGATGGAGGTAGTGCGCGACAAGGCCGACAACTGCATCATCATCTGCTCGATCGAAAACCTCGACACGATGGGCGTGCACACCGGCGATTCTATCACCGTCGCACCGGCGCAGACGCTTACCGACAAGGAATACCAGATCATGCGCAACGCCTCGATCGCGGTGCTGCGCGAGATCGGGGTGGAGACCGGCGGCTCCAACGTGCAGTTCGCGATCAACCCGGCCGACGGCAAGATGGTGGTGATCGAGATGAACCCGCGCGTATCGCGCTCATCGGCGCTGGCCTCGAAAGCGACCGGTTTCCCGATCGCCAAGGTCGCGGCCAAGCTCGCGGTGGGCTACACGCTGGACGAACTCGCCAACGATATCACCGGCGGCGTGACGCCGGCTTCGTTCGAGCCCAGCATCGACTACGTGGTCACCAAGATACCGCGCTTCGCCTTCGAAAAATTTCCGCAGGCCAACATCCGCCTCACCACACAGATGAAGTCTGTGGGCGAGGTGATGGCGATCGGCCGTACCTTCCAGGAATCGTTCCAGAAGGCCTTGCGCGGCCTGGAGACCGGCGCCGACGGCCTGGACGAGAAGACCACCGACCTGGAGGTGCTCGAGGACGAACTCGGCGATCCGGGGCCGGAGCGCATCTGGTACGTGGCCGACGCGTTCCGCTGCGGCATGACGTTTGAGCAGATCCAGGGCGATACGCACATCGACCCCTGGTTCCTCGCGCAGATCGAGGACCTGGTGCGCCAGGAAAGCGCGCTGCAAGGCCGGCGTTTGCAGGACATTGACGCGGGCGCGCTGCGCACGCTCAAGCGCAACGGCTTTTCCGACCGACGCCTGGCCAAGCTGCTGGCCACGACCGAGCGTGCGGTGCGCGAGCGCCGTTATCAGCTCGGCGTTCGCCCGGTGTACAAGCGCGTAGACACCTGCGCCGCGGAATTCGCGACCAATACGGCCTACATGTACTCGACCTACGAGGACGAGTGCGAGGCCGCACCCAGCGCGCGCAGGAAAGTGATGGTGCTCGGCGGCGGCCCCAACCGGATCGGCCAGGGCATCGAGTTCGACTACTGCTGCGTGCACGCGGCGCTGGCGCTGCGCGAGGACGGTTTCGAGACCATCATGGTCAACTGCAACCCGGAAACCGTGTCCACCGACTACGATACCTCAGACCGCCTGTATTTCGAGCCGCTCACGCTCGAGGACGTGCTCGAGATCGTGGACAAGGAAAAGCCCTACGGCGTGGTGGTCCAGTACGGCGGGCAGACGCCGCTCAAGCTCGCGCGCGACCTCGAGGCGAACGGCGTGCCTATCATCGGCACCAGCCCTGACATGATCGACGTCGCCGAGGACCGCGAGCGCTTCCAGAAGCTGTTGCAGGAACTCAAGCTGAAGCAGCCGCCCAACCGCACCGCGCGCAATGAAACCGATGCGCTCGTGCTTGCCGCGGAAACAGGCTACCCGCTCGTGGTGCGGCCGAGTTACGTGCTCGGCGGCCGCGCGATGGAGATCGTGCACGAGCAGCGCGACCTGGAGCGCTACATGCGCGAGGCGGTGAAGGTCTCGAACGATTCGCCGGTCTTGCTCGACCGGTTTCTGAATGACGCGATCGAAGTGGACGTGGATGCGATCTGCGACGGCAAGCGCGTGCTGATCGGCGGCATCATGGAGCACATCGAGCAGGCCGGCGTGCATTCGGGCGATTCGGCCTGCTCGCTGCCGCCGTTTTCGCTTTCGGCCGACCTGCAAAGGCAGTTGCGCGAGCAGACCGTGCAGATGGCCCTCGCGCTGAACGTCGTGGGATTGATGAATGTCCAGTTCGCGATCCAGAATGGAACCGTGTTCGTGCTCGAAGTGAATCCGCGCGCTTCGCGCACCGTGCCCTTCGTGTCCAAGGCGACCGGGCTCGCGCTGGCGAAAATCGCGGCGCGCTGCATGGCGGGCAAGAGCCTGGATGCGCAAGGAGTGACGCACGAGGTGCTTCCGCCCTACTACTCGGTGAAGGAGGCGGTGTTCCCCTTCATCAAGTTTCCGGGCGTCGACACCATCCTCGGGCCGGAGATGAAATCCACCGGCGAGGTCATGGGCGTGGGCAAGACGTTCGGCGAGGCGTTCGTCAAGTCGCAGCTCGCCGCCGGGGTCAAGCTGCCCAAGACGGGGAGGGCCTTCATCAGCGTAAGGAACAGTGACAAGGCCGCGTCGGTGCAGGTCGGGCGCGAACTGCTGGAGCTCGGTTTTGCGCTGATCGCCACGCGCGGCACGGCACAGGCGCTCAACGACGCCGGCATCAAGGCGAGCGCGGTCAACAAAGTGGGGGAGGGCCGGCCGCACATTCTCGACATGATCAAGAACGGCGAGGTCAACCTGATCGTTAACACGGTGGACGAAAAGCGCAGCGCGGTGCAGGATTCCTGGGCGATACGCAACGGCGCGCTGCAGGGCCGCGTCACCTACTACACCACCATCGCCGGGGCTCGCGCCGCCTGCACCGGCATGCGCCATATACAGGATATGGTGCCCTACGCGCTACAGGACTTGCACCAGGAACTGGTTTAGTGGTTTCCTAAGCGTCAGGAGTTGATAGAATTGGCGTAAATGCCCGGCTTCGGGCCCCGGAGCTAGCGGGGATTTTCAGCGGTCTGGGCGGGAAGGGGACGTTTCAACCGCTTCCTCTTTAGTCCTCCCAGGCTCGTTTCATTGAAATTTTTCACCGGTCGAATCTCTTATTCGTTCGGCTGGGCCGATTTAGGAATGCGCGAACATGAGCAAGACTCCCCTTACGATCAAGGGCGCCGAACAATTGCGCGCCGAACTGCAGCGACTGAAGACCGTAGATCGGCACAGCGTGATCGCGTCGATCGCGGAGGCGCGCGCGCACGGCGATCTGTCGGAGAACGCCGAGTACGACGCGGCCAAACACCGGCAAAGTTTCATTGAAGGGCGCATCGCCGAGGTCGAGAGCAAGCTCGCCAACGCGCAGGTGATCGATCCCAAGCTGGTCGACGCCGACGGGCGCTGCGTTTTCGGCGCGACGGTGGATCTGGAAGAGCAGGGTAACGGCGAAAAAGTGACCTATCAGATCGTCGGCGACGACGAGGCCGACATCAAGCACGGCAAGATCTCCATCGGTTCGCCGATCGCGCGCGCGCTGATCGGAAAATATGCAGGCGACGTGGTTGAAGTGCAGGCCCCGGCGGGCGTGCGCGAATTTGAGATCATCGACGTGCGCTACGAGTAAAGCGCGAACGCTGGAAGCTACCTGAGGGGGCGGGTGGCTGAACCAACTGCAACATTTTGAATGCCGTCGCAGGTCACCAGAGGAATTGCGCGCTGCGCGCGCCAACCGTGTTTTCCGCACGGATGAAAAGCGCATCCGTGCGGAAAACACGGTTATGGTTAACACCAGACACGGCGTGGAGGTTTTATACAAGATCGTCGATTGGGCGCGGATACGCTTTTCATCCGTGCCCAATCGACGATCCGCGCGGACGGTTCTTCGTCCGCGCAAAATCAAAAGATTGCAGCAGGGCGCGATCTCAGTCACCGCACATACCAATCGCGGCTCAGGTATTCTGGTAACTTTGCTTGGTGCGCCGCGGCTGCTTGCGCGCCGCGCGCTTTTTCGCGGCGGGCGCGGCGGGTTCAGTATTTTCCCGGTGCACCACGAGGATCTTGCCGATGTGCTGTACCGGCGAGGCGCCGGTGAGATTGCAGATCTCGCCCAGCATGGCCTGGCGCAGGTCGCGGTCTTCGCCCATTACGCGGATCTTGATCAAATCGTGCGCCTTCAGGCTCGCCTCAATTTCCTTGAGCACCGACGCCGACAGGCCGTCGTTGCCAACCACGACCACCGGCTTGAGCGCGTGTGCCCTGGCTTTGAGCAGCTTGCGCTCGGCGGGAGAGAGGACTTTCATGGAAAATGCCGCATCACAATGTAATTGTAACAGCCTGGACAGGTCATGAGCCGCAGCAAGACCAGCAACGCATGGATGCGCGAGCACGTCAGCGATCCCTATGTGAAAAAAGCCAAAGCGGATGGCTATCGTTCGCGCGCCGCGTACAAGCTGCTTGAAATCGACCGCAAAGACCGGCTGTTTGCGCCCGCGCAGCTGGTCGTCGATTTGGGTGCGGCGCCGGGAAGCTGGTCGCAGGTGGCCGCGGCCAGGGTGGGTGCGAAGGGCAGGGTGGTTGCGGTGGACCTGCTGCCACTGGAGCCGCTGCCGGGCGTGAAATTCGTCCAGGGTGATTTCCGCGAGCAGGCGGTGCTCGATGCCCTGCTGCTCGCACTGGGCGCGGACAAGGCGGACCTTGTAATCTGCGACCTTGCCCCCAATATCTCAGGAATCGGCGTGAGCGATCAGGCGCGGGCCATGCACCTGGCCGAACTTGCGCTGGATTTTGCGCGCGAGCGGCTGAAACCCGGCGGTTCGCTGCTGGTGAAGGTGTTCCAGGGTGCGGATTTTGCCGAATTCCTGGCAGCCATGCGTCAGGCGTTTGCCAAAGTCGCTTCGCGCAAACCGGAAGCCTCTCGCGGGCGCTCCAGCGAGATGTACTTGCTGGGGACGGGACTGAAAGGCTAGCGGCGGGCGCGCGACGCCCGGCATTACGTCGGCCAACCCCTGCCCGGGCTAACGCTGTAAAATGGGCGATGAGCAGAGAAGAGGCGGCATAGGAACCCAATGAACAACATGTTCAAGAATCTCGTGATCTGGCTGGTGATCGGCATGGTGCTGATGACCGTGTTCAACCAGTTCAACACCCGTCAGGCCGCACAGGCGCCGATGGACTATTCCCAGTTCTACGAGGAGGTCAAATCCGGCCACATCGCCGAGGTCGTGATCGAGGGCCGCAACCTCAAGGCCAAGACCACCGACGGCAAGTCCATCACCAGCTACTCGCCGGGCGATATCTGGCTCATCTCCGACCTGCTGAAGTACGGCGTCAAGGTCAAGGCGAAGCCCGAGGAAGAGCCGTCCCTGCTGATGAATATTTTCGTCTCATGGTTCCCGATGCTGCTGCTGATCGGCGTGTGGGTGTTCTTCATGCGCCAGATGCAGGGCGGCGGGCGCGGCGGCGCCTTCTCGTTCGGCAAGTCGCGCGCGCGCATGCTGGACGAATCGACCAATACCGTGACCTTTGCCGACGTCGCCGGCTGCGAGGAGGCCAAGGAGGAAGTGTCGGAACTGGTCGACTTCCTGCGCGACCCGTCCAAATTCCAGAAACTCGGCGGACGCATACCCAAGGGCGTGCTCATGGTCGGCAACCCGGGTACGGGCAAGACGCTGCTGGCGCGCGCCATCGCGGGTGAAGCCAAGGTGCCGTTCTTCTCGATATCCGGCTCCGACTTCGTCGAAATGTTCGTCGGCGTCGGCGCGGCGCGTGTGCGCGACATGTTCGAGCAGGCGAAAAAGCACGCGCCCTGCATCGTATTCATCGACGAAATCGACGCGGTCGGCCGCCAGCGCGGCGCGGGCCTGGGCGGGGGCAACGACGAGCGCGAGCAGACGCTGAATCAGCTGCTGGTCGAGATGGACGGCTTCGAGGCCACGGCGGGCGTGATCGTGATCGCGGCGACCAACCGACCCGATGTGCTCGACCCGGCGCTGCTGCGCCCGGGCCGCTTTGATCGCCAGGTGGTGGTGCCGCTGCCCGATATCCGCGGGCGCGAACAGATCCTGCTGGTGCACATGCGCAAGGTGCCGATGGCGCCCGACGTCAAGGCCGACATCATCGCGCGCGGCACGCCGGGCATGTCAGGCGCCGACCTCGCCAACCTGGTGAACGAAGCCGCGCTGTTTGCGGCGCGCAAGAGCAAGCGCCTGGTCGACATGGACGACTTCGAGCGCGCCAAGGACAAGATCATCATGGGCGCGGAGCGTCGTTCGATGGTGATGCCCGAGGAAGAGCGCAGGAACACCGCCTATCACGAGTCCGGCCACGCGGTGGTGGCGAAGCTCGTGCCCAAGAGCGATCCGGTGCACAAGGTCACCATCATCCCGCGCGGGCGCGCCCTGGGCGTGACCATGCAATTGCCGGCGGAAGACCGCTACAGCATGGATCGCATACGCCTGCTGTCTACCATCGCGGTGCTGTTCGGCGGGCGCATCGCCGAAGAGATATTCATGCACCAGATGACCACCGGGGCGTCCAACGATTTCGAGCGCGCCACCGAAATGGCGCGGCGCATGGTGACCCAGTGGGGCATGTCGGACGCGCTCGGGCCCATGGTCTACGGCGAGAACGAGGGCGAGATTTTCCTCGGCCGCTCGGTCACCACGCACAAGAATGTTTCCGAGGTCACCATGCAGAAGGTCGACCAGGAGATCCGCCGCATCATCGACGAGCAGTACGCCCTGGCGCGGCGCCTGATCGAGGAAAACAAGGACAAGGTCGAGGCCATGGCCAAGGCCCTGCTCGAGTGGGAGACGCTGGACTCGGACCAGCTCGACGACATCATGGACGGCAAGCCGCCGCGCGCTCCCAAGCTCACGCAGTCCGGGTCGCCGCCGCCGCCCCCGGCGCAGAAGGACGGCACCACCGGCGCCGCCGCACCCGCGGCGACCTAGGCCGCGGCGTCACGCGGCAACGCGTGAGGCTAATCCAGCGTCGTGCCGCCCATCCCTGTACCACCCGGGCTCCCCGCCGCTCCAGGCAGGTTGCTGCGCTGCGGCCGCTTTTCACTTTCATTGGCGCGGCCGCTGATCATGGGGGTGGTCAACGTCACCCCGGACTCGTTTTCCGACGGCGGCCGCTTTCTCGACCCTGAGGCCGCGATCGCACAGGCGCGCAGGCTCATCGATGAGGGCGCCGACCTGATCGACATCGGCGCCGAATCCAGCCGGCCCGGCGCGTCTGCGGTGGTGAGCGTCGAAGAAGAGTTGCGCCGGCTGCTGCCGGTGGTGAAGGGGCTGCGCGATCTGCCGCTGTCAGTCGACACGGTCAAGCCCGAGGTGATGCGCGCGGCGCTGGCGGAGGGCGCGGCCATGATCAACGACATCAACGCGCTGCGCGCCCCCGGCGCCCTGGCCGCGCTGGCGGCGAGCGATGCGGCGATCTGCATGATGCACATGCAGGGCAGCCCCGGCACCATGCAGCGGCAGCCGCACTATGAGGACGTAGTGACGGAAGTGAAGGCGTTTCTGCGGGAACGCGTCGACAGCGCGCGCGCCGCGGGGATCGTGCCGGAGCGCACGCTCGTCGATCCGGGTTTCGGTTTCGGCAAGACGCTGCAGCACAATCTGGAGCTGCTGCGCCGCCTGCGTGAATTCGCCGAACTTGGAGTGCCGGTGCTTGCCGGCTGGTCGCGTAAGTCTTCGCTAGGCGCGATCACCGGCAGACCGGCAGGCGAACGGCTCGCGGCGAGCATTGCGGCGGCGCTGATCGCGGCGCAAAATGGCGCTGCCATATTGCGCGTGCATGACGTTGCCGCAACCCGCGACGCGCTTGCCGTGCTTGCGGCGGTGGAAAACGGACGATGACAAGAAAATATTTCGGAACCGATGGTATCCGCGGTCTGGTCGGCGAGCCGCCGATCACGCCGGATTTCATGGTGCGCCTGGGTTACGCCGCGGGTGAAGTGCTGGTGCGCCGCGCGCGGCTGGCGCCGGGCATGCGGCCGGCGGTGCTGATCGGCAAGGACACGCGAATTTCCGGCTATATGCTCGAAGCTTCGCTCGAGGCCGGGTTCGCGGCGGCTGGCGTCGACGTAATGCTCTCGGGTCCGATGCCCACGCCGGCGGTGGCCTATCTCACGCGCGCGCTGCGCCTGCAAGCGGGCGTCGTAATCAGCGCCTCGCACAATCCCTACCCGGACAACGGCATCAAATTCTTCTCCGGCGACGGCAACAAGCTGCCCGATGCGATGGAAGCTTTGATCGAAGCCCAGCTCGAGCAGCCGATGCGCTGCCGCGCTTCGGCACAGCTGGGCAAGGCGCGGCGCATAGACGATGCCGCCGGCCGCTATATCGAATTCTGCAAAAGCACTTTCCCCAACCGGCTGGACCTGCGCGGCCTGAAGATCGTAGTCGATTGCGCCCACGGCGCGGCTTATCACATTGCGCCGCATGTATTCCATGAACTCGGCGCCGACGTGGTGCCCATAGGCGTGGCTCCCGACGGCTTCAACATCAATGACCTGGTGGGCGCGACCAGCCCGCAGTCGCTGCAGATGGCGGTAAAGGAGCACAAGGCCGACGTCGGCATCGCGGTGGACGGGGACGGCGACCGGCTGCTGATGGTGGATGCGCGCGGCGAGGCCTACGACGGCGACCAGCTGCTGTACGTGATCGCGCGCATGCGCGCCGCGCACGGCGCGCTTCCCGGTGTGGTCGGTACGCTGATGAGCAACCTCGCGCTGGAGCGTGCGCTGGAGCGGGACGGCATTGCGTTCGTGCGCGCGAAGGTCGGTGACCGCTACGTGCTCGATCTGCTGCAGGAGAAGGGCTGGCAGCTCGGCGGCGAGAATTCCGGCCACATCATCTGCCTGGACAAACACACCACGGGCGATGCGCTGGTATCCGCGCTGCAGGTGCTGACCGCGCTGCGCGAGAGCGGGGCGACCCTGGCCGCGCTGTGCAGCGCGCTGACGCTGTATCCGCAAAAGCTGCTCAACGTGCCTGTCGCCAAGGGATTCGACTGGGAGAAAAGCGCCGCGGTCGGCACGTCCAAAGCGTCCGCCGAACGCGAACTGGGCAAGGCCGGGCGGGTGCTGCTGCGGCCCTCAGGCACCGAGCCCGTACTGCGCGTCATGGTCGAAGGAGAGGACGGCGCCAAGGTCGAGGCCCTGGCGGCGATGCTGGCCGAAAGCGTGCGCGCTGCGGCGCAGGCCTGAGCCGGCAATCCTTTATCCAAGTTTGCGCGGACCAGAAACTGTCCGCGCGGATCGGCGATTGCGTACGGACGAAAGGCCGTCCGCACGCAATCGCCGATCTTGTATAAGGGCAACCCCAAGCCGTTGTTGCTTTCATCCATAACCATGTTTTTGGTACGGATGGTGTTTGTCTGTACCAAAAGCATGGTTGGCGCGCGCAGCGCGCATTGCCTAAATCACCTTGCCGCTTCAGCCGAATCGACCCGTGATGTAATCCTCGGTCTCTTTCCGGCCGGGATTGATGAAAATCTTGTCGGTGATGTCGAATTCGATCAGCTTTCCCAGGTACATATAGGCGGTGAAATCCGACACACGCGCCGCCTGCTGCATATTGTGCGTGACGATGGCGATGGTGTAGTCGGATTTGAGTTCGTTTAACAATTCCTCGATTTTCGCCGTCGAGATCGGGTCCAGCGCCGAGGTCGGCTCATCCAACAGCAGCACTTCGGGCTTGACTGCAACCGCGCGGGCAATGCACAGGCGCTGCTGCTGGCCGCCTGAAAGGCTGAGTCCGCTTTGCTTCAGCTTGTCCTTGGCTTCGTCCCACAACGCGGCCTTGCGCAGTGCCCATTCCACGCGTTCGTCCATCTCGCCGCGGCCGAGGCGCTCGTATAGCTTGACGCCGAACGTGATGTTCTCGTAAATCGACATGGGAAACGGCGTCGGCTTCTGGAACACCATGCCGACCTTCGCGCGCAGCGCGATCACGTCCTGGCGCGCATCGAGGATGTTGCTGTCGTTGAGCATGATTTCGCCGGTCGCGCGGTGTCCGGGGTACAGGTCGTACATGCGGTTGAAGGTGCGCAGCAGGGTCGATTTGCCGCAGCCCGAAGGGCCGATGAAGGCGGTGATGCGCTTCTCGGCGATGTTCAGTTCGATGTTCGTGAGGGCCTGGTAGTTTCCGTAATAGAAACTCAGCTTGCTGACCCTGATCTTGCTCGGCAGCGTGCTGATGGTGTCTTCCATAGGTCTGTGCCTGTCGGACCGGTCAGGTATTCGAGGACTTTTGCGCGAATATGACGCGCGCAAGCACATTCAGCGTCAATACGGTCAACGTGATCAGCAGCGCACCGCCCCAGGCAAGCGACTCCCAGTCGCGATACGGGCTCATCGCGAATTGGAATATGACCACCGGCAGGTTGGCCATGGGCGCGTTCATGTTGGTGGACCAGAACTGGTTGTTGAGCGCGGTGAACAGCAGCGGCGCGGTTTCTCCGCTGATGCGCGCGATCGCCAGCAGTATCCCGGTGATGATGCCGGCGCGCGCCGCACGCAGGGTCACGAACGAGATCACGATCCACTGCGGCGCGCCCAGCGCGGCTGCGGCTTCGCGCATGGTGTCGGGCACCAGGCGCAGCATGTTTTCCGTGGTCTTGAGCACCACGGGTATGACGATCAGCGACAGCGCGAAGGTGCCTGCCCAGCCGGAAAAATGTTTTACGTTGGCGACATATACGGCATAGACGAACAAGCCGATGACGATGGACGGAGCGCTTAGCAGGATGTCGTTGATAAAGCGCGTCGCCGGCGCGAGCCAGCCGCGCCGTCCGTATTCGGCCACGTAGGTGCCGGCGAGGATGCCTACCGGCGTGCCGATCAGGGTGGCAAACAGCGACATCAGCAGGCTGCCGAAAATCGCATTGGCGAGGCCGCCGGTGCTGCCCGGCGGCGGCGTGGTCTGGGTAAACATGGAGAGGCTTATGGCGCTCAGGCCCTGGGCGAACAGTGTCCACAATATCCACACCAGCCAGAACAAACCGAACAGCACCGCGAGCAGGGATATGCTGAGGTTGATGAAGTTGACGATCCGGCGGCGCCGGTAAAGTTGCGATCTGGTCATCGGTTCAGGTGCGTGTGCCCTCGCCTTTGGCGAGTTGCAGCAGCAGAATCTTGGACAAGGCCAGTACGACGAAAGTAATCAGGAACAGGATCAATCCTAGTTCGAACAGCGCGGCCGTATACAGTTCGCCGACGGCTTCGGTGAATTCATTGGCCAGGGCGGAGGCGATGCTGGTGCCGGGTGCGAATAGAGAAGTGCCCAGCCTGTGGGCATTGCCGATGACGAAGGTGACCGCCATGGTTTCGCCGAGGGCGCGACCGAGCCCGAGCAGTACGCCGCCGACCACGCCGATTTTGGTGTAGGGCAGCACTACGTTCCAAACCACTTCCCAAGTGGTGGCGCCGACCGCATAGGCCGATTCCTTCAGCATTGCCGGGACCAGTTCGAACACGTCGCGCATGACCGAGGCGATGAACGGTATCACCATGATGGCGAGTATGATTCCGGCGCTGAGCATGCCTATGCCCTGGGGCGCGCCCTTGAACAGCGGCCCGATGATCCAGATTGGACCGAGGTGATCGATCATCCAGGGCTGAATGTGATCGGCAAAGACGGGAGCGAATACGAACAGGCCCCACATTCCGTAAATGATACTTGGGATGGCGGCGAGCAACTCGATCGCCGTGCCGACCGGCCGCCGCAGCCACAGCGGCGACAACTCGGTAAGAAACACCGCGACGCCGAAGCTGACCGGAATGCCGATCAACAGCGCGATGAAGGACGTGGCCAGAGTTCCGAAAATCGGCACCAGCGCGCCGAATTTCTCGGTCACCGGATTCCATTCATGGCTGACAAGGAAGCCCGGGCCGAAGGCTTTCAGCGAAGGCCAGCTGCCGATCAGCAACGTGACCAGGATCCCGAGCAGCAATGCCAGCACTAGTGCGGCGAACAGGCGCGTCGCATTGCGAAACGCCAGGTCGTACAAATGTTGCCGTCTTAGCAGTGACTCAGGAATGCTTTGCGACATGCACCGGGGAGGAGAGGCGACTCGCGGCGCCTCCATCGTGCTGACAATGGCGTCCATTCTAGCTTCCCCGCCGAGCCCTTGTCACAAAGATTACCGAATCGATTTGCCGCCCGCGTCCTTGATCTTTGCTTTCCACATGTCGTGGATCAATGCGACGACTGCATCCGGCATCGGCACGTAGTTCAGTTCCTCCGCCATCTTGTCGCCGTTTGCGTAGGCCCAGTCGAAGAATTTGAGCACATCCCTGGCCTTGTCCGCGTTTGCCTGGGTCTTGTGCATCAGAATGAAGGTGGCGCCGGTGATGGGCCAGCTTGCCTTGCCCGGCTCGTCGGTAAGGATCTCGTAGAAGCCCGGTGCGTGTTTCCAGTCGGCGCCTGCGGCCGCGGACTGGAAGCTCTTGTCGTCAGGCGCGACGAACTCGCCTTCGCGGTTTTGCAGACCGGTGTAGGACATCTTGTTCTGCTTGGCGTAGGCGTACTCGACATAACCGATTGAGCCTTTGAGGCGCTGCACGAAGGAAGCGACGCCTTCGTTGCCCTTGCCGCCTGCGCCGGTCGGCGCGGGCCAGGATACGGACGCGGCGTTGCCGACTTTGTCTTTCCACTCCGGGCTGACTTTGGACAGGTAATTGGTGAAGATGAAGGTCGTGCCGGAACCGTCCGAGCGGTTGACTACGGTGATGTCGTAGTCGGGCAGCTTCAAACTCTGGTTGATCGCAGCGATCGCCGGATCGTTCCATTTCCTGATCTTGCCCAGATAGATGTCGGCAAGTAGCTTGCCGGTAAGCTTCATATCGCCGGGTTTGACGCCTTCGATATTAACGACGGGAACTACGCCGCCCATCACCGTGGGAAACTGCACCAGGCCGTCTTTCTCCAGTACTTCGAGCTTCAGCGGCGCGTCGGAGGCGCCGAAATCGACAGTCTTCGCATTGATCTGCTTGATGCCGCCGCCCGAACCGATCGACTGGTAATTCATGCCGATTCCGGTCTTGGCTTTGTACGCCTGGGCCCACTTGGCGTATACCGGGTACGGGAAGGTCGCGCCGGCGCCAGTGATGTCCGCGGCGAGCGCTGTCGTTGCGGCGCCGATTCCCAGCGCCAGCAGTGTCGGGGCAAATATGCGATTAGCTAGTTTCATACTTTTGTCTCCAGCGGAAATTATCGCGTTGTTACCCGGGTCGCGGGTGCCAGGGCGCCATGCTAGGGCCGCTTTGTTACACCAATGTGACGGCCCTGAAATCCAACGCTAAGCCATTGTTTTTTGGCGGAACGCGCTGAGGGCGCGCGGCGCTGACCGGGTGCGCTCAGCGCCGCGTTTGCGCTATTGAACGGCCATGGCGCGAGGCGCAGAATACGCATTGGTACAGCGCGTGCCGGAAGCCGCAATCGCGCGCTACAATGCATTCGGCCCATGGAGCACACACTTTTATGAACGCGGACGAAAGCAAGACCAAGGTGACCATCCTGACCGGTACCTACCGTGTCAAAGGTTATATCGACCTGCTTCCTGGGGCGCGGGTGACCGATTACCTGACCGAGTCCAAGGATTTCATTGCGGTCACCGATGCGGAAGTGTGGGAACTGGGCAATCGGCACGTGCTCAACGCGCCGTTCATCAACGTCAGTCTCGAGCATATCCAGATCGTCACGCCCGAATCCTGAAGCCGTGTGGCGCGCGCAGTCTTGCACCGCGCTGCATTCCATGCGCACAGTCATTCATCCGTATCGTTTTCCCGCATGCACCAGACACACGCGGCGCTGCCGGAATCAGCAGGCGCTCGCCCTTCCCGCGCCTGTATATAATTGACCGGCTTCGTCCAAACACTGTAAAATTCGGCGTTTCTGACGCTTGGCGGCAGCTACTTGGAAGTCGAGGCGATGCGCAGCCGGTTGGTCGCGGGTAACTGGAAGATGCACGGCAGCCTGGCGGCGAACCGGCGTCTTCTCGACGGCCTGAAATCCGGCCTGCGGGCCGCAGCAGGCGTGCAGTATGCGGTATGCGTGCCCTATCCGTATCTGGCGCAAACCGAGGCGGAATTGAGCGGCAGCGGCATGGCCTGGGGCGCGCAGAACATAAGCGAGTGGCCGCAGGGCGCTTATACCGGCGAAGTGTCTGGCGCAATGCTGCGCGATTTCGGCTGCCGCAACGTTCTAGTAGGACATTCGGAGCGGCGCGCGCTGTACGGTGAGTCCGACCGGCAGGTCGCAGCCAAGTTTCAGGCCGCGCAAGGGGCGGGATTGATCCCTATCCTGTGTGTCGGCGAATCGCTGCAGGAACGAGAGAGCGCGGTCACCGAAATTGTGGTCGGACGCCAGCTGGCGGCGGTGCTCGATTCGAGCGGCGTCGGCGCGCTGGTCAACGCGGTGATCGCCTACGAGCCGGTTTGGGCCATTGGCACCGGACGCACCGCGACGCCGCAGCAGGCGCAGGCGGTGCATGCGTTCATACGCGGCGTCGTCGCGCGGCAGGACGCCAAGCTGGCGGCGGGGCTGACTATCGTGTACGGCGGTAGCGTAAAAGCGGCCTCCGCGAAGGAGTTGTTCGCGATGCCGGACATAGACGGCGGCCTGATCGGCGGCGCTTCGCTGGTGGCGGACGAGTTTCTGGCGATCTGCGCCGCGGCGGGAACGGCTTGAACGGACCGAGGCAGGGGGATGCGCGCGGGCAGGACTGCGCATCGTTGCTGGTTTTGTAATTTGCGGCATTCGCCCCGGGGCGGATGCGTCATGGCGGATCGGGAATGAACATCTGGTTGACGGTGGTTTTGACGGTACACGTGCTGGTTGCGCTCGGCATCATCTTCCTGGTGCTGCTGCAGCACGGTAAGGGTGCGGACATGGGGGCGGCATTCGGCAGCGGCTCGTCCGGCAGCCTGTTCGGCGCCACCGGCTCGGCGAATTTCCTCTCGCGCACCACCGCGGCGCTGGCAGCGGTGTTTTTTGCGACCAGCCTGGGCCTGGCCTACCTCGCGACGCACAAGCCCGAGACCGGCGGCAGCGTGATGCAGGGGGTGAGCGCGGCACCTGCGGCTGCGCCGAAGCCGGCGAGCGAAGTGCCGCAGCCGGCGGATGTGCCCAAGCAGGCCGATGCGCCGGCGGGGTCGAAGGCGAAGGACATACCGAAATAGACGCTTATGGCCAGAGACTAGAGACCAGAGACTGGCAATCCCGAAATCACGGCGGTTTGTCTAGTTTCCGGAAACTGGAGTCTGGCTGCGAGATCGCCGACGTGGTGAAATTGGTAGACACGCTATCTTGAGGGGGTAGTGGCGAAAGCTGTGCGAGTTCGAGTCTCGCCGTCGGCACCAGATTTTGAGTATTCTTGTTGCAGAGTCTAGAGCGGAACCGACCGCGCGCTTGCTTGTCTCTTTGCTATGGCGCACGCTCGATACGGAGGATGCATGATGAGCGCGTTTGATCTAGGTCAACTTCGCAATCCACCCGATGATGGACCATGTTGCCTGTTTGCTGGATTGAACGAAAAATAAGCACCAACCCGTCGATCAACTACCGCTGAATCCAAACACTCGTGATCGAAACCTACTTCCCGGTCCTGATGTTCATCCTCGTCGGCTTCGCGGTCGGCGTAGGGCCGATCGTGGCCGGCGCAATTCTCGGGCCGCACCGCCCCGACAGCGAAAAGCTTTCCCCCTACGAATGCGGCTTCGAGGCCTTCGAAGACGCGCGCATGAAGTTCGACGTGCGCTACTACCTCGTCGCGATCCTGTTCATATTGTTCGATCTCGAAATCGCGTTCCTGTTTCCGTGGGCGATCGTGCTCAACGAGATCGGGCTGTTCGGCTTCTTCTCCATGATGATCTTCCTCGGCATCCTCGTCGTCGGCTTCATTTATGAATGGATGAAAGGAGCCTTGGAGTGGGAGTAGCGACATGAGCCTAGGAGCAGGGGCCCCGCGCAGCGGGGATGCGACCCGGGCGAATGGCGCCCAATTCCCGTGGTACGGTGCCAGTCTAATCGGGGTTCGTCATGGGAATTGAGGGAATACTTCAGGAAGGCTTTGTCACCACCACTGCGGACAAGCTGATCAACTGGACCCGTACCGGTTCGATGTGGCCGATGACCTTCGGCCTGGCGTGTTGCGCGATCGAAATGATGCATTCCGGCGCCGCGCGCTACGACCTCGACCGCTTCGGCATCGTATTCATGCCTAGTCCGCGTCGGTCGGACGTGATGATCGTCGCCGGCACGCTGTGCAACAAGATGGCGCCGGCGCTGCGCAAAGTTTATGACCAGATGGCGGAGCCGCGCTGGGTGATATCGATGGGGTCCTGCGCCAATGGCGGCGGCTACTATCACTACTCGTATTCGGTGGTGCGCGGCTGCGACCGTATTGTGCCGGTGGACATCTACGTGCCGGGCTGCCCGCCCACGGCCGAAGCCCTGCTCTACGGCATCATCCAGCTGCAGAACAAGATCAAGCGCACCAATACCATCGCGCGCTAGCGCGCGCCCAGACGATCAATCGCCAATACTCGCTCATACTGTCGCCCCGCTAAATGTCCGGTAAGCAGGAACAACTCAAGAACAGGCTGGAAGCCGCCCTGGGCGGCCGCATCGCCAGCCTTACCCAGGCGGTAGGCGAAACCACGGTGGAAGTGGCCGCGTCCGATTACGTCGGAGCGGCGCTTGCGTTGCGCGACGACCCCGGCCTGGCGTTCTCGCAGCTCATGGACCTGTGCGGGGTGGACTATTCGACCTATGGCGAAGGCGCGTGGACCGGCCGGCGTTTCGCCGCGACATCGCAGCTGCTCTCGCTGGAGCACAACTGGCGCGTGCGTCTGCGCGTATTCGCGCCGGACGACGATTTCCCGGTGGTGGACACGCTCACCGGCGTCTGGTGCAACGTCAACTGGTACGAGCGCGAGGCGTTCGACCTGTTCGGCATCATGTTCTCCGGCCACCCCGACCTGCGGCGCATCCTCACCGATTACGGCTTCATCGGCCATCCGTTCCGCAAGGATTTTCCGATATCGGGCCACGTCGAGATGCGCTACGACCCGCAGCAAAAGCGCGTCATCTACCAGCCGGTGTCGATCGAGCCGCGTGAAATTACGCCGCGTGTCATCCGCGAAGACCAGTACGGCGACATCGGCAAGGGTAAGCACTGACATGGCTGATATTCGCAACTACACGATGAATTTTGGGCCACAGCATCCCGCCGCCCACGGCGTGCTGCGCCTGGTGCTGGAGATGGACGGCGAGGTGGTTCAGCACGCCGACGCGCACATTGGCATGCTGCACCGCGCGACCGAGAAGCTGGCCGAGACCAGGACCTATGTCCAGTCGGTGCCCTACATGGACCGGCTGGATTACTTCTCGGTGATGCTGAACGAGCACGCCTATTGCATGGCGATTGAGCGCCTGCTCGGCGTGCAGGTGCCCGAGCGCGCGCAATACATCCGCGTCATGTTCGACGAGATCACCCGGATTCTGAGCCACCTGCTGTTCCTTGGCGCCCAAGGCCTGGACTTGGGCGCGATGACCGTGTTTCTGTACACGTTTCGCGAGCGCGAGGATTTGTTCGACGTGTATGAGGCGGTATCGGGGGCGCGCGTGCACGCTGCCTACTACCGCCCGGGCGGCGTGTACCGCGATCTGCCCGATGTCATGCCGAAGTACGCGGCAACGAAAATTCACGGCGCCAAAGCCGTCGGAAAGATGAACGACGCCCGCTCGGGCAGCGTGCTCGACTTCATCGAGGATTTCACCGACCGCTTCCCGACGCACATTGACGAATACGAAACCCTGCTAACCGACAACCGCATCTGGAAGCAGCGCACCGTCGGCATCGGCGTGCTGTCGCCGGAGCGCGCGATCGAACTAGGCTTTACCGGCGTCATGCTGCGCGGCTCGGGCGTCGAGTGGGACCTGCGCAGGAAGCAGCCCTACGAAGTCTACGACCGCTTGGACTTCGACATTCCGGTCGGCGTCAACGGCGACACCTACGACCGCTACCTGTGCCGGGTGGAGGAGTTGCGCCAGTCCAATCGCATCATCCGCCAGTGCGTCGACTGGCTGCGCGCCAATCCGGGCCCCGTGATCGTGGACAACCACAAGATCGCTCCGCCCGCGCGAGTGGACATGAAGGACAACATGGAAGAGCTGATCCATCATTTCAAGCTCTTCACCGAGGGTTTTCGCGTCCCGGCGGGCGAAGCCTATGCCGCGGTCGAGCACACCAAGGGCGAGTTCGGCATCTATCTGATATCGGACGGGGCGAACAAGCCCTACCGCGTGAAGATCCGCGGCGCCGGCTTCAACCACCTGCAGGGGCTCGCCGAGATGTCGCGCGGCCACATGATCGCCGACGTGGTGGCCATCATCGGCACCCTGGACTTCGTGTTCGGCGAGATCGACCGGTGAACGCCATAGTGAATTTGGGTGAATGACATGCTGAGTGCAGATGCGCTGAAAAAAGTCGATCGCGAGATCGCCAAATTTCCCGCGAACCAGAAGCAGTCGGCGGTGATAGCGGCGCTTGCCATTGCGCAGGACGAAAAGGGCTGGCTTGCGACCGAAACCATGGACTTCGTGGCGCAGTATCTCGGCATGCCGCCGATCGCGGTGTACGAGGTGGCAAGTTTCTACAACATGTACAACCTCGAGCCCGGCGGCAGGCACAAGGTCACGGTATGCACCAACCTGCCGTGCGCGCTTTCGGGCGGGGCGGATGCCGCCGAGCACCTGAAACACCGCCTTGGCGTCGGCTTCAACGAGACCACCGCCGACGGGCGCATCACTCTCAAGCAGGGCGAGTGCATGGGCGCCTGCGGCGACGCGCCGGTGCTGCTGGTGAACAACAAGCGCATGTGCAGCAGAATGTCGCACGACAAGCTCGACCAACTGATCGCGGAGCTCAAGTGATGCTCGATTACGGTCCCGACGCGATTCTGATGAAGGGCCTGGACGGCTCGAACTGGCACCTCAGGGACTACGAGGCGCGCGGCGGCTATGGCGCGCTGAAGAAGATCCTCGGCGAGAAAATCACGCCCGAGGCGGTCGTCGCCGAAGTCAAGAAATCCGGGCTGCGCGGCCGCGGCGGCGCCGGTTTTCCGACCGGATTGAAGTGGAGCTTCATGCCGCGGCCGGTTGGGGGGCCGCTAGAAGAGGGGGGGAAGTAGGGCGAAGGTGGGGGCCGGGTTGTT
>JBBRAI010000025.1:0-50531 GCA_038206915.1 Burkholderiales bacterium | reverse complement strand
CTTGTCTACCCTTTTTACCTCCCCTTCGGCCACGGCCGTTGCGGCGGCAGCCAGAACCACCGGGGCTGTCGCTTGTTCTTTATTCCCAGCGTTCGCCGCTATAGGCGCGCCGAGCGCCGCGCCCGTCGCCAGGGCCGCGATCAATATCGAAAAGCGTGTCATGTTGTTTTCCTTTCGCAAAAGAAATCATTGGTCGAATTTATGCATCGCACCAGCCGCCACCCGCATCGGCGCGCATGCGCGCCGGCGACGCACGGCAGCACGCCGGCGCGTCACGCGCCGGCGCCGCGGACGGCGAAGCGGATCAGATCAGGAGTCGGGGGTTGCGCAGAAAAGCCGCGGGTGGCGGCGGCGCAGCTCGATAGGCGACCGGGAGCGACAGTCCCGGACGCGAAGGAAGTACGTAGGAGGATGCGGAAACAATTGCCACCGGCGTGACCGGATGGCCGCCGGTCGGAACAGGCCGGGCCGCCGAGGTCTGGGCCGGCGCGGAAACGCTGAAGCAGGGCTTGTGATCCTTCTTGTCGCCGCCGGTATGCGGAATCTTGCCGTTGCCCGATTGTCCGCATACCGGGTCCGTCGCCTGCTCATGCGCCGCCATGGCCGCCGCCACTTCACCGCAGGGCAGCAACACGGCGCTCACCCACATGGCAAGCCAGGCGAACACGAACCAGCCGGCCCAGCGCCTGGCCGAGCGGGCGGACGTCAGGCGGAATGGCCGCCGCGCCGAAGATAGGGTTTGTGCCGGGAACATTGCGCTCGGAGTCTAGATCAGGCGCGGCGCCGAAAGTTGATCCATATCAAGTGCAGCTTATCTGTACTGGAGGGCCGGACGCAAGTCAGGAATTCAGTCGAGGCGCACTGGGCAATGGCAGTCGCGCAGCGCGTCAGCCTATGGTGGCGAGTCCCGGGAACACATCCAGCAGCCACAGCGCAAACAACGTGAACTGCCCGGTGATCATGGCCAAGCCCATCACCACCATCACCACACCTGCGCCGATCTGCACCGGCCGCCCGATGCGCGCGATCGATTTGCGCCAGGCGAGGAAGCTGTCGGTGAACATCGCCGTCGCTATGAAAGGCGCTCCCAGGCCGAACGAATAGGCGCCGAGCAGCGCGATGCCGCTAGCCAGCGTCGCAGTCACCGCGCTCAGCGTGAGAATCACACCCAGCACGGGACCGATGCAGGGCGTCCAGCCGAAGGCAAACGCAAGGCCGATTAGATATGCACCTGCGGGCCGCGCGCCGCGTATGTTGCCGTGGAAGCGCAGGTCGCGCTGCATCCAGCCGAATTTCAGCAGACCGGTCATGAACAGGCCGAACGTCATCACGATGGCGCCGCCGGCGATATTCGCCTCGTTCTTGTAGCGCAGCAACAGCTGCCCGAGACTGGTGGCGCCGGCCCCCAGCGCAATGAACACGGTGGAAAAGCCGAGCACGAAGCAAATGCTCAGCCAGAGCGCCGACCAGCGCCAGGCCGAATCCGTCATATCCGGTCCGCGCGAAATCCGGTCGCCGGCGACATAGGAAACATAGCCGGGGACCAGCGGCAGCACGCAGGGAGAAAGAAACGACACAATGCCGGCGCTGAACGCCGTCACCAGTGCGACTACGGATACATCGGCCATGCGCAGTCCATTGCCTAAAAGGTTCTGCCGCCAGACTAATAACATCAGCGGCCGTCGCGTTTGATGCAGATCAAATGCGGGGCGCTTGGATGGATCGGGAAACTGAATTGTAGCGCTGTGTAACACCGATGGCTGGCGCTACCGCGGGGTACAAGATGACAACGTGGAACTTACATTCGCGTGCTGAAATGGGAACCGATGCGGCTGGGTGACTCGATACGGGATCCCGGGGTTCGCAGAAAAACCAAACTCACCAAACGGAGAATCGATCATGAAACGCATAACGAAAATTGCACTCGCTGCCGGCACGGCATTAAGCCTGGGACTTGCCGCGGCTACGGTCAGCGCGCATCCCTATGGCTACGGGCCTGGCGGCATGGGCGGCCCGGGTTACGGCCCGGGAGCGGGAATGATGGGCGGCTATGGCCCGGGACCCGGAATGATGGGCGGCTACGGCCCGGGCAACGGCAGGGGGCCGGGAATGATGGGCGGCTACGGTCCCGGATACGGCATGGGCCCGCAGGCGATGTGGGGCGGCAACTTTGGCAACGCCGATGAAAATCTCGCGTCGCTGAAGTCGCAGCTCGCAGTCACGGAAAAGCAGGAAGGCGCATGGCAGTCGTTCGCCAAAAACGCCAAACAGCAGAGCGAGGCCCGGCAAGCCTGGTTCGCCAAGATGCAGCAGGCGCACAGCGCCGGCTCGGCGCCGGAATTCGCCGCCCAGCAGGCGGAATTCATGAAACAGCGCGAAGCCGAAATGCAGGCCAATGCTACCGCTTTGAAAGACCTCTACGCGGCGCTCACGCCGGAGCAGAAGCAGATCGCTGACCAGAGCTTCGGCGGCTACGGCCCCGCCTACTGCCAACAAGCCTACGGCGGGCGCGGCGGGCGCTTCCACTAGGCAGCGCAGTACACGACAGGGCGGCGCTCGCGCCGCCTTGGCCTCGTGAACCAAGCCTGAGCAAACAGGCGTGGGAAGCCGGCGGCAAAGCCTTAGAATGGCATTTTCGCCCTCGGTTTCCGCGCATGCCGACCACTGTCCATAGCCAGTTCGTCGCCTGGTTCCGCTCTGCGGCGCCTTATTTCAACGCCTTCCGCGGCAAGACCTTCGTCATCGCTTTCGGCGGCGAAGTCGTGGCCGACGGCAAGTTCGGCGTGCTCGCGCAGGACATCAACCTGTTGCGCAGCGCCGGCATACGCGTGGTGCTGGTGCATGGCTCGCGGCCGCAGATCGAGGCGCAGTTGAAGCTGCGCCGCGCGCGTTCGCGCTATCACGCCGGCGTGCGCATCACCGATGCGATTGCGCTCAGCTGCGTCAAGGAGGCTGCGGGACTGCTGCGCGTAGAACTCGACGCACTGTTGTCGCAGGGCCTGCCCAATTCGCCCATGGCGGGAGCGGACATCAACACCGTATCCGGCAATTTCATCACCGCCCAGCCCATGGGTGTGCTCGACGGCGTCGATCTGCAATACACCGGCGCGGTGCGCAA
Organism: Burkholderiales bacterium; assembly: GCA_038206915.1. Classification (GTDB taxonomy): domain Bacteria; phylum Pseudomonadota; class Gammaproteobacteria; order Burkholderiales; family SG8-39; genus 2-12-FULL-64-23. The sequence goes on along the minus strand of JBBRAI010000025.1, from coordinate 47,413 downwards.
AGTTAACGCCGCGGCGATCGAAGCCTGCCTCGCGGTGGACGACCTCGTGATCATTTCGAGCGTCGGCTATTCGCCCACCGGCGAAGTGTTCAACCTGTCGATGGAAGACGTGGCGATCGCAATCGCCAAAGCATTGCAGGCGGCGAAGCTGGTGTTCCTCAGCGATGCCCCGGTGGAAGACGCGCGCGGCCGGCTGATGCCCGAACTTTCGGCGGCCGAAGCCGAGCTGCTGCTGGCCAAGGGCAAGAACCTTACCGCAGACACGCGCCTGTACCTGAGCCACGCCGTCGAGGCGGTGCGCGCGGGCGTGGCGCGGGCGCACTTGGTATCGCACAAGGTGGACGGCGCGCTGCTGCTCGAAATGTTCACCCACGGCGGCTCCGGCAGCATGATCACCGCAGACACGCTCGAGCGCCTGCGCCCGGCCAGCATCGACGACATCGGCGGCATCCTGCAGCTGATCGAACCGCTGGAAGCCGATGGCACGCTGGTCTACCGCGGACGCGAACTGCTGGAGCGCGAAGTGCATAGTTTCTTCGTCATCGAGCACGACAAGGTGATCGTCGCTTGCGCCGCGCTCTATCCGCTGGCGGGCAAGGCGGCCGAACTCGCGGCGCTCGCGGTGCGGCCCGAATACCGCACGCGCGGCTACGGCGAGAAGCTGCTCGATCACGGCGAAGTCGAAGCGCGCCAGCTCGGTTACAAGAAGCTGTTCGTGCTGACCACGCGCGCATCGCACTGGTTCATCGAGCGCGGCTTCGCCGAGACCAGCGTCAAGGCGCTGCCCGAGCCGAAGAAATCGCTCTACAACCTGCAGCGCCGCTCGAAGATCCTGCTGAAGAAACTCTAGGCCGGGGCGCCCCACTGAGGCCGAAAGTCCGCGTCCAGGCTTGACGTTTGCGTTTCCGGAGCGGGCCGGAGAGGCAATAGGCATGCGCTTCTTCGGTTCGCTTAGCACGCGGCAGTCGTGCAATCCGGACGCATTTGATCTGCATCAACAGCGCTTTCGCCGGATTCATTAGTCTGGCAGGACAGCCGCGGCGGCTTTCGCCGGCGCGCTGGCGCCGGTCGGCGCAGGAAACGATCCGCTCTGTCCGCAGTCTGACGCGGATTCAACCGGTGGATGCAACACTAGACACTGCGCAAGCAGAAGGAGTGTTGCTGATGAAGCAAAGACCTCATTGCTTACATAGTTGTAATGCCCCGGTCATGCCAAGGAAAGCGGCAGCCTGTTAGCTTACTGACTTGCCAGCGGTCTCAACGAATGCGTCTCGGCAAACAAGTAATTGCGCAAGTCTAACCACATGCAGAGAGGAGCAATCATGCTTTGTTGCGTAGGTCTGATCGGGGGTCTAGCCGTAGGTCAGTCTCTGGGTGGTCCTTGGACATACATAGCGCCAGCCGCGGGATTCGGGATTGGGCTGGTAGCCGATATGAAATTCATGCACGGAATGCACAAGAAGGGAGATAAGCCGGATACGGTGATTCGCGTCGGGAAGGACGCCGGCCAGGATCGAGGGACGAATTCAGACGAAGGCAAGGCGCAGAATCAAGCGCCAAGCCTGGGTGGGAGTTAGCGCGGCACGTTTGTCTCAATCCATAGAAAAATGCTTCGGCCCGCCAAATCGGATGGCAAGAGAGCGGGATCAAACCTGTTGTGGCAAAGACTGCTTCTGCGGTAGCGGCCCCGGAGTCGGCGGGCTAGTCCAGGATGTAGTGGTACGGTGACTTCCGCATTAGAACCAGGGACCGTTTGCTCATGACTGTCGGACATTGCCGATCGCGATAGCCGGGCAAGCGACCGAGCCAACGACGCTCTTGCTGGTGAGCAACAGCGAAACGAAGAGCAGGGCGACGCTCAAGATACCGAATTCCTCACCGTTCAGCGGCAGCGCCGCGAGCGCGCCGGCGGCACCCAGAGACGGAAGAATCACGCCGAGGATCAAAGAACCGCAAGCGGCGCACCCGATGCCAACTACGCCGCTCACCATGGCGCCGGAGCCGATTGCTATGCTGTTTCCGGCTGCCGTAACGCGCCGTCGCTTTAGCAAATAGACGATCATTGCAACGGTAAATCCGAAGAGAACGGCGATCGCAATCGTGTATCCGGCGGAGAGCAGGCTGAAATTCGTATCGATGCCGCCAAGCAGGCTCAGCGCGATGCCGAGCGCGACCGCAAGCGGCACGTTCGAATCCCGGAACACTTGTGCAATCAAGCCGAAATTAGGAAGCCATACCGCCAGAAGAAACACCACAAGCGCGAGCACGCCGGCAAGGGCGATGTACGACGAGTGAGCGAATACCTGGCGCAACGCGACTCGTAGATTTGTCAGCTGATGCTTCACGGATCATTTTTCCTGCCGCGCCAGGTCGACAAGATGTTTCACGGCCGCATAGGGCTGCGCTCCGGAGAGCGGATAGGTCTTGCCGCTCTTGGTTACGATGATGCTCCAAGGCGTGCCGCGGCCTCCAGTGGCAGTCGCATTCTCGATATCTTCGGCGATGCGCCGGTCGTACTTTCCGCTTGAGAGGCATTCTGCGAATCGAGCCTTATCCAGCCCGATCTCGCCGGCGATTTGCGGCAGCACTGTGCCCAAATCGGTTCGGTCGTTAGACGGGGTCAGCTCGTAAAAGCGATCGGCAAATTTCCAGAATGCTCCGTTGCCGCCGATTTCCGCAGCGCACTCCGACGCCACCGCCTCCTTGCGCGCCTTCGAATGGAGTTCATCGAGCGGAAAGTGGCGATACACCCACTTCAACTGGCCGTTGGATTCGTCCACCAGTCGCTTCGCAGTCGGGTGGAAGCGTTTGCAAAACGGGCACTCGAAGTCGGAGTACTCGACCAGCGTAGCCGGAGCGGCGGGATCCCCGCGAATGTGGTCATGGACTTTGGAGACCGGCCGCAATTTGGCGGTGCGCGCCTGCGCATCGCGCTCCTCGTTTTGCGCCGCGGCGGCGCGCTGCCGTTCCACGAACCGGCCGACGCCGGCGTCGACCGCGCGGTCTATCGCACCGCTCTCGCGCAATTCCTTGATGACTGCATCCTTCACCCGCTCGACCTGTGCCGCATCAACGGCATTTTGACCGGCGGTTTGGGCATTCCCGCCAGCGGCAAACAAGGCGAACCCGACCATCACTATTCTTGAGCGTTTGGCGATCGACACAATATTACCTTCCCTTTAAGCCGGTTCGGGAACCGTCAGTGGGGTCCGAAAATGCACGGTCACTTTCCGGGCAAGGTTCCCATGATCCAGGCTCCGTTGACTCCGGTCAGCGAGAGTTTATCCCCCGCTCCAAGGCAACGATTCATGTGCATATTGTGCGTGTCGATCACGGTGATCTTGCTGCCGTTCGACAGTTCGATGGTGTTGTGGCAATGGCTCAACCCATCGGCATCCGCATCGCAATCGGTATCGTTAGTCACGGTCCCGACAACCGTCTTGCCGGCCTTCAGAGTCTGCCCCTGAATAAGCTGCAACAGATAGCGCCCGCCGCTGCCATTCTCCTGCCAGGATTTCATCGGCACGCCGCGCGGAATAGGCAGCTGCTCCGCGGAGTGCGCCGAGTAGGAGTACAACAAAGCTGCGCTCGCGACGAACATGCCGAGCAGCAATTGGCCGATGGGGTAATGCCTATGCTGAACTTTCACATTTTCTCCTTTGCCTGAATTGGGTTGGAACGTGCGCCTTAACGCGGCGTAACGCTGATCCCGTGGTGGCAGCCGTTTCCGATCGGCCGGTAAACCGAGTCTGCCGCCTTCCACTTGTCGTCAACATTACGCCTTGATTACGGATTCGTAAGGAAAGGCAAGCTGCGGGCAAGTTGGCCGGAACGTTGCCGGGTCGGTGTCGAAGCACCTTGCAATCGCGCGCAAGAGACCATCGCTGACAAGGATGTAATGTTCGCGTCATGTTTAAGATGGCGGCGGACTCTTAATCTTGCTCCGCAAGGGTAAAAACCGGTTTCAACCGGATTGATCAATGTGTTCGGAGGGGCATCCAGCAATGGGCTTTCGCAATTCGACCGGGTTCCTGCCCGGTATTTTCGTCGGCGCAGCAATCCTGTTCAGCAGCGCAACATATGCCGCCGATCTCGCGTCGCAAAGCAGCGAAGACGGTGGCGTGACGATTGCAGTCAAGCCGGTTGAGGTTTCGGCTGGAGCCGCGATCTGGTCGTTTCAGGTTTCGCTCAGCTCGAACAGCAAGGATTTGAACGATGATCTGGTTCGCACCGCCTATATCGTGAACCGCGTCCGCAAAATGAACGAGGTGCCTGCCGGCTGGAAAGGCGACGCACCGGGCGGCCGCGAGCGCAAGGGCGTGCTGAGTTTCAAGGCTAGTGCGCCGCTTCCCGCGGCAATCGAGTTGCGCATTCAGCGTGCGGGGGAGAAGGCGCCGCGCATGTTCCGCTGGGACCTGGACTGCCCCTGCAACGATCCGAAAATGCACGCTTCCTGAGCGCCTTCGCTTCCATGCGCCGCGCGATTCACGTAATGCCCGGCGCCACCAAGCGAATGGCGCGAATACCTATCTCGGCCGCAGTCAGCATGCGCGTGCGAGCCCTGGTCGCAACTATGTTGATGGTGGTCGCGCCGGCGCTCCTTGCCGCCGCCGCGCCGCCGGTCGCGGCTGGAGACGGTGCCGAGGCGCGCCTCGAGCGTGTGCTGCAAGATATGACGAGCGGCAAGGTCCCGGCGGCGCTCGAAGAAATGGATCGACTTGCCGAGCGCTATCCAACCTGGCGCCTCGCGCATCTGGTGCACGGTGATCTGTTGCTCGCTCGCAGCGCGCCAATCGCCGGATTCGGCAATAGCAGCAATCATGCCGGCGCCGGCCTGGAAGACCTTCGCGCGGAAGCCCTGGCGCGGCTGCGGGCGGTGCGCGAGAGACCGCCCCCCGACCGGATTCCGCGCTACCTGCTGCAGTTCGACCGCACTCAGCGCAATGCCATCGTGGTGGACGCGAAGCAGTCGCGCGTCTACGTCTACGAAAATGCCGGTGGTACGCCACGCCTGGTGCAGGACTTCTATTCCACGCTTGGCAAGAATGGCGTCGACAAGCAACGCAGTGGCGACCGGAAGACGCCCCTCGGTGTCTATTTCGTGACCGGCAGGATTCCCGGCGATAAGCTGCCCGACTTATACGGTTGGGGTGCATTTCCGATCAGCTACCCCAACGAATGGGACCGCATGGCCGGCCGCACCGGCTACGGCATCTGGCTTCATGGCGTTCCGTCGAACACCTATGCGCGTGCGCCGCGGGCGAGCGATGGCTGCGTCGCGCTCGCCAACACCGACATTGCCGAGCTGGCAAAGCGCGTGCAGGTGGGTGTGACGCCGGTGATCATTACTGATCAAATCGAATGGACGACGCCGCGGATGTGGCGCGAAGAGCGCGAGCCGTTCATGAGCGAGGTGGACGCGTGGCGCCGCGACTGGGAGAGCGGGAATTCAGAACGTTATCTGGCGCACTACGCGCGCGAATTCCGCTCGGGCGGCATGGACAATGCCGCCTGGAGTTCACACAAGCGCCGCGTCAATGCATCCAAGCGCTGGATCAAGGTTTCACTCGCAAACGTGAGCGTTTTTCGCTATCCCGGGAAAACGGCGCTGATGGTGGTCAGCTTCGATCAGGACTACCGTTCAAACAATCTCACCCAGCGCACGCGCAAGCGCCAGTATTGGACCATGGAACGCGGCCATTGGCGCATCGTCGAGGAAGCGCCGATCGACGGCGCTTCGGTCGCATTTCCCGAATCGTTTCCGCGGCTGCGCGCATCGATCGCGCCGGGCCGGAGATAGCTTCTTCGAAAAACCGCGCCCGCAACTGCGGTTCAGCTTTGCGCAGCGACCATAAATCGGATTTCGAAGCGGGTCATCCCGTTGGCAGAAGACGCCGATATGACACCGTGATGTGCTTCCACAATGGACTTGGTGATGGCCAGCCCGAGGCCGGCGCCGTCACTGGTCTTTTGTCTCGAGGCGTCCGCCCGGTAGAACCGGTCGAACAGGCGCGAAAGATGTTCCGGCGCGATATCCTCCCCGGGATTTTCAATAGCGAGCCGCGTTTCGCCGGAATCGAGCCGGTCGATGCTTACCTTGACCGATCCGCCGCGCAAGGCGTAACGCAAGGCATTGGAGAGCAGGTTGCTTATCGCCCGGCGGATCATCAACTTGTCGCCGTCTATGTTGCCGGCACCTTCGAGTGCCAGGCCGACGCCTTTCTCTTCAGCCAGCGCCTCGTAGAACGCGAACAGGCCCTGGGTCTCCACGGCGAGATCCACATGCTCCAACCGAGGCACGATGAGCCCATTGTCCGCCTTGGCCAGGAACAGCATGTCGCTGATCATTCTGGAGAGGCGGTTGTATTCTTCCAGATTGGAGTAGAGCACCTCGCGGTATTGCTCGGCGGATCGCGCGCGCGACAGCGCCACTTCCGTTTCCGTGACCAGGTTGCCTACGGGAGTGCGCAACTCGTGGGCGAGATCGGAGGAAAAATCCGACAGGCGCCGAAAGGAATCCTCCAGCCGCGAAAGCATTGCGTTGAATGCCGTGGCCAGATCGGACAACTCCGGAGGGACAGTCTCCGGCGCCAGGCGCTGGCCCAATCGACTCGCAGAAATTCCCTGAGTCAACGCCGCGATACGGCGGATCGGTTCGAGGCCGCGGCGCGCGGCAAACCAGGCAAGCAATCCGGTCAGCAGAATGCCAGCGGCGATTGACAGCCAGAGGATCTTGCCGAACGTGGCCATGAAGGCGCGCTCATGGTCGATGTTCACCGCAACCAACACTTTGGCGGGAGGGATCCCGGCGATTCCCAGAGGCAGTGCGGTAACGATTTCCCGAAACGCGTGTGCTCCGCTTTCCCGCACCACGGGTCCGCCTTTCCCGAAAAGACTTTTGTCCGGCCTGCTCTCGACTGAAGCATCCGCAAATACTGCATCCGACGAGGCGAACAGAATGCGGCCTTCGGGACCGACTATCTTGATGGACAGGCCTGGGTATCCGATCAACGCATCATTGAGCAATCTCGGAATCAGGTCCAGGTCACTGCGGAAGTTTACCTTGGCGAGGATATTGCGTACGAGCTCGGTGGTGCCGTCAATCGCTTTTAGATCCTGGCCGACGAAGTGACTCTCCACCAGGGTGCCAACCAGATAGCCGACGGACAGCAGCACCGCGGTGGAAACCGCGGAAAAGAACAGCGTGAGGCGGAGGGTGACCGATTTTATCCGCATCACGCCGTTTTCGGAACCTCGAGAACGTAACCCATGCCGCGCACGGTGACGATGAGCTTGGGCTCGAAATCGTCGTCCACCTTCGCCCGGAGCCGCCGCACGGCCACCTCGATCACGTTGGTATCGCTGTCGAAGTTCATGTCCCAGATCTGCGAGGCGATCAAGGAGCGCGGCAATACTTCGCCGCGGCGCCGCAGAAACAGTTCCATCAAGGCGAATTCCTTCGCCGTGAGTTCGATCCGCCGGCCTGCGCGCGTCACGCGGCGGCGCAACAGGTCCAGCTCCAGATCGGCGGCCTTCAGCACCTCCGGTTCCGTAGTCTTCCCGCGGCGCAGCAGCGAGCGCACGCGCGCGAGCAGTTCGGAGAACGCGAAAGGCTTCACCAGGTAATCGTCCGCCCCCGACTCCAGCCCCTTGACGCGGTCCTCGACCTGGTCGCGCGCCGTAAGGAAAAGCACCGGCATCGTTTTTCCCGCCGCACGAATTCCGCGCAGGACCCCCCATCCGTCCAATCGCGGAAGCATCACATCCAGTACGACGAGGTCGTAATCCCCGGTCTGTGCGAGGTGCATCCCGTCCAGCCCGTCGCGGGCAAGATCCACCACGAAGCTGGCTTCTGCCAGGCCTTGCTTCAGGTAGTCCCCGGTTTTTTCCTCGTCCTCGACGATCAGAATTTTCATGCTCCGCCTTCGAGATTCATCCACCGAATTGCATTGTCCATGAATAGGCTTGCGCTGTATCAAAGATTACAAACATGTAATCACCGCGTCAGTTTTCGGTCAAGCGACGGGAAATACCATGCTCATCCATGCGCGGTTCGTTGCAGCGGTTCCGGAACGAAGCCAGATTACGCAAAAGTAATCTCCGCGTCAGATTGTCGTCGGTGGCACGCACGCATGATCTTTGCATCGGACCCGTACTCGGCATGCAGAAATGGCCAGGCGGGATTGCGGTTTTCTTAACCAAGGAAAAATCATGGAATGGCTTTCGCAGAACTGGATTTGGCTGGCGTTCGCCGTCGGAATGGTCGTAATGATGCGCAATGGCGCCGCCGGCGGCGGCTGTTGTGGCGGCGGGCATAGCAGCCACAACAAGGGATCCGAGACCGATGGCTCCAAGACCAAGAATGAAGGCACTGCGAGTTGTTGTGGTGGCGGTCACGGCGCAGACGACAAGCACCACGATACCGAGGGGGCGCTAACGACGCCCGCCAGCGCAGGCCCGGCGCACCATCACTAGGGAGCGGCGCCCCCATGCTTCCAGAGATCGGGCATTTCGCCCTCATTCTTGCCCTGACACTCGCGCTCGCGCAGGGCGTATTCCCGCTTCTGGGCGCGGCGAGAGGCGATCCGGCGTGGATGCGCGTGGCGCGCACCACGGCGCTGGGGCAGTTCCTGTTCATCGCGCTCGCGTTCGGTGCCCTCGTGAACGCGTTCGTCAGCAACGATTTCTCGGTGCTCTACGTCGCTTCGAATTCCAACTCGTCCCTGCCGCTGCAATATCGTATCGCCGCGACCTGGGGCGGGCACGAGGGCTCGATGTTGCTGTGGGTGCTGATCCTGGCCGGGTGGACCGTCGCAGTGAGCCGCTTCAGTCGCCATCTGCCCGAGGATTTCGTCGCCCGCGTGCTCGGGGTGTTGGGGCTGGTCAGCGCGGGCTTCCTCGCGTTCCTGCTGTTTACCTCGAACCCGTTCCTGCGTTTGATGCCGGCCCCCGCAGACGGGCGCAGCTTGAATCCGCTGCTGCAGGATATCGGCATGGTGCTGCATCCGCCGATGCTCTATATGGGTTACGTCGGATTTTCCGTCGCGTTCGCGTTCGCCATCGCGGCCCTGCTCAGCGGCCGGCTGGACGCGGCCTGGGCGCGCTGGTCGCGCCCCTGGACCACGCTCGCCTGGGCATTTCTCAGCCTCGGCGTCGCGCTCGGTAGCCTCTGGGCCTACTACGAACTGGGCTGGGGCGGGTGGTGGTTCTGGGATCCGGTCGAGAACGCCTCGTTCATCCCCTGGCTGGTCGGTACCGCATTGATCCATTCGCTGGCGGTGACCGAGCGCCGCGGCGCCTTCAAAGGCTGGACCGTGCTGCTCGCGATTTTCACGTTTTCCCTGAGCCTCGTCGGCACTTTCCTGGTGCGCTCGGGCGTGCTCACCTCGGTCCATGCGTTTGCCACCGACCCTGCACGCGGCAGTTTCGTGCTCGTGTTCCTGGGCGTCGTCGTCGGCGGCGCCTTGCTGCTGTTTGCCTCGCGCGCACACCGCATCGGTCTGGGCGGGCGCTTCGATCCGGTTTCACGCGAGTCGATGCTGCTGTTGAACAACGTTATGCTCGCGGTGGCGGCAGGTTCTGTTTTGCTGGGCACGCTCTATCCGCTGGTGCTGGATGCGCTCGCGGCAGGCAAGATTTCGGTGGGACGACCCTATTTCGAGGCCGTCTTCATTCCGCTGATGGCGCCGGCGATGTTCCTGATCGGCGTCGGCCCGATGGCGCACTGGAAGAAGACCAGCCTGCCCGATCTCGCGATACGCCTGCGCTGGGCGTTTGCCGTGGGTCTGGTGACCGCGCTGCTGGTGCCGTTCGCGATGGGGGGATGGAGCACGCCGGTTAGTCTGGGCATATTGCTCGCCGCATGGATCGTCACCAGCAGCCTCGCGGGACTGCTGGAGCGCCTGCGGCAATCCCGGCATTCAATGGGGATACTCGCCGGGCTCAGGTCCAACTCGCGCAGTTACTACGGCATGCTGTTGGCGCACATCGGCATTGCCGTGTTCATCGCCGGCGCCACCCTGGTCAGGGGCTACGAGACCGACAAGGAAGTGCGCATGAGTGTCGGCGACAGCGTTGAAGTCGGCGGCTACAGCTTCCGGCTCGACCGTATATTCGAGGTGCCCGGTCCCAATTACATTGCGCAGCGCGGCGAGGTCAGCGTCAGCCGCAACGGGCGTGCCGTGACTACGATGTATCCGGAGAAGCGCAACTACGGTGAGCAGAAAAATCCGATGACCGAGGCGGCGATCGATTGGGGCTTCGTCCGCGATCTGTATGTGTCCTTTGGCGAGCGCCTCGACCCGACCACCTGGGCAGTGCGCATCTACCATAAGCCCTTCGTCGAATTCATCTGGGTGGGCTGGCTGCTGATGGCGCTGGGTGGTCTGCTCGCCGTATTCGACCGCAGGTACCGCATCGCCGCGCGCGAACCGCAGCCTGCGCCAGCGCCTGCGATGCTGCAGTTTGACGCTGGCGTCGCGGGGGCGCGATGAAAACCCAGTTCGCCTCTCGCACGGCGCTGGAACGGGCGCAACGGGCATTGCGCATGCTGCTTGCCGCGGCGCTGCTTGCGCTGGTACCCATCGCGGGATCGGCCAAGACCGCCCTGCCGCTTGCTGCGGACCCGGCGCTGGAACTGCGCATGATGAACCTGGCCGAAGTGCTGCGCTGCCTGGTATGCCAGAACCAGAGCCTGGCCGAATCGAACGCCGAACTGGCGGTGGATCTGAGAAACGAGATTCGCGAGCAGATGCGCCGCGGCGCCAGCGACCAGGACGTAGTCGACTACCTGGTCGCGCGCTACGGGGATTTCGTGTTGTACCGGCCGCCGCTGAAAGGCAGCACGCTGCTGCTGTGGTCGGGGCCTGGAATCCTGCTTCTTTTCGGAATTGGTCTGCTGACCCGAACCATCGTGCGACGTCGCGGGCTCATGCAAAAGGCGCCGCTCGACGCCGCGGCGCGCGCACGCGCTCAGGAATTGCTCGGTGTAAGCGGCGCAAAGGAATCGTCATGACAACATTCTGGATCGTCGCCGCAGCACTTGCGTTCATCGCGCCGCTGTTTGTGGCAGCGCCACTCCTGAAGCACCGCGCCAGCGCCTTCCCGGGAGGGCCGGACACTGCGATGAAGCTGTCGGTGTATCGCGACCATCTGGCGGAATTGCAGGAGGACAACCGCGCTGGACGATTGAGCGACGACCAGTACGATCAGGCGCGCGGCGATCTCGAAACCCGCTTAATGGAGGAGATGCCCGACGCCGACGCGCAGGTAGCGCTGCCGGCGCAGCGACGCTATCGCGCCACCGCGATCGCGGTGGGCGTTGCGGTGCCGCTGCTTGCCCTCGGCATTTATCTTGCGATTGGCAACCCGGGTGCGCTGCAAACGCAGCCGAGCGATGCCCCGCATGGCCTGGGTCAAGAGCAGATGGACGCCATGATATCGCGGCTTGCCGCGCGGCTTGAACAGAATCCGCAAGACGCCAAGGGCTGGGCCATGCTGGCGCGGGCGCAAACCGTTCTGGGCCGCTACGGTGAGGCGAGCGCGGCCTACGCCAAGTCGGTGGCGCTGTTCCCGGACGACGCGCAGTTGCTCGCCGATTACGCCGACGCGTTGGCGATGGCCCAGGGCGGACGCTTGGCGGGCGAGTCGGAACAACTCGTCGAGCGCGCGCTGCGTGCCGATCCGAACAACGCGAAAGCGCTGGCGCTGGCGGGGACTGTCGCTTTCGACAGAAAGGATTTCGCGCTGGCGGTGACGCATTGGGAGCGGTTACGTAGCCTGATTCCTGCGGGCTCCGAATTTGCCAAGTCTGTCCAGGGAAGCATAGCCGAGGCCGAGAGCCTGTTACTTGCGCGCGGCGGCTTGGACCCTGCCGCCAGCGCACCGGGCGGCGCCAAGCTTTCCGCGCGCCGATGATACTCGTCGACACGGCAATTATGGCTTGGACTTACCGCGATGGCGGGGCTGCTACCCGCGCGTGATCGAGCACTGTAAAAGCGACAACAAGAATGAACGACGAATTTTCCGATTACGGCCTGTGGTGGCTGGTAGCGATCAATTCACTGGTATTCATCGTATTCGCCTTCAGCTTTTTCAGGCCCAAGTCGCCACGGGACTGGCGCTCGTTCGGCGCCTTTTCCGCATTCTTGATTGCCTTGTTTACCGAGATGTACGGCTTCCCGCTGACCATCTACCTGCTGTCCGGCTGGCTGACATCGAGATTTCCAGGCGTCGATTGGTACGCGCACGATTCCGGACATCTGCTGGAAATGATGTTCGGATGGAGCGGCAACCCGCATGCCGGGCCATTCCATGCCTTGAGTTCGGTGTTCATCTTTGGAGGCTTCATCCTGCTCATGTTGGCATGGCGGGTGCTGTATCGCGCCCAGCGCGCGCAGACGGTGGCGATGACCGGTCCTTATGCCCTGGTGAGACATCCGCAGTACGCGGCATTCATCTTGATCATGTTCGGTTTTCTGCTGCAGTGGCCGACGCTGCTGACACTGCTCATGTTTCCAATCCTGGTGTTCATGTACGTGCGCCTGGCGCGGCGCGAAGAGCGCGAAGCATTGGCTGCGCCGGGAGAGGAGTACCGACGCTATATGAACCGCACGCCGGCATTTTTCCCGACCTTCCGCAATGTGTTTCGACTTGCCGTCATTACCTCGTTTGTGCTGGCCTTGCCGGCTTTTGTCGGATATCTCGCTTTCTCGGAAACGAGTCCCGGCGTAGACACCGCGTCATACGGCGACGAATCGAATAGCGTCGGAGCAAGCGCCCTCATGGGCAAGGACATGGAGCGGGCGCGCGCTCAAGCCGACGGCCTGCAAAGGCAGATGCGCGATCTGAACGGCACCGCCGATACGGCATTTCGCCGCGACCTCGTTCTGGCACATCTCGACGCACTGCGCCAACTAAACAAATCCATGCATGAAATGAATTCGAAAATGATCGCGGATGTCGACAAAGGCAAGATCGTGAGCGACACCGGCCTCAAGCAGCGGCTGGAGCTCGATACGGAAGTCATGAACATGCAGATTGAAATGCTTACGGCGCAGACGGGCGCCGCCGACAAGCGCCGCACCGACGCCTCCACCAGCGGCACGGACGCGCAAAGATGAGCGCGAACAGCCACGGGCACTACGTGAACCGGTTCTCGCCGGCGGAAAACGACGCCGCTAATCACGAATTCAGTCAAATCTATTTCTTTTACCGGAGAACGACATGAACAAATCCGCAACCATGAAGTCAGGCGCGCCGATGCAAAAAGCGGGAAGGCAACCGGCGGCCCAATCGCGCTTTGGCAAGAACACTAAGGTAGCCGTTGGAGTCGGCGTAGTGGTTCTGGCACTCGGTGGCGTGATCATCGCCGCCCAGCCCGGGCCGGCCAAACCGTCCCCGACCGCGGTCGAATTGGTGAAAGCCAATGCTCCCACTTCCGCCGGCCAGTTGACTTCCACTCAAATGAAATTCAGCTTCGGCCCGATTTCGATGGCGCGCGGCAAGGTGATCCATCGCTACCCGATTACGAATGCCGGCACCGAGCCGCTGCTCATCCGCAAAATATACACGTCGTGCATGTGCACCACTGCAGCGCTGGTGAAGGGCGGAAAGAAATCGGATGCGTTTGGGATGCCCGGACATACGCCCATACCTACGATAAACGTTCCGATCAACCCCAAAGAGGAGGCATTTGTCGAGGTGATCTTCGATCCGGCCGCCCACGGGCCTGCCGGAGTCGGCCCGATTGAAAGAGTTGTGACCCTGGAAAACAACGCTGGACAGCCGCTAGAGCTTGAATTTGCGGCTCTCGTTTCGCCGTAATCGCCATGACCAGAAAGCTCTGGATTCTCGTCGCCGGCACCGTTCTGCTGTTTGGGCTGGTATCCCTGTTCCGACTCGAGAACATCGGCACCACGGCGCTGTGGAATCTGAGCGACCACGGAAGATGGCTGCTGCCATTGATCGGTGTGGCGGCGCTCATCGACAGCATCAACCCCTGCGCGTTCTCGATCCTCCTGCTCACCATCGCTTTCTTGCTGAGCATCGGCAAGCTGCGCTCGAGCGTGCTCTCCATCGGCAGCGCCTACATTTTCGGCATTTTCATCATCTATCTACTGATCGGTCTCGGCTTGCTGCAGACGCTGCACATCTTCGATACGCCGCATTTCATGGCAAAAGTCGGAGCAACGCTGCTGGTGGCGCTGGGATTGATCAACATTGTGAACGAGGTATTCCCGAAATTTCCGCTGCGACTCGCCATTCCGCACGTCGCGCATCGCCGGATCGCGGTGCTTATGGAAAAGGCGTCAGTGCCCACCGCCGTTGTGCTCGGCGGCCTGGTCGGCTTGTGCGAATTTCCCTGCACCGGAGGACCGTATCTGATGGTACTCGGCCTGCTGCATGACCACGCGACGTATTACACCGGCGTGGGTTACCTGCTCGTCTACAACCTGATCTTCGTCCTGCCGCTGGTGCTCATTCTGCTCGTTGCGAGCGACAAGGGCTTGCTGAATAAGGTGCAGGCGTGGCAGCAGAGCGAGCGCAAATCGATGCGCTGGGGCGGAGGTCTGGCGATGATATTGCTCGGCGCGGTCGTTTTCGCCTTCTGACGATCATGACGGTCGCATTTACTGCCGTTCTCTCGATACTGGCCATCACGGGACTTGCATGGGCCGCAAAAACGACACTGCGCGTCCCGCTTTGCCCCATCTGCCTTGGTGTCGGCGGCACCTGGTTGTGGATGTTGACCGTGCGCTACTTCGACGTGGCATTGGATACGTCTATGCTGCCGGTTCTCCTCGGCGGATCGGCAGTGGGCATCGCCTACACGCTTGAAAAGCGCCTGCCCGAGGGGCGCTCCGCGCTGTTGTGGAAGAGCCTGTTCATCCCGGTGAGCCTGGCGGCCGCCTACGGTATCGCGCTAGCGGATTGGGCTGTGCTCGGCGCGGCGGCAACCGCGCTTCTGGTTGTGTCAGTAGTTTTCTTTCTGCCACCGCGCCAGGCGACGCAAGACAGCGCGACGGTCGAAAAGCTGCAGGAGCAGATGAAGAAATGCTGTTGAGGAAGCATCCCGACGGAATGCATGTCGTGAAGCACGAACAGGCAACATACAGCGCGCTGCCGCCGGGCGTGGCGGGCGGCAAGCTCGGCACAGGAATTCGGACTCATACGCTACAGGAGTTAAAGTCATGACCGACGACGTTCTCACAACTGCCGTACCCGGCCCGGCGAGCAAGCGGGGTCTGGCAGCCTACATTCCGCTGGCCGTGTTCGCCGTGATGGCGGTATTTCTGGGGATCGGGCTCACCATGAACCCGCGGGACATTCCTTCGCCGCTAATCGGCAAGCCGGTGCCGGAATTCAGCCTGCCGCCGGTGAAGGGGCGCACGCTGGGGCTGGCCACTGCCGACCTCAAAGGCCAGGTGGCGCTGGTGAATGTGTTTGCTTCCTGGTGCGTCGCCTGCCGTGAAGAACACCCGGTGCTGATGGAACTGGGCAGGAAGGGCATCGTGCCGATACACGGGCTCAACTACAAGGACAAGCCGGACGACGCGAAGACCTGGCTGGACGAACTGGGGGACCCGTATACCCGCACGGGGGCGGACATTTCCGGGCGCGTCGCGATCGACTGGGGCGTGTACGGTGTGCCGGAGACCTTCGTCGTCGACCGTAAGGGCATGATCGCGTACAAGCAGATCGGACCGATCACGCCGAAGGTGCTGGAAGATACGATCCTTCCTTTGATTCGAAAACTGCAGGTAGCGGGATAGTGCAGCCGGATGCGCAGTCGTCCACTGATTGCCCGCGGCGTCGCACGGGCGCTCATGCATGAACGAGCTGGCGGCGATTTCGCTGACTACGGCATTCGGCGCCGGGATGATTTCCTTCCTGTCCCCGTGCGTACTGCCGCTGGTGCCGGGGTACGTGTCCTACGTCGCCGGCGATACGCTCACGCATCGCCGCGACGTGGACCGCCGCCTGCAGCGCCTGTCCGCGATCGGTCTGAGCCTGTGCTTCGTCGCCGGGTTCTCGACAGTATTCATTGTGCTTGGCGCCAGCGCCACCGCCCTCGGGCAATTGCTGCTGCGCTACAAATACGAGGCGAATATCGTCGCCGGCGTCATCGTGATCCTGTTCGGACTGTTCATGGCCGGGGTATTGAAGCTGCCGTGGCTGCAGCGCGACCTGCGCATCCATGTAGACATCAAAGGCGGCCGCCCGCTTGGCGCCTATCTCATCGGCGTGGCCTTCGCCTTCGGCTGGGCGCCGTGCATCGGACCGGTGCTCGGCGCGATCCTCACCGTCAGCGCAGTCGCGTCCACCGTGTCCAGCGGCACGACGCTGCTCGCCGCCTACTCGCTCGGCCTGGGACTGCCCTTCCTTGCGACCGCGATATACACCGACAAGCTGCTCGCATGGCTGAAGAGGGTGCGCAATGTCGGGCGATGGCTTCAGGTCGGCGCGGGTGTGTCGATGATTCTGATGGGTGTGGCCATGATCACCGGAATGCTTACCGCGTTCTCCTTCTGGCTGCTGCAGACATTCCCGGTATTTGCAACCATCGGATAGACAACGAGGTCAGACGATCATGAAGACGAACTTGGGCAAGGAAATTCTGTCGGGGATTGGCGCAGCGCTGGTGTTGCTGGGACTGTATTTCGGCGTGCTCACGCTGGTGTCGGGCTGGCGTTTAACGCCGGCGGGATTGTTTACATTTCTTCCAAAGTCATTCAAGCAACCAAGGAGCATGCCATATGCGTAGCCGCAGCCTGAAACTTACCTCCCTACTGCCCGCGCTTGCACTAGGCGCATTCGTGTTAAGCGCGACGGGCGCGCCCGCAGTCGAACTGGAGAAGCAAACCAGTCAGGCCGACAGCGTGAGCATCAGCGTGAAGCCGGTCGATGTAACGGCGGCGAACTGGCAGTTCGAGGTGGCGCTGAACACCCACGGGGGCAGTCTGGACGATGACTTGACCAAGACTGCGACCCTCCTTGCCGCGGGCAAGCAATACCCGGCCGCGGGCTGGGAGGGCAGCGCAGCGGGCGGGCATCATCGCAAAGGCGTGCTGAGTTTCAAGGCGGTGTCGCCGCGGCCGGACGCAATCGAATTGCGCATCGTGCGCCAGGGCGAGGCCGCGCCGCGGACTTACCAGTGGAAATTGAAGTAAACGTTGGTAATCGTCGGTCGTCGCGCTGGCGATAGTACAAGCGACGCATACCGGGCAGCATCGCCCAGGCGACAGTACATGGGCTCTCCAATCGACTGACATTTGGAAATCGTGAGCGAGAGCCCGCTTTAAGGCGAAAGGGCGGCCACCGCATTCTAAGCACTCCTACCCGCACAGCGGCAGGCTATCCAAACGGCAGACGGCCTCGGTACGAATTCATTACCTGCAGATATACCCTATAGGGGTACTTGACATATACCCCAGATGGGTATATCTTGAACGCGTGCCAAACCTGCTTATCAGGTAGTTTTCATTCACTCCACCCCTATTGAAGGATCTTCACAATGCAAACTGAACTTTTGAAAGTAACGGGAATGACCTGCGGCGGTTGCGCCGGAAATGTAACGACGGCGCTGAAGGAAATCAAAGGAGTCAGCGATGTCAACGTGTCGCTGGCCGCCGGCGAGGCCGCTGTGAAATTCGACGAGCGGTTGACTTCGCCCGCGCAATTGAAATCGGCGGTGCAGCATGCGGGTTATGGCGTAGATGCTGCCGACGCTGCGCATAGTCATCAAGGCAAGGGTGGCTGCTGCGGCGGCAAGGCAGGCGCATCGAAAGCTATTGCGCCGGCTGTTCACAGCCACCAACGTAAGGGTAGTTGCTGCGGCTAGTTCGTGAGCGGCACCACCCACGTGCTTCGATTTAACGACGAGGCAAAGGTCCATGGATCTGCCCCAAGATATTCGGCTGATTAAAGCGAATGACAAAGTCAGTCGAATTGTGCTCAGGCACATAAACATCGGAGCATCAAAATTCTCGATGGTGTGATGCTTCTGTGGTTTGTCCTTACCGCATTGTCACTGTTGTTTGTGGCGGTTGACATTCGAGCTACGCCGGCATCCCCGGTGCTCAAGTGGGGATTCATATTGCTCACCGCGTTCCTGGGGCCGCTGGGTGCATTTCTGTATGTACTGGGTTGTCGCGAACCACTGCCCGGGCTGCACGAGCGCTACGTCGCGACGCGCTGGAGACAGGTGCTGGGTTCGACCATGCATTGCGTGGCCGGTGATGGCGTGGGCATTCTGGCGGGTGCGGTCATCGCCAGCCTGTTTCATTTGGCCAAAGTGACGGATATTGCGCTGGAGTACGCGCTGGGCTTCGGCTTCGGATGGACCATCTTCCAGGCGCTGTTCATGCGGGATATGGCTGGTGGCTCATACATGCGTGCGCTGCGTCGCGCATTCCTTCCGGAGTTGTTGTCGATGAACTTCCTCATGGCCGGGATGGTGCCCGTGGCGACGTTGGCAATGAAGAGTGTTCCGGCGAGTCACGATCCGACCGGCCCGGCATTCTGGTTCGTCATGTCCATGGCTCTTCTTGTCGGTTTCATTAGCGCGTATCCGATGAACTGGTGGCTGGTGTCCCGGCACATGAAGCACGGCATGATAACTGTGCAGCCGCCGAGCGAGTTGGAGGACGGCAAAGCGCGACAAGGCATGCATGACACTCACAAGCGCGCCGGGCATGACGGCAGCGTGCAACAACATGGCAAGCCTGCAATGGACGGCGATGTGAAGCCGGTATCAAACAGTGTCCTCGCTTGGATGACCATCCTTTCGTTCCTGGCGTTTGGGGCGGGGCTATCCGTTGCCATAATGTTTGGCGGCTTCTGATGTTGCGCCGTAGCTTCCGGTCGGTATTCCACGATCTTGATGTCGAACAAGCGAATTTTGCGCAAGCTGGCCACAGACGCAGTATGCGCGGTAGCGCACGGACGACGAGAACAGTCGCGACTATAAAGATAGTCTCGCAATGGGTCAGGCGGACCGCTCCGATCAAAATATTGTAGCGGCCAGCAACGGAAACGCTAATTCGATCAACCCTGAATGGACTTTGACCATGAAACGCATGAATCTTCGCAATGCATTGAGCGCCGCCGTAATGGTCGGCGGATCTATCGTCGCTACGAACGCGCTGGCACAGTCGCAAGGCGGCTCCGGCTACGGCATGGGCTCGGGGATGATGGGTGGCTATGGCACAGGCTGGATGGGTGGCGGCGGATACGGCGGGATTCTGCTTCCGGTCTTGCTCGTCGTCGTGATTGCCGGCCTCGTGGCCTGGATCGTCGCGCAAAAGAGGAAGTGAGTCGATTTTGTCTCGATCACGCCCCGTGCCGCGGCGGACGTGTTGCCTGGTGCTCGTTGCGGACATTGGCCGCCGGTGGATAGCAGCAACGGAAACTTTAAATCATCTAATTCTGAACGGAGTCAAACCATGAAACGCATGAACCTTCGCAAGACTTTTGGTACCGCACTGTTGATAGGCGGAACGATGTTTGCAGCGAGCGCAATGGCCCAGCCGCAAGGCGCCTATGGCCACGGCTACGGCATGATGGGCGGCAACGGCCAGGGTCAGGGCTACAACATGGGTCCCGGCATGATGGGCGCTTACGGTCCCGGCTACGGCCAGGGTCAAGCCTACGGCATGGGCCCCGGCATGATGGGCGACTACGGTCCGCAATCCAATCTGAACCTGAGCGCGGAGCAACGCGGCAAGATCGCCAAGATCCAGGAAGATGCGCGGCGCAAACAATGGGAGCTGATGGGAAAAATGCAGGATGAAGAGTCGCACATGAACGAGCAGTATTACTCGGACAAGCGCGATGACGGCGAGCTCAGCAAGAACTACCGCAAAATGTCGGAACTGCGCCACCAGATGTTCGACTTGTCGCTCGCCACCCAGAAGCAGACCGATGCGGTGCTCACCAAAGAGCAGCACGGCAAGTCGTGGCGCAATGGATATGGCATGTGGGGCAACTAAAGCGCACGACTGGTGGCTGCAAAGGCGGCGCGGCGAAACCGCGCTGCGTTCATGCCGCCTGCAACCAACATGTTATCGCCCTGTCTTACTTAGACCCTATTGCAGAATGAATTGTCATTCCGAGGGCGCGGCCCGAGGAATCTGCTTCTTGTTTGATTTAAAAGCAGATCCCTCGCTTCGCTCGGGATGACATGAATAACGGTAGCCATTTTGCAACGGGTTCTTATAGTTTCGCCACCTGAAAGGAAATCATTCATGTACGGATTCAGCACTCATCTGAAAATGCCGTTCGATGCCGCCGTCGCGAAAGTCACGGAGGCGCTGAAAGCCGAAGGTTTTGGCGTGCTCACCGATATCGATGTCAAGGCAACGCTGAAGGCCAAGCTCAATATCGGGCATCGGCCGTATCGCATCCTCGGCGCCTGCAATCCGGCGCTCGCGCACCGCGCAATCGAGGCCGATCCCGATATCGGCTTGCTGCTGCCGTGCAACGTGGTGGTACGCGAAGAAGACGATCGAAGCATAACGGTCGCGTTCATGGATCCGGAGGCGGTGCTGAAGCTGGTCGACAAACCGGAAGTGAGCGACATCGGCCGGGAAGTGCGCGCCCTGCTGCAAAAGGTCTGCACGAGCCTCAAAGCCTAACGCGGATCGAGACTTAGGACGCGCAGCATCTGGGAACTCGACCCTGGAGGGCGTAAGGCCACTAGACGGGTCCAACCCTGAAGGGTGGGATCGAATGCGCGGGCTACGGCAGCGCAGTTGATCCCCGCAGCGCTGGTGTCGCGCCTGCGCCCGGGAACGAGGAACTCAACACTGGAGAATTCATGGCGACCGATCCGGTATGTGGCATGAACGTGGACGAAAAATCTGCGGCAACCACGCGCGTGCACGAAGGGAACACATTCTATTTCTGCTCGGCAAACTGCGGCGAGAAATTCGACGCCAATCCGGGCGCTTATTTGAACAAGCCGGCGCAAACGCACGAGCATTCCGCCGCCGCTGGGACAGCGCACTCGCACAAGGCAGCTGCAAGCGGCAGCCCCCCTGGCAAAACGCCTGCTGCGGTCTACACCTGCCCGATGCACCCGGAAGTGCGCCAGCCCGGACCGGGATCTTGCCCCAAGTGCGGCATGGCGCTGGAGCCCGAGGTCCCGCTGGCCGCAGCGGCGACGGAATACACCTGCCCGATGCACCCGCAGATCGTGCGTAGCGAGCCGGGCAACTGCCCGATTTGCGGCATGGCACTGGAGCCGCGCATCGCAGCCGGCGTGGAAGCGGAAAACGCCGATCTGATTGACATGACGCGGCGCTTCTGGTTCAGCACTGCGTTGGCCCTGCCGGTGTTCATCCTGGCGATGGGCGCCGAGTTCTTCCCGGCCCTGGTGAACGGGCTCATCGCGCCGCGTCCACTGCACTGGTTTGAGTTCGCGCTGTCAACCCCGGTGGTTCTCTGGGGCGGCTGGCCGTTTTACGTGCGCGGCTGGCAGTCGGTGCTGAACCGCCATCTCAACATGTTCACGCTGATCAGCCTCGGCGTGGGCGTGGCATGGGTCTACAGCACGGTCGGCCTGCTGTTTCCGGAATGGTTTCCGGCGAGCATTCGCATGGACGGCGGCCTGGTCCCGGTCTATTTCGAAGCCGCGGCAGTAATCACCGCACTGGTGCTGCTGGGTCAGGTAATGGAGCTGCGCGCGCGCAGCCGCACCGGCGCGGCAATCAAATTGCTGCTTGGCCTGGCGCCCAAGACGGCGCGCATCGTGCGCGCCGGCGGACGTGAAGAGGACACGCCGCTGGAGCAGGTGCAGCCCGGCGACATCCTGCGCGTGCGTCCCGGAGAGAAGGTTCCGGTGGATGGCATCGTCACCGAAGGCTCGAGTTCGGTGGACGAGGCGATGGTGACGGGCGAGCCGATCCCGGTGGAAAAGCACGCTGGCGAGCGCCTCATCGGCGCCACGGTGAATGGCACCGGCAGCCTCCTCATGCGCGCCGAGCGCGTCGGCGCGGACACCTTGCTGGCGCAGATCGTGCGCATGGTTTCGGAAGCCCAGCGCAGCCGCGCGCCGATCCAGCGGCTGGCCGACACGGTAGCGGGCTGGTTCGTTCCGATAGTGGTGCTGGTTGCCTTGATCACGTTCGCTGTCTGGAGCATTTGGGGGCCAGAGCCGCGCCTGGCGCACGCCATCATCAATGCGGTGGCAGTGCTGATCATCGCCTGTCCCTGCGCACTGGGGCTGGCGACGCCGATGTCGATCATGGTCGGCACCGGGCGCGGCGCCTCGACTGGGGTACTGATCAAGAACGCCGAGGCGCTGGAGATCCTGGAGAAGGTGAATACGCTGGTCACCGACAAGACCGGCACCCTGACCCTGGGCAAACCTCAACTGAGCGCCGTTGTAGCCGACCAAGGCGTGGCCGAGGACGAGATTCTGCGCCTGGGCGCGAGCCTCGAGCGCGCCAGCGAACATCCGCTGGCCGCGGCGATCATTGCTGCCGCCGAGAAGAAGGGGTTGGCGCTAACGCCTGTCGATGGCTTCGAATCGCATACCGGCAAAGGCGTCAGCGGTCGCATCGACGGCCGGACTGTTGCGATCGGCAACACCAAGCTGCTCGAGTCGCTGAAGATTGAACTGGGCGCGCTCGGCGAGCGGGCCGAAGCCATGCGCGCGGAGGCGCAGACCGTCATGTTCGTCGCGGTGGACGGCAAGCTTGCCGGACTGATCGGCGTCGCCGACCCGATCAAGGACACTACCGCAGAGGCGATCCGCCAGTTGCACGAGGAGGGTCTGGAAGTGGTGATGCTCACCGGCGATAGTCAGGCGACCGCCGATGCAGTAGGCAAGCAGCTGGGTATCGACCGGGTCATCGCCGGCGTGCTGCCCGAACAGAAGTCGGAACTCATCAAGAAGCTTCAAGCCGAGGGCCGGATCGTGGCCATGGCGGGCGATGGCATCAATGACGCGCCCGCATTGGCGCAGGCGCAGGTCGGCATCGCCATGGGAACCGGGACCGATGTCGCAATGGAGAGCGCGGGCGTGACGCTGGTGAAGGGGGATCTGCGCGGAATCGTGCGCGCGCTGCGCCTGAGCCGCGCCACCATGCGCAATATCCGCCAGAACCTGTTCTTCGCCTTCATCTACAACGCCATCGGCGTGCCGATCGCCGCGGGCGTGCTGTACCCGGTGTTCGGCCTGCTGCTCTCGCCCATGATCGCCGCCGCCGCGATGAGCTTCAGCTCGGTCTCGGTGATCACCAACGCATTGCGGCTCAGCCGAGTACGGCTGTAGCCAGGGAAAGGCGGGCAGCAGGCATCACATCGATACAGATTTGTACCCTAGTGTATCGAGCCCGCGTTTATGTCGGTGCAGCGTACAAAAGTGCAACAGCAGACTTACATTGGGTCGGTAGAGTGGGAACCGATGCGACGAAACACTTCGATGAGCGAAGTCGGATGCCGCAGCGAAACCAAGCTTACTCAATGGAGATAGATCATGAAACGCATTACGAAAATTGCAGTTGCTGTCGGCGCGGCATTGACCCTTGGACTGGGAGCCGCGGCGGTCAGCGCCCAGCCTTTTGGCTACGGCATGGGGCCTGGAATGATGGGCGGCTACAGCCAGGGCTACGGTCCGGGCTACGGCGGCGGTCACATGGGCGGCTACGGGCAAGGCTACGGCATGGGGCCTGGAATGATGGGCGCTTACGGTCCGGGCTACGGCGGCGGTCACATGGGCGGCTACGGACAAGGCTACGGCATGGGGCCACAGGCCATGTTCAATGCCAACTCGGGCAATGCCGATGACGGACTCGCAGCGCTGAAGGCGGAGTTGGGCATCACCGCCAAACAGGATTCCGCATGGCAGGCGTTCGCCAAGAACGCCAAGCAACAGAATGAAAACAGGCAAGCGTGGTTCGCCAAGATGCAGGAAGCGCACAACGCAGCCTCAGCGCCGGAACAGCTAGCGCAGCAAACGGAGTTCATGAAGCAGCGCCAGGTCGAAATGGAAGCCAACGCTTCCGCGCTGAAGAATCTCTATGCGACGCTTACGCCGGAACAAAAGTCGATCGCCGATCAGCGCTTCGGTGGATACGGTCCGCAGTACGGTGCGGGATATGGCCGCGGCTATCGCGGACGTCCGGGCGCAGGTTCGCGTTGAGGAAATACGGGTGAGACGGCTTCGCCATCTCACCCTCCTCGATTGCCTCTATAACTACAGTTGCTGGAGTAGAACATGATGTGGGGATACGATGGATTCGGATTCGGAGGTGGCGGAATGGGTATCGGCATGCTGCTGTTTTGGGGCTTGATCATCTTTGCGATCGTTATGCTGGCACGCGGTTTCGGCGGATCGTCAAGCTCCAGCGCGAGTGCGCCGACAGTACGCGACAAGACGCCACTCGACGTTCTCGGCGAGCGCTACGCCAGGGGTGAGATCGACAAGACTGAATTTGCCCAAAAGCGCGGCGACCTGGGAGCGTAGTCATCATGACAACGAACTTAGGAAAGGAAATTCTGTCTGGGATCGGCGCAGCGCTGGCGCTGCTGGTGCTGTATTTCGGCGTGCTGACACTGGTCTCGGGATGGGATTTTACGCTGGAGCAGTTTCTCACTTATCGCTACTTCGTCATCGCGCTGGCGGCCGGCTTCGGCATCCAGGTGGGGTTGTTCGTGCACCTGAAGGCGTTGGTGCAGGGCGCGCGCAATCAAGGGGTCGTACTGGCCACCTCCGGGACGGCCTCGACCGCGGCGATGGTGTCCTGCTGCACACATTACCTGGCCAATATCGCGCCGATCATCGGCGCGGCGGGGCTGGTTACATTCGCGACACAATATCAAGTCGAGTTGTTCTGGGTCGGGCTGGCGTTCAACCTGGGGGGAATCGCCTACATCACAAGCAAAGTCGTTCAAGCAACCAAGGAGCATGCCAAATGCGTAGCCGTAGCCTGAAATTAATTTCCCTATTGCCCGCGCTCGCACTAAGCGTATTCGTGCTGAGCGCGACGGGCGCGGTCGCAGCCGGGCTGGAGCCGCAAACCAGTCAGGCCAACAGCGTGAGCATCAGCGTCAAGCCCGTCGATGTTTCCGCCGCGACCTGGCAGTTCCAGGTCACGCTGACCACTCACAGCGGCGATCTTGGCGACGATCTCGCGCGCACTGCGACCCTGGTGGATGCAGCGGGCAAACAGCAAGCCGCGCTGGGCTGGGACGGCGATCCCGCGGGCGGTCATCACCGCAAGGGCGTGCTGCGCTTCAAAGCGCTGTCGCCGCGGCCCGATGCGTTGGAAATGCGCATCACGCGCGCGGGGGAGACCGCGCCGCGGACGTTCAACTGGAAATTGAAATAGGCGCGGTTAATCGTTCGGCCGTCGCGTCCGCATTTTGTCGACGCCAGCGTACCGACCGACGTCAAATCGAAAGGAAACTGAACGCGGACATCCAGGTCCTACATGCAGGGGCAGGATCGATGCAAAGAGTCTTAGCTGCGTCGTCCCGAACCCGAACGTCGGCGGATGAGCGCGCGGCGCCTGCCAATGTTTAGCCCGCCATAGGAGCAATGCCGGTCGCTAGGCAGACATTTCGATGTTGCGGCCGGCAAGATCGAGAAATTCCTGCGGTGATAACCGCCCCACTACGACAAAGGCAAGACACATGAGTACCACACTGATAGTCATCGCTGTACTGGTTGTGATCGCACTGGCGATTTTCTATTCAATCGCGATATTCAACAATCTCGTCGCGCTGAAGAACAGATATAAGAATGCTTTTGCGCAGATAGAAGTGCAGTTAAAGCGGCGCTACGACCTGATTCCGAATCTTGTCGAAACCGCAAAGGGATACATCAAACACGAGCGCCAGACCCTGGAATCGGTGATCGCGGCGCGCAACGAGGCATCCGGCATGTTGTCCAAGGCGGCGGCGACTCCGGGCGGCGCCGAGGCGATGCAGGGCTTGATGGGCGCCGAGGGCAAACTCTCCGGCGCGATGATGAACATGAGGATGGTGATGGAAGCCTATCCGGATCTCAAGGCGAACCAGAACATGATGCAGTTGAGCGAGGAACTGACTTCGACTGAAAACAAAGTCTCCTTCGCCCGGCAATCCTTCAATGATCAGGTAATGGCCTATAACACCTACAAACAGTCATTCCCGCCGGTTTTCTTTGCGCCTATGTTCGGCCACGCGCAGGATGCGGCGTTGCTGGAGTTTGAAGATCGCGCGGCCATACAGGCCGCGCCGAAAGTCTCGTTCTGAACGCGCTGGTTCATACGGACGGCAGACGATGAACTTCTTTGAATCGCAAGACCGTGTGCGCAAACACACGGCGCTGCTGGTCGTCTTGTTCGTTCTTGCCGTGGTCGCCCTGATCATATTGACCAATTTGCTGGTTATGGTCGCGTTCGGTTTTGTCAATAGCGATCAGATACATGATGGCGAAACATTGATCCGGCAAATGGATTGGAAGACATTTGCCGCGGTAGGCGCCGGTGTCAGCGTCGTGGTGCTCGCGGGCAGCGTCTACAAGATCATGGCTTTGTCCGCCGGCGGAAAGGTTGTCGCGGAGTCGCTCGGTGGGCAGTTGATTCCGCCCAATACGCGCGAGCCGAATCAACGCAAGCTGCTGAACGTGGTAGAGGAAATGGCCATCGCCTCCGGCACGCCTGCGCCGCCGGTTTATCTGCTCGCAAACGAATCAGGCATCAACGCCTTTGCCGCGGGCTTTACCCCGCGCGACGCTGTCATCGGGGTTACCCAGGGGACGATCGACCAATTGAGCCGCGAACAGTTGCAAGGCGTAATCGCCCATGAGTTCAGCCATATATTCAATGGCGACATGCGGCTCAATATTCGCCTGATGGGCGCGCTGAACGGCATCTTGATTCTCGGAATACTTGGCTACTATCTGCTGTATTCGACGTCGTTTTCAGGTCGGCGGCGCGGCAACGACAAAGGTGGTGGCGGATTATTGGCGCTCGCCATCGGACTCATGGCCATCGGTTTCGCAGGTACCTTTTTCGGCGCACTGATAAAGGCCGCGGTGAACCGGCAACGGGAGTATCTGGCGGATGCTTCGGCAGTTCAGTTCACGCGCAACCCGGACGGGATCGCAGGCGCGCTGAAAAGAATAGGCGGGCTGGAGGCCGGTTCGGCGGTGGAAAATCCGGGCGCGCCGGAAGTCAGCCATGCTTTTTTTGCCCAGGGAACTTCGGGTTTCATGCAGGCGCTTTCCGCCACGCACCCGCCGTTGGCGAAGCGCATTTTGCGCATTGATCCCAATTGGGACGGCAAATACGATGTCTCCGGCCAGACCGCCTCGGCGCGTGACAAGGAGCAGGCCGGTGAAGATAAAGCCATGCCGCGCCGAGCAGCAGTTCCTAAGATTGCCGTGATCGCCGCCGGCATGGCAGTGGCCGATGCCATGAATACGGTAGACCAAATCGGCAAGCCGAAACAGGAAACGGTCGATTACGCGCGTTCGCTGCTATCGGAGTTGCCCGTGGCCGTCAAGGATGCCGCGCGCGAACCCTTCGGTGCGCGCGCGATCATGTATTCGCTGGCGCTAGACAAAGGGCAGGAGGTTCGCGCGCGGCAAT
This sequence comes from Burkholderiales bacterium, assembly GCA_038206915.1. Taxonomy (GTDB): domain Bacteria; phylum Pseudomonadota; class Gammaproteobacteria; order Burkholderiales; family SG8-39; genus 2-12-FULL-64-23. The sequence goes on along the minus strand of JBBRAI010000025.1, from coordinate 19,829 downwards.
TGAAGCAATTGCAGGAAAAGGCCGACCCGCATGTTTATGCATCGGCGCTCGCGTTGATGCCGCAGATGGACGCGCTGGACATCAGATTCCGTTTACCGCTTATGGATATTGCCATTCCCGCGCTCAAGCAATTGTCGCTCGGCCAGTACGAATCGTTCAAGGCAAACCTGATGGCGTTGATCGAAATGGACACCAGGGTTGACCTGCTGGAGTGGTCGTTGCAGAAGATCCTGTTCAAGCATCTCGACGGGCAGTTTTTCAAGCTGGCGTCCGCGAAAGTGCGCTATTCCGAGCCGGGAGAACTCAAGAACGAGGTTGAACTCGTACTGTCGATGTTGGCGTACGCTGGCGCAGAGAATCAAAGCGCTACAGAACTAGCATTTGAGGCGGCGGTCGAAGTGCTGGGGTCGGGCAACTTCACATTGCTCGCGAAAGATCAAATCAGGATTGCGGACCTGGATGCGGCCTTGGAGCAGTTGGAAATGCTGAAACCCCTGGCCAAATCCAAATTGCTCAAGGCCTGTATTGCCAGTATCGGGCGCGACCAGAAAGTGACAGAGGTCGAGCTTGAGTTGTTCCGGGCTTTTGCCGGGGCTCTGGATTGCCCTACGCCGCCGGGGATTGCTTGATCGCGCGCTGGGCGAAACATGGTGAGGCGGGAAAGCCGCCTTACCCTCGCAATTGCCTCTGTTATAACGATTAAGGGAGCTGGATATCATGTGGGGATACGACGGATTCGGATATGGAGGTGTCGGGATGGGCATCGGCATGCTGTTGTTCTGGGGCTTGATCATATTTGCGATCGTTATGCTGGTGCGCGGGTTAGGTGGGAGGTCAAGTACCAGCGGGAACGAACCCAGGGCGCGCGACAAGACGCCGCTGGACATACTCGGCGAGCGCTACGCCAAAGGTGAGATCGACAAGGCGGAATTCGAGCAAAAGCGCGACGATCTCAAGGGAATCTAGCACCGGACCAATCCGCTAGGAGACAAGTTGGGCGAAAATTGGTACGAGCGGCATATTCTTCCCTATCTACTGGACTTTGCGTGCGGCATGAAGGCCGTCGGCCGTCAGCGCGAAAAAGTAGTGCCGTTGGCCGAAGGACGCGTCCTGGAAGTCGGGATCGGGACTGGCCTGAACATGCAGTACTACGACAAGTCCAGGGTTGGCAAAATCATCGGTCTCGATCCGGCGATACAGTTGCACAGGCTTGCGTTGAAGCGCATCGACCGCGCGGGGCTTGAAGTGGAACTCGTCGGCCTCTCGGCCGAAAGCATTCCGTTCGCGGATGCAAGCTTCGATTCGGTGATGATCACTTACACGCTTTGCAGCATCCGTGATCCCGTCGCCGCGCTGAAAGAAATGCGCCGCGTGCTTGCACCGGGCGGAAAGCTAATCTTCTGCGAGCATGGCCGAGCACCCGACGAAAGCGTGCGCCGCTGGCAGAAACGGTTGCAACCGCACTGGAAAAAGATCGCCGGCGGCTGCCATCTCGACAGAAACGTTCCGCTGCTTTTGAATGAATCGGGATTCCTTTGCGAGCACATACAAACCATGTATCTGCCCGGCCCCCGGCCGCTTACATACAACTATTGGGGCGTGGCGCGCGCGGCGTAATGCTGGCTCGAGTGTGGCAGATTGTACGGCGCGAGTAATCTTTCGTTGCAGCCGTGCCTTGGCGCGGGAGTAGCAGAGTCGTTCTTGGCATGCCCGTCTGCGGGCTTAGACCGCTTGCTTGGCGAAGAAGGTACGCGCCGTTCCGCGAGTCGAAGCAGCCTGTACCGGTCCCGCGTTCTTGATTACACCGGGTGAAGGCGCAATGCTCTGGTGACTGCGGATAGCGATCGCAGCGCCATGGCGGCATGCGCGATGGCCTGGTGCGTCGGTATCAGCGTAGCGCCGCACTGCGTGCACTCTTGCATCGAATTGCTCACGGTCTCCGGGTGCGTCATGCAGATGTAACTGGTTCTGCTCGCCGACGATGTGGCGTCCGACGCTAAGAATCCGGTGTGTAGGCGCTTGTGCGCCTGCGGCTGGTGCGATAGGTTCGAATTCATTTTCATGTTCCTTTCCATAGAGGGCTTGTGGAGCCCCGAATTGCGAGAGTTCAGTCTGCGCCTTCGCGCCTATCGTCGACATGACGGCTCTATTACATAATTGTCAGAAGTGGCGGAAGGCCACGCACAAGCGGAAACGGTCCGCGCACTGAACGGCCGGCCGATCCGCAAGTGCGCGACGAAGTTAGATGGAACAGGTGCCGTCCGCCTGTTCTTGGCAATGATTTGTACCCTAGTGTATCGAGCATGGGTTTGTGTCACCGGTGCGTACAAAAGTACAACAGGACGCATACATTGGGCCGATACAGTGGGAACGGATGCGGCGGACGCGTTCGCTAAACGGGAAACTCGCGGGGCGGCGCTGTCGCTGTTCCGCATCTAAAGGAAAAGATCATGATGTGGGGATACGACGGATTCGGATATGGAGGTGGCGGGATGGGCATCGGCATGCTGCTGTTCTGGGGATTGATCGTCTTTGGCGTCGTATTGCTGGCGCGCGGCTTCGGTGGAATGTCTGGTTCCGTTGCGAGTGTGCCGACAGTACGCGACCAGACGCCACTCGACGTTCTCGGCGAGCGCTACGCCAGGGGCGAGATCAATAAGGCCGAGTTCGAACAAAAGCGCAACGACCTCAAGGGGCTCTAGGGCCATGGATATGCAGCGGCGCGATTTTCTGCGTCTGGCCGGAGCAGCGACGATCGGCGGTGCACTGCCTTTCGTGCCCGGGGCGTACGCGGAGACGAAATCGGCGGCAGGGCAATTCTCGCCGGACGTCGAAATCGAACTCGTCGCGCAACCCGACGAACTCCAACTACTTCCCGGTCAGACCACAGGGGTATGGCGCTACGTCGCGCGCGTGCTGCGCGGCCCGGCCGAGTCGTTGCAATCTATCCCGGACAGCTACGCGGGCCCGATCTTCCGCTTCCGCACCGGGCAAAAGGTGCGCATCCGCTTCCTCAACCGCATACCCCAGCCGAGCATCGTGCATTGGCACGGCCTGATCGTGCCCGAGCCCATGGACGGCCATCCGCGCCACGCAGTGCCCTCCGGTGGAGAGTACGTCTACGAGTTCGAAGTCCGCAACCGTGCCGGTACCTACTGGTTTCATCCACATCCCCACGGCCAGTCCGGTACCCAGGTCTATGGCGGCCTGGCCGGCTTGTTCCTGGTGAGCGACGACGAAGAGCGCGCTGCGAAGCTGCCCGAAGACGCGCGCGACATTCCCATCGTGCTCGCCGATCGGACTTTCGATTCCGCGAATCAGCTGGTATACGAAGCCGCCATCGGCGGCGGAATGATGGGCTCCATGACGGGCTTTTTCGGCGAGCGCATTCTCGCCAACGGCCGCCCCTCACTTTCCTTCCCCACGGCGAGCGGCGCCTATCGCGTGCGCCTGCTCAACGGCTCGAACTCGCGCATCTACCGCATTACACGATCCGACAGCAAGCCGCTGGTGGCGATCGGCTCCGATGGCGGGCTGCTCGCAGCGCCCGAAACCAAGCCGTTCCTGTTGCTCGGTCCGGCGGAGCGCGCCGAATTGTGGCTGGATTTTCACGACGCATCCGCCGGGAGCCGCATTGCCCTCGTCGCGCAACCACTGGACTTCGGTGGTGCCGGCATGATGGGCGGCATGGGCGGCATGGGTGGCATGATGGGGGGAATGATGGGGGGAATGATGGGGCGCGGCAGAGGCGCTGGCCCCGGCCTGCAGGCAGCGGCTGCCCATCCGTTCGCCCTGTTCACGGTCAATCGCGGTGCAGCCCGTGCGACGCTCCCGGCGCGGCTTGCCGAGCTCGCGCCTGCAGCGGCAGTTCGCGGAACGCCGCTGCGTGAATTCGCGGTAACGCTGGGCCACATGCGCTGGGGCATCAACGGGCGCACTTTCGAAATGAATGCAGTCGCGCCCGACGAGCAGGTCCGTTTTGGCGCGACCGAGGTGTGGGAGTTCAGCAACCGCACCGGCATGATGGCCATACCGCATCCGATGCACGTGCACGCGGTGCAGTTCCGCGTCCTGGAGCGGCTGGGGACGCCGCCTGGTTTGGATGGACTGCGTGCAGGCTTTCTCGACGGCGGCTTCAAGGACACGGTGCTGGTGCTGCCCGGTGAGCGCGTGCGCATCCTCGCGACGTTCAACACCTATCGCGGCGTGTTTCTCTACCACTGCCACAACCTCGTGCACGAGGACATGGGGATGATGCGCAACTTTTCCGTTGCGTGATTGTCTATCGCCACGGGGAAGCACATTCGATTCGCTCCAATGAGAGCGCGCGTAGTAGAACGCAGCAGCCGTTCGCTCCTTGTGTGCCTTCGGTTACATACGCTGTCGTGCTCTTCTGTCAGGATTCGCCAATTTCCAATATTTTTACGACATCAACCTACCTTTCCTCAACTAACTTTGCGAGATAGAAAATGAACAAACTTTCCGGAATTACATTAGCGTTGGTAGCAGCTGCCGCCTTGGCTGGTTGTGGTGGCGGAGGCGGTGGAGATGTCAGCTCCGCTGCCGCAGCATTGCCTGCCTCGACATCTGTCAGCGGAACGGCGGCCAAAGGCATCGTCAAGCAAGCAAAGGTCCTGGTCTGCCGAATCGTCAATGGGGCACCCGAAGCCGATGCGACATGCGCATCGGGTACGACAGGGGCCGATGGTTCCTACAGCGTTACCATGAGTGACGGCTATACCGGGCCGGCGATGGTCAAAGTCATGGCGGGCACAGCAAGCACAATGATGGATGAAACGACGGGTACGGACATTGCCTACAACATGACCATGCGCGCAATCGTTCCGGCGGTGTCCGGCAATACGAAGGTCTACGTTACTCCATTCAGTGAGATGGCCGCCAGCGCGGTGAGCACAAGTACGATGGATGCAACCAAGATCAGCCAATCGATAGCAGCGGTTCAAAGCACAATGGCCGGGCTAGGCATCGACCTGAGCGCAATGCCGGTGCTCGATCTGAAGAACAATGGCGCCGATCCTGCCACCCTGGCTTTGCAGTCGAATATGTTCAAACAGATGTCTCGAGTGGCGATGGCGGCCAAGAACTCAAACCTGCTCAAGGATTCAAGTGGTGTGTCCTGCAACGCGGCAGGAACAACGACCTCGCAGCAATTCTCGTGCGCCGTCTCGGCAATGGCGGGCGTAATGAATACCTATGTCACGTCGGACGCGACGAAGACGGCAAACATGCTTGCTGCATTGAACGCGCAGAGTGTAACCAACGTAAAGATGCCTATCCGCAAAGCGGACGGAACACTTGACCTGGAAACCGTTGACATGACTTCGCTTACGTCCATGATAACGGCGATGCAAAACGCCGGGATGACGGCGACTGACGCCCAGAATGCGGCAAATCGTATGATGGGCGGCATGCATTAGCCTTTGCCGGACCAGGGGGGCGAGAAGACGAGGGGATCGACGTGGGAACGGAAGTGATCCATCCCTTCCTCTGCCCGTCGCGTGCCACTAAGTTGGCCGGCAACAACTTTTGTTACTGGCTTCTAATCATTGTGCTTGTGGGTATGGCCGTCGATGTCATGGGGCCTGGGTGACCCGGCCGGTTCGGTCGCTTCGGCGGCGTGTTTCGCGCCGGGTTTCTCCGCACGCACAGCGTCTTTGACTGGCGCCGTGGACCCGGGCGCGTGCATCTCGCCGTTGCCATGCGCGTGTCGATGAGAAATTGGCGTGGGTTTGCCGTCCGTCTGGCCCATTTCTTCATCGGGTGGCGCTTTGGCAACCATCGCTTTATATTGGTCAGGCGTCATGCTCGGCAGCTTCTGCAGGAAAGCAACCATGCTCCAGATGGTCTCGTCATCGTGGCTCATTCCCCATGCAGGCATTGCGCTCATCTTCATGCCGTGTTTGATGACCCAAAACGCCTCGCGCGGCTCAACACTGACTTTGCTTAAGTCGGGCGGCTGAGGATACAGGCCGGGTCGAATTTCCGAGTCCTGCATTCCTGGGGACAGATGACAGCCGGTGCACATCGCGGCGTACTGGCCGGCGCCTTTCAAGATCAACTGCGGGTCATTGAGATCGCCGGGCAATTTGATTGCTGATGCATGGCGTTCGACCGCTTGCTCGCGTGTAGCCTGCATCAACATGTATGTGAATTTCCAGTGCGGGCTGTCCGCGCCGGGGTTATATATACCCGACCATACAAACACGCCGACGCCCGCCGCCAACGCCAGAAGTAGGCCCAGCGCCATCTTTACGAATTGCATATGGATGCCCTAGCTTACTTGGTCGTTTCGATATCGTTGACCGTCAACACGCCGTTGACGTTTTCGGCAACGAAGTTGATTTTGTCGCCCGCTTTTACCTGGTCCAGCATCGCAGGGTCCTTGACCTTGTACACCATGGTCATCGCCGGCATGTCCAGGTTCTGGAGAGGGCCGTGCTTTATCGTGAGTTTCCTGGCGGACTTGTCGACCTTGCGGATCTCTCCTTGTGCCATGCCTGCAGCCATGCCCGGCATGGTACCGGTGTTCTGCATGTTGCTCGGCGCCATGGCTCCGGCTTTGCCTTTATCCATACCGCCCATGCCGCTCTGGCCTGAACCACCTTGACTCATGCCGCCGGAGTTCATGTCTGCCGGGCCGGCTGCGTAAGTGGTCAGAGGCACGGTGAAAGCAAGGGCAAATGCAAGTGATTGAATGCGTTTCATGGTCTGTTCCTTTGTGATTGAGTGTCTGACAGTGTGATTCGGGTAGACGTTCGTCATGCTTTTCCACCTTTTGGGGCGAGCGCCGGCGATGGCACTGCGCCGTTCCACTCGGCTGCCACCGTGCCTTTGGGGTGCTGGTACCAGCCGGGGTCCTTGTAGTCGCCGCGCGCAATGCCTTCGTGCACTTTCACCACGCTGAACATGCCGCCCATTTCCACCGGCCCGAACTGTCCCTGCCCGGTCATCATGGGCAGGGTGTTGTCCGGCAGCGGCATGGACATCGTCGCCATGTCCGCCATGCCGTCCTGGCCCATGGCCATGTAGTCCGGCACCAGTTTGGTAATTTTTTCCACCACACCCTTGGTTTCCACGTTGATCATGGTGGGCACGCTGTGGCCCATGGCGTTCATGGTGTGGTGCGACTTGTGGCAGTGTATGGCCCAGTCGCCCGGATGAATGGCGTCGATCTCGATGGCGCGCATCTGCCCTACCGCGCAATCCACCGTCACTTCCGGCCAACGCGCCTGCCTGGGTACCCAGCCGCCGTCGGTGCCGGTGACTTCGAAATCGTAGCCGTGCAGGTGGATGGGGTGGTTGGTCATGGTGAGGTTGCCAAAGCGTATCCGCGCGCGATCGCCCTTGCGGATGACGAAAGGATCAATGCCCGGAAACACGCGGCTGTTCCAGGTCCACATATTGAAGTCCGTCATCGTGTTGACCCGGGGCGTGTAGCTGCCGGGGTCGATGTCGTAAGCGGTCATGACAAAAATAAAATCCCGGTCCACCTTATAGTGATTCGGATTCTTCGGATGAACCACCAGGGAACCGTACATGCCCATGGCCATCTGGATCATTTCGTCCGCATGGGGGTGGTACATGAAGGTGCCTGATTTCGTCATCTGGAATTCATAGACGAAAGTCTTTCCCGGCGGAATCTGCGGCTGGGTGAGTCCGCCTACACCGTCCATGCCGTTGGGCAGCAGAATGCCGTGCCAGTGCACCGTGGTGTGCTCGCGCAGCTTGTTGGTCACGAAGATGCGCACCTTGTCGCCTTCCACGCATTCGATGGTGGGGCCGGGACTTTGGCCGTTGTAGCCCCACAAGTGGGCGTTCATGCCTTCGGCCATTTCGCGCACCACCGGCTCGGCCAGCAGGTGAAATTCCTTCCAACCCTGGTTCATGCGCCAGGGCAGGGTCCAGCCGTTCAGGGTCACCACCGGGTTGTAGGGCCGGCCATTGGGCGGCACCAGCGGCGGCATCGTTTCGGCGCTCTTGCTCATGGGCGCTTCAGGCACCGAGGCGGCACCAGCCTTGCTGACGATGCCAGCGCCGAGCACGGTGGCGCCGGCGGTTCGAATAAAATCTCTGCGAGAAACCATTATCTTGTCTCCTTGCTGTGTCAATGCCCGGCGGAACCGCCGCCGGATGGCGCGGCCACATCCGCCATAGCGCTGCCGCCCATGCCGGCGCCCGTACCCGTGGTGGCCATCTGCAAATTCGAATCCGCGATCCAGAAATCGCGCGCCGCGTTGATATACATGTTGACGCTGGCCATCTGCTCGCGCGCGCCGGCGAGCAGTTCGAACACGCCGATCAGCATGCCGTTGTAGCGCAGCACGTTCTCGTCGGAAATCTTCTGGCGAAGTGGAACCAGTTCGTCGCGGTAATGTTTCGCCACGTCATAGCTGGTGCGATAGTCCGAATACGCTTCACGCGCCTGCGAGCGTGCATTCACTGCAACCGCTGCTACGCGGTTGAGCCCCTGCATGTAGATGGCCTCCGCCTTGGCGACCTTGGCGTCGCCCCAATCGAAAATGGGCAGCTGCAGTTCGATTTCGTAGCCAGTCTTGTTCGGCAGGCCGGTTTCGCTGTTGTTGATATAGCCCAGATCCAGCACATTGACGAAGCGGGTGGCCTTGGTGAGCCCCAGGGACAGGGCCAGGTTTTCCGATTGCTTCTTCGCCATCTCGACGTCCAGCCTCTTGGCAATGGCATCCTGCTCGACGTTGGCGAATTCCGTCGGCGCTTTGGGCAGATCGGGCAGGCGCTCAGGCAGCTTGAATTGAGTATCCGTGCCCCACAGGCCCATCATCCGGATGAGATTTTCCCGGGCGGAAAATTCCGCGGCTTTGGCCTTTGCCTGCTGCGCCACTACTTCCACATAGAACGCCTGCTGGCGCGCTTGATCAAGCTTGCTCCAGTTGCCGACTTTGGCCATGCGTGCCGCGAGCTCGGCGCTGGCTTCGGCCGCGATTTTCACGTCATCCATGTATAGCGCGGTTTGCTGCGCCGCGACGGCGTTGATCTGTGCGCGCCGCGTTTCCGCAGCGACGCGCATCACTTCGCCCGAAACCGCAAGCTTGGACTGTTCGAAGCGCTGCGTTTCGAGCCGGGTGCGCGTCGGCATGGTGAGCAGGCCGAATAGATCGAAGATGAACTGACGTTCGTACTCGAATACCCCGCCACGCTCCAGCCGCGCAAAGATGAAGCCGGGGTTGTGCAGGCGCCCGGCCTGCACCAGATCGGTTTCGGCAATGCCCAGATCGGAATACTTCGCCTGCAGACTCGGGTTGTTGAGCAGCGCGATCTGCACCGCATCGTCCGCACTCAGGGGCTGGGTCAAGAGTTCCTGCACCTGGGCGCGCACGGCCTGTTTGTCTGCATCGGTCCTGGCCCACTTCACGTCCTTGTTCAAGCGCTCCCGCGTCATGGATTCCACGGAACCGAAGCCGGTGTCGCGGGAGAGAGTTGCGCATCCGCCGAGCAGCGTGACCAGCGCTATGCCCGCCAGCAGCGTGGCATGCGGACGGGGTTGAATGTTGCTTGTTTTCATGGCTGACTCCTACATCTTGCGCATGCGATGCATGCCGTGGCCGGAGGATCCGTCGCCATCCTTCGGTGGAGGCGACTGCGCAGGGGCAGGTTGCATGCGCATGTCCCCCATTTTGCTCTGACGCGGCGCCTGCTTATCGAAACCGGTGTCATGCCCGTCGGAAACTTCGACGGCGTCCTGAGGCGGCATATAGCGGTGGAAGGCGGATTCGTATTTGAATGGTGGCACAGCCGACGCCGGGTCAGCGGGGTCGGCTCGGCCGGCATCCTCGGCCCACCCCGCCGTCGGCAGGAGGGCGAACGCGGTCAAAATCGCCAATGAAATTTTCATATGATTCCTCTGTCGTTGATTGCTTAGCACACGAATGCCGCTACCGCGCTGCAGCAGTTTCAGGCAAACAATGTCTACGAGTCTTGGCAAACACGCCGCGCAGGGGCGGCGTCAAAACTCAACAGAGGGCGGTGCGAGGGGGGCGCTCAGGCCCATCCGGGATGAAACCGGCGTGGAGCCGGTCAATGAAGACGTTGATCCGGGCTGTGGGGGCGGTGTCCGTCAGAGCGCCGCCATAGGACGAACCGGGCATCGCGCCGGTGCAGCAGTCGCTGCACACGCTGCATTCGGCTGCGTTGTTGTCCGTCCGTTCCTGATGGTGGCCGCTATACGACGTTGCATCGGCATTGTGCTGATTCGCGGCTGTCGCGCCGATACCCGCATGGTGTAAGGCTGAAATGCCATCGTCATGCCGAGCCGGCTCACCATAGGCTGTCGCTGCCGCAAAGCCGCGCAGTGGCAGCGTGAGCAGTAGCATGAGCAGCAGGAGTTTGAGTCGGTATTTCATTCTGGATTGCTTTAGGTGAAACGATCTGGAATTTATCACAAGCTTAGACCTTGTCCAAGCTGGAGCCTGGAAGTTCCCGCCCAGCTGTCGTCTGGCACGCCCGGTTGGATCGGGTCGCGCGAGAATGCGCATGTTCCAAAGTTGCGGTGCGCTTGCTCTCGGACGCCCTGAATCGGTCGCTGCGGTATGAATCGGTTTAACGTCGATTGGCGCAGGCCGCCGGTGTTTCGGCGCCTTCTCCGACGAAGCTTGACAACGCAAATAGGAATCATTATCATCAGTGAACATTATCTCCCGGACAACCACCATGCTGCGTCTGTTTCTGTGTCTGACCCTTCTTCCCGGCCTCGCGTGGGCTGCGGACCTCGAATTCACCATCAGCATCCGCGAGCACCGCTTCATTCCGGCCGAGCTTCGCGTCCCGGCGGGCAAGAAGGTCAAACTGCTGATCGACAATCAGGACGCATCGCCCGAAGAGTTCGAGAGCCACGAACTCAATCGCGAAAAAGTCATTCCGCCGCATTCGAAGCTCCCCGTGTTCATCGGACCACTGGAGCCCGGCCGCTATCCGTTCTTCGGTGAATTCCATCAACAAACGGCGAAAGGCGTGATCATCGCCGAGTAGCCTCGCGCGCCAGGCGCGAGAATCGTCGCGGCCAGCGCCGCGCGCCAATGCTCACCGCAGCCAAATTCCATTCACCCGTGCAAGGAATATTTCTCCCCATGAATCGCATCGTCGTATTTCTGGTGCTGCTTGCGGCGTCCGCGCCATCCGCCATGGCCGGTCCGGCAGATTATGTATTCACGCCCGGCGTCACCTATGGCGAGCACGAAATCGATTTCAAATACGGCGGCTGGAAGGCAAAGGGCGACGAGAACCGGCTGAACGCGGCGTCGATCGGGTACGGCTATGGCGTTACGCAAAACTGGTTCACCGAGTTTTACAGCAAGTACCAGCGCCCCGGCGGCGAGGCCACGCGCTTCGATGCGTTCGAGTGGGAGAACAAGTTTGCACTCACCGAGCCGGGCCAATATTTCATCGATGCCGGCTTTATCGTCGAGATCGAGCGGCCGTCCGACCGCAGCGAAGGTTACGAACTGCGCTTCGGCCCTCTGTTTCAAAAGGACATAGGCAAGGTTCAGCTGAACGGCAATCTGCTGTTGCAGCGGCAATATCGGGCGGACGCGATGCAGCCCATGCAGTTCGGCTATCAATGGCAGGCAAAATACCGTTGGAAGCCGGCGCTCGAACTCGGCTTCCAGGGATTCGGCGAACTCGGCTCGTGGAATCATTGGGGACCGGCTGAGCAGCGCTCGCACCGCGCCGGGCCGGCGGTATTTGGAAAGCTCGATCTGGGCGGCCGTCAGGCAATCCGCTACAACGCCGCTTGGCTTATGCGCGCCTCCACCAACGCGCCCGCCGGCAACCTCCGCGTGCAAGTCGAGTACGAGTTCTGAGGCAACCGCACGCGCTGGAAATCCGAACGTCGGATTCACGGCACCGACAGTTCGCTTCGCGGGCGCGCCTGCGCCCTTATTTCTTTGTCGACTGCACCTCTCGGCGGCGCGGCGCCTAAATCGTCCTTGAGAATATCGTGGCGCTGTCTTTCTTGTCGCGCAGGTAGCGGTCGAACAGCATCGCCACGTTGCGCACGAACAGCCGGCCGAGCGGTTCCACGTCGAGCGCGTCGCGGCCGGCGCTGACGAAACCGTTCGCGATCAAGCCGTCGGGCGCGGCCAGTTCGGCGAGCTCGCGCTCGAACGCACGGTCGAAGTCGATGTCGTAGCGCGCTTCGACGGCGCGCTTGTCCAGGTGGAAATTGCACATCAGCTGCGTGATGACGTAGCGGCGCAGCTGGTCGTCCTCGCTCAGGCGGTAGCCGCGGTCGATCGGCAGCGCGCCCTTGTCGAGCGCGTCGTAGTAGCGCGGCAGCTTTTTCTGGTTCTGCGCGTAGGCGCCGGCGACGTCGCCGATCGCCGAGACTCCGAGGCCGATCATGTCGGGCGCCGACTTGACCGTGTAGCCCATGAAGTTACGCGACAGCGTGCGCGACTCGAGCGCACGCGCCAGTTCGTCCTCCGGAACCGCGAAATGGTCCATCCCGATCTGGCGATAGCCCGCCTTCACGAAGGCTTCGCGCGCGATGCAGAACAGCTCGAGCTTAAGTTCGCCCGAGGGCAGCATGGCGGGATCAAAGCCCTTTTGCTGGGTGCGCAGCCAGGGCACGTGGGCGTAGGAGTAGACGGCGACGCGGTCGGCGCGCAGCTCGATCACCGCGTCCAGCGTCTTGGCGAAAGTCTCCGGCTTCTGCAGCGGCAGCCCGTAGATCAGGTCGACGTTGATCGAGCCGAAGCCCGCATCGCGGCTGTAGGCAAACAGATCGCGCGTCTGGCGCTCGGTCTGGTTGCGGTTGATGATCGCCTGCACCTCGGGATCGAAGTCCTGCACCCCCATCGACAGGCGGTTGAAGCCCATCGTGCGCAGCAGGTCGATCTGCTCGCGGCTGGTGACGCGCGGATCGACTTCGATCGCCGACTCGGCGTCGGACTGGATGTCGAAGCACTCGGTCACGACCTGCTGCAGCGCGCGCATCTCGTCGACTGACAGGTAGGTTGGCGTGCCCCCGCCCCAGTGGTACTGCACCACCTTGCGCCGCCGCCCGAGCCGGCGCGACACTTCGCGGATTTCGCGATGCAGGTAAGTCAGGTATTTCTCTTCGACCGAGCGATGGCGCGTGATGACCACGTTGCAGCCGCAGAAAGTGCAGCGGTGCTCGCAGAAAGGCAGGTGCAGGTAGAGCGAGAGCGGATCGTCCGGGCGCGACGCAGCTTCCTTCAACGAATCGAAGTACGCGGGCGCGTCGTAGGCGGGATTGAATTCGACCGCGGTCGGATACGAGGTATAGCGCGGCCCCGCGCGGTCGTACTTGCGCAGCAATTCTGGCGTGACGCGGATCGACGAACTTGGCGTTTCGGACATGCGCTTCCTTGGCTTGCGGCGGCCGACCGGTTCCGCCGGGGCCGGGTAAGGGGCGGCCGGACCAGGCCGGGCGCCCATAGATGTGAAACTACGCGCCGGAGCCCGCGTCCATCTGCGACTGCAGGTAATTTTTTAGCCCGACTTTTTCGATCAGGCCGAGCTGCGTCTCCAGCCAGTCTATGTGTTCCTCCGTATCTTCGAGGATCTCGTCGAGGATCTCGCGCGACACGTAGTCGCCGCAGCTTTCACTGTGGGCGATCGCCGCCTTCAGGTCAACATGGCCGCCGCGTTCGAGCTTGAGGTCGCCGGCCAGGCATTCCGGCAGGCTCTTGCCGATCGTGAGCTTGTTCAGCGACTGCATGCTCGGCAGGCCCTCCAGGAAGAGAATGCGCTCGATCAGCTTGTCGGCGTGGCGCATTTCCTCGATCGATTCCTTGTACTCGTGCGCCCCGAGGCGATCGAAGCCCCAGTTCTTGTACATGCGCGCGTGCAGGAAATACTGGTTGACCGCCGTCAGTTCATTGGCAAGCTGTATGTTGAGCAGTTGGATGACTTTCTTGTCGCCTTTCATTTTGGCTCCGGGTTTGGGTCGGTTGTGCGGATTGTCGCCGCGCTGGATAGGCCGGGCCGTGCGGCGCAGCGGCGATTGAACTTCTCGATGCGAATGATTGTTATCCGATTGGGATGCGGCGTCAAGCGCCTTCCATTGTGCCGCGGACTCTTAGTCCAGTTGATCCAGTAGCCACTCGACGCCCGGGTAGTCCTGCCGCGCAATCACGTATTTTGCGGCGTAGGGTCCCCATCTCTTTGCCTGGTGAAGCGCGTCGAGGAATCCCGGCGCGTCGAGCACGCGCCTGCCGCCGAGGCTTTCGACGCCGCGGGCGAACAGCGGGTCGGGGACGCAGCCGGCGGTCGGGCCGATGATGGCGAAGTGGCGCGCGCTGCGGCAGGCTGCGAGCACCGAATCCAGCGTGTCGTTGAGCATCACGGTGCAGGTGCTGAGCACTTTTTCGCAGGAAGCAAGCTCGGCCGGATCCAGCGTCACGCGAAATTTCCGGTGCTCGCGCGCGAGCTCCGGTCTGAGCTCGAGCACGGTGAGCCGCGCGCCGGCCGCCGCGATGCGCGTGACCAGCGGCGGGAACAGGCCGATCATGCCGATGTGCTCGCCGCCTGCGGGCTCGATCGCGCCGAGCGAATCGTCCGCCGCCGGCGGCGTCCAGCCTGCGCGCGCAAACAACTGTTGCGACAGCGCGTTGATTGCGGCGAAGCCCAGCGCCTTCGCGGCGGGATCGCTTCCCGCGTAGCCACGCGCGAGCGTCGCCGCGTCGACGCCCGCAAATGCCGCCGGATCGTAGCGCGCGCGCAGCAGGGATTCGACCTGGCCCAGGCGCACGTAGCTGAAGCCGATCGCGCCGCCTTCGAGTTCGAGTGCGCAGAATTCGGCCTCCTTGCCCTCTGCGCCCCTGTGCGGCGGCAGGTGCAGCGCGCGCACGCGCGGGGCGTCCAGCTTCGCCGCGATGCGCTCGGCTAGCGCAATATACTCGTCGGTGATCGTCGGCATCGGCAGCTTGCGCTCAGGCTGGATCGTGCCGCGTGCCCGAGCGCAGCGCCTTGGCGGCTTCTTCGCCCGAGACCGGCGGATCGCGGCGGCGCGAGCGCTGCGCGCCGGGAAAATAGATCGAGGTCAGGCTCTTCGAATGCACCGGCGAATCCGCGTCGGAGGTTCCGTAGCGACGCCAGTCGCGCACCCAGAATATGTCGTCGGCAAGGTCGAGCATGCCCAGGGTTTCGCGGTCGCCGATCAGCACGCCCTGCACGCGCAATCCAAGTTCGGTCTTGGCGCGCGCGAGCGCGCGCGCGGTCTCGGGCGTGGCGCCGAATTCGCCGTCCGAGGCGATCAGCAGGTCGGCGAGCTGCCAGCGCTTGTCGGCAAGCCGCGCGAGCACGCGCTCCAGCGGGCCGCAGATGTCGGTGCCGCCGCGAAATCCCTGGGCGAGGAACTGCGCCAGCTGCTCAATGCCGTCCACATCCAGGCCGAGTTCGAGTTCGATGATTTCGTCCGGCCCGCCGAAAGCGAATACGTGGCAGGCGCGCTGCTGCGCGTGCGCCGTTCGCATCGCTTCGAGCACCGCCGCCTTCGCCACGTTTTCGGCGCCGCCCTGCATCGAGCCCGAGGTATCGACGCAAATCAGCATCGGCCCAGCTTCCATGCGCCGCTCGGGCCTGCGCTGCGGGCTCGGCCGCCACACCGGCGCCATCTCCTGCACCGTTTCGCGCAGGCGATCGTCTTCCTCGTAGGTGAGCAGGCTGCGCTCGGCGTGGTGCGCATGCCACAGCAGGCGCAGGCGCCGGTGCGTGAGCAGCATGGCCTCCGCGGGCAACATGCGCGCGATGCGGCCGGAGCGGTAGGCGCCGCGCGTCTCGCCGGGCATCTCCGGCACCCGCGTGATGCGAATGCTCGAGCGCGGCGCAGTCGCCTGCTCCATCAACTGCAGATCGAGCTGGTGTGATTCATCTATTTCCTCGACCGGTTGCGCGCGGCCGAGCTGGCGTATCAGGCCGCCGAGTTCGGGCAGCGACTCGAGCAGGCGCCGGATGCGCAGCACTTCCTGCCAGCCTTCGCTTTTCAGCAGGCCGCGCAGCATGTCCCAGTTGGTGTTCTTGAGCAGTTCGGAGCTCGCGCCGAACACCGTTTCCAGCTCATCGAGCATGTCGCGGCGTTCGCGCCAGTCGTCGGCGAACGCCGCCAGCGCCCGCGCGATCGCCGCCTCCGCGCTGTCGCCGCGGTCGATGTAGTCCACGATCAGGTCGAGATGCCACAGCATCGAAGACAGAACCTGGTCGGCGAGTTCGCTGCGCTCGCGGCACATGGCCGGCAAGTCCAGTTGCAGGAACACGGCGCGCAGTTCGGCGCCGAGCGTTGCGTCCGGCCAGGGCGCGTCCGCGGCGTCGGCCGCAGGCGGCGCGCCCGCGAGCAGCGCGGTGCGCAGCCGCGCAAGCGCGCCCAGCCTGGGTTCGAGCGCGCCCTGCGAATTGATCATGCCACCCAGCCACAGCTTGCGCGGCAGGCGCTCCAGCGCCGCCAATCGTGCCTCGCGCTGCTCGAACAGCAGCCGCCTGATCGCGGAGGCGCTGTTCACGGCGCGCTCAGTTCGTCCGCTACCGGTTCGGGCACGGTACCCGGATCGACCGGCAGGCGCGGCAGTGCGGCGAACGCAGCACGCGCCTTTGCCGCGCGCCCGGACAGTGCGGCAAGCGCGCCTTCCGTCGCCTGCAGATTGGCCGCCACACGCGCGGCGAAATCGCGGTCCAGCCACAAACTCTGCGCAGAATAGGCTTCCAGGTCGGCGCGGCGCGCGCGCAATTCGTCTGCGTAGCCGGCGATGCGCGCGCCGAGTTCGTCCACCTGGCGCAGCCGCGCGGCAATGTGCGTCTCGCCGTAGCGGCGGCGGCGCGTGTAGCGCATGCGCGCCACCTGCGACGCGCCCTTCGCATCGCTGACGCGCTCGTCCAGTTCGGCGCTGAACTTGAGGCGGCCGGACGCGTCGTAGTCGAGATCGTCGGCCTCCTGCTCCAGCGCGGCCTGCGCCTCGAACGCGTCCACCACCCGCGTCAGGCGCGGCGGCGACAGCGCCTCGCGCACGCCGAGCCGGGCGAGCAGCCAGTCTTCGACCGCTGCCTGGCCAGCGGCATCGTGCGCGGTGCACCAGGGCAGCAGCCACAGGTCCCACAGGCTCAGCTCGGCGCGCCCCTCGGTGGCCGCGGCCACTTTCAGCAGCCAGGCGATTTTCACCCAGCGCCGGTCAGACACATAGATCTCGCCGCCAGCCAGGTGCGCGCGCAGCTCGGACAGCAGTTGCGCCAGCTCCGCGCCGACCCGCACCGCGGCGGCGGCCTGCGTGATCGCGTCGCGCTCCGGCTGCGCCAGCGCGCCGGCGACGCGCGGTCCGCAATGCCCGGCCAGCGCCATGAGTTCGTCAAAGCCGCCGGCGCTGACCGGCCCCACCGGAAGGCGCATGAGGAAGCGGTCGAAAAACGCTTCGGCCACCTCGTCCGCCGGCACTTCGTTGGTGGCGCCGATGACGCTGATCAGCGGGCAGGCCTGGCGCCCCGCGCCGTTGTCGAATTTGCGCTCGTTCAGCAGCGTGAGCAGCGCGTTGAGGATGGCGCTGTTGGCCTTGAACACCTCGTCGATGAACGCGATCGAGGCCTGCGGCAGGTAGCCCGCGGTCTGGCGCTCGTAGCGATCCTGCTCCAGCGCGCTGATCGACAGCGGCCCGAACAGTTCCTCCGGCACCGAAAAGCGCGTCAGCAGGCGTTCGAAATAAGACGCGTCTTCGAACGCGAGGTGCAGGCGCCGCGCGAGCTCGCTCTTGGCCGTGCCCGGCGGCCCGATCAGCAGGGTGTGCTCGCCGGCGAGCGCCACCAGCAGCGCCAGGCGCACCTGGCGGCTGCGTTCGACCAGACCGTCCTCGAGCGCGGCCAGCAGGGCCGCGAGTCGTTCCCTCGCAGGTAGTGACTGTGCATCCATCGGCCTATGATACCCGCGCCGCGCGGGAATTTATGCGGCGCCGGGTACTTCATTAAGCCAGAAATAGCAGTGGGAACAAAGCTTCGCGGAGGAACCACGCCAGCCCGCACAGCCGAGCTCACTTCGCGTTCAATTCTGCCAATCGTTCGAAGAACCAATAGGCATGAGCTTCTTCGGGACTCTCTGCGCGCGACACACAAGGCCAAATCCGGCCGTCGACCATGTCTAAGAACTGCCGACGGACCGCAATCCGGATTGCGGACTATGATGAAATCAACTCTGGAAGCCGGCCTGGGGCCAAAACCAATCGCTTACGCCGACGGCAACTAAGTGGCAGATTCTTCGTGCCAAGCCGCGATGACTTGATCGAGACCTTTCCGATAGTCCGGAAAGTTCGGTTTCCATCCGGGCACGCGTGCCGAAGGCGCCCGGGGCGGCATCCCCAGTGCGGTTTGCTGCATGTGCTCTTTCCGAACGATCACTTGTGCGAGTAAGCTTGAAATCAGCGGAAGGTGTATCGGATTGGCCTTGCCAACGCGGTGCGCGAAGGTATCCATGAAATGCTCGAACGACACCCGGTGTCCATCAGTGGCGTAGAAAATCTTGCCGGCGTTTCGTGATCGAGCCGCGGTCAACAGCGCCGAAGCCGCATCGAACTGATGGATATGATATTGGCGCGCGTCGACTGAACCCGACCAATACGGTCGGCCGAGTCGAAATGCCTTGCGGTAGGCAAGCAGATCGGCACTCGCGGGGCCGTATAGATAGCCCAGGCGCACGACGCATGCCGGCAGCGGGCCTGACATGGCCAACGCCTCGCATTCGAGGATTGTGTCGACACAGGATCGCAACGGCTCGTCGAGCTTAGCCCCGCGGTCCACCGCGTGCACGAAGGCGAAGCTGGCGTGGACAAACATGGCCGCGCCGGCCGTGCGTGCGGCACGGATGGCGCGGCGTGTTGCGTCTGGCGCCGTGCGCGGAAACTCCTTCCATGCATGTCCGTCATGCAGCAAGGTATTGGCCTGCTGCCCAGACAGGTTGATATGGACCGTGCCGCCGCGGAATCTCGGCAACTGTTGCGTGAGGACGCGGCCCAGTTCCAATCGCGCGCCGGTGATCGATACGTTCATGCGTATCGCATCGTATCGCAACTTTAGCGTGTCGTGGTACGGCCGAACGTCTGCCGCAACAAACAAACATCAAGTCTCGGCTATGGGAACCCCGGCCGGCCGGTATGCGTCGCATACTGCCGTCCAGGTATCGCGTGGGTTAGCGATCGGACTGACCCCGATTGCGGCCGGTCAAAATCCTACGTGACCGCAATCGCGGGGGAGCGCACCGAACCTTCGCATCCTAGACATCGGGTGACGGGCGCCAGCCAGAATCACCGGAAAGCTACGCGACCTCGCTTATAACGACTTCGCCTTCGATTGGCTCTGTCGGCGACGCCAGCAATGGACCCAAATTCTCCTTTATCCAAGGTAGCAGTTGCTGGGTTGACCCGTCCGCCACAGCTTTGTTGGTGAACAGCGATACGGCTATGACAGTGTCGTCAGCGCCCATCACCAAATAGTACGCCTTGAATCCATCCATCTTCTTCATGACAGGTAAGGCGCCGGCCCTAACACGTTTTGCAAATTCCTCCGACATTCCAGGTTTAAGCTTGCCTCGTCTAATAGCAGCATAAATTTGAGCAGCCACGTTTTCCTCCCTTCGTTCGTGAGCGGCCATTTAGTTTACACAATTTTCCGGGGCGTCGCCTTCGGGTCGGCGGCCGCACGTGTTAAGGGTTGTAGGACGCCTGCCCTCGATCACAGGCCTGTGAGTCGCGCCGGAACTCACCGGGCAGGCGTCCTACAAGCCTCGATGGAGGAAACCGCGGATTACGTCGCGGTACTTGGGGCTGGCTGCATACCTATGG
>JBBRAI010000024.1:0-51929 GCA_038206915.1 Burkholderiales bacterium | reverse complement strand
ACGCTGGAGAACAGGAAATTGAAATTCGGACCGCCGGAGCGCGCCGTGGCAAAACGCCGCGGCGGCATGCGCCGCGGGCTGACCGCGTTGCCGCCGGGATAGTCCAGCGGCAGCGACAGGCAGAAGCTAAGCCCCTGCTTCACCTCGGCCATGCCCTGCAACACCTTTTCCGGCGTGACCAGGTTCATGCGCCCGCGCTGGTCGTCGGGGCCGAAATCGCCCCAGTTCGAGCCTGGCGGGCGCTGTTTCCACCTGGTCGCCACGCGCCTACTCCGTCGCATTCACGAAAAGCACCGGCGCTTCATGCCGACGGCTTCGCGCGCGCGGATTCCTGCTCCTGCAGCGAACGCCACATCACCTTGCCGGTGGCCGACTTGGGCAGGGCATCGACGAATTCGACGACGCGCGGATATTTGTAGGCGGCCATGTGCGTCTTGCACCAGTCGATGATGTCCGCGGCGCTGACCTTGCCCTTGCTCGCAGCCTTCGGCACCACGACCGCCTTCACCGTTTCGCCGCGGTGCGCGTCGACGCTGCCGATGATGCACACTTCCTGGATGTCCGGATGCGCATACATCATTGCCTCCACCTCGGCCGGCCACACCTTGAAGCCGGAGGCGTTGATCATGCGCTTCAAGCGATCGACGAAGAAGAAATAGCCCTCTTCGTCGTAGCGGCCCAGGTCGGCGGTGCGAAAATAAGTATTGCCTTCGATCTCGATGAAGGCCTGCTTGGTTGCCCCGGGGTCGTTCCAGTAGCCGGTGAACACCTGCGGCCCGCGCGAGACGATTTCACCGACCTCGCCCACGCCCAGCGGCGCGAGCGTGTCCGGGTTGATCACCAGCGATTCGGTGTTGATCCAGGGAATCCCCAGGCATTGGCGCTTGGGCCGGTCCTGGTGATTGTTATGCGTGGCGCCGGCAGTCTCGGTAAGGCCATAGCCTTCGCCGAACTCCAGCCCGGTCAGGTCGAACAGTTTCTTTGCCACCGCTTCGGGCATGGCGGCGCCGCCGCCGGCGATGCCACGCAGGCTCGCCAGGCTGTCGGCCTTGAAATTGGGGCTCGCGAACAGGTCGATCACCATGGTCGGGATGTTGGTCCACCCGGTCACCTGATGGCGCGCGATCAGCTTCAGTGCGAGTTCGCGGTCCCAGCGCGTCATCATCACCATCTCCGCGCCCAGGTAAAGCGCGCTGTGCATGACGTGCACCATGCCGGTGATGTGGAAAAACGGCACCACGCACAGGATCACGTCCTGCGCCGAGTTCTTGCCCCACGCCCCCGCCGGCACGACGTTGGCCATGAGCGTCGCATGCGTGTGCATGCAGCCCTTGGGCCTGCCGGTGGTGCCCGAGGTGTATGGCATCGCACACAGGTCCTCCGGCTGCGCCAGATGCGCGCCCGGCGCAGCAGCGTGCGCCAGCGCGTCGCGCCAGGGCACGATGGCCGCATTGTCCGCGGCCAGGGGCGGCAGCTTGAGAAAATCCGGCTGCGCCAGATCCGAAGACTGATCCGCGTACTCGCCGTAGTTGGCGGCGATGATTTTTTCCAACGTCCCGCCACCCAGCAGCGGCGCAATGCGCGGCAGCAGCTCCTGCCCGACGAGCGCGAGGCGCGTCCCGGCGTCGTCGACGTAGTGCCTCAGCTCCTCGGTCAGATTCATTGGATTCACCGGAACCACGACCGCGTCGGCGCGCAGCACGGCATAGTAGGCAATCACGAATTGCGGACTGTTCTGCATGTCCAGCAGCACCCGCTCGCCGCGCTTCAGCCCGCATCGGCGCTGCAGGTAGCCGGCGAGAGCGTCCACCTGCCGCTTCAGCTCGCCAAAACCGATGCGCCCGCCGTAATAGGACAGCGCGGTCTTATCCGGATAGCGCGCGGCGGCAATCTCGAGATTGTAGTAAAGCGTGGTCTGCGGCACCGGCAGTGTGCGCGGCACTCCTTTGGGCCAGTAGTGTTCATGGCTCTGCATGTCGCTTCTCCTCCAAATCCTTGCGTCCTGCCGCGCAGGCGCGCGGCGCTGGCAGCACGCGTCCGGGGCGATCTCAGTCGTACTGCCGCGTCACCCACTCGGCCACGCAGACGGGCTTTTCCGATCCCTCGCGCTCTACGGTCACACCCCAGATGAGCTGCTGGCCGCCCTTGATCTGCTCGAACTGGCTGAGCACGAAGCGCGCGCGTATGCGCGAGCCTGCCGGCACGGCGTCGGTGAAACGCACCCGGTTCAGGCCGTAATTGACGCCCATCTTCCTGTTGCTCACATCGAAGGTGCTTTCCAGCAGGTGCGACAGCAGCGACAGCGTGAGAAAGCCGTGCGCGATGGTGCCGCCGTAGGGCGATTCGCGCCGCGCCCGTTCAGGATCGATGTGTATCCATTGCGGATCGACGATGGCGCTGGCGAACTGATCGATGCGCGCCTGGCCGACCTCGAACCAGGGCGATACGCCGACCTCCGTGCCTACGCGTGCCTGCAAGCCGCTAATATCATTCATAGGCGCGCATTTTGCCATGAATCGGCGCGCACGACGCCGTGGCGATTGCACCGCGGGGCAATCTCCGTGTAGTGTAATGGCCATGGGAACACCCGGCATCGCAAGACTGTTCATCGCCACCGGCTGCATCGCGGCGCTGCTCGCCGTCGCGCTCGGCGCTTTCGGCGCGCACGCGTTGAAGGCGCGCATCGCGCCGGAACTCATAGCGGTCTACCGGACCGGCGTCGAATACCACTTCTATCATGCGCTGGGCCTGATTCTGCTCGGCCTCGCGGCGTTCAATCTGCCCGATTCCGTCTGGCTGCGCGCCGCCGGCTGGACCATGCTCGCGGGCATCGTGCTGTTCTCCGGCAGCCTCTACCTGCTTGCGCTCACCGGGCTGCGCTGGCTCGGCGCGATCACCCCGATCGGCGGCGCAGCCTTCATCGTCGCCTGGGGCCTGTTTGCCGCTGCGGCCCTGGGCAGAACCTGACGTGAATGCCTGGCAGTTTCCGGCTTACGCGGTAGTCATCACGCTCGCAGCGCTGCTCGCGCTGGGCGTCGCCGCGATCGCCTGGCCGCGGCGACGCGCCCCCGGCGGCACCGCGTTCGCGCTGCTGATGGTCGCAACGGCGGTCTGGGAGCTGTTCCGCCTGCTCGAGGCAATTGCCGTCGGCACCGCGGACAAGATCTACTGGGCCAGGCTCGAATACTTCGGCATCGCCACCGTCCCCGTGCTGTGGTACTTGTTCACCCGCCAGTTTTCCAAACGCATCCGCGTCCGCCCGGGGCTCGGCCCGGCGTGGCTGTGGATACTCCCCGCGCTGACCCTGCTGCTGGTGTTCAGCAACGGGCAGCACGGCTGGTTCTGGAGCGCAATCGTCCCCGCATCGGACAAGCCTGGCGCCCACCTCATTTACTCGCACGGGCCGGCGTTCTGGGTCACTGCCCTGTACAACTATCTGCTGATTCTGATTGGAACCGTGGCCCTGTTCGACGCGATCATGCGCGACGCGGGCGTGGACCGGCGCCAGGCAATAGGGCTGCTCACCGGAGCAGTGGTCACCTGGGTCGCGAACATGGTCTATCTCAGCGGCCTGTCGCCGGTCGCGGGGCTGGATCCGACGCCCTTCACCTTCACCCTGACCGGCGCGGTATATGCCTACACGCTATATCGCTACCGCCTGTTCGAGCCGGTGCCGGTATCGCGCCATACGCTGCTGGAGAACATGGCCGAAGGCGTGCTGGTGCTGGACAACGAGCAGCGCGTCGCCGACATAAATTCCGCGGCGCTCGGCCTGCTCGGCCTGCCTACCGCGCCGCATATCGGCAGAAAGGCGTCGGAACTGCTGGCGAGCGTGCCCCAGTTGTTGCAATACTGCAGCGGCGAGGGCGAGGCCCATGCCGAATACCTGATCGTCGGCCGCCACCTGGAACTGCGCGCCGCGCCCTTGCGCAATGACGGCCGCAAGCGCCAGGGCCGGCTGCTGGTGCTGCGCGATATCAGCAGGCACCGCCAGGCCGAGAATCAGCTGCGCGAAGCCAACACCCAGCTGCAGGCGCACATGGCCGAAATCCAGGCGCTGCAGGCGCGGTTGCAGGACCAGGCGATACGCGATTCGCTCACCGGCCTGTTCAACCGCCGTTATCTCGAGGAAACGCTGCAGCGTGAAATCGCGCAGGCATACCGGTCGCAACATCCGCTGGGCATCGTCATGGTCGACGTCGACCATTTCAAGGACATCAACGACACCTACGGACACCTCGCCGGCGACACGGCGCTGCAGGCGCTGGGACAGCTGCTTGCCGCGAACACCCGCAGCAGCGACATCGCCTGCCGCTATGGCGGCGAAGAATTCGTGCTGGCGCTCCCCGGCGCGACGCTGGAGACGGCGCGCGAGCGCGCCGAGCATCTGCGCCTTGCGGTAGAGGCCCTGCGCGTGGACTACGCCGGCGCGCGGCTGTCGCTGACCATCTCCGCCGGCGTCGCCGCCTATCCGCTGCACGGCGAGCGCGCGGACGAAGTTCTGGACCGCGCCGACCAGGCGCTGTATCAGGCCAAGTCCGGCGGGCGCAACCGCTGCGTCGTATGCGCCGCGCCGGGCGCGCTCTGGTCCAGGATTCTGCCGGCCGCGTAAGGCCGGCGCCGCTCAGCGCGACTGCAGCAGCCGCACCAGTTCGAAGTGGCCGTGGCGGCGCGCGAGATCCAGCGCCGTGTCGCCGGCGTGATTGCGCAGTGCGGGTTTCGCTCCCGCCTCCAGCAGCAGCCATGCGGTGGTCTCGTGCCCGCCGTCCGCAGCGCCATGCAGCGCGCTGTTGCCGCGCGCGTCGACCGCGTTCACCTCGGCGCCGTGCTCGAGCAGAATTTGCGCAATACGGCCCATGCCCGCCAGCGCGGCCCAGTGCAGGGGCCGCTCGCCGTCGCGATTGGCGCGGTTCGGTTCGGCGCCGCGATCCAGCAGCGTAGTGAGCAGGTTCGCGTCGCCGTTGAGTGCTGCGGCGTGCAAGATCGTCTCGCCGTTGCCGCTGGCGGCCTTGAGGTCCGCCCCCTTGTCCAGCAGAAATTTGGCGACATCGGCGTGGCCCGATTCCACCGCCGCGTAGAGCGGCGTCTCGCCGTCGGCGTTGCCCGCGTCGATCGCCGCGCCGGCGCCAAGCAGGCGCTGCACGCCGGTCAGGCTGCCCGCGGCCGCGGCCTGGTACAGCGTATCGCCCTGCGCCGAGGCGGGAAGTGCGCATAGCGCAAGCAATAGCGTCAGAAGTGTGCGCATCGGAGCGTACATTCTACCGGCAGCGCCGGCCAGGGCGGGCGCCGGGCGCAAAGCGGAATGCCTGGACATTGCCGAGTCGGCCAGCGCGAGCGGCCCTGTCAGTTGCGGTAGGAGGCGTCGAGGCGATCGAGGCGGCGCAGCAGCGCGGGCCAGGCGATCATCCCGCCCAGCCCCTTGGTACCCGCCTTGCCCTGGGCCTGCGCGCCGGCGATGATGCGCGCGTCGATGGGAATCAACTCGCCGCCGCCTGCCTGCGCGCGCACCTGGATCGCGCACGCAGCCTCGAACACATACATCGACAGAAACGCGTCGGCGATGGTTTCGCCTACGGTCAGCAGCCCGTGGTTGCGCAGCATCAGGAAGGTGTTGTGACCGAGGTCGGCGGTGAGGCGCGGCTTTTCATCGTCGCGCAGCGCCACGCCCTCGTAATCGTGATACCCGAGACTGGCCAGAACGAAGATCGACTGCTGCGACAATGGCTGCAGACCGTCCTTCTGCGCCGATACCGCCACGCCGTTCAGGCTGTGGATGTGCATCACGCAGGCGACGTCGTGGCGCGCGCCGTGCACGGCGCTGTGTATGGTGAATCCGGCCGGATTCACCGGAAACGGCGATTCGGCGAGCTTGTTGCCCAGGCTGTCGACCTTTACCAGGCTGGAGGCGGTGATTTCCTCGAACATCATGCCGTAGGGGTTGATGAGAAACGCATCCTCGGTTCCGGGCAGGCGCGCGCTGATGTGGGTGAAAACGAGGTCGTCCCAGCCGTAATCCGCCACCAGGCGGTAACAGGCAGCCAGGTCCACCCGGAGCGCCCATTCCTCGGGCGCGACCCTGGACTGCATGGATGGAATTTCGATTTGGCTGCGAGCGTTCACCGTCCCCTCCCTGTCATGTGTAAATGGCAGGTGACAGTATAGCCGTGCCGGAGCGGCGCCGGCCCGCGGCCGATTTTCATCCGGCCGCGGGATGGAAAGCGCCGCGCGGAGTGAATCCCGCTGCCCGCACAGCGCGCTCTATCTCGTCCAAATCCATGCAATCCTCCGCGGCCGCGTGCATCGGCGCCACCCGCGTCGATCGCCTTGAGGCGCGCCTGCAAGCAGCATACACTTGATGTATCGCGCGTTGCAGCCGACCGGTCTGCATCCATCCAGGGAGCACAGAACATGACGGACACCTTGCCTCAAGCCCCGCCGGCGCCGCAGGCCGGACCATTCGACGCCGAGGGGCGCATCGTCGGCGGCGGTCGCGGCTGGGACTGGATAGTCGAAGGATTTGCCCTGTTCCGCAAGCAACCCGGCATCTGGATCCTGACAGCGGTCGCGCTGCTCATCCTGAGTATTCTGATCAGCACGATCCCGATCCTCGGATCGCTCGCCAACGCGCTGCTGTTTCCGATCTTCGGCGCCGGACTGATGCTGGGGTGCAAGGCGCAGGACGGCGGCGGCACGCTGGAGCTCGCGCATCTGTTCGCCGGCTTCAAGCAAAGGACCGGCGACCTCGTGATGGTGGGTGCGTTCAACCTGGTCGGCTGGCTGGTCATCGCGTTTCTGGTGTTCACCGTGGTCGGCGGCGGCGTGTTCATGGGCGTCTTGCGCGGCGGCGCCCCCGGCGCGAGCCTATCGATCATTTCCATTCTGATCGCCCTGCTGCTGGTCGCGGGCCTGTCGGTGCCGCTGTATATGGCGACCTGGTTCGCGCCCGCGCTGATCGTGCTGGACGAACTCTCCCCGGCGGCGGCGCTCAAGGCGAGCTTTTATGCCTGCCTCAGGAACTGGATACCGTTTCTGGTCTACAGCGTGGTGCTACTGGTCCTGTGCCTGCTCGCCGCGATTCCGGCCTTCCTCGGTTACCTGGTGCTGATTCCGGTACTGGCCGCATCCGTCTATACCGCCTATCGCGACATTTTCCACGGCGGCCAATGAGGGCACGGCGCCGCGCCGCCGTCGAAATAGCGTAAGCTACGCCCCGCAAAGCGACAACAAAATTGCAATTTCCGCAGAAGGCACGACAACCGTGAGCACGAACCCACCGCGGCTGCGCTTGGGCATACCCAAGGGCAGCCTGCAGGAAACCACGCAGAAGCTTTTTGTCCGCGCCGGCTATGACCTGCGCATCTCCGGGCGCTCCTACTATCCGGGCATCGACGATCCGGAGATCGAATGCATCCTGATCCGGCCGCAGGAAATGTCGCGCTATGTCGGGCAGGGGATACTCGACTGCGCCATCACCGGCCTGGACTGGATCCTCGAGAACGACATCGACGTGGCCGAGATCGCCGACCTGCGCGCCCCCTGGCCGAATTACGGCACGGTGCGCTGGGTCATGGCCTCCAAGGAGGATTCGCCCTTCGGCGACGTGAAAGACCTGCAGGGCCGGCGCATCGCCACCGAAGCCGTGGGCATGACCCGGCGCTTCCTCGCGCAGCACGGGGTGCAGGCGAACGTCGAATTCTCCTGGGGCGCGACCGAAGTCAAGCCGCCGATCCTCGCCGACGCGATCGTGGACGTGTCCGAGACCGGCGCCTCGCTGCGCGCCAACAACCTGAAGATCATGCACGTGGTGCTGGAGAGCACGCCGCGCTTCATCGCCTGCCACGAGTCGCTCAAGGACGCATGGAAGAGCGCGAAAATCGACTGCGTGCTGATGCTGCTGAAGGGGGCGATCGCGGCGGCCTCGCGGGTGCTGCTGTCGATGAACCTGCAGCGCGACAAGGTCGACGCGGTGCTGGAAATCCTGCCGGCGCTGGCAACGCCCACGGTCTCCACCCTGGCCGACCCAAACTGGGTCGACCTGTCCACCGTGGTCGAGGAAAAGAAAGTGCGCGAGCTGATTCCGCGGCTCTACGCCGCCGGCGCGCGCGGCATCATCGAGCTGCCGCTGAACAAGATCGTCGAATAGGCCCGCGCCGCGCTATTCGGAGCGCTCTCTTGCGCCATTTCCGCCGGCGGCAAGGAACACCGCGCTCGCCCGGACAATGCGCTGTCCGGCAACCACGATGAAACAGTTCGCGAAGGACAAACGGCTTCCCTGCTTCTGGATATCGACCTGCGCTTCGAGCCAATCGCCGACCTTTGCCGTGCCCGCGTAGTCCAGACACAGGTTTGCCGTAACCAGGCCACTCGGGGGTTCGGACGCGAACGCCAGGGTGTAGCCCAGCGCAACATCGGCCAGGATGGCGAAAATACCGCCGTGCACCGTGCCGCGGGAATTGCAGTGCTTCGCCTCGGCCCGCAGCCCGAGTACCCGTTGCGCGCCTTCGCCGCGGGAGTACATGGGTCCGATCAGTTCCAGCACCGGGCTGCTGCGGAACAGTGGCTTGAATTCTGGCGGTGCGTTCATTTCGCCACTATTGTACGTGCAGAAGCGGCGCTCCACGCCCGTGGATGTGACGCGATGGGTGGCGGCCCCTTGGCCCGGCGCGCATGACCTATGGGTGTAGTTACACCTATATGATATGCTCGCGCCATGACCGCCACCCCTGCCTCCCCGAACTTCGGCTGCACCTGCGCGCGCATGCGCAAGCTCACGCGCCGGCTGACGCGCATCTACGATGCGCATTTGTCGGCGCAGTCGATCAAGGTGACCCAGTTTTCGCTGCTGACCAATGCCGCTCGCGGCGAGCGCACCCTGTCGGAGTTTGCCGCCGAACTGGAAATGGACCGCAGCACGCTCAGCCGCAATCTGGCGCCGCTGGCGGCGCAAGGCTGGGTCGATGTCGCGGTCGGGGCCGATCCGCGCAGCCGTACCATCCGCGTGACCGCCGCAGGCAGGCGCAAGCTCAAGGCCGTCCTGCCGCTGTGGCGCAGGGCGCAGTGTGAAATCGAAGCCGTGCTCGGCGCGAACAGCGTGGGCAAGCTGCACGGCGAAATCGAGCGCGCCCTTGGCGCGCTTCCCACTCCTGGCGGAAAACACACATGAGCGCCAAACGCCAATACTGGATGCTGGTCATCTCCGCCGCCCTGATACTGGCGGTGACCATGGGCATACGCAATGCCATGGGCCTGTTCGTGTCCCCGCTCAACACCTCCAGCGGCCTGGGCATCGTCACCATCAGCCTGGCGCTCGCGGTGGGCCAGTTCGTCTGGGGCGCGGCCCAGCCGATTTTCGGCGCGCTTGTCGATCGCGCCGGCTCGGTCAGGATCATCGTTTTCGGTGCGCTGCTGATGGCCGTGGGTCTGGCGATGACGCCGTTCATGCATTCGAGCTCGGGGCTCACATTCTTCCTCGGTGGTGTAGCCATGGCCGGAGCGGCGGGCGGTAGCTTTTCCATTCTCATAGGCACTGTGGCACAGCGCCTGCCGCCGGAACGCCGCGCCTTCGCCTCGGGTTTCATCAATGCCGGGAGTTCCTTCGGCCAGTTCATCTTCGCCCCGCTGGCGCAGGTGCTGATCGGCGCCTTCGGCTGGATCACGGCGCTGCTCTCGCTCGCCGCCGCCGCCTTGCTCACCATACCCCTGGCGTTGCCGCTGCGCGACAAGTACCACGGCGGACGCACCGTGCATGCGCCTGGCATCAGCCTGTCCGAGCAGACTGTGCTTGCGTTCAAGGACCGCAGCTATTGGTGCCTGCATGCGGCATTCTTCACCTGCGGCTTCCACATCGCCTTCCTCGTGACGCACCTGCCGGGCGAGGTGGCCCTGTGCGGGCTACCCGCGTCGGTGTCAGCGGCCTCGCTCGCGATCATCGGTCTCGCCAATATCGCAGGCAGCCTCGGCGTTGGCTGGCTGGGGCAGAGCTACCGCATGAAATACCTGCTGTTCTGGGTCTACGCCGTACGCGCGATCGCGATCGGCGCGTACCTGCTCGCGCCGCATACCGCGCTTACTTTCTATGTATTCGCCGGCGTCCTCGGACTGAGCTGGCTCGCCACCGTGCCCCCGACCGCGGGTCTGGTGGGCAAGCTGTTTGGCACGCGCTATATCGCCACGCTGTTCGGGCTGACGCTGCTGTCGCACCAGATCGGCGGCTTTTTCGGCGCCTGGCTGGGCGGAATTGCGGTCGCGGCGAGCGGCAATTACAACTGGATGTGGTATGCGGACATCGCGCTCGCGATCGCCGCCGCGCTGATCAACCTGCCGATACGCGAAGCGTCGCCGCGGCTGGCGGCGGCGCCGGCCTGAGTGCGACTGGCGCAGCGGCGCACGCAATAATCCAATCGGAGGATCACGCATGAGTGCAGGCAAGGCAATTCTGGTAGTCGGCGCGGGCGATGCGACCGGCGGCGCGATCGCGCGGCGCTTCGCGCGCGAAGGCTACATCGCCTGCGTCACGCGGCGGCATGCGGACAAGCTCGCGCCGCTGGTGGCGCGAATCGAGGCCGAGGGCGGGAAAGCACATGCCTTCGGCTCCGACGCGCGCAAGGAAGACGAGGTCGCCGCACTGTTCGCGCAGATCGAGAAGGACATCGCACCGATCGAGGTCGCGGTGTTCAATATCGGCGCCAACGTGCGCTTCCCGATCACCGAGACCACGGCCCGGGTGTACTACAAGGTGTGGGAAATGGGCTGCTTCGCCGGTTTTCTCGTCGGGCGCGAGGCCGCGCGGGTGATGCTGCCCCGCGCGCGCGGTTCTATTTTTTTCACCGGGGCCACGGCGAGCCTGCGCGGGAGCAGCGGCTTCGCCGCCTTCGCCGGCGCCAAGCACGGGCTGCGCTCGCTGGCGCAGAGCATGGCGCGCGAACTGGGCCCGAAGGGCCTGCACGTGGCGCAAATCATCATCGACGCCGCCATCGATACCGAATTCATCCGCGAGAATTTTCCGCAGCGCTACGCCCTCAAGGAACGCGAGGGCATCGTCGATCCGGAGGCCATCGCCGAAGGCTACTGGCAGTTGCACCGGCAGCCGCGCAGCGCCTGGACCCATGAAATGGATCTGCGCCCCTGGATCGAAACCTGGTGACGCGCATACACTGAAGGAGCGACGGCAATGGCGAAAACAGTCGAGTTCTACTTCGATTTCGGCAGCCCCTATTCCTACATCGCGTACAAGGCGCTGCCCGCGGTTGCGGCCGCGCAGCGCGCGCAGATCGCCTGGCGCCCGATGCTGCTGGGCGGCGTGTTCAAGGCCACGGGCAACCACAGTCCGGTGGAAGTTCCGGCCAAGGGCAAGTGGCTGCAGCAGGATTTACAGCGTTGGGCTACGCACTACGCCGCGCCGTTCAGGCACAATCCGCATTTCCCGATCAATACGCTAATGCTCATGCGCGGCGCCGCCGGCATGCAATTGCGCAATGCGGATTTTCCCAAGTATGTCGAGACGATGTTCAGCGCCATGTGGGAGCAGGCGCGCAATCTGAACGATGCGCAGGAAGTCGCCGCAGTGCTGCGCGCGGCCGGCTTCGACGCTGCCGAATTCGAGTCGCTGGTCGGCGACCCGGCGGTAAAGGAAAAGCTCAAGAGCGACACCGAGCGGGCGGTGGCGCGCGGCGTGTTCGGCGCGCCGACCTTCTTCGTCGGCGACGACATGTTCTGGGGGCAGGACCGCCTGGATTTCGTCGCCGCAGCGCTTGCTGCATAGTTGGAATCGATTGCAATCCGGATTCGTCCGTCTGTACAGTATAACGATGAGCAAAAGTCTTCGGCTAAGCGACCATCGTCTGCATCAAATCAGCTTGGCCTCGGCATAGCCCCGCCACACACGCCGAACGTTCGCAAGGTTCCGAAGCGAACAGCCGGCAAAACCGATTTGGTTCAAGCTTGGCGTGAATTCATGCGCCCGTGATCTTGCCCAATCGCGAGTAGAATTCCCGTTCCGACATACAGGTTAGCCGGGAGTCGACCGTAGTCGATAACTGCGGCCTATATGCAAAAGGGGAGCCGGTTTTGGCTGCTGGCGCAATGGAACGCAAACTCGCTGCGATAATGATCGCCGATGTGGCGGGCTTCAGTCGTCTTATGGAACGCGATGAATCGCGTACCTTCGACCGACTCGCCAAGCTGCGGGAACAAGTGGCTTATGCCAAAGTGGCGGAACATGGTGGTCGTATTATCAAGACCACCGGTGACGGCTTTCTGGCCGACTTCAGCAGCGCCATAGCCGCCGTCAGGTGCGGAGTTGAAATCCAGCGATCGGTTGTCGCGTCAGAAGCCGATCACGCCGAGGCGGATCGCATCCGCTTCAGAATCGGAATCAACGTAGGCGACATCATCATCGATGGACACGACGTAGCCGGTGACGGCGTGAACATCGCCGCACGCCTCGAATCAATGGCGCCCATTGACGGACTTTGCGTTTCTTCTTCAGTGCGCGAGCAGATTCGGGACGACCTGGGCATAGTATTTCACGATCTCGGCGAACTGAAGCTGAAGAATATTTTACGGCCGATTCGCGCATTTTCAGTGACCTTGGGGGGAGGCGCGCAAGTCCCCGTGGGGTTGTCGACAACCATCGACATACAGGAACTTCCGCTGCCCGACAAACCTTCGATCGCGGTGCTTCCCTTCGCCAATCTGAGCGGGGATTCCGAACAGGAATATTTTACCGACGGGGTGACCGAGGACATCATCACTGAACTGTCGCGCTTTCATTCGCTATTCGTAATTGCCCGCAACAGCACCTTTACTTACAAGGGCAAGGCGGTGGACGTGCGCACGGTGGCCAGAGAACTCGGGGTGCGCTACGTTTTGGAAGGCAGTATTCGCCGGTCGGGCGATCGTATTCGAGTGACGGGGCAGTTGATAGACGCACTGACCGGCAATCACATCTGGGCCGAGCGCTACGACCGTGTGCTGGCCGACGTCTTCGCAGTGCAGGAGGAGGTCACGCAGAGCATCGTGACAGCGATCGCGCCGCAGATTGACGCGGCCGAAAGGGAGCATGCGCTTCGCCGCCGGCCGGAGAGCCTGAGCGCGTATGAAATCGCAGTAATTGCAATCGCCAGGGCTTGGGAGTCATACCAGAAGCAAGATCGCGTTATTCGCGATGAGGTGATCGAGAAAGCAAAGGCCGCGCTTGCCATCGACCCGAGAAGTACGCTGGCCCTCAACGCGCTCGCTTTCGCCCAATGGCAGCACGTGCATTACCGGACGGCGGCCAATCTCGATGCTGCCTGGCTGGAGAGCCTGGCGGCCGCGACCAAGGCGATCGAAGTTGACTCTGCCGACAGTCTTGGTTATGTACGGAGGGCGGTGCTTTTCGTCTTCGCCAGCGAACGCGACCGATGGGACGAAGCGCTCAGCGATGCGCGCCGGGCGCATCAACTGAATCCGAACGACGTGCTCGCATTGCGCGCACTTGGCTGGATTGAGGCGGCAGCGGGGAATCCGGACAAGGCGTTGGAATATCTCCACCAATCAATACGTATCAGCCCGCGCGATCCGTTTCAATACAATACGTATCATGCACTTGCGCAGGCATACTTCATCGCGCGGGACTACGAAAAAGCGATCGAGTACGATTTGCTGGGACTAAGCGAGGTGTCGAATTTTGCGCCGTTCTACATGATCCTCGCCGCGTCCTACGTCGGTTCAAGGGACATGGAAAAAGCGACGACAGCGCTGCAAAGAGCGCGTCAACTCGCGCCCGAGTTCATACAGAGCAGATTGAACGGAGGCATGGTCTGGCGAAATACTGAACACCGGCAGCGATTCACCACATTTCTGCGTATCGCCGCCGGCCTCGCAGACCCGAGTGCAGCGGATGCGCTAAGGTAGCGGCGCAAGTACCCGGGCAACTCGCGGGCTTGCGCCCCTGGTCGGGAATTGATCCATTGCCTCGATACCGGTCGCCTAACGTTGTTGTGAGAACTTGGAACTGGCATTGCCTTGACAGTGTTTGCCTAGGCAATTAATATCCATTCCCCGTTCCGCGCAGCGTTTCGCGATGCAGCCCATATACGACATCGAGAGCTTTCGCCCGAGCCAGGCCGTCGGCGCGCACATCGGCCGCGCGCGCCGCGCCATCGTCGAGGCGATCAACCAGGAACTCGCCCCGCTGGATATCAGCCACGCGCAATGGATCGTGGTGCTGCTGCTCGGCGACGGCGCGGCTTCGACCGCGGCCGAGCTGTGCAAGATCCTGATCTACGATCCGGGCGCAATGACGCGCCTGCTCGACCGGCTGCAGAAGAAGGGCGTGCTCAAGCGCGTGCGCACCAAGGCTGATCGCCGGGCGGTGCGCCTGGAGCTGACTGCCGAAGGCGCGAAGCTGTACCCGCGCATAGTCGAAGCGCTGGTACAGGTGTACAACCGCCTGCTGCGCGGCTTCAGCCGGGCCGAAGTGCAGCAGCTCGATGATCTGCTCAAGCGCATGGTTGCCAACGCATGAGGACTGCGCTCGCACATTCCTCGCGGCGGCACGCGCTGATCGCCGCCCTGGCCCTGGCAGCGCTCGCCGCGGGCTGCGCCAGTTTCGACGGCATCGAGCCCAGGTCGCAGCGCGCCGATGCGGCCGCGCTTGCCGCGCAAGCAACGCTCGCCGATGTGCGCCCGTCGGCCGATTGGCCGCGCACCGACTGGTGGCGGCGCTTCGGCGATGCGCAGCTCGACGCGCTGATCGCCGAAGCGCTTGCCGGCAACCCCGGCGTCGGCGGCGCGCGCGCGCGCATCGACAAGGCGCGCGCGCTTGCGGCCAATGCCGGCGCCACGCTCGCGCCGCAGGGGAATGCGCTCGCCAATGTCACGCGCCAGCGCTACTCCAGCAACGGCATTTTCCCGCCGCCGATCGCCGGTTCCTGGCACACGCAGACCGACCTCGCCGCGAGTTTCAGCTATGAACTCGACCTGTGGGGACGCAATCGCGCGGCCTACGACGCTGCGCTCGGACAGGAGCGCGCGGCCGAAGTCGACGCCCACGCCCTGCGCCTGCTGCTCGCGGCGAGCGTCGCGCGCGCCTATGCGCAACTCGCGCGCAGCTTCGAGCAGCTCGACCTGGCGCGCGACACGCTGGCGCAGCGCCAGGCGCTGTTCGATCTCACGCGGCAACGCGTCGCCGCGGGGCTGGATTCGGACGTCGAACTGAATCAGGCCGAAGGCTCGATCCCGGCGGCGCGGGCGCACATCGCCCAACTGGAGGAGGAGATCGCGCTCGGGCGCAATCTGCTCGCCGCGCTGCTCGGCCGGGGACCCGACCGCGGACTCGCGATCACGCGCCCGCAGCTGAAGCAGAGCCCGGTCGCGTTGCCTTCCGTGCTGCCTGCGGACCTGCTCGGCCGCAGGCCCGATGTTGTGGCGCAGCGCTGGCGCGTGGAGGCTGCGCGCCGCGACATCGACGCGGCGAAGGGCCAGTTCTATCCCAACATCAATCTTAGCGCGCTGGTCGGCGTGCAGAGCATCCACTTCGCGAAATTGCTCACCGCGCGCAGCGAAGACCCCGCGTTCGGCCCGGCGCTGCGCCTGCCGCTGTTCGACGGCGGCCGTCTGCGCGCCAATCTCGCCGCGAAGGACGCCGACTACGACCTCGCGGTCGAGCAGTACACGCAGACGCTGGTCGACGCCCTGCGCGAGGTGGTGGACCAGCTCGCCTCGCTCAAATCGCTAGCTGCGCAGCGCGCCGAAGTCGAGCGTTCGCTCGCTAGCGCGGGGGCGGCGTACGCGCTCGCGACCGAGCGCTATCGCGCCGGCATCGCCAGCTATCTGCAGGTGCTCGCGGCGGAGACGCCGCTGCTCGAACAGAAGAACCTGCGCGCGAACCTGCGCGCGCGCGAACTGGATCTCTCGATCAACCTGATCCGCGCGCTGGGCGGCGGTTTCGAGGAAGCGGACGCGCCGGGCGCGTCCTGATGCGGCAACAAGAAAGGTCATGCAATGAACCAAGACGACAAGGCCGGCGCTGCACCAGCCAACCGGCGGCGCGGACTGATGCTGCGGCTGCTGTTCGGCCTGTTCCTGCTTGCGGGCATAGGCTACGGCGTTTACTGGGCGCTGGTCGCGCGCTACGTCGAATCGACCGACGACGCCTATGTCGGCGGCAACCTGGTGCAGATCACGCCCCAGGTGCCGGGCACGGTGCTCGCCATCGGCGCGGACGATACCGACTACGTCAAGGCGGGCCAGACGCTGGTCCAGCTCGACCAGGCCGACGCGCGCATCGCGCTGGAGCAGGCCGAGGCGGCCCTCGCTCGCAGCGTGCGCCAGGTGCGCAATGTCGTGGCCACCACTGCGCAGATCGAAGCCAGCGTAGCGCAGCGCGAGACCGAGATCGAGCGCGCACGCGCCGACCTCGCGCGGCGCGCTCCGCTTGCCGCAAGCGGCGCGCTACCGGCGGAAGAATTGCAGCACGCGCGCGATACGCTGGCGGGGAGCCGCGCCGCGCTGGACGCGGCCGAGCAGCAGCTGGCGGCGCACAAGACGCTGATCGACCACACCACCGTGGCCTCCCATCCGGACGTGCGCGCCGCCGCCGCGCGCGTGCGCGAAGCCTATCTGAACTATGCGCGCGCTACCCTGCCCGCCCCGGTATCGGGAATCGTCGCCAAGCGCAGCGTGCAACTCGGCCAGCGCGTCGCGCCGGGCGCGCCGCTGATGGCGGTGGTGCCGCTCGACGAGGTCTGGGTGGACGCGAATTTCAAGGAGCGCCAGCTGCTCGACCTGCGCCTCGGCCAGCCGGTGAAACTGCATGCCGATATCTACGGCAGCGCGGTGGAATTCCACGGCCGCGTGTCCGGCTTCGGTGCCGGCACCGGCAGCGCCTTCGCACTGCTGCCGCCGCAGAATGCGACCGGCAACTGGATCAAGGTGGTGCAGCGCGTGCCGGTACGCATTTCACTCGACCCTGCCGAGCTCGCGCGGCATCCGCTGCGGCTCGGCCTGTCGATGCTGGTCGAGGTCGACACGCACGAGCGCGGCGGCGAGCGCCGCTCCACCACCGCGCATGCCGAGCCGGCCTACCGGACCGATGTATACGCCCCGCTCAACCAGATCGCGGATGAGCGCGTCGCCGCGATCATCGCCGCGAACGGCGGCAATGCAACTGCGGCGCGCCGGGCGCCGAAATCCGGCGCACGCTAGGACCCGCTGCGGGATCAGGCATGCGCGACGACGAGAACTACGCCGAGCATAAAACGCCGGTGCTGCTGACGCTGCTGCTGGCGATGGCCACCTTCATGCAGGTGCTCGACCTGACCATCGCCAACGTGTCCCTGCCGGCGATCACCGGCGACCTCGGTGCGGCAACCAGCCAGGGCGCCTGGGTGATCACCTCCTATGCGGTGGCGAACGCGATCACAGTGCCGCTCACCGGCTGGCTCTCCGACCGCTACGGCCAGGCGCGCATGTTTGCCATCGCGACCGCGCTGTTCACCTTCGCCTCCTTCCTGTGCGGCATGTCCTGGACGCTGCCGATGCTGATCAGCGCGCGCGTGGTCCAGGGCGCCATGGCCGGGTTCATGGTGCCGCTGTCGCAGGCGCTGCTGCTGCGCAACTACCCGCCGGAAAAACGCGGCATGGCGCTCGCCATCTGGGGCATGACAGTGGTGGTGGCGCCCATCGTCGGACCGCTGCTCGGCGGCTGGATCACCGACAACGCGCACTGGGAGTGGATATTCTTCATCAACCTGCCCATAGGCGTGATTGCCACGATCGGCGTCTGGCAGCTACTCAAGGACCGCGAGACGCCGTTGCGCCGCCGGCCGCTGGATCGCGTCGGACTGGCCTTGCTGGTGGTCTGGGTGGGTTGCCTTCAGGTCTTGCTCGACAAGGGCAATGAACTCGACTGGCTGAACTCGAATTTCATCGTGGTGCTGGCGGTGATCGTGGTGGTGAGCTTCAGCCTGTTCCTGGTGTGGGAACTCACCGACGCGCATCCCATCGTGGATCTGGAGCTGTTTCGCCACCGCAATTTCGCCATGAGCGCGCTGGCGCTGAGCCTCGCCTACGGCGTGTTTCTCGGCACCATGGTGATTCAGTCGCTGTGGCTGCAGACGCAGATGGGCTATACCGCGCAATGGGCGGGCTACGCGCTCGCGCCGGTCGGCATTTTCGCCGTGCTGCTGGCACCGGTGGTAGGCCGCGGGCTGCAGTACGTCGACCCGCGCCGCTTCGCCACCGTCGCGTTCATCGTTTTCGCCATCTGTTTTTTCTGGCGCACGCAGTTCACCACCAGTGCCGACTTCGCCACCATCGCCCTGCCGCAGCTGTTGCAGGGGGTGGCCGTATCCATGTTTTTCGCACCACTGGTCAGCATCAACATGGGCGGCATCGCGCCCGAGCGCATGGCATCCGCGAGCGGCACGCAGAATTTCCTGCGCACCATGTGCGGCAGCTTCGGCACTTCGCTCGCGGTCGCCCTCTGGACCCGGCGCGAATCGGTGCACCGCTCGCAGCTGGCCGAGCATGTCAACACCTATGACCCGCAGAGCACGCTGTTCTCCGCGCGCCTGGGCGACGCCGGCATGCCGCCGGACCAGATCCACGCAGTGCTCGACCGCCTGCTCTCGGGCCAGGCCAACATGCTCGCGACCAACGACGTGTTCTGGCTCTGCGGCTGCCTGCTGATCGCCCTGATACCGGTGATCTGGCTCACTCGGCCGCCGTTCGGCCGGCCGGCCGCCGCTGCAGCCGCGAGCGAATAGTCCGGCGCGCCTGTATCGCGCCGCGCCGGAACAGCGCCTGGCGCAAACGCCAGCGTGGCGGCCGTCCATTGCGGCATAATGCACGTCTGGCAAATTGCAATTCGAAGGCAAACCCCATGAGCGCCCCCCCCGCCCCCACTGCTGGCTCCACGGCCAGCCAGACCCGAGACCTCGCCGCCCGGATCTACATCGAACTCGTCGGCCGCGTCATGCTCACTGCCGCGGCGACCAAACCCAACCCGGTGGACCTGGCTAAGTTTTCCTACAAATTGGCCGAGGCGTTCCAGAGCATCGAGGCCGACGCGCAGAAAGACGCGGTCGCCAAGATGGCGAAGTACGACGTCAAGGTCGACGACATGACCAGCTGGAAAAAATAGCCCGGGGCTGGCCCGGGCGGTTTCCTGCGCCGCAAGTGCAGGCAGAATGCACGCGGCCGGGCGGACGCCTCGGCCGCGCTGCCGGCAGCCTTATTTCGAAGGCCCTACCCCGTAGTTCTGCGTGAGATAAGCTACGATGGCGTCGACGTCCGACTCGGGAATCGGCGCGCCGTACACCTTGATCATCTTGTTGACCTCCGCGGTCCAGCCCGCCTTGTTGAGGAAAGCCGAATTCATCGGGATGTAGTCCATGCTGTGGCAGGCAATGCACTGCATCGCCTTGTCCTTGCCCGGACCGTCCTTGAGGACGATCTTGTCCTCCTGCGCGGCCGCGCCGCCGGCGGCGAACACCAGCGCCGCGAGCAGCGCTCCCTTCGCGTTCGTCTTCATACGACCTCCACGTAGATGCGCTGGATCACGTTGTGGTGATAGCCCGCGGGGTTGAATACCAGCTGCTCGGTTTGCGTCTCGCCGCTCTTGCTCGTCGCGCGCGCCATCACCAGCAGCGCTCCGCTCTCGTGCGTCGGCAGGTCCAGCGCAAATTCACGGAAGGAGAAACGTCCGAGATCCTTGCCGAGCTTCGCCTTGTGCCAGCTCGCGCCGTAGTCGGTCGACACCTCGACGCGGTCGATACCGGCGCCGCCGTCCCAGGCGATGCCCTTGACCGGAACCGGCTTGCCGCGCGCAATCTGCTGCCCCGACTTGATCGAGGTGACCAGCGAATTCACCACAATGCCGGTGATCGGCTCGTTCGGGGCGTAGAGCTGCGAGCGGAAAGTCGGCGTCTTGTACTTGCCGCGCGGCAGGCGGTAGGCCGCCTTCATCCAGAAATTGTCCTCCGGCTTGGACACGACCTTCACGCTGGCGAGCTGCTTGACCCAGTAGGTGCCGGTCCAGCCGGGTACGATCAGCCGCGCCGGGCCGCCGTTCCAGTGCGGCAGCGGCTTGCCGTTCATCTCGAATGCAATCAGGGTGTTTTCGTCCAGCGCCACATCCAGCGGCAGCGACTTCACGAAGTCGGGCGTCTTGTCGAGCGGCGGATGGTCGCTGCCGTCGAACACCACTTCGAGCGCCTTGCCCTTGAGCCCGGCTTTGGCCAGCACGTCGCGCAGGCGCACCCCGCGCCACACCGCGTTGCCCATCGCACCCACGCCCCATTCCACACCGGCGACATGCGGCTGGAACAGGCCGCGGCGGTTGCCCGAACACTGGCAGACCGCGGTGATCTCGACCTGCTTGAACTGCTTCTTCATCTCGGCCATGCTGAGCTTCAGCTCGTGATCGGCGCTGTCGCCGCCGACTGCGAGCGACCACTTGCCGGCTTCCACCTGCGGAATGCCGGCAAGGTGCCAGCGCACGAAGAACGCGTTGTTCGGCGTAATCGCCGTGCGAAAATACTCCACCGGCGTCTCGAAATTCGGCGGCCGGAAAGTCTTCTTCAGCAGCGGCACCTTGCCCGGCAGCGCGTACAGCAATTGCTCCGCGAGCGTGCCGCCGGGAAGCTCGGCCAGCCCGAGCGCGGCGGTACTGCCCGAGGATGCGGCGAATGCCCGTCCCGCGCCGAATGCCGCGAGCGCACCGGCACCTGCTGCGCCTGCCAACAGGCGCCTACGCGACTCGCTGCCGAGCGCGCCCAAAGGATATTTCTTCATTTTATCCCTCCGTAAGTTTAGAATATTGTTGTACTTATGCGAATGTATCCTACTGCCTTTTCGGCATGCCTACAAGCGGGCGTGGAGCCACAACCAGCCTAATAAAGTTCCCACCACGATCCCTGCGCCGCGAGCAGTTCCGCCGCGGACTTATCCAGTATCACGCGGCCGGACTTCATCACATACGCGCGATCGGCCACGCCGAGTGCGGTTTTGATGTTCTGCTCCACCAGGATGATGGCGGTGCCGAAGCGGCGGTTGATCTGCCGCGCCGTCTCGAGCACCCGCTGCACCAGCACCGGAGCCAGCCCGATCGACGGTTCGTCCATCATCATCAGGCGCGGCCGCGGCATCAATGCCATGCCCACCGCCACCATCTGCTGCGGCCCGCCCGAAAGCGTGCCGGCACGCTGCGCGCGGCGCTCTTCGAGCATGGGGAACAGCTCGATCACTTCGCGCAGCCGCGCGGCATTGGCCGCCGCGTCGCGTTGCGTGTACGCCCCCAGCATCAGGTTTTCGATCACGGTGAGATCGGGAAACACGCCGCGGCCCTGGGGAACCAGCGCCATCCCGCGCCGCACGTTTTCGACCGGGTTGCCGTCGGCCCAGGGCCGGCCGGCGAATCGCACCTGGCCCGCCCGGGCAGGCAGCAGGCCGAGGATGGTCTTGAGCGTGGTGGATTTGCCGGCGCCGTTGTGCCCGAGCACGGTCACAATTTCGCCTTCATGCACGCGCAGGTTGACACCCTGCAGCACGGTCTTCTTGCCGTAACCGGATTCGATCGCTTCGACGTCGAGCAGGACTTCAGCCATGGTCAGACGCCGAAATAAATCTCGGTGAGCGCCGGGTCGCGCGTGATCTCGGCGGGAGGGCCGGCGGCCAGAACCCGCCCCTGATGCAGAAACACCACCTGGTCCGAGAGTTCGGAAATCAACTCCATGTTGTGCTCGATCAGGAGAACGGTCTTGCCGTGCTCGACCAGCCGTCGCACCAGAGGAACGATCCGGCCCAGCGACTCGCTGTCCAGACCCGAGGTCGGCTCGTCGAGCAGCAGCACCGGGGCATCAGTGGCGAAAATCCGTGCCATCGACAGGAGTTTCTGCTCAGGGTAGGCCAGATCCTCGGCAAGTTCAGGCGCGCGATCTGCCAGCCCGAAGAACTGCAATACCTCCATCGCGCGTTCGCGCGCGCGCCGCTCCTCGGCGCGAACCGCGCCCGCACGCATGAACAGGCTGAACACGTTCTCGCCTGCAGGCGTCGCGCAGCCGAGCAGCACGTTTTCTAGCACGCTCATCTTGTTCCACAGCCTCAGGTGCTGGAAGGTGCGCACTACGCCCAGCCGCTCAACGCGGTGCGGCGGGAGGCCGAGGATTTCCGCACCCTGCAGCCGGATCGAGCCGTGGCTCGCGCTCAAGAAACCGGTGATGAGGTTGAACACGGTCGTCTTGCCGGCTCCATTCGGCCCGATCAAACCGGTGATCACGCCGGGCGGCACGTCGAATGTGCAGCTGTCCACGGCCTGAATCCCGCCGAAGGAGCGCGACACGCCTTGCAACTGCAGGACCGCGGTCTCAGCGGCCATGGCGCGCGCGGCCGAGGATGCCTTCCGGCCGGACCAGCATGAACACGATCAGCAGGCCGCCGTAGATGATCTGCCGCATCGGCGCCGCGACCGTGTCCGGGATGGCCAGAAACTTGAGCAGTTCGGGAATCGCGAGCAGTA
The DNA here is from genome assembly GCA_038206915.1 of Burkholderiales bacterium. GTDB lineage: Bacteria > Pseudomonadota > Gammaproteobacteria > Burkholderiales > SG8-39 > 2-12-FULL-64-23. The sequence continues at coordinate 29,425 of JBBRAI010000024.1, read as the reverse complement.
CGAACGCGCCGACGATCGGTCCGGCCAGCCGTTCGCTGCCGCCGAGGATAACCAGCGTAGCGATGAAGATCGATTCGTGCAGCGAGAAGCTCGACGGGTTGATATAGGTGATGTAGTGGGCGTACAGGCTGCCGGCCATCGCGCCGAGCGCGGAGGAAAGGCAGGCCACCAGGATTTTCACCAGCACCACGTTCTTGCCCATGGCGAGCGCGGCGATCTCGTCGTCGCGGATCGCCTGCAGCACCCGCCCAAAGGCGGAATTGGTCAGTCGCCAGCACACCGCCCAGGTGAACACGGCGAAGGCCGCTGCGAGGAACACGTACTGGAACGGCTGCTCGATGACCAGACCGAAAACACGCGGACGCGGAATCCCGGGCAAGCCGGCGTGACCGTTGGTGAGGTCGGTCCAGTTCATGAAAATCGCGAGCACCACCACTTGCAGCCCGAACGAGGCCACGATGTAATAGTCGCCCGCGACGCGCAAGGACGGGATCGCGACCAGCGCGGACGCGAATGCACCCACGCTCGCGGCGACAACCATGCCTCCCCAGAAACCCAGGCCCAGCTTCAGCGCGGCGAGCGCGGAAGCGTAGGCGCCGATGCCGTAAATCGCCGCATGCGCGAGCGAAAAAATGCCGGAGTAGCCGATCAGCAGGTTGAGCGACAAGGCGAGGATGGAGTAAATCGCCACCATCACCAGAAAGTGCGCGATGTAGGCGGTCATTGCGCTGCCATGAGCGGTTCAGATCTCGGCGGAGTGGATCTTGCGGCCGAACAGCCCGCGCGGGCGCACCACGATGAAGATCAGGAACGCGCCGAAGGAGATGGTCGACTGCCACTCCGACGGGATCTTCCACACGCCGATGTTTTCCAGCAGCGCGAGGAACAGCGCGCCGAGCGCAGCTCCCGGAATGGAGCCGATGCCGCCCATGATGACGGCCACCGAGGCAAGCAGCACGAAAGTGGTGCCGCGATAGGGCTCGACGCCGACGTCCATCGCCAGCAGAATGCCGGCCGGGGCGGAAATGGCGGAGCCGACCGCGTAGGTCAACAGATGCACGCGCCGCAGGTCGATGCCCACGGTGCGCGCCATCTCGGGTGAAGACGAAACCGCACGAATCGCCTGGCCCCAGCGTGAATACTTCAGGAATGCCATCAGCGCGAAGAACCCGACAACCGCCGTCGCCACGCTCACCAGGTGCAGCCGGATGAGGAACACCGGCCCGAGCTGAACAGAATCGCCGAGCCAGCCCACGTCCATGCGCAGCGGATCGGGCTTGAAGATTATCGCAAGCACGTTCTCGATCAGGGTCAACAGACCCAGCGACGCGATGAACAGCGTGGTGCGGATCGCGCCGCGGCGCTCCAGCGGCTGGTAGATCAACAGATCGATCAGCATCCCGGAGAACGCTGCCGCGACGATGGCGCCGGCCACCGCCACGGCAAGCGGCAATCCGAGAAGCTTCTGCGCCGCGTAGGCGTAGTAGGCGGCGAGCGTGAACACCGCCCCGTGCGCAACGTGGAAGTGCAGCGTGGTGCCGTAGATCAGGCCCCAGCCAAGCGCGCACAGAATGTAAAGACTGCCTACGACCAGGCCGGTGGCAGCGAGCTGGAGGAACAGATCCAAGGCCCGCCCCTATGCCCTGCGCTGAGCTAGGGAGCGGCCTTGATGACCTTCTCGACCTGCACCTTGCCGTCCTTCAGGGTACCGACTTCGATGTCCATCACCGCGCCGTGGTTGGCCTGGAACACCAGCTTGCCCGAAAGCGTGTCGAAGGTGCCGATCGACTCGATCGCGTTCTTGACGCCCTCGCCGGTCAGGACTCCGCCGTTCTTCTTCATCGCCTCGGCGGCGGCCTTGGCGAATATCATGGTCGCGCTGTAGTACTGCACCGCGAAGAATCCCGCGTTGGTCTTGTACCTGTCCTTGAACTTCTTCGCGAACGCCGAGTCCGGATCGAACGGCAGCTTGGTCACCATCATGCCTTCGGCGCCCTTGGACTTGAAGGTCTCGGGCACCAGCACCCAGGACGTTCCGGCCATCGGGATGGTGATGCCCAGTTCGCGCGCCTGGTCCGCGATGATCGAGACATTACGCCCGTAAGAGGAGATGTACAGCAGATCTCCGCCGCGCGCCTTCAATTTGGCGAGCTGCGCCCGGAAATCGGTGGCGTCGAGCGCCACGCGTTCCTCGGCGAGCACCTTGCCGCCCGCGGCGCCAAACTTGTCGCGGAACGTTTCCGCCGAGTTGCGCCCGGCCTCGTCGTTGGCGACGATCATCACCGCGCTGAGGAGCTTCTTATCCTTCGCCAGATAGGTAGCGATGACTCCTACCTCGTTAGACACCACCGGGATGTTGTTGTAGAGATAGGGCTTGTTGGCGAGACTGTCGGATTGCCCGCCGCCGTTCATGATCACCACCTTGTGCTGCGCTGCGATCGGCTGGATCGCAAGCGTCGGCGACGAATAGGAAGTCATGCTGAACGGAACTTTCTCGACTTCGACCAGCCTTTGCATCGCATTGACGGCTTTGGATGCGTCCGCGGCGTGGTCTTCGTAGATCACTTCGAGCTTGTGTCCGGCGATGCCGCCGGACGCGTTGATTTCCTCGGCCGCCATCTCGGCGCCGCCTTTCATCCAGACGCCGTAGGAAGCCCCCGATCCGGTGAGCGGAAGGATGGCGCCGATTTTGATCGGGCTGCTCTGTGCGGCTGCCGGCGCAGCCACAACCGTCATGCCGGCAATCAGCGTGAGTGCGAAGACGAAGGATGGAAGGATGCGCATGATGCTGGCTCCTGTAGAGAGGGAATTCAAAGCGGCGGACCTGAGGCAAGTATCTTGGCTGGCGCAAGCCTTGTCAAGATTCGTATCCGCCGGTCGATATGCGACGGCGGTGCGCGCCGCCGGCACCGCGCACCCGCAGCGCTCAACCAGCGCGCTTCTTCAGCGCCTCCAGCATCGGCGTGATCAGGTCCATCGGCACCGGAAACACGATGGTCGAGGCCTTGTCCCCGGCAATGTTGCTCAGGGTCTGCAGGTAGCGCAGCTGCATCGCCTCGGGCTGGCGCGACATCACCTGTGCCGCCTGCAGCAGCTTCTCCGAGGCCTGCAGTTCGCCCTCGGCGTGGATCACCTTCGCCCGGCGCTCGCGCTCGGCCTCGGCCTGGCGCGCAATGGCGCGCACCATGGACTCATTGAGGTCGACGTGTTTAATCTCCACGGTCGACACCTTGATGCCCCAGGCGTCGGTCTGGGTGTCGAGCACCTTCTGGATGTCGAGGTTGAGCTTCTCGCGTTCGGCCAGCAGCGCATCGAGCTCGTGCTTGCCCAGCACCGCGCGCAGCGTAGTTTGGGCGAGCTGGCTGGTCGCACCGAGGAAGTCGACCACCTGGATGATCGCCTTCTGCGGATCCATCACGCGAAAATACACCACCGCGTTCACCTTGACCGAGACATTGTCGCGCGTGATCACATCCTGCGGCGGCACGTCGAAGACGACGGTGCGCAGATCCACGCGCACCATCTGCTGCACCACCGGGATGAGGAAAATCATTCCCGGCCCCTTCACCATCCAGAAGCGCCCGAGCTGGAACACCACCCCGCGCTCGTACTCGCGCAGGATGCGCATCGACGCGGCGATCAGCACTACACCGAGGAGGACCACGCCTAAGCCGAAATAGAGCAGCATGTTTCAGTCTCCTTGAATTACGTCGAGTTCGGAAATCCGCAGCACTTCGATTGCCGGCGGCCCAGCCGTCGCTTTAATCGGGATCGGCGACCACGTCCAGCGTCAGCCCGTCGATCGCCGCGACGCGAACGCGCTGACCGGCCCGCAGCGGCGACGCGGCGCGCACACGCCAGGTTTCGCTGTGCACGCGCGCCCAGCCTTCGCCGTCGAAATCCTCCAGCACTTCGCCGCCCGCGCCCACCAGTTCCTCGCGTCCGCTCACCACCGGGCGGCGGCGCGCCTTCAGCGCCGCGCCAAAGACGAAAATCAGGAAAGCCGCACTGGCTGCGGCGATTCCGCCAATCAGCGCATAGGGGATGTCGAAAGCGGGAATGTCGGTGTCGATCAGTATGACCGAACCGATTACGAATGCGGTCAGGCCGCCGATACCGAGCGAACCGTACGCAGGAAAGAATGCCTCGCCCGCCATGAATCCGATACCCAGAAGGATCAGCGCAAGTCCGGCGTAGTTTACCGGCAGCATCTGGAACGCATACAGCGCGACCAGCACGCAGATCGCGCCGACCACGCCCGGCAACACCATTCCGGGATTGGAGAATTCGAACACCAGGGCGTAGATGCCGAGCAGGATCAGGATGTAGGCCATGCTCGGATCGGTGATGACCGAGAGAAAGCGCGTGCGCCAGTCGGGCGCGAACGCCGTCGCAACCACTCCGGCCGTGGCCAGCACCCGTTCCGTGCCCTCGACATTGACCTTGCGGCCGTCGAGGCGCTCGAGCAGCTGCGGCACGTCCGCGGCAACGAGATCGATGACGTGCTGCTGCAGCGCCTCGGCCGAGGACAGGCTCACCGCCTCGCGCACCGCGCGTTCCGCCCACTCCGCATTGCGCCCGCGCATCTGCGCCAGGCCGCGGATGTAGGCGGCGGCATCGTGCACGACCTTGCGCGTCATCGCGCTGCTGGCGCCGCCCGCGCCGTCCTTCTCCGCCGTTTTGGCGTCTTTCTTGTCCGGGTTTCCGACCGGCTTGTCTTTCTCCTCCGCGCCGCCGATCTGCACCGGCGTCGCGGCGCCGAGATTGGTGGCCGGCGCCATCGCCGCGATGTGGCTGGCGTACAGGATGTAGGTGCCGGCGCTGGCGGCGCGCGCGCCTGCGGGTGCGACGAACGCGGCGACCGGAACAGATGAGGCGAGAATGTCCTTGATGATGGCGCGCATCGAGGTATCGAGTCCGCCCGGCGTGTCCATCTGCAGCACCAGCAGCTGCGCGCCTTGCGCGCGCGCCTGTTCGATGCCGCGGTGCACGTAGTCGGCGGTAGCGGGGCCGATCGCGCCGTTCAGCGTGAGCACCAGCACCGGGGCCGGCGCTGCGGCCAGCCACAGCGGCCAGAGCAGGCCCATCAGCAGTACATACAATCGGCGCATTCGATCCTCCGCGCGTTCCGCTCCGCTCCGCGCGCCCAGGGGGCTGCCGCCGGACATGCGATGCTAAAGGCATGGGGAGACTATTCCCCCGGTTTCGTAGTACGCCCTTCAACTATAGAACTTTTTGGCGCGCGCGACAGCGCTTCCTGTAAACTAGCCGTCCTTCGGAAACGTAGCCCCGCAAGCGACACCATGCGCGAACCCGCACCCAAGACGATTTATCTCAAGGACTATGCCCCGCCGGCGTTCCTCATTTCGAGCATAGCACTCGACGTGGACATACGCGAAAACCACGCGCTGGTGCGCGCGAAGCTGGCGCTGGAGCGCAACCCGAAGTCCCCCGACGCGAATGCGCCCCTGGTGCTGAACGGCGAAGCGCTGGAGCTCGTGTCGGCGGCGCTGGACGGGCGCGCTCTCGCGCCCGGGGAATACGAGCTGGACGCGGACAGCCTGCGCATCGCCGGCGTGCCGCAGCGCTTCGAGCTCGAAACGCTGTCGCGCATCTGCCCGCAGAAGAATGCCGCGCTCGAGGGCCTGTACGCCTCCAGCAACGGCTTCTTTACCCAGTGCGAAGCCGAGGGCTTTCGCCGCATCACCTGGTTCATCGACCGGCCCGACGTGATGGCGCGCTACACCAACACCATCCACGCCGAGCGCGAGCGCTATCCGGTGCTGCTCTCCAACGGCAATCTGGTCGCCCAGGGCGACGAGGCGGGCGGCAGGCACTGGGCAAAATGGGAGGATCCCTTCCCCAAGCCTTCCTATCTGTTCGCCATGGTGGCGGCGAAGCTGGACAAGCTCGAAGACAGCTTCGTCACCTGCTCCGGGCGCACGGCGAAGCTCGCCGTCTATGTCGAGCCCGGCAAGCTCGACCAGTGCGGCTTCGCCATGCACTGTCTGAAGAGCGCGATGAAATGGGACGAGGAGGTGTTCGGCCTGGAGCTCGACCTCGACGGCTACATGATCGTCGCGGTGAGCGATTTCAACTCCGGCGCAATGGAGAACAAGGGTCTCAACATATTCAACACCAAGTACGTGCTGGCGCGGCCCGACACTGCCACCGACATCGACTACCAGAACATCGACCGCGTGGTCGCGCACGAGTATTTCCACAACTGGACCGGCGACCGCGTCACCTGCCGCGACTGGTTCCAGCTGTCGCTGAAGGAAGGCCTCACCGTGTTCCGCGACCAGGAGTACGGCGCCGACATGTATTCGCGCGCGGTGCAGCGCATCGGCGAAGTGCGCGGGCTGCGCGCGGCGCAGTTCCCCGAGGACGCGGGCCCGATGGCGCACCCGGTGCGCCCGGCCGCCTATATGGAAATCCGCAATTTCTACACCATGACGGTGTACGAAAAAGGCGCCGAAGTGGTGCGCATGCAGCACACCCTGCTCGGAGCGCGCGCCTTCCGTGCCGGCATGGATCTGTATTTCCGCCGCCATGACGGGCAAGCCGTTACCACCGATGAATTCGTGCAGGCGATGGCCGACGCGAGCGGCGTCGACCTCGGCCAGTTCCGCCGCTGGTACGAGCAGGCGGGCACGCCGGTGGTGGTTGCGCGCGGCGAATACGACGCCGCGGCGCGGCGCTACGTGCTCACGCTGACGCAATCGTGTCCGCCGACGCCGGGACAGGAAACCAAGCTTCCGTTCCATATTCCGGTCGCGCTAGGCCTTGTCGGCCCGGACGGCGACGACCTGCCGCTGGTACTCGAAGGCGAAGCGCCGGCCGCGCAGCACGGCGGGGAATTCACGCGCGTGCTCTCGCTGACCGAGCCGCAGCAGCGCTTCGTCTTCGTAGGCGTGCCGGCGGCGCCGGTGCCCTCGCTGCTGCGCAACTTTTCCGCGCCGGTAAAGCTAGCGTACGCGTACAGCGAAGCCGAGCTCACTCATCTGATGGCGCACGATGCCAACGCGTTCAGCCGCTGGGAAGCGGGCCAGCGGCTGGCGCTCGCGCTGATCCTGCGCGCGATCGAAGCGCGGCGCGCAGCCAAGGCCGGCGCGCCCGGCACGGCGGCCACGCCACAAGCGTTCATCGACGCCTTCGCGCGCGTGCTCGCGGATGCGCCGCGCGATCCGGCCTTCGGCGCCGAGGCGCTGGCGCTGCCCTCGGAAGTCTATATCGCGGAACAGCTGGACGAAGTCGATCCGGACGCCATCCACGCGGTGCGCAACGGCCTGCGCCGCGATCTGGCGCGCTCGCTGCGCGCCGAGCTGCTCGCAACCTACCACGCGCATGCCGTACCCGGCCCTTACAGCCCGGACGCCGCGGCGGCCGGCAGGCGCGCGCTGAGGAATCTGTGCCTCGGCTATCTGATGGAGCTGGATGATGCGGCGGTGCGCGCGCTGGCGTTGGCCCAGTTCGAGCGCGCCGATAACATGACCGACGCGATGGCCGCGTTGACCGCGCTCGCCAACTGCGACTGCGCCGAGCGCACGCCGGCGCTGGATGCGTTCTTTGCCAAGTGGAAGCACGAACCGCTGGTGGTGGACAAGTGGCTGGCGGTGCAGGCGGGCTCGCGCCTGCCGGGCACCCTGGCCGAAGTGAGGAAGCTGCTCGCGCATCCGGCATTCGACATGCGCAATCCGAACAAGGTCTATGCGCTGATCCGCAGCTTCTGCAGCAACCACGTGCGCTTTCACGCCGCCGACGGCGGCGGCTACGCCTTCCTCGCCGAGCAGGTGATCACGCTGGACGCCTTCAATCCGCAGGTGGCGGCGCGCATGGCGCGCGCCTTCGACCGCTGGCGCAAATTCGACGCCACACGCCAACGGCACGCAAGCGCGGCGCTGGAGCGCGTCCGCGACGCGCAGGGCCTGTCGCGCGATGTCGCCGAGATCGTGGGCAAGGCGCTAGCCTAGCAGCGCTGGCCGCAAGAGCAGGCGCCTGCTCTTACGCCTTCCACGGCGCATCGCTCCCGACCCGACAAAGGTTCACGCGTCCTGCAGTACAGCCTTGCCGAAGCCTTTTCCGGTTTGCCTGTATTCGGCGCGCGGCGGACTGAAGATATCCAGGATGAGCGCCCCCTGGTCGCCGGTGCGTATGCCGTGGCTTACGCCGCCGGGCGTATGCCAGAAATCGCCCGCCGTCGCGTCCACCTCTTCGCCGCCTTGTATGCGCGTGCAGCGGCCCTCCAGCAGCACACCCCATTGCTCTTCCGGATGGCTGTGAACGCTGCCGGTCGCATGCGGATCGACGCGCACCACCGAGAGCATCACGTTTTCACCGGGAAATATCGACGTGTTGACGCCCTCGGCGAGCTTGCGCGCGATGCCTCGCTCATCCCCAGTCAGTTGAAACACCCAGTCCGCCTTGCTCATATCCGGCACCTCCTTGGTTCAAAAACGTCCGCCTTGTTGAATTATAAATCCAACCGGACCAAGCACCTTTCGACGATGTCACGCCCGGTTACAATGGCGCCTCATGAAAAAAATCGAGGCTACGGCCAGATGGGCGTCCGCGACTGCGACGTAATCGTGATCGGCGGCGGCAACGCCGCGCTGTGCGCGGCGCTGAGCGCGCGCGAGGCGGGCGCGAGCGTGCTGCTGCTCGAAGCCGCACCGCGCGCCTGGCGCGGCGGCAATTCGCAGCACACGCGCAATCTGCGCTGCATGCACGATGCGCCGCAGGACGTTCTTACCGAGGCCTATCCGGAAGAGGAATACTGGCAGGACCTGCGCAAGGTTACCGGCGGCCTCACCAACGAGACGCTTGCGCGCCTCGCGATCCGCGATTCCGCACACTGCCGCGACTGGATGCGCCGCCACGGCGTGCACTTCCAGCCTTCGCTTTCGGGCACGCTGCAGCTGGCGCGCACCAACGCCTTTTTCCTCGGCGGCGGCAAGGCGCTGCTCAACGCCTACTACCGCAGCGCGGAGCATCTCGGCGTGCATATCCGCTACGAGGCGCCGGTGGACAGTCTGGAGCTCGAGCACGGCCGTTTTGTCGCGGTCCGGGTCGGCGGCGAATGCATCGCAGCGAAAGCCTGCGTGGTCGCGAGCGGCGGCTTCGAATCCAACCGCGAATGGATGCGCGAGGCCTGGGGCCAGGTGGACGGCGTGTGGGTTGCCGACAATTTCCTGATCCGCGGCACGCGCTACAACATGGGCGTGCTGCTGAAATTCCTGATCGACGCCGGCGCCGACGCGATCGGCGATCCCACCCAGAGCCATTGCGTGGCGATCGACGCGCGCGCCCCGCTGTACGACGGCGGCATCTGCACCCGCGTCGACAGCGTTTCCCTGGGTATCGTGGTGAACAAGCGGGCCGAACGATTCTACGACGAAGGCGAGGATTTCTGGCCCAAGCGCTACGCCATCTGGGGCCGTCTGGTAGCGCGGCAGCCCGGGCAGATCGCCTATTCGGTGATTGACGCCAAGGCCATCGGGCGTTTCATGCCGCCGGTGTTTCCGGGAGAGCAGGCCGCCACGCTGCCCGAACTTGCGCGCAAGCTCGGACTCGATGAAGCGGCCTTCATGCGCACGGTCGGCGCCTACAACGCGGCCTGCCGCCCCGGCAGCTTCGATCACACCGCCCTGGATGACTGCACCACCGAGGGCCTCACGCCGACCAAGTCGCACTGGGCGCGCACGATCGACACGCCGCCGTTCTGCGCCTTTCCCTTGCGGCCCGGCATCACCTTCACCTACCTCGGCGTAAAGGTGGACGCGCAGGCCGCGGTGCATTTCGCCGGCCAGGCCAGTCCCAACCTGTTCGCCGCCGGCGAGATCATGGCCGGCAATGTACTTGGCCAGGGCTACACCGCCGGCGTAGGCATGACCATAGGCACGGCGTTCGGGCGTATCGCGGGCACCCAGGCGGCAGCGGCCGCGCGAACAGGAGCGGCGCGTGCAGCCGCCTGAGCTGTCGGCGCCGCCTTCCGCTTACGCTGCCGCCATTGAAGCGGCCGTTGACGCCGCCGCCATTGAGGCGGCGCGGCAACTGCGAATCTGCAATGCCTGCCGCTACTGCGAAGGCTTTTGCGCGATGTTCCCGGCGATGACGCGCCGCCTCGAATTCGGCACGGCCGACGTCGGCTACCTGGCGAATCTGTGCCACAACTGCGGCGCCTGCCTGCACGCCTGCCAGTACGCGCCGCCGCATGAATTCGCGGTCAATATTCCGCAGGTCATGGCGCAGGTTCGCGTGCAGACCTATTCGGATTACGCCTGGCCGACGGCGCTGGGACGCCTGTACCGGCATAACGGTCTCACGCTGGCGCTCGCCCTCGCGTTCGGCCTTGTGCTGTTCCTGTTGCTGGCGCTCGCGCGCACCGGCAATCTGTGGCACGAACCGCTCGCCGGCAATTTCTATCGCGTGTTTCCGCACAATCTGATGGTGTCCATGTTCGCGCCGATTTTCGCGTTCGCGCTGCTGGCGCTGGGCTTAAGCGTGCGCGCATTCTGGCGCGACATATCGCCCGGCGATCGCGCGCAGGATGCGCCGCGCGCCGCGGCAGCAGAGGCCACGCGCGACGCACTGCGCCTGAAGTACCTCGACGGCGGCCACGGCCTGGGCTGCAACGAGTCCGACGACGCATTCACGCTGTGGCGCCGGCGCTTTCACCATTTCACGTTTTACGGCTTCCTGCTGTGCTTCGCGGCGACCTGCGTCGCTACGCTGTACCACTACCTGTTCGGCTGGCACGCGCCGTACGCGCTCGCGAGCCTGCCTGTGCTGCTCGGCACGGCGGGCGGAATCGGCCTGCTGATCGGGCCGGCCGGGCTGATGTGGCTGAACCTGCGCCGGCACCCGCTACACGGCGACGCAGCGCAAAAGCCCATGGATCGCGGCTTCATCGCGTTGCTGTTCCTAACCAGCGCTAGCGGACTCGCGCTGCTTGCCTGGCGTGACAGCGGCGCAATGGCGCTGCTGCTGGCGCTGCACCTGGGCGTGGTGATGGCACTGTTCCTGACGCTGCCTTACGGCAAGTTTGCGCACGGCTTCTACCGCTCAGCCGCCTTGTTCAAGTGGGCGGTGGAGAAGCGGCGGCCGAACCGCCTGCAGCTCGACTCCGAATAAGAATCCGTAACAGAAGTCCTTCTGTTACGGCCCGACTTAGGAGAGCACGACGGGAGTACTTAGATAGCCCAATAGGATTTTACTCGGTTAGATAAACCAACAAACAGCCGCTGGACGATTGAGCCAAGGTGATATTGAATGGGGTATGGCGCTAGGCCGTTACGAACGACGGACGGTGCTCGAAGTGGTCGGCCATGACAAGGCGACAGGAACACTGCGCCGGCATTTGAACACCAGCGGCGATGGGCGGCTCACGGTCGTCGGGAAAGTCGCATAACAAACTGTCGCTGGCTAAACTCGGTATCCCCCGGACAAATCCCCAGGGTAGGGGAAAGCTAGATAACTCACCGGACTGACAGCTACTCCGCAACATTCAGTTCAGTCAGATGTCAGTAGGAGAGACGAGCTACAGAACCGACAGAAGTTCTTGCGCCAGCAGACTGCCTGCGGCCAACCGCGGACATCGGCAATTAGCCGCATCCTTCCCTACTTTGGGATACCTGCGGCGAGCAATACCTCGCCTAAGCGCTTCCTCAAATTCGCGTCCTTAGCAGGAAGCACACTCGAGTACCGAGACACGGTCAAATCCGGTGTCAATTCAAGTGTGCGCTGCGCGGACAACTTTGCCTCCTCCCCTCTACCCAGAAGTCCAAGCGCGACTGTCATCAACCGATGTGCGCTCGCGTAATTCGGGTCAATTTCTATCGCGCGCTGCGTTGCAGCAAGAGTCTCCTCGTACCTCCCACACACGAGATGGGCGGCGCCCGTGCCGACGATGAGTGCGCTCATGGCAGGATCGAGTGGACTCAGACGCATTGCACGCTCGAAATGCACGATCGCCGCGTCCCCATCGCCGACGGAAGTACGGACAGAGCCCGCAGCAAACCGCACGACCAGCAAATTCGGACTAAGGCTAAACGCGCGATCGATCGCGCGTAAGGCCTCTTCATAGCGAAAACCTATTACTGGAAAACCTAACGCCCGGTAGCCAAGCATGCACAAAGCAAGCCCTGCCATACTCAGCGTCACAGGATTGTCTCTATGGTCGGACAGTGCACCATCCGCAAGCCGCAAGCCGGATACCACATCGTTGGCGTCCGCTTGCCCATCCAACGCGCGCTGTATGCACGCAAAAGCTCCCACTGCCTTGGCGAGCGAGAACCCTGGATCCATATTCAGCGCGTGACGAATGAATGCCGACGACGCATCCTTTTCGGCCTTGCTTGTGCCCGGCATGAGCCCGGGACCCGCCTGCAGTAGACAATCGTAAGCTTGTAGGTTGTTTGTTGGCTTCGCGCGGACGCGCTCCAATTCGGCGCGCTGCACGCCTGGCGCGATGGCAAACACCACGCTTTCGGTAATCTTATCCTGCAGTTCGAACACGTCGTCTAGCGTGCCTTCAAACCTGTCGGCCCATACATGGCGGGCGGTTTCGGCCTCGATTAACTGCCCGGTAATGCGAATCCGATCTCCCGCTTTGCGGATACTTCCCTCGAGCACATAGCGCACGCCGAGTTCGCGCCCGACTTTCTTGACGTCGACCGCCTGGCCTTTGTACACAAATGTCGAGTTGCGCGCGATAACGAAAAATACACCCGTACGCGCAAGTGCGGTGAGGATGTCGTCGACCATACCGTCGGCGAAATACTCCTGCTCCGGATCGCCACTCATATTGGTGAACGGCAGCACCGCGATCGAAGGTAGATCCGGCAATGGCAGATCCGGCGAGGGATTCGCTTTTGAAATGCCCGCGGTTTCTGCGCGGACATCGGGGCTTTCTATTGATGCCCTTGCAGAGTCCGAAGCTGTTTCAACATGACTACCCGACTGTGTTACCGGGATTTGTGTACGGTTACGGCGAAGCACATCCCACGCAATGATTGCGACGCCAACCGCGACAAGGACGATACGAATGTCTAACGCCGCGGGCCACGATTGCCGAATATTTTCAGGAATCGCCAGGTGGCCAACTAAGTCTGCAAACCAGTGATCGGGCGAGAAACCTGTCAGCGCGATGACGGTTCCGGCAATAGCCCAGTCGGTTAGATATTCTCGTCCTACGGTCACGGCCCGTTTGAACCGGCTGCCCGGTGCATTAGCGTTCATCCTTCCCCCTCCCCAAGTCGCAAGGATGCGCGGTTTTCGGCCGCCTAGTCTACTCGAGTTCAATTACTGGGGTTAATTGCTTGGGTACGGACAGGGCAAAGGAGATTGTCAGGGTCCGCAAAGGGTCGGGTTGAGCCAGATCGCCTGCACGGCGCCGTCGGACGGCTTACTGACCTACGGCAGCCTTAGCGGCTGGGGCTTACTCGGATAGGACCCCGCCCAAAGCGGAAGTTGGAGCTTTCATAGCTAAAACGCAAACTCGAATACTGTCTTTAGCACCCAACGATCTGATACATCGGTGAACCCACGGCCTATTCCGACATTGATGTCAGACTTTCTGATTTTCCCGTCCCACGCGAAATAGAGGACTTGGCTTCTTTGGCCATTCGGCAGCAGATGCCGGATTGGCCCTGCTTCAAGGTAGTACTCCAGCCCAAAATAATTGCTCCCGAAAGCGCGGTATGCCGCTTTGGCTGCAGGCTCGAAGTTCGTTTTGCGCTCGGCACCGCTTAGGGCGCGGCTGACGCCTGGATTGATCGATAGGTGCCAACGGTCAACCCTGATCCCCAGGATTGGCATAAATTCCAGATTCCAGATTCGCGCGTCCCCGTTTCGGGCTAGATTGGCCAACTCCAGGTTCATCCCCCAATAGAAGCCTTCGTCTTCGTCGTGCGGAGCCACATACTGGAGTTCGGTTCGATAGCCGTTTGTTCGCACCCGGTCTTGCTCACTAGCGACAGGCAATTGAAAGCTAAACTCCCAGTTGCGCCACATGCCATAGGAATATTCCGGCATTACCTGCAATGGCGCAGCGCGGTTGTCTGCCGCTGGTCCAGCCCGTGATGCCTTGTTAACGTGTGTTTCTAACGTGTGCCCGCCAAAAGGGGCGATCTCGTCTGTGAATACCTTAATCTCGTTCGGAGCCGCGATGGCGCAAAGCGGGACCAAGATTGCCGCCAACACAGAATGACGCGCTATTCTCTTCAAGCAAATTTACTTTCGATTCGAACGTTTCATCACACTAACAGGTTATCTTTATCTGCGAATGGCAGCAACGCGTCGGGTGCCACCGGCCAGATGTTCCGTTGAATCGTGTCCGCAATGCCCCCGATAGCGGGTATACGTTACCCGTCAGTAAATCCGCATTTGGTCAGCCGATATGTCTTGCCGCCAGGCAGCACCTCCAGCCAACCATTCTCCGCGGCAAACTGCAGGCCGACTTTGAACTCCTTCGGCTTGTAGCCTCTCTGCGGCCAAATGGTCACAAAGCTCTTGCTGGGTAGAACCCCGCCCGGCCGCAAGCCAAAGTGCGAGACAACTATCGCAAGAATCGCTCGCGCGCATTGCTCGGGTGGAAGTGATTTTGCCATCGGATGCTGCAATTCTAGGCCGTTGCGATTTACCACGCTGAACTAAGTTTGAGAGCATACTGGGTCACATGATAACGATTCCTGAATGTCATCGTGTGCCAGCGCACAGACCTCATGCACTCCTGCGCGTAGCGTTCCGTTGAAACGATACCGGGACTGATTCGTAGATTAGGCAGCCATGACCCAAAACTTGCGAGACATTAAAGAGCACATCTACAAGGTCTTTGCACGGTGCAACGCCATCCCAAAAAACGCAGACATCGTGCTTCGCGACCTCGACGGGTGGCAGACAACAATCGAATGTACGTGGAAGCCGGCAATGCAGACCGAGCTCGGCGGCGCCAAGGACTCCAGGCAGATAACCCTGCAACTCACGGGGGTTGTCACAAAGCTATTCCTTGAGGCTAGCGAAGAACGGCTGCTACATATGGACTCAACGCTTTCAAATATCGTCCAAAACCGGATCCTCCAGGGATATAAAGAGACCGATTCCGATACGGGTCCATTCATTATTGGGCTCGACGGCAATGACTTCGAGTCGTGAGTGCAGCACGCGAAGCAGGCAACATGTTTCCGTTTAGACCTGCGCCGCCAATTCACGCGACATATGTAGCCCCCAGCCAATCTGGCCAGGACTGCGCCGATTGCTGGTACCCATCTAATCCAGGCACGGCGAATGACTCCTTAGCGTCGACTGCCTCCGCATAGCAGCCTGCAGGCAATTTGCCTGCTCCAACCCTGCGAGGAGTCACTCGAGCGTTCAATTAATGCAGGCTGCTGTGCTGCAGACGCTAATTTGGTTGGGTTGGCTACGGCTCAGAGGACCGGGGTCCGCTACAAGTGGCCAAGCGCCGGAAGCCAAGCTGGCCTTAAGTTAGCCTTAAGGCGTGACCTCTAAACTTGTACTTAGACTTGGCGCTGCGCCATTCCGGTGCAGACGGGTTACCTAGAGGTCGCTATATGAAAACGATACATAGAATGCTTGCTATTTCGATGACTGCCGCGGGTTTGGCGTCCGCGATGCCGCTTGCTTACGCGGCAAAAGATACGCAAACCGCGCTCTTAGCGGAAGCCCAAGTAACCGAAGCGCAGGCGCGAGCAACCGCGTTGACGAAAGTTCCACACGGCACCGTGCAAAGCGCCGAACTCGAAAGAGAACACGGGCGACTGATTTGGTCCTTCGATATTGCACGTCCTTCGGTTAAGGGTGTTCACGAGGTGAATGTAGATGCGAAGACCGGGAAAATCGTGCTCGTGAAGAAGGAGACTGCGGCCCAGGAAGCAAGAGAGGCGAAGGCCGACGATATTCGGGCCAAGTAATTCTGGCGGTTTAGCTCCCGAATGAGGGCTCATGTTCCTGACGAGCGGCGGCAATGGTTCGAACCTCCGACAGGCTACGGCGAGGCTAGCGCGCTAACCCCACGAAGCGAATTGGAAGCAGAGCACTCTTCGACGATTCCATTACATTTGGTATTTTCTCAGTCCGGCCAACAGCGGCCAACAAGCGCTGGGCAAATACCATCTTCTTGTGAAGAAGACCAATGAATACGGTAAAGCAAGAGATTCTGAGCAAGGTGCCGGAAATAACCCTAGTGTTCTGGCTTATCAAGATTTTCGCCACAACGCTGGGTGAAACTGGTGGCGATGCCTTGTCTATGTCGATGCATTTAGGATATCTCGTGAGCACCGGGATCTTCGCGGCAATATTCGTAGTTGCGGTCATGATTCAGATCATGGCGAAGAAGTTTCACCCCGTTGTGTACTGGGCAACAATCATTGCAACAACGACGGTTGGAACAACGCTGGCAGACTTTGCGGACAGGTCCCTTGGCATTGGCTATGCTGGTGGAACGACAATATTGTTCACGTTGCTGATAACGTCCCTATTTCTTTGGTATCGCACCCTGGGTTCGGTCGCCGTGGATACGGTGAGTTCCCCGAAATCAGAGATGTTCTATTGGGGAACAATCATGTTCTCGCAAACACTGGGCACTGCACTTGGCGATTGGGTTGCCGATACTGCCGGTCTGGGCTATCGCGGCGGTGCGATAGTGTTTGGTGCAATGTTGGCAGCAATTGCGGTTGCGTATTACAGGACGAGAATTTCCCGCACGGTGTTATTTTGGATGGCATTCATCCTTACGCGACCTTTGGGTGCGGTCGTCGGTGACTTTCTCGACAAGCCCATCGCGAGCGGTGGTTTGGCATTAAGCCGGTACTCAGCGTCTTTCACGATTCTTTTTCTAATCGTGCTGTGTATCGTCTTCTTCACCCATAGACCTGCCGCGAAGGTTCATTGAGCAACACGTCGTAGAATCAAGGGCGCACGTCCGCTTAGCTTCGGTCGCCGCCGACCAGGGCGAGTTTCTTCTGCACCCTCTGATCGAAGCGGTCCAGGGTCACGATCACGCGCTGGTGCGTACCCTCGCCTATGGACTCGACCGCGTCGGCGGCGCGCACGCGGAAGGTGAGCAACCGGCCCTCGATGCCGGTCAACTCGGCTTCGGCGCTGACGCGCATGCCCACCGGCGTCGCCGCGGTGTGGCTCACGTCGAGACGCGTGCCCAGGCTCTGCTGTCCCGGCGGGAGCAGGTGCTCGACCGCCGCCAGCGCCGCCGCCTCGATCAGATTGATCATCACCGGCGTCGCCAGCACATGCACGCGGCCGCTGCCCACTTTTGGCGCGGTGTGTTCTTCCCCCACTACCAGTTCGGCCGAGCCTTTCAGCCCGATGCGCAGTGCACCCATGTCAGCCATGCTGTTCTCCCGTAGCGGATGCCCAATACTATCGCGTATTACTTTGCTGTATGACAGCGAGCAGATCACCTGCGCTACAGTGTCTCGCGGTTTGGTAATCTTCAATAAGCGAAGCGCGTCCGCGCAGCCTTGACCGCGGGCAAGTATCGTCCGGAAACGCGCCTGCTGTTGCGCTACCATGGCGGAGCACGGCTGCCTGACACCGGCAGCCGCAATCATCGATACAGGAGCATTCATGCAGTCATACTGGATTCAGGCAGGCGCCGGGCAGACCACGCTGGAGCGGCGCGAGGTAGCGCCGCCCGAACCCGGTCCGGGGCAGCTGCTGCTGCGCATGCGCGCTGCCGGACTCAATCGAGGCGAGTTCATCGCGGGCCACGGCCTGACCAAGCCGGGGGCAGCCAAGCCCGCGGGCGGCGAAGGCGCCGGCGAGATCGTCAAGCTAGGCACCGGCGTCACCGGCTTCGCCGCGGGGGACCGCGTAATGGGGCGTTGTCCGGGCGCATTCGCCGACTATGCGCTGATGGACGCGCGCGAGGCGGTGCCGATCCCGCAGCGCCTTTCGTGGGAACAGGCGGCAGCAATTCCGCTCACCTTTATGGTGGTGCACGACATGCTGATCGCCCAGGGCCGACTCACCGCCGGCGAGTGGCTGCTGGTGACCGGCATATCCTCCGGCGTAGGCGTAGCAGCGCTGCAGACGGCGAAGGCGCTCGGCGCCAAGGTGATCGGCACCTCGGGCTCGGCCGACAAGCTGGAGAAACTGAAGGCGGCGGGCCTTGATCTGGGCATACGCACGCGCGCGGCGGACTTCTGCGATGCGGTGCTCGCCGCCAGCGGCGGCAAGGGCGCGAACCTCATCGTCAACAACGTCGGCGGCTCGGTGTTCGCCGAGTGCGTGCGCGCGCTTGCGTTCCAGGGCCGGCTCGCCACGGTCGGTTACCTCGACGGCGTGCTGAAAGCCGAAATCGACATCGAGGCGCTGCATTCGAAGCGCCTGGTACTGTTCGGCGTATCCAACAAGCTACGCAGCGCCGAGCAGCGCGCCAGTTCCGCGCGCGGCTTCGTCGCCGATATCCTGCCGGCGATCACCGACGGCCGCATCGCGCCGATGGTAGACCGGGTGTTCGCCTTCGACCAACTGCCCGAAGCCAAGGCCTACATGGAGTCGAACGCGCACCTCGGAAAGATCGTGCTGCGCATGCGCGAGTCCTCGAGCGCGTAGCATTTGCTCACAATTGCTTACTCACTGTAATCGGCCGACGGCCGATACTGGCTTGCGTGCGGACCCGATCCGTACGCGTATCTTGAACAGGAGAAAGCCATGAATGCCATGAACGCCATGAAGAAACTGATCTGCCTGCTCGCCGCAGGCGCGACCGTCGCCGCGGCAGCGCCCGCGTTCGCCGACCCCGGGCGGGGACAGGAGCGCCAGCGCGACTATCAGAGCGCGACCCGCTACTACGGCAATCACGGCCGATATGACGATCGCGGCGAGCACCGCGGCTGGGAGCGCCCGCGCTATGTCGAAATGCAGCGTCCGGCAGTCGTCGAACGTCCGGTGTATTACGCCCAGCCTGCCCCGAGGCGCGACTTGGACATCATCGGACCGGCCATCCTGATCGGCGCCGTGATCGGCAGCATCATGTACAGCCAGCGCTAGCGCGCGACCGCCCGCGCGCAGCGGGCGGCTGATGTGTGGCAGAATTTGCCCCTGCTCAAAGGAAGCCAAGCATGCGCATCGGCATCATCGGCGGCGGCGTGATCGCCCGCCTGTTTCTCGAACACATCGCGAGCGGCGACATGGGCGATGCGCGCGTAGTGGCGATCCAGGGCCGCAGCCCCGCATCGCGCGGCAAGCCCCTGGCCGAGCAATACGGTCTGCCCTTCGTCACCACGCTGGAGGCGCTGCTCGCCGAGCGCCCCGAAGTGGTGATCGAAGCGGCGTCGCACGACGCGGTGCGCGAATTCGCCTTGCCGCTGCTGAAGCAGGGCATACCGGTGATCATCCTCTCCGGCGGCGCGCTCTGCGACGACGCGCTGCGCGCGCGGCTCGAAGCCGCGGCGGCGAAGCACAAAGCGCTGCTCTACGTGCCCTCAGGCGGCATCGGCGGCCTCGATGCGCTCAAGGCCGCCTGCGTGGCGGGCGCGGATACGGTCGAGATCGCGGTGACCAAGCCGCCGGCGGCGTGGAAAGGGATTCCCTATGTGGAAAAGCTCAAGCTCGACCTCGACCATCTCAACGGGCCGGTAACCCTGTTCGAAGGCAGCGCGCGCGCGGGCGTGCCGCATTTTCCCGCCAACGTAAACATCGCCGCCGCGCTCGCGATGGCCGGCATCGGCTTCGACCGCACGCAGCTCAAGGTGGTGGCGGACCCGGCGCTGGTCTACAACACGCACTACATCAACATCCGCGGCAAGACCGGCACGATCAGCATCAAGTTCGAGAGCGTGCCCTTCCCCGACAACCCGAAGACGGCGATGCTCGCGTGCTACAGCGCGCTAGCTGCATTCAAGCAGTTCAATTCCCCGGTGCGCTATGGCACCTGAGGCGGTGCGCGTGCATCTCCGCTGCCATGAATAACGCCGACCTGATCGTAGGCATGCTCAAGGCGGCGGGCATCCGCCACGGCTTCGGCGTGCCCAGCGGCAACGTGCTGCCGCTGATGGATGCGATGCGCGCCGCCGGCCTGCGCTTCGTGCTCACCGCGCACGAAGGCTCCGCCGGGTTCGCCGCGGATGTCACGGGCAGGATGACCGGGGTGCCCGGCCTGTGCATCTCCACGCTGGGTCCGGGCGCGACCAATCTCAGCACCGGCGTGGGCAGCGCGTGGTTGGACCGCTCGCCGCTGCTCGCGATCACCTGCACCCTCCCCGAAGCGCAGCTCGGACGCCGGCTGCAGATGTGGATCGACCACCACGCGCTGTTCAAGCCGATCACCAAGGGCTCATTCAGCCTGCGCCGCGGCGAGATCGGCGCAACGCTGGCCGAGGCGCTGCAGCTCGCGCTCACCGAGCCCCAGGGCCCGGTGCATCTGGACCTGCCGGAAGACGTTGCGCTGGCGCAAGTCACTGAGCCGCTGGCGCAAGCCACTGAGCCGCTGGCGCAAGCCACTGAGCCGCTGGCGCAAGTCACTGAGCCGCTGGCGCAAGCCACCGCGACGCTGGCGCAAGTCACCGAGGCGCAGCGCGCCGTTCCAGCGCGCAAGGCGCTCGCGAGCGCGCCCAAAGCCGCCTTCGCGCGGGCGGGCGAGCTGCTGCGCGGCGCAAAGCGCCCGCTGGCCGTGATCGGCGCGAACGCGATGCGCATGCGCGAACCGCAGCTGCTGCGCGCTTTCGTCGAGCGGCACAATATCCCGTTCGCGACCACACTGATGGCCAAGGGCATGATCGACGAAGACCATCCGCTGTCGCTGGGCTGCATCGAACGAGCCTTGCGCAAGCAGCAGCGCGCATTCATCCACGGCGCCGACCTGGTGCTCGGCCTGGGCTACGACACAATAGAAGTGGAGTACGAGGCCTGGATCGGCGAAGTGCCGCTGCTGCACGTCGACATCGAGCGCGCCGACGTCGATGCCAGCGTGCGCGTTTCACACGAAGTGCTTGGCGATCTCGATGACGCCGTTGCCCGGCTGGCAGCGCTGCCGGCCGTGACGAACGACTGGCCGGACCAGGCCGTGCGCGAGCACCGCGACGCGTTCCAGGCCGCGCTGCGCCCGAAGACGGCCGGCTTCGCGCCGCACCAGGCGATAGACATCGTGCGCAGGCTGCTGCCGCGTGAGGGCGTGCTCGCCTTCGACGTGGGCGCGCACACCCACCAGATCGGCAGCCAGTGGAGCGCGCACGTCCCGCGCACTTTCCTCATCACCAACGGCTGGTCGTCGATGGGATTCGGCATACCGGCGGCGCTCGCCGCGAAACTCGCGCGACCGGATCTGCCGGTGGTATGCGTGCTCGGCGACGGTTGCTTTCAGATGACCTGCGGCGAGGTGGCGGTCGCGCTGCGCGAGCGCCTCGCGCTCCCGATCGTAGTGCTCGACGACCGCTGGCTGTCGCTGATCAAGGTCAAGCAGGAGCGGCGCAGCCTCCCCTATTACGGCACCGAGGTTTCGCCGGGTGCGTACCGGCCGCCGCCGGCGCATTACTTCGGCGTGCCCGCGGTCGGCGTGGACAGCGCGGAGGGCCTGGAGCGCGAACTGCGCGAGGCGCTCGCCGCGGACGGCCCGACCGTCATCGAGGCCCTGGTCGACGCCGCGCAGTATTCGCAGACGGTGTTCGACTAGGCGCGCCGCCCCCGGCGCCTATTTTTCGCGCACCAGCTCGCGTGCAAGCTCGCGCAGCTTCGCCTTCTGCACCTTGGTCGCGTTGGCCCCGGGGGTGACCGGGAAAGCTTCGAGCGCGCAAACGCGAAGCGGCACCTTGAATTTTGCAATGCTGGCGGCGCAGTGCGCGATCAGTGCCTGCTCGTCGAACGCGGCGCCCGCGGCCGGAATGACGAAGGCCACCGGCTTTACACCGCCGGCGGTGTCCACGCCCACCACCTGCGCCGCCTGCACCGACGCGTGCTGCTGCAGCACTTCCTCGATCTCGGCCGGACTGACCAGGAAACCCGACAGGCGCAGCGCATCGCCCAGCCGCGCGACGAACACGAAGCTGTTGCCCGAGGTGCTATAGCCGAGATCACCGCTCCGAAACCAGCCGTCTTCGGTGATCGCGGCGCGATTCGCCCGCTCGTCTTCGAAATAGCCAACCATGGCGCTGGGCACCTTGAATTCAAGCTCCCCCGCGGTATCGTGCGCAAGCACCTCGCCGCTCGCGGGGTCGCGCGCGCGCACTCGCGCTTCGGCCGCCACCAGCCTGCCACCCGCGAGGCTGCGCTCGGCCAGCGGCGCGGCTTCACTCTGGCGCGCCAGCAGCGCCTGCACTTCGCTCATGCCGTACAGGCCCACGAGCGTCAAGCCGCGCGCGGCGGCGCGCGCCGGCAGGTCGGCGAGCGCGGGCGAGAAGGCCGCATAGCCGAAAAAGTGCACGCTCGGAAACGGCCGCGGCTCAGGCGCGGCGGCGAGCATCTGCTGGATCATTTCGTCGGTCGCGTTGGTATGGGTGATCGCGTGGCGCTGCACCGCGCGCGCCGATTCAGCGGCGTCGAAGCCCGGGTACATCACCAGCGGGCGCGCGGCGGCGATTGCGGCCATGGCATTGCAGAAGCCGAACACGCCGCACAGCGGCGCGGTGATCAGGATGCGCGCGTCGGACACGTCATAGCCAAAACCGGCGGCGACGTCGTGCGCGTGGCGTATCACGGTGCGCTGGTCGTGCAGCACGAACTTGGGCGCCCGGGTCGTGCCCGAGGTGGTGAAAATGACGCAGCCCGCGTCGGCGCGCGAGTCATCCGCTTCCAGTGGTGCGCAATCGATCAGGCGCCGATAGTCGTAGGCGGGCTTGCCGGCGAGCTTTGCCGGCACCGCACCGTCCTCTGCGTACGCGAGCACCGCCTCGAGCGCGGCCAGCGCGGCGGGATCGCAGCCGGCGAGCATGCCTGCGAAATCGATCTGCCGGAAACCCGGCCAAAAGCAAAGCAGCTTCGCGCGCGAGCGGCCGACGATGTCGGCGAGTTCATGGCTCTTGAAGCGCGTGTTGACCGCCACCGCGATTGCGCCGAGGCGCGCACAGGCGAAAAACAGCGCCAGCCAGGCCGGAACGTTCGGCAGCCACAGGGCGACGCGGTCGCCCGCGCCCACGCCGAGTTCGCGCAGCGAGCGCGCAAGGCGTGCACTGTCGTAGGCGAGCCTGGAGTAGGCGAGCGGACAGTCGCGGTCGAGCAGCGCGCCCGGCGCGGCGGCAAGGAAGTCAGGCAGCGTTTGCGCAGTCATGCGCGCGAGAGTATTCCTGGCGTGGCTGCGGCGCAAGAATCCGATGGGCGCGATCCGTTATAAAGTGTCAATTTCAGCGATCGATGCCAGGCGCGGAACGGATAACGCCCGGCAGCGATACAGCCTGGATCAGACCGGATGCAGGTGAGTCACCCCGGTTTCGCCATGGATTGTCCAGACCGCATGGATTACCGCGCGGTGCTCGTCGCGCAGAGGCAGGACGCAGGCGGACAGCGGCACCTCCCTGCCATCCTTGCAGCGGTCGAGGTATCTGCCCTGCCATATCTCGTCCTGACTGAACGCGCGCGCGATGTCCTGGAACAGTCGTTCGGAGGGCAGCCCGCGCCGGGTCATGTCGGCGCTGTGCCCGACCACGTCGTCAGGCGCGTAGCCGGTCAATTGTGTATACGCCTTGTTGACGAACTCGATCCGACCTGCACCGTCGCAGATGATGATCGCGTCCGCCAGGCGGTCGTATGCTCTGGCGGCAAGGCGCAGATCGACCTCCGGGCGCGCGCGCGCGCTCAGGTCGCGCGACACCAGCACCACCATCTGCAATTCCCCGGACTCGTCGTGCACTGGATTGCCGTCGCACTCGACAATAAGCAGGTCTCCCCT
Source organism: Burkholderiales bacterium (assembly GCA_038206915.1). Lineage (GTDB taxonomy): Bacteria > Pseudomonadota > Gammaproteobacteria > Burkholderiales > SG8-39 > 2-12-FULL-64-23. Next base: position 5,568 of record JBBRAI010000024.1, on the reverse strand, counting down.
GGCGGGAAGCATGTGAAGCTTGGTGCTTTCCCTCTGGCGCGACCCCAGCAATAGCGCGAGAAATGCCTTTGCGCGCTCGCGATCGTGGGGATGGACAAGCGTGATCCAGTCCCGCTCCTCCGCGTAGGCGCGGGGCAGGAAATGGGCCGCGTGCGACGGACTGGCGTAACGGAACCTGCCTGCGGGGTCGAGCACGGCGACGAGGTCACCGGCGTGCTCGGCGATGAAACGAAATTGCGCTTCGCTGCTGCGCAACACCTTGCGGGTGCGTATGAGACGGGTATTCTGTTCGTACAGAAACAGGCCCAACGCGACGCCGTAGGCGACGATGCCGAAGTAACTGAGCGCCGTAACGAAGGCCCCGGTGGCGGGGTCGAACTGGAAACCCACAAGGGCTCCCCAGACCAGCGCGCCCCCTGCGTACCACAGCATTCCGGAAGCAAAGCGCCTGGTGCCGCCGCAGACGGCATTGTCGAGGCTGACGGCGAGCAGCGCGCCGCAGGCGGGCCAGAGCGCGAAATGGAGTTGCGTCAACCACATGCCCATCAGCACCGAATCGACCGTCAGGTTGCGGAATTCGGCGCGCTTGGAATCGACTGCGATGCGTGCGTGCAGATAAGCCAGGTGCGGGTAGGCGAGCAGCGTCAGCAGTGCCAACAATATGGTTCCCAGGTCCAGTCCACGCTCGTGCATCAGCGCGGATACGACCAGGAACGAATACGCAAACGACGCGGTTCTCGATACGTAGTTGACCCGCGCGATGCGATGGGCAGGCGGCAGGAGAATTCGCATCTGGTGCTTCCTCGGTTTGGCTCAAAGACGCCAACAATATGTGTGCGTGAAAAGCGAACGACGCAACAATTGCCAATCGTTCACGACCCATTGCCGCCACATCTGTCGAAATTGCGTCAGCTGTGACCGGGCCCTGGCGATGCTTACCCTTTTTGCTCACCGAAAGCTCGGTTTAGAAGCGCAAGAGACATTCGTCCGCAAAAACTATGCCAATCAACCTGAGGAGGAAATCGCTGTTCGCCATGGCGGCGCCGGTGTCGCGACACAGTCGGGATCGAGCACGCCGCCGGGCGAAGTGCTCGTGCACGTAGCGGGTGGCATGGCCGCGCCATCGCCTGTAAAGTGCGCGCTGCACCATATTTCCAGACCCTGCGCCCTATGCTTCGCGCCGGAGAGCACTACCGCAACATGCGCACCGCCGATCTCAGCCGCCTCGTCCTGCTCGCCGCCATCTGGGGCGGTTCCTTCCTGTTCGTGCGCATGGCGGTGGGCGCGATCGGTCCCTTGTGGCTGACGGAACTGCGCGTCGGCCTGGCCGCCGTCGCGATGCTGATCTATGCGCGCGCGTCCGGTTTCGCGCTGGACCTGAAGGCGAACTGGGAGCCTTACCTGGTGCTGGGCGTGCTCAATACCGCGCTGCCCTGGGGCCTGTACGCCTGGTCGGGCAAGCACATCGGCGCTTCCTACATGGCCATACTCAATGCCGCTACGCCCTGGTTCGCCGCGATCTGCGGCGCGATCTGGCTGGGCGAGCGCATGAGCTTGCGCAAGAGCACGGGCCTCGCGCTGGGCATGTGCGGCGTGGCGCTGCTGGTAGGTTTCGGCCCGATTGCGGTGAACGCCAAGGTGCTGCTCGCGGTGCTCGCCTGCATCAGCGCGACCGCCTGCTATGCGCTTGCCGGGGTGTACGTGAAAAAGCGCGCGAGCCGGATTGCGCCGCGCGCGCTCACCGTGGGTAGCCTGATTGCGGCCAGCGCCGTGGTAATGCCCTTCCTCCCGGCGCCACCGCCCGCGGCCGCGTTCAGCTGGCAGGTGACGGTCGCCGTGCTCGGAATTTCACTCGTATGCAGCGCCGCGGCCTATCTGATCTATTTTCGCCTGATCGCGAGCATCGGCCCGACGCGAACTTTCACCGTGACCTTCCTGATCCCGGTGTTCGGCACGCTCTGGGGCTCGCTGTTCCTCGGCGAGCCGGTCGGGCTGAGCACGCTCGCGGGCGGCGCGGTGATCGTCGTCGCCACGGCGCTGGTGCTCGAAGTGGGCAGGCGGCGCGTGCCGGCCTAGTCGCGCACCGGCCGCGCCGGCGCGCTTAAAGCGCGGCGACGGTCTGCACCTCGACCAGGAAGGCTTCTTTCACCAGGCGGTCGACCATGACCAGTGTGTTTGGCGGATAGACGCCGTTCTTGAACATGCGCGGAAACTCGCGCAGGCGATACTGCATGAACTTCGGTATGTCCTGCGAGTGCACCAGGTAGGTGGTGAACTGCACCACGCTGCTCCAGCCGGCGCCGCATGATTCCAGCGCGGCGCCGATGTTGGCGAACACCTGCACGCATTGCGCGTCGAAATCGTCCGCACCGACGAGATTGCCGCCCGCATCGGCGGCCACCTGCCCGGCGATGTAAAGGTATTCGGACGCCTTGACCCGCGTGATCTGGGAATACTGCCCCAGCGGCTTGCCCAGTGATTCCGGATTGACGATCTTGATTTCCGCCATTGTGTCACCTCTCCGCTCTAGCCGCGCCCAGGGCGCCGACGCTTTAGAATACACCAATGCAAAATTCCAGGCGCCCATGGTTCGACACGTTGCTCGCCTGGTATTTTGTCAGCATCTGGGGCTCGGGCTTCATCGCCACCAAGATCGGCCTGCAGTACGCGCCGCCTTTCACTTTCCTCACGCTGCGCTACGTCTTCGGGCTCGCCTGCCTGATCCCGCTCGCGCTCGTGCTGCGCCCGCGCTGGCCGGCCTCGCGCGCGGAGTTCGGGCATATTCTGGTCGCCGGCGTATTGATGCATGCCGCCACTTTAGGCGGCAGTCACTACGCGCAGTACCTCGGCATGAGCGCCGGGGTCACCGCGCTGATCCTCGCGGTGCAGCCTCTGCTGACTGCGCTGTTCGCCGCGCGCTGGATGCACCAGCGCCTGATCGCGCGCCAGTGGCTGGGCGTGGCGCTGGGCCTGGCCGGCGTCGCGCTGGTTGTTTGGCACAAGGTCGACATCCGCGCCATCGGCCCGGCCAGCCTCGCGGCCGTGGGTTTTTCGCTGCTAGCGATCACCGCAGGCACCTTGTACCAGCGCGTGTTCTGTCCGCGCGTGGATCTGAACGCGGCGGCGCTGCTGCAGTTCGCGATTTCCCTCGCCGTGCTCGCGCCGCTCGCCTGGCTGGTGGAGGGCATGCAGGTGCGCTGGGCCTGGCAGCTCTTCGCCGCGATCGCGTTCCTCGTTATCCTCGCCTCCATTCTGGCGGTGAATGCGCTGCACACGCTGATGCGCCACGGCGAGGCGGCGCGCGTCACCAGCCTGATGTACCTGACGCCGGTATTCGCGGTGGGGCTGGAACTCATGATATTCGACGTGGTACCCACACTCCTGACCCTGACCGGCATGGTCGTCACCTGCCTCGGCGTGGCCATGGTGGTCTGGCAACAGCGCCGGCCGATGGCGAATGCGGGCTGATATGCGCTAGTGGCGGCTGGTGGCAATAGCCGGCGCCGCAGCGCAGGAAATTAGTGCGCGCCTGCCACGGGCAAAAAGCCTGGAAACGCCCGTCCCTTCTGCCTCTGCGCGCGATTACAGGCTGTCGAGCCAGTAGCCCAGGCCCTGCGCGTTGAGTTCAACGTCGTTGGAGTAGACGTCGAGGATGCGCTCGTCAGTCAGCGTCGAACCCCAGCGTCGCGCTTCCTCCAGCACAATGCGCTTCACGCCCTCGAGCAGGCGCCCGGGCCGCGCCGCGCCCGCGTCCTTCTCGCGCAAGCCGAGTTCGGCGTGCACGTCGACCAGGCGGTGCAGCGCTGCGCCCTTGGCCTGGATGTCGCGAATCTGGCTGTAGTGGGTGACGTACACCGCCGCGGGCTCGAGCCGCATGATCAGATCGATGGAGCGGTGGTAAGGCGCGGGGTCGAACTGCGTCGGGCTCGAAGTCGGAAGGATGAACTGCCTGCCGTCCTGGTCCAACTCGCGGTAGGACAGGCCGAATACGTCGCCGGCAAACACATGCCCGGAGCGGGTGTCGCGAATTGCGACATGATGGCGCGCATGCCCCGGCGTGTCGTGGAACTGCAGCTCGCGCCCGTTCAGGCGGATAGCGGCGCCGTGCGGCGTCTCGAGGATGCGCGCGGACGGCACCGGCAGGATGTCGCCGTACATGCGCCGCGTCGCCGCATCGCCGTACACCTCCACGGTGCCGGCGATCAGCCGCGTCGGATCGGCCATGTGGCGCGCACCGCGCGGATGCACCGTCAGCGTGGCGTTGGGAAACTCGCGCATGAACAGGCCCGCGCCGCCGGCGTGGTCCAGGTGGATATGGGTCAGGATCACATAATCCACCTGCTCCGGCGCGATACCTTTTGCGCGCAGCGCCGCGAGCACCAGCGGCACCGAATGGTTGGTGCCGGTATCGACGATGGCCGCGCGCTCGCCTTCGACCATGAGATGGATCGCGTCGAGCATCGGCCGGTAGTAGCCCGAATCGATTGCGCTGATGCCGTGTTCGTAATCGATAAGCTGGGGCATAGGCGAAGGCGCAGAGCGGCGACAGGCGCATTCTACATTGGCTGGGCAAGGGTGCCGCAGGGTAAAATGGTGCAATCGCCTCGACTAGGAACCGCTACGCGTCATGCGCATCGCCGACATACGTCAGGAATACATGCGCGCCGGACTGACCGAAGAAGATGCCGCGGCCGATCCTTTCGTCCAGTTCGATCGCTGGTTTCAGGACACGCTGCAGGCCGAGCTGCCGCTGCCGAACGCGATGACGCTCGCCACCGCGACCAACGACGGCCGGCCGTCGGCGCGCGTGGTGCTGCTTAAGGGCGTAGACGCGCGCGGCTTTGTTTTCTATACCAACTACGACAGCCGCAAGGGGCAGGAACTCGCCGCCAATCCTCGCGCGGCACTGGTATTCGCCTGGTCCGAACTGGAGCGCCAGGTGCGCATCGAAGGCGCAATCGAAAAAGTCAGCGCCGAGGAATCGGATGAATATTTCGACAGCCGCCCCCTGGGCAGCCGCATCGGTGCCTGGGCGTCGCCGCAAAGCAAGGTGCTGCCGGACAAAATGGCACTGGCGACGACGGTGGCCGCGCTAGTGCTTCGCTATGGAACAAGTCCGCCGCGGCCTCCGCACTGGGGCGGTTATCGCGTGCTGCCGCAGGCGATCGAATTCTGGCAGGGGCGGAAAAACCGGCTGCATGACAGACTGCTCTATACAAAACTGAGCAATAGCTGGAGAATCGAACGCTTGGCGCCATAGTGAATTTGTTCAATGCGAAGTGGGAACAACAATCATTGATAAGCGCATGGCGGCGTCAGTACTTTACCCTAACTTCAACGAGGAGGAGTCATGAGTGAAACAGTGAAATATCTGCTCGAAGAGTCGCGCATTCCGAAGCACTGGTACAACATCGCCGCCGATCTGCCGACTCCGGCGCCGCCGGTGCTGCATCCGGGCACGCTGCAGCCGGTGGGACCGGACGACCTGGCGCCCTTGTTCCCGATGGAACTGATCATGCAGGAAGTCTCGACCGAGCGCGAAATTCCGATTCCGGAACCAGTGCGCGA
>JBBRAI010000023.1:0-53553 GCA_038206915.1 Burkholderiales bacterium | reverse complement strand
TCGCGCTGCAGGAAAAGAAAGGCATGCCGGCCGGCGTCAGCGTCACGCACCCGATTTCGGGCGAGCAGATTCCGGTGTGGGTCGGCAACTATGTGCTCATGAGTTACGGCGAAGGCGCGGTGATGGGCGTGCCGGGACACGATGAGCGCGACTACGCGTTCGCGCTGAAATACAAGCTGCCGATCAAATGCGTGATCCGCCATTCCGCCGGCGACACCGTGCCCGAGCCGTGGCGCCCCGAATACGCCGATTACGGCACTTGCATCAATTCCGGCAAGTACGACGGGCTCGACTACGCACAGGCGACCGACGCCATCGCCGCCGACCTGCGCGCCAATGGGCTGGGCGACAAGCAGGTGGTGTGGCGCCTGCGCGACTGGGGCATTTCGCGCCAGCGCTACTGGGGCACGCCGATACCGATCATCCACTGCAAGGACTGCGGTGCGGTGCCGGTGCCGGACAAGGATCTGCCGGTGACGCTGCCCGAGGACCTGGTGCCCGACGGCACCGGCAATCCGCTTGCGAGGCATCGCGCCTTCCTCGACTGCGACTGCCCGCGCTGCGGCAAACCGGCGCGGCGCGAAACCGACACCATGGACACGTTCGTCGACTCGTCCTGGTACTACATCCGCTATGCCTGTCCGGGCGCGGCAGAGATGGTGGATGCGCGCGTGAACTACTGGCTGCCGGTCGACCAGTACATCGGCGGCATCGAGCACGCCATCCTGCACCTGCTGTATTCGCGCTTCTGGACCAAAGTGATGCGCGAGCTCGGCATGGTCGAGTTCGACGAACCGTTCGCCAATCTGCTCACGCAGGGCATGGTGCTGAACGAGATCTACTTCAGGAAGAGCGGCGCCGGGCGCGTCACCTACTACAACCCTTCCGAGATCGAATGGCGCATGGACGACAAGGGCCAGCGCGAGCACGCCGTGCTCAATGCCGACGGCGAGGCGGTGGAGTACGGCGGCATCGGCACCATGTCCAAGTCGAAGAACAACGGTGTCGATCCGCAATCGCTGATAGAAAACTACGGCGCCGACACCGCGCGCTTTTTCATGATGTTCGCCAGTCCGCCGGAGCAGACGCTGGAATGGTCTGATTCGGGTGTTCAGGGCGCGTTCCGCTTCCTCAAGCGCCTATGGGCCTACGCCCACGAACACCGCGGCGAACTCGGCAAATCCGCTGCCGGCGCGGCGCACCATGCCGGACAGCGGCGCGAAATCCACCTGACGCTGAAGCAGGCAAACTACGACCTGAACAAGCACCAGTTCAATACCGTCGCCTCGGCCTGCATGAAAATCCTCAACGCGCTGGAGCGCGCCCAGGGCGCCGGCGCGACCCTCGCCGAAGGCATGTCGATTCTGCTGCGGCTGCTGTCGCCGATCGCGCCGCACATCACCCATGTGCTATGGCGCGAGCTCGGCTACGGCGATGACATCCTGCGCGCGCCCTGGCCCGAGCCCGATCCGGCTGCGCTGGAGCAGGACGAGATCGATCTGGTGGTGCAGGTGAACGGCAAACTGCGCGGCAACATCCGCGTCGCCAGGACCGCCGGCAAGGACGCGATCGAAGCCGCGGCCATCGCCAACGAGCAGGTGCAGAAATTCGTCGCCGGGCAGACGGTGAAAAAAGTCGTGGTCGTTCCCGGCCGGCTGGTGAACGTGGTGGTTTGAATGCGTGAGCTTTCAGGAGCGGCGATGCGTATTGCGGCGATAGTCGTGTTGGGACTGCTGACCGCCGCCTGCGGCTTCCAGCTGCGCGGCCAGGCCAGCCTGCCGTTCGAAACGCTGTACGTCGCGATTCCCGACACCTCGCCGCTAGGCATCGAGCTCAAGCGCAACATCATCGCCGGCACCCATACGAAGCTGGTGAAAACCGCGGCGCAGGCACAGGCGATTTTCGAGCTGGTAGCGGAAGAGCGGCGCAAGAGCATCCTCTCCTTCGACACCACCGGCCGCGTGCGCGAGTTCCAGCTGCGCTATCGCGTCGCCTTCCGCGTACGCGATGCGCGCGGGCGCGATTACCTGCCGCAGAGCGAAATCGGCCTCACACGCGACATTTCCTTCAACGACGCGCAGGTGCTGTCCAAGGAGTCCGAGGAGGAGCTGCTGTTCCGCGACATGCAGAACGACATGGTGCAGCAGATCCTGCGCCGCCTCGCCGCGGCGCCGGCGGAGCCGATTTCTTTCGAGCCCGAAAACAAAGATGCTGCTGCGCGCTGAAGAGCTCGAACGCCATCTCGCGCGCGCCCTCGCCCCGCGCTACGTCATCCACGGCGACGAGCCGCTGCAGTCGCTGGAAGCAGCCGATGCGATCCGCGCGCAGGCTCGTGGGCAGGGCTACGCCGAGCGCGAAGTGCTCACGGTCGAGCGCGGCTTCGACTGGAGCCAGCTCGCGGCGAGCGGCGCCAACCTGTCGCTGTTCTCGTCGAAGAAACTCGTGGAATTGCGCATACCCACCGGCAAGCCCGGCACCGACGGCGCTGCCGCCATCGTGCAGTATTGCGCCGTGCCGCTTGCCGACGTGCTCACCATCGTGAGCCTGCCCAAGCTCGACCGCAGGGCCCAGGACACGGCCTGGTTCAAGGCGCTCACGCGCGAGGCCGCCCTGATCAACACCTTCCAGGTGGAGCGCACGCAGCTGCCGCAATGGATCGCAGCGCGCCTCGCGCGGCAAAAGCAGAAGGCGGGCCGCGAGACGCTGCAATTCCTCGCCGACAGCGTCGAGGGTAATCTGCTCGCCGCGCACCAGGAGATCCAGAAGCTCGGCCTGTTGTTTCCCCCGGGGGAACTCGACTTCGACGCGGTGTGCGGCGCGGTGCTCAATGTCGCGCGCTACGATGCGTTCAAGCTGAACGAGGCGATGCTTGCCGGCGACACGGCGCGCCTTGCGCGCATGCTCGACGGCCTGAAGAGCGAAGGCGAGGCGCCACCCAAGATACTGTGGGTGCTGGCCGAGGAAATCCGCGCCGTGGCCAAGATTCAGGCAGGCCTGGCGCAGGGCGAGGACCTGCAGCGACTCTACGCCAACAACCGCGTCTGGGGCGAGGCGCGCCAGCGCGGGGTGGCCGCGGCCGCGCGCCGGCTCAAGGCCGCGGCGCTGGGCGAAGCGCTGCGCCATGCGGCGCGCATCGACCGGACCGTCAAGGGCCTCGCGCGCGGCGACGTCTGGGACGAACTGCTGCAGCTGTGCCTGCGCTTTGCACGCTAACTGCGCACCTATTGCGTATTACCTTACTGCGTGACAGCTCGCAGATCCCTTTCGTAGCGCAGGCGCCCTCGCCTGCATCCGGTCGTTGCAGGCGAGGGCGCCTACGCTACAGTATCTCGCGGTTTGGTAATCTCCGATAGTTGACCGGCGCACGGAATTACATTAGCTTGACTTCATGCTGCACCCGCCGATGGCGGCGGGGCGCTTTGCTTCACTCACCAGTCGAGAGGAACACATGAGCAAACAATTGATCGCGCTGGCCGCTGCGTGCGGTCTGCTTTCGCTTAGCTCCATCGCATTTGCCGGCAAGCCCTGCCCCTGGAACGACAAGCAACTCCCCGAAAAATCCAGGGTATGCAAAGCCGGCACCATGCAGGAATGCGTGGCCGGCCAGTGGCAGAGCACCGGCGTCAAATGCACTCCCCCGCGGTTCCAGGAAGACCATCGCGCCGCCGTGCGCGGCACGCAGGCCGAACCAAGCCTGGCGCGCGAGCGCATCCTGGCGCGAATCGCGCCGGCATCCTGATCGTCGCAAAAGCGGCGTCCCGTTTTTCGAATCAGCGCGCCTTGCGCGGCGTCGCCGCGGCGCGCGCCGCGAACGCGACGGCGTCCTGGTCCAGCTTCAGCGTAAGCGCGCCATCGACCGAGGGCGCCGGGACACCCGCTCCAGTCTGAACTGGCGTCTGCCGCAATCCTGAGGCTGCGCCGCCGGGGCCGGCCGGCTGCTGCAGCAGCGCGTGCGCGCCGAGCCCGAGCACGAATGCCAGCGCCAGCAGCGCCGAAGGCAGGACAAGCCGACGCGTCGCGGCGCCGGCGCGCCTGAGCCATCCCTGCCTGCGCTCGCCTGCCGCCTGGGCACGCTGCGCCGCATCAGCGCGCCGCCCGGCCGCGCGCGCGGCCGCTTCGGCCCGCAGCCGCGCGCTTTCCGCTGCCGCCGCCAGGGCGGCTTCCTCGGCCAGCAGTTTCTTGCGCTCGGACTCGGCCCTTGCCTGCTCCGCCTGCAGGCGCGTTCGCGCCGCTTCTTCGGTCCGACGCTCGCTGCGCACACGCGCCTCGGCGCGCTCGCGCGCCTGTTCCATTGCCGCAAGCGCATCGCGCGCAGACCGTGCCGCCCCGGCTTCGACGGCTTCCCGCGCCTCGGCCGCGCGGCTCGCCGCAAGTTCCGCCGCCGCGCGCTCTGCAGCGGCCGATAGCGATTCGCGTTCCGCGTCGGCGCGGTCCCGGGCCGCATGCTCCGCCTCGCGCTCCGCCTCTTCCCTGGCGCGCGCCCGTTCCGCCGCGCCGCGCTCTTCGGCATTGCGCCGCCCCGCCGCCGCGAGCGCGTCGGTGTCGCGCCGGATCCGCTCTCCTGCGGTTTCCGTTGCGATCGCGTCGGCGTGCGCGCTCTCCTGCGCCAGCTTTTCCGCGTGCTCTTCGGCCGCGATGCGCGCCTGCGCTGCGGCATCCAGACGACGCTCCTGTTCGCCACGCTCGCGCGCAAGCGTTTGCGCCGCGGCTTCGGCGTCGGCTCTCGCCGCGGCCGCGGCCGTCAATTCGCTTTCGCGGACTTCGCGCTCACGCGCGGCGGCGAGCGCTGCGGCCTCGGCTTCGATCCGCGCCTTCGCCGCCGCTTCGGCGACCTGCTCCAGAACGATTGCGCCCTCGGCATGCTGCCGCGCGAGCGCCTCGGACGCGCTGCTTGCGCTGGCCTGGCGCTCGGCTTCCGCTTCGCGCCGCGCCCGCTCCGTGCTGGCCGAGGCGGCGGCAGATTCGGCCAGCCCGCGCTCGCACGCGAGTGCCTCGGCTTCCGTTGCTGCGGTTGCCCGTGCGGCGGCGGATTGCGCCAGCGCGTGCTGCGCTACCTCGCGTTCGTGTGCCGCCGCCAGCGCGAGTGACTGCGCTTGCGCCAGCGCCGCCGCCGCATCCGCGGCGCGACGCTCCTGTTCGCTTCGCTCCTGCGCGCTCAGCGCGGCGTTCGCATCGGCCTGCGCGCGTTCGCGTTCGCGCTGCGCCGCCTCTTCGTCTGCCTGCGCCCGGCTCGCTTCGGCGCGCGCAGCGGCTATATCGGCCGCGGCACGTTGCTGCGCCTGCTCCGCCGCCAGCGTTTCGGCTTCGGCGCGTTCGCGCGCGGCAAGCTCGCATTGGCGTTCCGCCTGCGCACGGCCCTGCGCCGACTGCGCCAGCGCCACCTCGGACGCCTGCCGCTCGCGCGCCAGTTCCGCGGCTTCGCTCTGCATGCGCGCATTGTTTTCCGCGGCGAGCGCGGCCTCGCGTTCGGCGATATCGCGCGCCTTGATCTGCTCGATCAATGCGCGCTCGGCGGCTGCCTGCGCTCCGTTTTGCGCGAGCAATTGCGCTTCTTCCCGCGCACGCGTGCGGGCCGCGCTTTCCGCGTCCGCCTCGCTTTGCGCACGCGATGCCGCCACCTGCTCCGCCTGCGCTGCGGCGAGCCGGCGCGCTTCGGCGCTCGCCTGCAACTGCGCCTCCGTCTCCATTCGCGCGCGCGCGGCCCGCGCCAGTTCCTGCTCGGCTGCGAGTTTGGCCTCGCGCGTCGTGTTTGCCTCTTCCTCCGCGCGCACGCGGCGTGCCGCAATCTGCGCTGCCTGCGCATCCGCTTCGGTGCGCTGGCGCTCCTGCTCCAGCGCGGACTTCTCCGCCTCCGCGCGTTCGCGCGCGGCGAGCTCATGTTCGAGCTCGGCCGCTGCGCGTCGCTGCGCCGCCTGCGTCAACGCTGCTTCGGCCGCCTGGCGCTCGCGCGCCTGATCGGCTGCTTCGCGCTCGGCCGCGAGTCTCGCCGCGGCGGCTGAGCAGGCCTGCTCTTCGGCGCGCTCCAGGCTCGCCGCGGCCTGGGCGGCCAGGGCGTCCGCCGCCGCGCGCGCGCGGGTCTGTTCGGCGGCAAGCCGATCCGCTTCGGCGCGTTCGCGCACAGCCAGTTCCTGTTCCCGATCCGCTTGCGCGCGTCGCTGCGCCGCGTGTGTCAGCGCGGCTTCGGCCGATTCGCGCTCGCGCGCCAGCTGCGCGGTCTCCCGGTGCATGCGCGCGTTGTTTTCCGCCGCCACCGCGGCTTCGCGCTCAGCGGTTTCGCGCGCACCGACGCGTTCGAGCAGACTGCGTTCGGCGGTCGCACGCGCCTCACCCTGCGCGAGCTCCTGCGCCTCCTCCTGCTCGCGCGCACGCGCACCACGCTCCGCTTCCGCCTCGGCTTGTGCCCGAACGGACGCCGCCTGCTCGGCCTGCGCTTCGGCGAGCCGCCGCGCTTCGGCCCCGGCGCGCAGTTGCGACTCCGCCTCCGTTCGCGCCTGCGCCGCGCGCGCCAGCTCCAGCTCGCTTGCGCGCTTCGACTCCGCGGCCGCGCTCGCTTCCTGCTCCGTAGCCAGGCGCTGCGCCGCCGCCAGCTCCGCACGCGCCGCCTCCTCGCGCCGGCGCGCGATCTCCGCCGCCAACTTCTGCTCCAGCTCGTTGCGATGCCTGATCTGCGCCTCAGCTGCAATCTCCGCGTCGCGCCGCAGCGCTTGCTCTGCGCGGGCAGTTTGCTCGGCGCCTATGCGCGCCTCGATTTGCGCCGCGGCCTCCGCTACGGCCAGCGCGCGCTTATGCGCCGCCTCCAGCGCAGCCTCCGCGCCGTGCCCGCGCCGTTTTCCCCGGACGGGCGGCTGTGCCCCGGTTTGCGCCTCCCCGCTACGCGGCTGCGCTGCGCCGGACTCGGCGATGTCCGATTGCGCCCCAGCCGCTTGTGCCTTGCCCTCGCCGGTTTGCTCCGGGTTTTCGGACGGCTCCGGCGGCGCCGGTTGCCGCGCCTGCGATTCATTGCGCTTGCGCTCGGCGTTTTTCAGCCGGTCGAGCATGCGGCTCATCGGACCGCCCCACCATTGCGGCCGTCCGCAGGTCTGCCGCCAGTCCCGGACCTTACGCCGGATTGCCGCCGGAAACAAAAAATGGGTAGGTCAGCGCACATGCGGTCTCGTGGGGATGCCCATGCTGCAGCATCGCTTTCGGCTCAGTGCCGCGGAAATCGGATAATACGCGACCCGAATTTATCGGTTAATCAAATTTTTTGTGCGGTGTGCGCCAGCGATTCAGTTGACGGCACAAGCTGTTGCGATGCAACATCCAATTTTGGTCGCAACAAATATTCGGTGACGGGCGCCGGCGCGCTGTGCTGCGCTGGGACGCTTGCGTTTCGTGCGCAGTTTCCACCAGGATGGGTACATGAAGTTTTGCATCGTAGGTGCAGGCTCGATCGGCGGTTTTGTCGGCGCGAAACTCGCCCTCGCCGGCGAAGAGGTGACGCTGGTGGCGCGCGGTGCGAACCTACAGGCGATCCGTGCGCACGGCATGCGCGTGATCATGCACGACGGCACCGAGCAGGTCGCGCAAAACGCGCGCACCGCCGCGACGCCGGCCGAGGCCGGCGCGCACGACGTCGTTATCCTGGGATTGAAGGCGCACCAGGTGCCGCCGGTGGCCGCGGACATTGCCGCTCTTTGCCACAAGGACACCATCATCATCCCGATGCAGAACGGCATTCCCTGGTGGTATTTCCAGCGCCACGGGGGCGAATTCGACGGGCGCGTCGTGGAGAGCGTCGATCCCGGCGGGGCGATCGCGGCGGCGGTGGACCCGCGCCGGCTGATCGGCTGCGTCGTCTATCCCGCGTGCGAGCTCGCCGCGCCCGGCGTGGTGCGCCATATCGAAGGTGACCGCTTTCCGCTGGGAGAACTGGACGGATCGAGCAGCGAGCGCGTGAACGCGATTGCCGAAACCTTCGTGCGCGCCGGCCTGAAGGCGCCGGTGCTGGACAATATCCGCTCCGAGATCTGGCTCAAGCTCTGGGGCAACCTGACGTTCAATCCGATCAGTGCACTCACGCACTCGACGCTGGTCGACATCTGCCAGTTTCCGCTCACGCGCGATCTCGCCGCAGCGATGATGCGCGAAGCGCAGGCCGTGGCCGGCCGGCTCGGCATCAGCTTCCGCGTCACGCTGGAAAAGCGCATCGCCGGCGCCGAACGCGTGGGCAAGCACAAGACCTCGATGCTGCAGGACGTGGAAGCCGGGCGCGATCCGGAGATCGACGCCCTGGTAGGATCGGTGATCGAAGTCGGGCGCATCGTCGGCGAGCCGACGCCGCACATCGAGGCCGTGTTCGCGCTGGTGAAGCTGCTTGCCCGGACGATGCGCGAAGAAAAAGTCTACATCCGCGCGCATCCGTTCATCGGCTAGGCGCTCCCCCCGACCCGGCGTCCTGGGGCCTGCGGATCAATCTGACCAGAGGGTAAAGACACTCAGGCCGCGCTTCTCCAGCCGCACGCGACCCTCGAGCGTAGCCAGTTCGTGCAGGAAACAGCACTCGGCCACCTTGCCGCCCAGGTCGCTGATCAGCATCGCCGCGGCTTCGCTCACGGCTCCGGTGGCAAGCATGTCGTCGACCAGCACCACGGTCTCGCCCTGGCTGATCGCATCCACGCGCATTTCGATCGGCTCGGAGGTATGCCCGAACGCGTGCTCCCGGGTTATGGTCTCGCCGGGCAGTTTGCCCAGCTTGCGTATCGGCACGAAACCCGCGTTCATGCGATAGGCCAGCGCGGCGCCGATGACGAAGCCGCGCCATTCCATGCAGGCGAATTTCTTGATTCCGCGCGAGGCATAGCGCGCAGCGAGCAGCTCGATCACCGCGTGAAAGCCGGGACCGTCCGCCATCAGCGTGGTGAGATCGTAGTAAGTATGGCCGGGACTGGGGTAATCGGGGATCTTGCTTACAAGCGAGCGTACGTCCATTTCGGGCAGGGATCCTTTGGTTGGCGCCAGATTCGATTTGTCAAAACAATAGTGTCACATTTGCAGCGCATTACAAAATGCAAGGGCGGGGTTCGTGTCGACCCCGCCCAGCCGGTTTTGTGTGCGACTGCGGAACGATTCCGACGCCCAGGCGTTTAGGACGGACCCGCCGCCGGGGCAGGCTATAATGCTGCGTCACCATCCGGAGAGCCGCGCCGCCCTTCGGCGCCGCGAAAATCGACCATGACCGTCCTGATTCTCGGCCTGCTGGTATTCCTGGGCGCGCATTCGACGCGCATTTTTGCGAACGACTGGCGCAACGCGCAGCTCAAGCGCCTGGGTGAAGGCAAGTGGAAAGGCATGTATTCCCTGGCCTCGCTCGCCGGCTTCGCGTTGATCGTCTGGGGTTTCAGCCTGGCGCGGCAGGAACCGATCGTGCTGTGGTCGCCACCGACCGCGATGCGGCATGTGGCGGCGCTGCTGACCCTGATCGCGTTCGTGCTGCTCGCAGCCACTTACGTACCGCGCAATTCGATCAAGTCGCGCCTGCACCACCCGATGCTGCTCAGCGTGAAGACCTGGGCTTTCGCCCACCTGCTGGCAAATGGCACGCTCGCCGACATGTTGTTGTTCGGCACGTTTCTCGCCTGGGCCATCGCCTGTTACGTCGCGGCAAGAAAGCGCGACCGCGCCGCGGGCACGCAGTACGCGGCCGGCGGCGCCGGCGCCACTGCAGCGACGGTCATAATAGGCGTGGCGATCTGGGCGCTGTTCGCGTTCTGGCTGCACGGCGTGCTGATCGGCGTGCGCCCGTTTGGATGAGCTGACCTGCCCCGACTGTGATCGCCGGCAGTTGCCGCTCGCTCTGAAGCGAAGAGCCTAACGCAGCCGGATCGCGAGGCTTTGCGTCGAGCGGCCGATCAGCCCTTCGGCGTCGAAAATGCGCGCCTCCGCGAGGCCACCCCCGTCCGGCCCCAGCAGCGTGCGCGCGTCGATGCAAACCCATTCGCCGCGCGCGCGGCGCAGCAGGTTGATGGTTAGATCCGAATTGACGAATATATAGCGGTAGAAATCGAGGATGGCGCTGATGCCGTTGCCCGAGTCCGCGGCGGTGGCGACGCGCTGCAGCGGACTCGGCGCCTCGCCAGCGACCAAAGGGTGGCGCAGGCGAAACCACACCGCCGAGGGACCACGAAACGGAGTGCCTTCGGCGACCCTGCCCTCGATCAGGTCATGATAGCCGGTGGTCTTGCTGGCAAACAAAAACGGCGCAGCCTGCGAGCGTTCCAAGGCAAGCGGCGCCTGCGGCAGCGGGTGCCCGGGAAGTCCGGCGGGAATGTCGAGTCCGGCCTCGCGCTGCGCCACAGCGGTAAAGCGCGCCACTTCCTTGCCGCCGGACTTCATGCTTGCGGAAAAATGAGCGACGTTGCGCCCCGCGTAGTCGGCCTGGACTTCGATCGAGAGTTCGGCGATCGGCACCGGCCGCAGCAGGTTGGCGGTCAGGCGCGCGATATGGCCAAGTTCCAGCGCCGCCGCCGCGCGTTCGATACAGCGCGCAGCGAGCGCGATCGGCGGGCCGCCGTGCTGATGCTCGGGGTGCCAAGGGCCGCGCGTGAGATCGGTGGATGCGAAACGGCCATGGTCCAGCGCGACGTAGGCGCTGGCCGGGGGCGGCGGAGATGCGTGGCGATCGTCAGTAGAAGTACGGGTCATGGCTACCGGGTCGGCGCGGCAATACGCCGGCGCGCGAATCGAAGTATCCGCGCGCCGCGCGTGCCGGTCAAACCGCAGCGCTTTCGCGCCGCGCGCTGCGCTGACGGCGAAAATGCGACACCGCCAGCCACAGCGCCGCCGCCTGCAGCAGCGCGCAGAAGTACATCGGCGCGCCGATGCGCCAGTCGCCCTGCGGCAGATTCGACACCATCACCAGCAGCGGCGCGGAGAGTACCGGCGCGATCACCGCCATCAGGCTGTTCAGGCCACTCACCGCGCCCAGCGTCTTGCCCTGGCTGCGCGCATCTGCGGCGCCGGAAATGATGCTCTGGATCGAGGCCGTCACGGTGGAGCCGAGGAAGTTCAGGAAAATGATCGCGAACATCATCCAGCCCTGCGTGGCGGCGCCCCAGGCAGCGTAGGCGAGCATGGAGGAGACCATGCCGAGCACGGCGAGTCGCTGCGGGCTGAAGCGCTTGAGCAGGCGCCCGAGCAGCAGGCCCTGCGTGATCGCCGACACTACGCCTACCGCCGCCAGCGACCAGCCGTTCTCGCGCGGCCCCCAGCCGAACTTGAATGTTGCGTACAGCACCCAGGTCGTATAGAGCACGAATTGCGCAAGTCCGCTGCAGGCGATCACCGCGACCAGACGGCCCGCATCTTTCAGTTGCGCCAGGCCGCGCAGCGAAGCGACCGGATTTGCTGCGCTCCAGTGCACCCGGTGGCGGCGCTCGGGCGGCAGCGACTCCGGCAGCACGAAATAGCCGTACAGCAGATTGAGCAGCGCAAGGCAGCCGGCGGCGAAGAACGGCAGGCGCAGGTCGATCGCACCGAGCAGGCCGCCCATCACCGGCCCGAGGATGAAGCCGACGCCGAACATCGCCCCGAGCATGCCGAAGCGCTTCGCGCGCTGCTCCGGCGGCGTGATGTCGGCGACGTAGGCGTTGGCAACGGCGAGGTTGGACTGCATCGCGCCGCTCACCAGCCGCACTGCGAGCAGCATCCACACCGCCGTCGCGAGCGCAGTGGCGAAGAAACTCAGCGCAAGACCGCAGAAGCCCATCAGCAGCATCGGGCGCCTGCCGTAACGGTCCGACAGCGCGCCAAGGACCGGCGACGCGAAAAAATTCGCGAAACTGAAACTGAAAGTCACCATGCCGTACCAGAAAGCCTGATCGGCCTGCGAGCCGGTAAAGCTGCCGACCAAAGCGGGCAGCACCGGGATCATCAGGCCGATCGCAATCATGTCGAGCAGCGAGGTCAGCATGATGAAAGGCATCGCGGCTTCGCGCGCGCTGCGCGCGGCGAAAAACTTGAACGGTGCCTTGGCGGGTTCCATACCCGAAAGGTACCAGAGTAGAATCGCTGCCGGCCAAGACATGGAAAATACGGATCCCGGCATGAGCCAGACCGACTGCATATTCTGCAATCCCAAACGCGAAATCCTCGCCGAGAACGCGCATGCGCTGGCGTTTTACGACTCCTACCCGGTGTCGCGCGGGCACGCGCTGGTCGTGCCCAGGCGCCATGCAATCGACATTTTCGAGCTATCGGACGAGGAATACAGCGACTGCTTCCGCCTGGTGGTTCCGCTCAAGGAGCTGCTGCGCGCGCGCTTTTCGCCGGACGGCTTCAACGTCGGCGCCAATTGCGGCGAAGCCGCAGGTCAGTCGGTGTGGCATGCGCACATTCACGTGATCCCGCGCTACGCGGGAGATGTGCCCGACCCGCGCGGCGGCGTGCGCGGTGTGATTCCGTACAAGGCCAGCTACTGATCGGGCTGGTGGCACGGCCGCGTTCGGGGCCTACAAATGTTAGAGTTTAGTTACTCGGACCCGCGCCGAGCCCCCCGCCGCAAGCAGAACCTATTAAGCATCGTATGAGTGCCTTACGCGCAAACCCTCATCCTCTGATCCTTCTCCCGGAGGGAGAAGGAAGTTTCCAGGCGCAAATGGGTTGTCACCCATTTGCGCAAACCTCACAAAGGACCCGCCATGTCTGAGCTGATACTGCACCACTACCCAACCTCGCCGTTTGCCGAAAAAATCCGCTGCGTTCTGGGCTACAAGAAGCTCGCGTGGAAGTCGGTGATTATCCCGCGCATCATGCCCAAGCCCGACGTGGTCGCGCTCACCGGCGGCTACCGGCGCACGCCGCTGCTGCAGATCGGCGCCGACATTTATTGCGACACCGCGCTCATCTGCGACGTGCTCGAGCATCGCCAGCGCTCGCCCAGCCTCTATCCGCAGGGCAGCACCGGCGCAGTGCGCATCGTCGCGCAGTGGGCCGACTCGACGCTGTTCTGGGCGGCCATGGGCTACAGCTTCAGCCCGGCGGGCGCCGCCTACATGTTCAAGGACCAGTCGCCGGAAGAGGCCAAGGCTTTCGCCGAAGACCGCGCCAAGATGCGCGCCGGCGGCGGCCGCATGCACCCGGCCGACGCGACCTCGGCCTACAAGTCCTATCTGCGCCGCATCGCGAGTATGGTGGACGAGCAGCCCTTCGTCATGGGCAAGCAGCCCAGCGTGGCGGATTTCGCCTGCTATCACGCGCTCTGGTTCACCAAGCGCATCGAGCCGCTCGCGGGCATTCTGGACGCCACGCCCAGCCTTGCCGCCTGGATGGGCCGCATGGCCGCCTTCGGCCACGGCAGCATGGAAGAATTCGACGCGGCGGCGGCGATCGCGCTGGCGGCGCAGTCCACGCCGGCCAGCCTGGAAAAAACCCCGTTCCAGGATGACCACGGCATTGCGCTCGGCAGCAAGGTGACGGTTACTGCGGATAGCTTCGGCCTGGAGCCGACCGAAGGCGAGCTCGTGGCCGCGACGCGCACGCGCTACACCCTGCGCCGCAGCGACGCGCGCGCCGGCACCGTGCACGTGCACTTCCCGCGCGTCGGCTATCAGCTGCGCGCGGTGAAAGCGGCATGAGCACCAGCATCAAAATCGACTTCGTCTCGGACGTATCCTGCCCCTGGTGCGCGATCGGGCTAAAGGCGTTGGAACAGGCGATCGCGCGCCTGGGCGGCGAAGTGACAACCGAAATCCATTTCCAGCCGTTCGAGCTCAATCCGCAGATGCCGGACTCGGGCCAGGACATCGACGAGCACCTGGCCGAGAAATACAACGCGACGCCGGAGCAATCGGCACAGACGCGCGCCATGATCCGCGCGCGCGGCGACGAAGTCGGCTTCAGCTTCGCGCTGGACAAGCGCGGCCGCATCTACAACACTTTCGACGCGCACCGTCTGCTGCACTGGGCGGAGCTCGAAGGCCGCCAGCTCGCGCTCAAGCACGCGCTGTTCAAGGCCTATTTCACCGACGGCGAGAACCCTGGCGCGCACGATGTGCTCGTCCGGCTCGCGGGCGAAGTCGGCCTCGACCCGACGCGCGCGCAGGAGATCCTCGCTTCGGATGCCTATGCCGCGGACGTGCGCAAGCTCGAGCGCCATTATCTCGACCAGGGCATACACGCCGTGCCCGCGGTAATCCTGAACGATCGCCACCTGATCCAGGGCGGGCATCCGGCGCAGGTGTTCGAGCAGGCGCTGCGACAGATCGCCGCCGAGGGTTAGGGGCCGCGTTGCGCTGCACCCGCGATGAAAACGCTGCTGATCGTATATCACTCGATGACCGGCGGCACGCTGCAGATGGCGCGCGCCGCGGCCGAGGGCGCAGCGGCGGAGCCGGCGCTGAAGGTCGAACTGCTGCACGCCCGCGCCGCCGATGCGAACGATCTGCTCGCCGCCGACGGTTACATTTTTGCGACGCCGGAAAACCTCGCGGCGATGTCGGGACAGATGAAGGATTTCTTCGACCGCAATTATTACGCGGTGCTGGAGCGCCTCAACGGCCGGCCCTATGCCGCCCTGATTTGCGCCGGCAGCGACGGCCAGAACGCCACGCGCCAGCTCGAGCGCATCGCCACCGGCTGGCGTCTGAAGCAGGTCGCGCCGACGTTGATTGTCTGCACTCACGCGCAAACGCCGGAGGCTATCCTGCGCCCGAAACAAATCGGCGCGCAGGAACTGCAGGTCTGCCGCGAGATCGGCGCGGCGCTCGCAGCGGGCCTCGTACTCGGGGTGTTCTAAGACGCTTCCGGATATTTTCAATAGAGGATTTCAAATGGACTATCGGTGCCCGGTGTGCGGGGCGGATCTGGGCAAGCGGCGGCTGAGCCAGAACATCGTCGCCAAGATGGCGCTCGAGTGCAAGCACTGCAACAGCGTGATCATCCTCAATGTGCACCGCGTGGAAAACATCATCGTCATGTTCAATTTCGTCGCGATCGTGGCGCTCGCCGCCCTTGCCTACCGCTTCCACAGCCGCGATCTGGTGCTGCTCGCGCTGGCCGCGGCGCTGCTCGGCGCAGCCGCGCTGCCGCTGCTGGAACGCACCTGGCTGCGCAACTGGCCGCGCTATGTCAGCGCCGATCAGGCGCCCAAGCCCTAGCCGCCGCGTGCGTGGTGCTAAGCTGTGCGCGAACCATGCGGCGCCTGACCCCGTTTCCGCGAGCTGGTCGTTAACGTGCAGACAGACCCACGCACCGATGAAGCGCTGATGCTCGCCTACCGCGGCGGCGACGCCGGCGCCTTCGAACTGCTTTACGCCCGCTGGCGCGGGCCGCTGTACCGCTATTTCCTGCGCCAGTGCGGCCATGCTGGGCAGGCCGACGAACTGTTTCAGGACGTATTCATGCGCGTGATCGACGCCGCCGCCGGCTATGCAGCAACGGCCAGATTTTCCACCTGGCTGTTCCGCATCGCGCACAACCGCCTGGTCGACCATTGGCGCAAGCTCGGCCGCACGCCGGAAGACCCGTTTCCGTGCGGCGAGGACGGCGAAGCTTGCGCACTCGATGCGCCGGCGGCGGAAAGCGCCGGGCCGGAGCGGCAGCTCGAGCGCAAGGAACTAAGACAAGCCCTGCTCGCCGCCCTGAACGAGCTGCCCGCGCTGCAACGCGAAGCCTTTTTGCTGGCCGAAGAGGGCGGCCTCACGCTGGAGGAAATCGCCTCCGTCACCGGCGTCGGCCGCGAAACCATCAAGAGCAGGCTGCGCTACGCCAGCGGCAAATTGCGCAGCAAACTGGAGTCCTGGCGGTGAACGAGATCGACCCCCGCATATCGAAAAGCTACCGCGAGGGCGCGACGGACGAACCGCCGGTCGCGCTGGATGCGGCCATCCTCACCGCGGCGCGCGGGCGCGTGGCGCAGCCGCGGCGCCGCGCGGCCTCGCCCTGGTGGCGCTGGATGGCGCCGGCGGGCGCGCTCGCGACGCTGGCGCTGGGCGTGGCGCTGGCGCTCCTGGTCGAGCGCGATCAACCGCAGACCGGCGCGGACCTGCGCGAGGCGCCTGAGCCGAAAAGTCCGGCATTGGCACCTCGGCTTCCGGAACCGGCGCCGGCGCCTGCGCCGCCTGAAGCATCGGCCAGGACACGCGACAGCGCGGTTAAGGCCGTTCCCGCCGTCAGGCCGCAGCCCGCAGCCGCTGCGGACGCAGCCGCGTCCGCGGCCAAGCCGGCGGAGGCCGCAGCCGAGACATTCCCCGCGCAAAGCCGCGCCAAGGCAAGCGCGCCGGCTGCGTCGGCGCCGAAGGCGGCGGCCGACGCGAACGCGGAGGCTGAGCCGCGAGCCGCCGGCGCGCCCGCTGCAGGCGCAGCCGCGACCGGCGCAGTACAGCACTCTCCCGAGGCCTGGCTGGAGCAGATCCGCCGCCTCAAGCTGGAAGGCCGGGAACAGGAGGCTGCGGCGCAGCTGGCGCAGTTCCGCCTCGCGTTTCCGGCCTACGCGCTGCCGCAGGACCTGGGCAAGTGAGCGTTTAACCCCGTTTCGCGATCTCCATCGTTCATGAGTGCGGCAATCCCGCAATCAACTGGAGATCGACATGAACAAACTGCTCTGCATACTCGCCGCCTGCGTGCTAAGCGGCTGCGCCAGCGTCGCCGGCGCCGGCGCGCTTGCCGACGTGGCCGTCATCAGCCGCAGCACCGGCGAGCGCCTCCCGCTGTATCGCCACGGCGGGCGCATCTACGTCGAAGGCAAGGCGGGCGAGCGCTACGCGGTGGAACTGCGCAACCGCGGCAGCGGCCGCATTCTCACCGTGCTTTCCGTCGACGGCGTCAACGCCGTCACCGGGCAGACCGCGGCCGCAAGCCAGTCCGGCTACGTGCTGGATGCGTGGCGCCGCGCCGAGATCGCCGGCTGGCGCAAGAACCTCGAAGACGTGGCCGCGTTTTATTTCACCGCCCTGCCCGATTCCTATGCCGCGCGAACCGGCCGCCCGGACAATGTCGGCGTGATCGGCGTAGCCGTGTATCAGGAGTACCTGGAGCCGGCACCGCTGCAGGCGCCCGCGGCGGCGAATTCCGGCGCCGACGGACGCTTGTCCGCCAGCGATGCCGCAGGCGCGCCGGCGGAGCCGGCTGCCCGGCAAAAGAGCATGCGCGAAGAAAAACTCGGCACCGGCCACGGCGAACGCGTGCACGCGCCGACCTACGCCACCGAATTCAGGCGCGTCAGCAGCACGCCCGCTGAAGTCATCACCATTTTTTACGACAGCCGGCACAACCTGATCGCGCAGGGCATCATCCCGCGCGACTACAGGCTGCCGCAGCCGTTTCCGAATGGCGGCTTCGTGCCCGATCCGGGCTGAATGCGCCGCTGACTAGCGCGAAAACTCCATCGCCTCGTCTTCGAGCGGGGCGAAACGCATCGAAACCAGGTCACGCAGGTAGTTCTGGTGCAGCTTCCACGGCTTTTTCGTTCCCTGCCTGGGCAGAATCGCCTGCGCACGCTGGAAATAGCCGGAGGAAAAATCGACCCAGGGCTCGGCGCCCATGGCGGCGTCACGCACGCGCGGCACGCAGCTGCGCGTGCCGCTGCGCTGCATGTGATTGAGCAGGCGGCAGACGTAGGCGCAGGTCAGGTCCGACTTCAGCGTCCATGAGGCGTTGGTGTAGCCGAAGGACGAAGCGAAGTTGGGCACGTCGCTGTACATCATGCCCTTGTAGGTAAAGCGCCTGGCCGGTTCGACGCGCTCGCCATCTACGCTGAGCACAACGTCGCTGAGCACCTGCAATTGCAGGCCGGTGGCCATGACCACCAGGTCCGCCGGCAGTTCGGCGCCGGAACGCAGCCTGACACCGGTTTCGGTAAAGCAGTCGATGAGGTCGGTGACCACCGACACGCGCTTTTCGCGTATTGCGCGGAACAGGTCGCCGTCGGACACCAGGCACAGGCGCTGCTCCCACGGCTTATAGCGCGGTGTGAAATGGGTGGCGATATCGTAGTCCGGTCCCAGCGCCTTTTTCACGCCGCCCAGGAGCAGCGCCTTGGCGCGCTCGGGCTTGCGCCGGCACAGGTTGAAAAAATACATGCCGAGGAGCACGTTCTTCCAGCGCGTCGCGTGGTGCGCCAGGCGCGCCGGCAGCCAGCGACGCAGTCTGGCCGCGGACGCATCGGCCGAGGGGCGCGCCACCACGTAGGTAGGCGAACGCTGCAGCATGGTGACATGCGCCGCCTGCTTCGCCAGTTCGGGCACCAGCGTCACCGCGGTGGCGCCGCTGCCGATTATCACCACGCGCTTGCCCGCGTAGGCGATGTCTTCGCTCCATTTCTGCGGATGCACGACGCGCCCGGCAAAGCGCTCGATGCCGTCGAACTGCGGCGTGTAGCCGGCGGCATAGTTGTAGTAGCCCGAACACATGAAAAGGAAATTGCAGCTCATGCGCAGCGTCTCGCCGCCGGAGGCGCGCTCGGCCTCGACCGTCCAGGTCGCGGCTTGCGAGGACCAGGTGGCGCGCTTTAGCTGCCAGCCGAAGCGGATCTTGCGGTCGATGCCGTAGGCGCGCGCGGTTTCGCGCAGGTAGTTCAGGATGGAGGGCCCGTCCACAATGGATTTCTCCCCGGTCCACGGCCGGAACGCATAACCCAGGGTGTACATGTCCGAATCCGAGCGTATGCCGGGATAGCGGAACAGGTCCCAGGTGCCGCCGATGTTCTCGCGCCCTTCCAGGATCGCGTAGCTGCGCCCGGCGCATTTGGTCTGCAGGTGGTAACCCGCGCCGATGCCCGAGATGCCCGCGCCAACGACCAGCACATCCACGTGTTCGGTGTTCATGCAACCGCTTCCTCCGCGGGCAGCATACACCAGCCCGGGCGCGGCCAAAACAGCGCCCGCTTCAGGCGAATTTCGCGGGCATGCACATGACGCAGCGCCAGCGGGCATTCTGGCACCCGTTCTCGTTCGAATTCAGGCAAGCTGGTGTATCAGGCGGCCCGGACCGGCCGCGCAAATTCAGTCTGGCTCGCGCGCCATCACGCCCTCGAGTTCGGCGCTGTCAAGGATGCGGATAAATTTCTGCTGTACCGCGATCATTCCCTGCTCCTGGAAGCGCGAGAAAGTGCGGCTGACAGTCTCCAATTTCAGACCGAGATAGCTGCCGATTTCCTCGCGCGTCATGCGCAGATTGAATTCAGAAGGCGAGAAGCCGCGCGCGGCGAAGCGCTGCGACAGATTGAGCAGGAACATCGCCACGCGCTCCTCGGCGTTCATGCTGCCGAGCTGCAGCATCACGCCGTGCTCGCGCGATATTTCGCGGCTCATCATCTTGTAGAAGTGGGCCTGCAGGCCGGGAAGCTCCTGCGCCAGCGTCTGCAGGTCGGCAAAGGAAATCGCGCAGACTTCGCTGTCTTCGAGCGCGACCGTGTTGCACGCGTGACGCTCCGGCGCGATGCCGTCCAGGCCCAGAACCTCGCCCGCCATGGCGAACCCGGTCACCTGTTCGCGCCCGTTCTCGAGCAGCGCCAGCGATTTGAAGAACCCGTTGCGCACTGCGAAAAGTGAATGGAAGCGGTCGCCTGTACGGTACAGGCGTTCGCCGCGCCGCACCCGCGCGCGCGCGAATGGCAGGCGTGCGGCGATTTCCTTCTCCGTACGGTTCAGGCCGCAGCAGGGCAGGCACAGCCCGCGCAGGTTGCAGCCGGCGCAGACCGTTCTGCAATGGCCGATCTCCCGCGCTCCATAGAGGGCCGCGGGAGGGCCCGGTGCGCGGCGCTCGGCGGGGATATTGCTGACTGTAGGATTGCTCGGCATGGGGCATCGTGTCGGCGCTTAACGCCACCTGCATCCAGGGTGCATATGTTGTGATCAATTAGGATGGTATTGGCTCGACGGCAGCGCATTTTGAGTTACGTCAAGCGCAACTTATACCGTCGCCGTAAACGCAAACTAAGCCATGCAAGTTTGCGCTAGATCAAATCTAGCCCGGTCTGCAGTCCGCGCGGGCGGAGCAAACGCGCTCAGCCGTTTGGCCGCAGCAGCGCGTAGTCCAGGCCGCCCAGCGACTTCGCCGCATACGCACGCAATCGCCCTTATCGCTTGCGTGCATAGTGGGATATGCTAGCCGCCATGACGACGCCCAAACCGAACAAGCCCTTCTCCATGATCCGCGAGTTCCATCTCGCCGACTGGTTCACGCTGGCAAACGCGATCTGCGGCACCGGGGCGCTGTTTTCCATGATGACTTACCTGCAATCGGGCGACGTCAGGCATGTCTACTTCGCCTGCTGGCTGGTCCTTGCCGCGCTGGTGTTCGACATCCTCGACGGGCGCATCGCGCGCTGGCGCCAGAAATCCTCTGCCATGGGACGCGAGCTCGACTCCCTCGCCGATATCATTTCCTTCGGCGTGGCCCCAGCCGTGATCGGCTACGGCTGCGGCATGCAAGGCCTGTACGACCGCATCATCCTGGGCTACTTCGTCGCCTGCGGCGTGTCGCGCCTGGCACGCTACAACATCACCGCGGAGGAGCTTTCCGGGGGCAGCGGCAAGGTGAAGTACTTCGAGGGCACGCCCATCCCGAGCTCGCTGCTGCTGGTGGTGCTGCTGTTCGCGGCCGCCGCCCAGGGCGCATTGGGCGAATCGCTCTGGTTCGGCAAGTGGGTGCTTGCAGGCTTCACGCTGCATCCGCTGACGCTGCTGTTCGCACTGTCCGGCTCGCTCATGCTCAGCCGCATACGCATCCCGAAGCTCTGAGATTTCCCGCCGAGCAAGCGCGGACTTTGCCGGCGCAAACCTGGAATCGTGCATGCCACTCTCGCCCGCGGAAATTGACGACCTGAAGACGGCGAAGCGGCTGCTCGACAACCCCGGCCTCGCCGCCAGATTCAGCAATCTCGTCGGTGCTCCGATCGAAAAAGGCTTCGCGCTGCTGCCGCAGAGATGGAACACGGTGGTGAACGATGCGACGCGCAAATCAATAGCGGCGGCGCTCGATGTGGCGCTGTGGAGCATGGACCGGCACCGGGCGAAAGCGCCGTCGAACTGGTGGCACAAGCTCGCGATCGGGACCAGCGGCGCGGCCGGCGGCGCGTTCGGCCTGCCCGCGCTCGCGATCGAACTTCCCGTCTC
Organism: Burkholderiales bacterium; assembly: GCA_038206915.1. Classification (GTDB taxonomy): domain Bacteria; phylum Pseudomonadota; class Gammaproteobacteria; order Burkholderiales; family SG8-39; genus 2-12-FULL-64-23. Next base: position 32,461 of record JBBRAI010000023.1, on the reverse strand, counting down.
CACCGCGATTATGCTGCGCTCGATTGCGGACATCGCGCGCAGCCAGGGAGAGGATCTCAACACGCCGGAAGCGAGGCTGGAATGCGTTCAGGTATTGGCGCTGGAAGGCGGCTCGAGGAGCGATGACGGCAGCGACACCGGTTATTTTGCCGCGCGGGCGGCGATGGCAAGAGCGGTGTCCGACGCAGCCCGGCACCTCGCGAAAAGCGGCCTGACGCACCAAGGTGCGCCGGCGATCGTCCGCCTCATCGCGCTCGTTGCCTCGCGCTTTTCCATCGTCGTGTCGGAGAAGGCGGCGGCACAGGCGATCCCTCTCGTCGGCGCATTCGGCGGCGCGATCATCAACACCCTGTTCATCGATCATTTCCAGGACATGGGCAGGGGCCATTTCATCGTCCGCAGACTGGAACGCGCGCACGGCGCCGCAGCGGTCAAGGCCGCTTACCAAAGCCTGCGCGCGGGGCGCTAGGCGCCGCGGCAGCGCGGATGTCCGACTACGCGCCGCCAAGCCTCAGCGCGCGCACTTTGGCGGCCACGGCGACCGCGTAGGAATCGGTCATGCCGGAAACGAAGTCGGTAACCGCGAGCACGCGCGCGTACAGTTCGGCCGCGGGCCGGCCATCGGCGGCGAGGAACTGGCCCGGAAGCAGATCCAGCACCGCGCGCGCCTGCGGCAGCGCCAGGCCGCTCGCTGCGGCCTCCACCGCGCCGACGAAGGCATCGAGCAGCTCGCCCAGCACCGCCGCGCCCGGGCTTTGCAGGTTCAGCACCACCGCCGACTGGTAAACGCGTTCGCGTGCGAGCGTGCGAAACGCCTCCAGCGCCGCCGCGTGCGGAATCACCGCGATCAGCTCCGCGTCGAATTCGCCGGCGAGCATCGCCGGCTCGCGCGCCGCGAACGCGCGCGCCGCCTCGGTCACCAGCGCGTCGATGCTGCGCGCGCGCAGGTATTCGACGCGCTTCTCGTCGGTCGAGATCGCCGCCGCCTTGGTCCACGCGGCCGGGTCGCCGACGATGTTGCGGTACAGCGGCTCGATTTCGGCATAGCGCATTTCGCCCGCGCGAAACGCGTCCTCGACGTCGATCACGCAATAGCTGATGTCGTCGGCGGCCTCGACCAGGAATGCGAGCGGGTGGCGGCACCAGCAAAGCGCGTCCGCGGCACGGCGCAGCAGCCCGGTGGCTTGGGCCACCGCCTCGAAACGCTCATGGTCGGCGTGAAAGAAATTGTGTTTCTTGCCCGAGACGCCCGCCTGCGCCGCGCCCGCGAACTGCGCCGCGCGCGGATACTTCGCGACTGCGGCGAGCGTGGCGCAGGTGAGCTGCATCCCGCCGGCGTTGTCGGGCATGCCGAGGCGCGCGAGAATGCGGAACGTCTGCGCATTGCCCTCGAAGCGCGCGAAGTCGGCGCGCTCGGCCGGCGCGAGGCGCGCGCACACCGCGCGGCCCAGTTCGGACACCTCGAACCAGGACTGGATCGCCGCTTCGCCTGCATGTCCGAAGGGCGGGTTGCCGATGTCGTGCGCGAGGCAGGCGGCGGCGACGATCGCGCCGAAATCGGCGGCGTTGTAGCCGAGCGCAGCCATCTCCGGCTGCGCGCGCAGCACGTGATCGCCCGCGAGCACGCCGAGCGAGCGTCCGACCGAAGCCACTTCCAGGCTGTGCGTAAGGCGCGTGCGCACGTAGTCGTTCTGCGCCAGCGGGAACACCTGCGTCTTGTCCTGCAGCCGCCGGAACGCCGAGGAAAACACGATGCGGTCGAAGTCGCGCTGGAACCCCGAGCGCGGCCCCGCGCCCGAAGCCGGCGCGCCGCCCAGGCGCTGGTGCGACAAAAGCGTGGGCCAGTGCATGCGATCGGGCGGCATGGGGAAGCATCTTACGGGACAAACGCCGATCGGTGGAGCGACGCTCGATACACTCGCGCCGTGCTCGTTACCCCCTCTCCCGCCCAGGCAGGCGAGGCCGGGATGAGGGTGGAGCTTCGTCCGATATTCTCAAACATTGCATTCGCGGTATAGTGCATGCCGCCTGCCTTTCAGCCATTTCAACATGCTAGAATTGGTAAGTACCAGAGGAGGACTTCGCCATGGCCACAACCGCACCCAGCGCGCGCCTGCGCGCGCAATTGCGTCAACGCATCCTCGACCGCATCGCCGAATTGAAGCTCAAGGACGTCGAAGCCGCGGAAAAACTCGCCCTCACGCCCGGGCAGATGAGCCGGCTGCGCGCAGGCGAGGACATTTTCACGCTCGACCGGCTGATCGACGCCGCGGCGAAGATCGGCATTACGGTGCGCATGACGGCGACGCGGCCGTATGGGCAAAGCTAGGTTCCTACAACGCCCAAGGGTTGAAGACTTGCGGGTAGGGCGCGAAATCCTGCAGGTTGCGCGTGACGATGGTGAGGCCGTGGCATTGGGCGGTGGCCATGAGCAGCGCGTCCATCACCAGCAGCGGCTGTCCAGCCAGTTCCGCACGAGCTGCGATCTGCGCCCAGACGTGAAGCGCGGCGGCGTCGAGCGGCAGGATGCGCCCGGCAAAGCGCTGCTCCACCTTGCCCAGCCAGGCGGTGAGCTTCTGGCTTCTGCGCGCATCGCTTGCTCGCAGTTTGAGCACGCCTTTTTCGATCTCGCCCAGGCTGATGACGCTGATGAAAAGGCTCGCTTCGTCCTGCTCGTCCAGCCAGGCGATGACTTTCGGCGCGGGCGCTTTCTTGGCGTATTCGGAAAGCGCGCAGGTGTCGAGCAGCCAGCTCATTGCTCGACGTTGCGCCCCGTGTCGCGGCTACGTGTAAGGTCGAGATCCTCGATGGCCAGGTCGGGCCGCAGCAGCGCGGCCGAGAGCTTGCCGCGCTGGCGGGTGAGGCGGGCATACTCTTGCGCCGACACCACCACCGCCGTCGGCTTGCCGTGCACCGTCACCGTCTGCGCGTCGCCGCCCGCCGCGCGTTTGACGAGCTGGCTGAAATTACCCTTCGCTTTTTGCAGTTGCCATTCGCTGTGCATGGTGAGCTCGCTATATTCTGGTCAGTCTGGTCAGAATATAGCGCGAGCCTGGCGAGTTGGCTATGCATGCTGATTCTGGATTTTGGGCGGGTGGGGACGCCGAAGAAGATTTCAGGGCAGTAGCGGGGGCGGGCGCAGAAACTACAGCACCTGCATGGCTTCGACGCGCTCAACTGCTAGGCTAAGGTAAAGTGCCGGCGTGGCGGTGAGCCCAGACCTTGTTGTGCCGCGTGAAAAAAAAGGAAACTCATGGATCTGAAACTGAAAGGCAAGCGCGCGCTGGTCACCGGCGGCTCGAAGGGTATAGGCCGGGCCTGCGCGCAGGTGCTGGCCGAGGAAGGTTGTGCAGTGATGATCGCCTCGCGCGACGCCGCGGCGCTCGCAGCCGCGGCAGCGGACATCAAAGCCAGGACCGGCGTCGAGGTGAAGTGGAAGTCCGCGGACCTGTCGCAGCGCGGCGCGGCCGAAGCGCTTGCCGCGGCCGCGGGCGAGCTCGACATTCTGGTCAACAACGCGGGCGCGATTCCGGGCGGCGATCTGCAAACGGTGGACGAAGACACCTGGCGCCGCGCCTGGGACCTGAAGGTGTTCGGCTACATCAACCTCACGCGCGCGGTGTATGCGCGCATGAAGGCGAAGCAAGCCGGCGTGATCGTCAACGTGCTCGGCAACGCGGGCGAGAAGCTCAATGCCGCCTATATCGCGGGCAGTACCGCCAACGCCGGGCTGATGGCGTTCACGCGCACGCTCGGCGGCGCCTCGCCTGCGGACGGCATACGCGTGCTCGGGGTCAGCCCCGGGCCGGTGGCGACCGACCGCCTGCTGTCGCTGTACAAGCAGATGGCGGCATCGAAGCTCGGCGACGCCAATCGCTACCAGGAGCTGTTCAAGGGCATGGCCTTCGACCGCCCGGCGACTGCCGAGGAGATCGCGTCGACCGTTGCATTCGCGGCCTCGGAGCGCTCCTCGTATACCACGGGTGTCGTTTTCGCCATCGATGGCGGCGCGGCGGCGAAGTCCTGAGAATCCATTTCAGAATGAACTGTCACTCCGAGGCCTCGGGCCGAGGAATCTGCTTCTCGTTTCATTTGACAACAGATTCCCGACTTCGTAATTTTGAAGCGGAATCAGTAGAACGGCTCAGCGATGCCTTCTGCGGCGAAGGCGCGCTGCGTTGCCGGGCGCGCCATCACCGTGTCGAGGCAACGGCCGAGATGTGGCCGCGCGCGCGCCGGGCGGCCCATGTTGCGCGTCCACCGGCACAGCATCAGCAGATAGGCATCGACCGCGCGGTAGCTCGCGCCGAGCAGGAACGGCCCGCCGCCCGCGGCCAGCGCCGCCTCGATCAGGTCGAGCATTTCGCCGACACGACTCTCCGCATGCGCTTTGACCTGCGCCGCCGCGGCAGCATCGTCGGCGAGGCGTTCCGGATAAAAATAAACAATGAGCTCGGCCTGCAGCGTGTTGGTGAGATACATCAGCCATTTGTAGAATTCGGCGCGCGCCGCGCTGCCGAGTTCGGGCGCGAGCCCGGCCGCGGGGTGGCGATCGGCCAGATGCAGGCAGATCGCCGCGGACTCGTAGAGCACCAGACCGGCGTCGATGAGCACCGGGATGCGCCCGGCCGGATTGAGCTTGAGGTAGGCCGCGCTGTTGTGCTCGTTCCGGTTGCGGTCGACCAGCACCAATTCGTAGTCCGCGCCGGTTTCCTCCAGCAGGATGTGCGGCGCGAGGTTGGCGTTGCCGGGGTAGTAATAAAGCTGGTACATGTGGCTTCCTCGAAATCGAAATGGCGCAGCGGTTCAGGTTCTGCGCTGCGCGCCTGCCGCCTTGGCGCCCGGCAGGAAGTCGTCCAGCGGCACGCCGAAGCTGTTGAGCGCCCAGCTCACCAGATTGTACTGGCCGACGGTAAACACCAGGTCCATCATCTGCTCGGTCGAGTACCTTGAGGACAGCGCCGCCCAGGCCTGATCCGAAACGACACAACGCTCGAACAGATCGTCGGCAGCCTGCAGCAGCGCCGCGTCGTACTCGCTCCAGCCGGCGCCCGGTCCCTGCTTCACGCGCTCGATTTCGTCTGCGCCGACGCCGCTGCGCCCGGCGATCTCCACATGCTGCGCCCACTCGTATTCCGACTGGTTGAGCCAGCCGATGCGCAGGATCAGCAGTTCGCGTTCGCGCGGCGGCAGGCTCTGCTTCTGCAGCACATGGCCGGCGAACACGGTCCAGCGCCGCGTGAGTTTCGGGTGGTTCATCATCACGCGAAACAGGTTGAGATCGCGCCCGCCGACGCGGTTCTTCGCCGCGATGTCGGCCTCCTCGCCTGCGAGCGTGCTCAGGTCGCGCATCGGGATGCGCTGCTTGCGTTCGATCATTGGCTCTCCTCCGTCCGCCCCGCGCTCGTTGCATCGGCGCGCGAGCTCGCGCGCTCGCGGGCGGCACGCGCGCATCTTATTCCAGAAGCCGGGCCGGAAGTTAGCTCCGACGCGAAGCGCCGGGCTGCTAGAATCGTCGCCTGCAGCGGGAATCTTCAGCGCAAGGAACATCATGGATCTGTGCGATCTCACGCTCGCGGCGCAGGCCGCATTGCTGCGCAGCGGCGAATGCTCCAGCCGCGACATCGTCGACGCGCATCTGGCGCGCATCGCACGCTTCGACGGCAGCCTGCACGCCTTTACCGCGGTGTATGCCGAGGAGGCGCGCACGCTCGCGGACGCGGCCGATCGCGCGCGCGCCGCCGGCCTGCCGCTGGGGCCCCTGCACGGGCTGCCCATCTGCCTCAAGGACCTTTGCGATATCGCGGACCGCGTCGGCACCATGGGCTCGAAGATGTGGGCCGAGCGCCGCGCCGTCTCCACCTCGGCCACGGTCGAACGCCTGCTCGCCGCGGGCATGATTCCCCTAGGAAAGACCCACATGGTCGAGTTCGCCTTCGGCGCCTGGGGCACGAATCCGCTGATGGGCGCGCCGCGCAATCCCTGGGACGGCGCCGTGCACCGCGCACCCGGCGGCTCGTCGAGCGGGACCGGCGTCGCGGTCGCGGCCGGGCTCGCGCCCGCGGGCATCGGCAGCGACACCGGCGGCTCGGTGCGCATACCCTCGGCCTTCAACGGCCTCGTCGGCCTCAAGGTCACCCACGGCCGCATCAGCCTGCACGGCACCGGCCTGCTCAGCTGGACGCTGGACACCATAGGCCCGATGGCGCGCTCGGTGGAGGATTGCGCCGAGCTGCTGCGCGCGCTCGCCGGCCCGGATGCGCGCGATCCGGCGACATTGGCGCAGCCGATTCTCGACCTGCCGCCTGAATTCGCGGCCGATGGCCTGCAGCATGCGCGCATCGCACTGCCCGAACGCGCGCAGCTGCCGGACTTCATGCACTCCGCGGTGCTGGCGGCCTGGGACAACGCGGCGAAGCTGCTGGAGAAGCTCGGCGCCGAGATCGTGCCGGTGCGCCTGCCCGACTGGTATTTCCGCCTGGCGCGCGAGGCGGGCGCGATCATGGCGTCGGAAGCGTTTGCGCTGCACCGCGCACATATCGAAGACATGGCACAGCCGATCGGCGCTGCGGTGCGCGCGCGCATTCTCGGCGCGCGCGATCTCGCGCCGGGAGAATATGCCGAGGGGCTGCGCACCATGGCGGCGCGCCGGCATGCGTTCGGCGAATGGTTCCGCCGCTACGACGCGATCCTGCTGCCGACAGTGGCGGTGCCGGCGCCGGCGCTGGACGCGATCGACGAAGCTTCGCCGGTGGGCGCCTATCTCACGCGGCCGCAGAACTATCTGGGCCTGTGCGCGCTCGCGCTGCCTGCGGGCCTGCACCAAGGATTGCCGCTGAGTATCCAGATTGTGGGCCATCCCTACGCCGAGCGCCGCGTGCTGGAAATCGGCAAGGCCTACCAGGACGAGACCGGGTTCAACAAGCTGCGGCCGGATGTCGCGGCCCTGACGGCCTAGCGGGGTGCCGGGGATGCCGCCGAAGACAAACGCAGTCGCACCGCGCGCAGCCGAGCACGACTCGGCCCGGCGCATCTATATCACGCTCGCCGCCATTATCGGCGGCGTGGTCAGCGTCTACTTCCTGCTGGTGCCGGTGTTCAAGCTCAATCTGGCGTTCCACTTCTATCTGATGCTGTGGATCACCATGGCGTCGGCGTTCAACGTCGCTTCCGGCTTTTCCGGCTACATGCCCTTCGGCTATGTCGCCTTCTATGGCGTCGGCGCCTTCACCACCGCCGTCCTGGTGCAAAAGCTGCACTTTCCGGTGCTCGTGGCGCTGCCTTTTTCCGGCATTGCCGGAGTGGTGCTGGGCCTGCTGTTCGCGCCCACGCTGCGCCTGTCCGGAATCTACTTCGCCATCGTCAGCCTGGCGCTGGCCGGCATCTGCCGCCTGATCATCACCAACATGCCCGAGGAAATCACCGGCGGCTCCTTCGGCCTGCATCTCGGCAGCCGCGCCGAGCCGGTCCTGTCCTTCTACGTCATGATGTTGGTGATGCTGCTCGCGCTTGGCACCTTCCTGTGGCTGTCGCGCTCGCGCCTCGGAAAGGCGCTGCGCGCGGTGCGCGACGATGCCGAAGCGGCCGACATGATGGGCGTCAACGTGGTGCGCGTGCGGCTCTACGGCTGGCTGATCGCCGCATTTTTCCCAGCGCTTTGTGGCGGAATCGAAGCCTGGTACACCAACGTGGTCGATACCGAAACCGCGTTCAACACTCTGACTACCGCAAAAACGGTGATCTACGCGGTGGCGGGGGGGCTGGGCACGGTCACCGGACCTATTTTCGGCGCGTTCACAATGGTATGGCTGGACGAACTGATCTGGCGGCAGTTTCCGCGGGTCAATCTGCTGATACTCGGCGTTGCTACCATTCTCGTCGTGCTGTTCCTGCCGCGCGGCATTGTCGGCACGCTGCTGCGCCGCCGCCCGCAGTGGCGCCGCTATATTCCCTGACCGCCCCGGCCCGCGCGCAATGGGAAACCTGATCCTCAACGGTTTGATCAACGGTCTGATCGTAGGCGGCGTCTACGCGCTGATCGGTCTGAGTCTGACACTGCTCTATGGCGTGCTGCGCATCGTCAATTTTGCGCACGGTGAATTCGTCATCGGCGGATCGTTTCTCGCCTACGTGCTGTTCAACAGCCTGGGCATTCCACCACTGCTGGCGCTGCCGATCGCGGCGATCACCTTTTTCGCGGCCGGCTGGCTCGTCTATTACGTGCTGATACCCAGGCTGGCGCACAGCGACGATCCGGAGATCATGTCCTTCCTGATGATGTATGGCCTGTCGATCGCGCTCGCGGCGGTGATGCTGCTGATCTTCGAGGCGGATTCGCGTTCGATCGACTACGCCTTCACGCCGATCTCGATGAAGGTCGGGCCGATCTACGTGTCGACGGCGCGTATCGTCGCCTTCGGCGTCACACTTGCGATCTCGGCGGCATTGGCGTGGTTCCTGTATCGCACCCTTCCAGGCAAGGCGCTGCGCGCCACCATCATGAACCGGGAAGCGATCCAGATCGTAGGCGTCGACGTGGACAAGCTCTCCGCCTTCGCCTTCGCGCTCGCCACCGGTCTGGCCGGCGTTACCGGCGTGCTGATCGCGCTGGTGTTCCCGGCGTTCAATGCATTTTCAGGCGCGGAGTATTCGATCATCGGCTTCATCGTCGTGGTGCTGGGCGGCCTGGGCAATCCGATCGGCGCCTTGATCGCCGGCATCATCTACGGCCTGGCCGAACAGCTCGCCACGGTGTTCCTGCCGCAGGCGCTGGCGCAGATCGTCGGCTTCGCCATTCTGGTGGGCACCATCCTGATACGGCCCACCGGCATTCTCGGCTGGCGGGTGCAGCGATGACGGCGGCGATCGAGGTCCACGGGCTGTTCAAGCACTTCGGCGGCCTGGTGGCGCTCGACGGCATCGAACTCGAGGCGCGCGCGGCGGAGGTGCTCGGGATCATCGGCGTGAACGGCGCCGGCAAGACCACGCTGATGAACTGCATCTGCGGCATTTATCGCGCTGACCGCGGCCGGGTGTCGATCGGCGGCCGCGACGTGAGCGGCCTCACGCCGCACGAAATCGCGCACGCGGGGGTGGGCCGGACTTTCCAGATTCCGCGCGTGTTTCGCAAAATGTCGCTGATCGACAATCTGCTGGTGCCGGTGCTCGACCGGGACGAAACGGACCGCTCGCTGATCGAGCGCGCCGAAGCCATGCTCGAACAGATGCGCCTGATCGAGCTGCGCCATAATTTCGCCGAGGAGCTTTCCGGCGGACAGCAAAAGCTGCTGGAGATGGCGCGCATGCTGATGCCCGAGCCGAAGGTGGTGATGCTGGACGAACCTTTCGCCGGCGTGCACCCCACGCTGTGCCGTTTCATGATCGAGAGAATCGAGGCGATTGCCGCTGGCGGCAAGACGGTGCTGTTGATCAGCCACGATCTGACTTCGATCTATCGCCTGTCCCACCGCGTGGCGGCGCTGAACCAGGGCCGCGTCATCGCCGAAGGCAGCGTCGACGAGATCCGCGGCAACCCGGCGGTAGTGGAGGCCTACCTTGGCGGCTGAGCGCATGAGCGGCGACGCGCGGGGCGAACAGCCGGTGCTGGAACTGCGCTCGGTCGACGTGGCCTATCACGGCGACATCCGCATCCTGCAGGGCGTGTCGATGGCGGTGCGCCCGGGGAGCATCACCGGCGTGATCGGGCCCAACGGCGCCGGCAAATCGACCGCGCTGCGCGCGCTTTACGGGCTGCTGAAGCCGGTTGCAGGCGACGTGCTGATCGATGGTGCGGTGGTGACCGGCATGAAGCCCTGGCGTTTCATCGAGCGCGGCATCGCGCTGGTGCCGCAAGGCCGCAGCCTGTTCAACGAGCTCTCCGTCGAGGACAATCTGCGTCTCGCCTGCTGGTCGTTCCGCAAGGACAAGGCGCGGGTCGCCGAGGCGCTGGCGCGCGCGTACGAGCAGTTTCCGATGCTGAAAGAGCGCCGCAACCACGCGGCCGGTTCCATGAGCGGCGGCCAGCAGCGCTTTTTGGAACTCGGGCGCGCTCTCGCGCTGCAGCCGCGCGCGGTGCTGCTGGACGAGCCGACTGCTATGATTGCGCCGAAGCTGGCGGCGGAGATCTACGAATTCATCCACGGCTTGCCCGAGCGTGGGATCACCGTGCTGCTGGTCGACCAGAACGTGCGCCAGTGCGTGCGCATTGCGGATCACGTCTACGTGCTCGAACTCGGCCGCGTTAAGGTCGACGGCTCGGCCGGCGACTTTACCAAGGACGCCGATTTGCGTAACCTGATCGCCGAATGGGTGGATTACCGCATCGACGCCTGAAGGGGCCGGCGCCGGCGGGGGCGAAAACGCGCCCCGATGTATTTTCACAACCAGTTCTAAAGGGAGAACGATATGCAACGTAGATCATTCCTGCTCGCGCTGGCCGCACCGGCACTGCTTGCCACATTGGGAGCGGGCACGGCCGCGGCGCAGGCGGACAAACCGATCCGCATCGGCATGACGGTGGCCTCTGCCGGCACTTTTGCGCTGCAGGCGCAATCGGGCTCGCGTGGCGTAGAAGTCTGGATCGACGACGTCAACAGCCGCGGCGGCATAGAAATAGGCGGCAAGAAACGCAAAGTCGAACTGGTCAAGCTGGATGACCGCAGCGACAAGGCGCTGGTGCCCAGGGTGTATGAGACCCTGATCAAGGACGAGCACGTCGATCTGCTGTTCGGGCCGTTCGGCTCCACCCTGACCTCGACAGCGGCGAACGCCACCGAGACCGCGGGCAAGTTCATGGTGATCTGGTCCGCATCGGCCGACTCGATCTACAAGCAGGGATACAAGTACATTGTCTCGGCGACACAGATCGCAGGATCGCTCCTCGGCCAACCCCTGGTGCGCGCCTTGCACGCCATGGGCGTGAAGAAGATCGCCTTTGCCTACCTGGACGAACCATTCCCGGCCGCGCTGACCCAGGGCGCGATCGATCTGGCGAAGCAACTCGGCATGGAAGTCACCATGGACGAGAAATTCGCCAAGGGCACCAAGGACTTCAACATTCTGATCCAGAAAGCCAAAGCCAGTGGCGCGGAAGCTTTCTATCCGACCGCCTACGAGGGCGACCAGATGACCATCGCGCGCCAGATTCGCGAAGTCAACGCCGATTTCAAGGCGGTCGCCCTGTTCTACGCCTCGCAGCCACAGTTCCTGCAACAGGCGGGCAAGGACGGCCAGTACGTCTTCAGCGAGACCTTGCTACATGACAAAATCAACTGGAAGGTGACGCAAGGGTTGGACCGCGCGCAGATGATCGAGCGCTATAACAAGCTCTTCCCCGATGCGAAATTCCCGGCCGACTTCCAGACCGCGCTCGCGTACGGCGCCGGCGCGATTACCGAGGCGATTATCAAGAACGCGCAGTCGCTGGACGCCGCCAAGCTGAAGGCGGCGGCAGTCAAGCTCTCCGGCAAGATCATCACCGTCACCGGCGAGTATCAGATCGACGAAACCGGCAAGCAGCTCAAGAGTGAGTTTGCGGTGATCCAGACCCTGCCGGACGGCCTGGAGGTGGTCTATCCGCCGGCTGTAGCCACGGCCAAGCCGGTCTACCCGGTGCCGCCTTTCGCGCAGCGCAAATAACGCGCGCAGCGCAGCGCGCATCACCCTCGCCCCTCCCCGCGCGCGGGGAGGGGCGAGGGCAAAGCGCCGCTCTCGGTCAGCTTTTTATCTCGATCTCGACGAACACAAATTCGCCCGCGCTGGCGTTGATGACGTTGTGCTCGACGCCCGCCTTGCGAAAGTAGGGCTTCCCGGAAGTCAGTTCGCTGACGCCGTCGCCCTCGTTGGTCTTCAGCAGCAGCTTGCCGGTCGTCTGCGGCACGACCACGTAATCATGCTGGTGGCGATGCCAGCCGGTTTCGGCGCCCGGCGCAAACCGCCATTCGGTCACCGCCACCCGTTCGTTGTCGATTTGAACGCTAGCCTTTGCTTGTGTCAATGCTGCCTCCATTTGGTGAACTGGGCCTGCTGCTGCTATGTTAGCAGCGCGAGCCTCGGCAGAGGGAGCCGCATTCGCGCAGAGGCGTACGCAACCGGGACCAACGCATGACTTATCAGCAGAGCTTCGAAATCCCCACCCGCGGGCGCGGCACGACCGAGATCACCGCCGAGGTGGCGCGCGTGGTGCGCGCCGCCGGCGTCGCTACTGGCATTGCACAGGTGTTCGTGCAGCACACCAGCTGTTCGGTGATGATCACCGAAAACGCCGACCCCGCGGTGCGCCGCGACCTGGAGACGCTCGCCGCACGCTGGGCGCCCGACGGCGATCCGGCCTACCACCACGACACCGAGGGCGAGGACGACATGGCGGCGCATGCGCGCAGCCTGCTCGCCGGCAGTTCGGTATCGGTGCCCGTCGGCCGCGGCGAACTGCTGCTCGGCACCTGGCAAGGGATTTATCTGTGGGAGCATCGCAGCGGGGCGCAGGTGCGCCGCGTGATCGTGACCGTGCTGGGCTGATGACAGCCGGGACCGGAAAAGTGTAGATTGTCGAGTACCGCCTCAGGGCATCACAGCCGGCGGTTCGTTATCGTAGCGCCTGCACTACAGAGTCCGGCGGCCTCCAATCTTCCATAGACAGCAGGGACCGCCCCGCAATTCCCAGACATTTCCCAGGAGGAGCCATGTTCGATCCGATCACCCTGCCCTTCGGCGCCAAGATGTTGTTCAACACGGCGAAACTCAAACCCGGCGTGAGCTTCGACCAGGTCGAGCTCGCGGTGGGCGAGATGTGCAACGTCGTCAAGGAAACCTACGGCGGCGACAAGGGCGGCTTCATCGCCGGCCAGGTGTTCAAGTTCTCCGGCTTCGTTTCCGACGAGGGCTCGCTCGGCGCAAGCTCGGCGGCGGAGGAGCACTACGCCATCGTCACCTACTGGCGCTCGTTCGAAGAGCACGAAAAATCGCACGCCGACAGGATTTTCATCTCCAAATTCGAGGCGCTGGCGACGATGTGCTCGGAAACCAAAGAGCTCGGCTACGACATGCTGTGGCAGGGCGCACCCGAAGGCACGTAGCGCCGTGGCGGGGTAAAATCCCGGCGATGAACGCGGTCGCCGAAATCAAGGACGTCAAGCTTTACATGCGCGCAGTGGGCGAGCAGGCGCGCGCGGCGGCGCGCGTGCTCGCGCGCGCCGACAGCGCGACCAAGGACCGCGCGCTCGCCGCCGCCGCCGCCGCGATCCGGCGCGACACGGCGCGGCTGCTCGAAGCCAACGCCGAAGACGTGGCCGAGGCGCGCGCCGCGGGGCTTGAGCCCGCGCTGCTCGACCGGCTGCAGCTCACGCCCGCCGGCGTCGAGGAAATGGCCGAGGGCCTGGAGCAGATCGCGCGCCTGCCCGATCCGGTAGGCGCGATCACCGAGCTGCGCGAGCGTCCGAGCGGCATCCGCGTCGGGCGCATGCGCGTGCCGCTGGGCGTGATCGGCATCATCTACGAGTCGCGCCCCAACGTCACCGCCGACGCCGCCGGGCTGTGCCTCAAGTCTGGCAACGCCGCGATCCTGCGCGGCGGCAGCGAGGCGCTGCGCGCCAACCGCGCCATCGCCGCGTGCATGCACGAGGGCCTCGCCGCGGCCGGGTTGCCGCAGACCGCGGTCCAGGTGATCGCCACCGCCGACCGCGCCGCGGTGGGCGAACTGCTCAGCATGAACCAGTACGTCGACATCATCGTGCCGCGCGGCGGCAAGGGCCTGATCGAGCGTGTCATGAACGAGTCGCGCATCCCGATGATCAAGCACCTCGACGGCGTATGCCATGTGTACATCGACGATCGCGCCGACCTGCAGCAGGCGATACGCATTGCCGACAACGCCAAGACGCAGCGCTACGGCACCTGCAACACCATGGAGACGCTGCTCGTCGCCGCGGGCATCGCAGACAAGGTACTGCCGCCGCTGGCGAACATCTACTTCGACAAGGGCGTGGAGCTGCGCGGCGACGAGGCCGCGCGCAAGCTCGTGCCCGGGATCAGGCCGGCGAGCGAGCAGGACTGGTACACGGAGTACCTCGCGCCGATCCTGGCGGTGCGCGTGGTCGAGGACATGGACGCGGCGATGGCGCACATCGCGAAGTACGGCTCGGCGCACACCGACGCGATCGTCACCGAGGATAAGGAGCGGGCGCAAAGATTCCTGCGCGAAGTCGATTCGAGTTCGGTCATGGTCAACGTCTCGACGCGCTTCGCCGACGGCTTCGAGTACGGACTGGGCGCGGAAGTAGGCATTTCCACCGACAAGCTGCATGCGCGCGGGCCGGTCGGGCTGGAGGGACTCACTTCACAGAAATACGTGGTGCTCGGCGAAGGGCAGATCCGCACGTGAGCGGACAGCAGGCGACGCGGCTGGTCTGGTACTTCGATTTCATATCGCCCTATTCCTACCTGCAGTTCGCGGCCCATCCCGGACTAGTGGCCGCGGCCGAGCTGCGCCCGGTGCTGTTCGCCGGCCTGCTCAATCACTGGGGCAGCAAGGGCCCGGCGGAGCTGCCGACGAAGCGCGTGCAGACTTATCGCCAGACCTACTGGATGGCGCTTCGGCATGGCATCGAAATGCGCTACCCGCCGGCGCATCCGTTCAACTCCCTACCCGTGCTGCGCCTCGCCGTCGCGCTCGGCGGCAGCTATGCGGCGGTCAGGGCCATCTTCGGATTCATCTGGAAAGAAGGCCGCTCGGCGAGCGACGAGTGGCCCGCACTCGCCGAATGCCTGGGACTGACGCGCGAGGCCGCGGACGCGATGATCGCCGAGCAGCGCGTGAAGGACGCGCTCGCGGCGAGCGGGCGCGAGGCGATCGCGCGCGGCGTGTATGGCGTGCCCACTTTCGATACGGGCAAGGAGCTGTTCTGGGGTCTGGATGCCACCGACATGCTGCTCGACTATCTCGTGCACCCCGGGGTGTTCGACGCTGCCGAGATGCAGCGCATCGTCAATCTACCCGTCGGCGCCGCGCGCAAGGCCTGAATGCCGCCGCGACCAACCCACCGGACTCAACCTGTCGGAATGAAGCGCGCCGCATCCGGCGTCACGGCTTGAGCACCTCGAACCTCATCGGCATACTCGGCGGCACCTTCGACCCGGTGCACCTGGGCCACGTTGCGCTGGCCGAGGCTGCGCTCTCGGGGCTGCCGCTCACCGAAGTGTTGTGGCTGCCCTCGGGCCGCCCCGGGCACCGCGCGCCGCCCGTCGCCGCCGCGCGCGACCGGCTGGCGATGCTGCGGCTCACAGCCGAAGGCCACGCGCGCTACCGCATCGACGCGAGCGAGCTCGAGCGCAGCGAGCCGACCTACACCGTGCATGCGCTCACGCGCATGCGCGCCGCGCTCGGCGCCGCCCAGCCGCTGGTGCTACTGCTGGGCAGCGATTCCTTTCTCAGCCTGCCGAGCTGGCTGCGCTGGCGCGAACTGTTCGGGCTCGCGCATATCGCGGTGGCCAGCCGCCCGGGCTGGCTGCCCGCCGACGGCGGCCCCGTGCCCGAACTTGCCGAGGAGATCGCGCGCCGCGCGGCGCGACCCGAGCAGCTCGCCGCAAGCGCGGCCGGGCGGATTGCCTGGTTTCCGATGCCGCCGACGGACATATCGGCATCGGCGGTGCGCGCTGGCCTGGCAGATGGCCGCGACATGCGCGATTTGCTTCCCGCCGCGGTTCTCGCTTATATTCGGACGCAGCACCTTTACCCAGAGGAACCGAGGGGATAAGGGGGCGGTGCCCTCTTGTAATTCCCCCAAGGGAACTTTCCCGTCGAGCGGGATCGAGACCTTCGGGGCGTAGTTCCCCCGAATCTGGGCTTCGTCAAAGGAGGTACTCAATACCTGATGGATATCCGCAAAATGGAAAAGGCGGCGGTCGCCGCACTCGAAGACATCAAAGCCCGCGACATCGTTGTGCTCAAAGTCGCGCATCTCTCACCCCTGTTCGAGCGCGTGATCATCGCCAGCGCGGACTCCACGCGCCAGGTCAAGGCGCTCGCCAACAATGTGCGCGAAAAGCTCAAAGACCTGGGCGCCCCGCCGCTCTCGGTGGAAGGCGAAGAAAACGGCGAGTGGGTGCTGGTGGACCTGGGCGCCGTCGTGGTGCACGTGATGCAGCCCGCCATTCGTCAGTATTACAACCTGGAAGAACTGTGGGACCAGCCCGAACCCAGGCGCCCGCGCGCGCGCAAGAAAGCCGCGGAAGCGCGCCGGGCTGCACATTGAGATCGCCGGCGCCGCGCCTGAACTCACCTTGAAGCTCATCATCATCGCCGTCGGAACGCGCATGCCGTCCTGGGTGACGGACGGCTGCCGCGGCTATGCCAAGCGCATGCCGCCGGGCACGACGCTGGAACTGGTCGAGATCAAGGCCGAGGCGCGCACCACGGGCAAGACGGTGGCGCAGATGCTCGCCGCCGAAGCGGCGCGCATACGCGCGGCGCTGCCCAAGGCGGCGCGCGTGATCGCGCTCGACGAGCGCGGAAAAGACGTCAGCACCTGCGGCCTCGCGGTGCAGCTCGAAGCCTGGATGCAGGAGCGCGGCGCGCTCGCCTTCCTGATCGGCGGCGCCGACGGCCTGGACGCCACGCTGAAGAAGTCGGCCTCCATGCAGCTGCGCCTTTCCGCCATGACCTTGCCGCACGGCCTGGCGCGGGTGCTGCTGGCCGAGCAGCTGTACCGCGCACTTTCCATCATCGGCGGCCACCCCTACCACCGGGAGTGAGCGCGATGGCCGGCATTTCGCGCATCTACCTCGCCTCGCGCAGCCCGCGCCGGCGCGAGCTGCTGCGCCAGATCGGAGTCGACCACGAAGTGCTGACCCAGCGCATCAAGGCCGAGCGCGGTCCCGACGTGAACGAAGACCCGCTGCCGGGAGAAAAGCCGCGCGACTACGTCATGCGCGTATGTCGCGACAAAGTCGAGAACGGCTGGCTGCGCGTGGTCCAGCGCAAGCTCCCCTTGCGCGGCGTGCTCGCCGCCGACACTACCGTATGCATCGGCGACGAGATCCTCGGCACGCCGGCCGACACCGCCCAGGCGGCGGAATTTCTGCAGCGCCTGTCCGGGCGCGAACACGAGGTTCTGACCGCGATCGCATTCAAGTTCGGCGAGCGCATGGAGGCCGAGCTGTCGGCGACCACGGTGCGCTTCCGCGACATCGGCCGGGCCGAAATCGAGCGCTATGTGGCCAGTGGCGAGCCCATGGACAAGGCCGGCGCCTACGGCATCCAGGGCCGCGCCGGCGCGTTCGTGGCCGAGATCCGCGGCAGCTATTCCGGCGTGATGGGACTGCCGCTGTACGAAACCACGCTGCTGCTGCGGCGTTTCGGCATCGGCCCGCCGGCCTGAGGCACAAGCCCGAGCGGGAGCGGCGCCCTCGCCGCGATCGATACCTTGTAGGAGGGGCGCCCTCGCCCCGATCAGCGTTCGCGCGAAGTCCGATCGGCCCGAGGGCGGGCCTCCCACAACCAATTCATCGGCCCGAGGGCGGGCCTCCCACAACCACTTCGCGGCGCGTGGGAACTGCGCCATCCGGTAGAATGGCCGCATGAATGAGGACATTTTGATCAACGTGACGCCGCAGGAAACTCGCGTCGCCGTGATGCAAAGCGGCGTCGCGCAAGAACTGCACATCGAGCGCTCCGCCAACCGCGGCCTGCTCGGCAACATCTACATGGGCAAGGTCGCGCGCGTGCTCCCGGGAATGCAGTCCGCCTTCGTCGAGATCGGGCTGGAGCGCGCCGCCTTTCTGCACGTGGCCGACATCTGGGAGGAGCGCCAGAACGGCCATGGCGCGGAGCCGGGCAAGCCGGCGCACAAGCCGATCGAGAAGATCCTCGCCGAAGGCCAGCCGCTGCTGGTGCAAGTGGTGAAAGACCCGATCGGCACCAAGGGCGCGCGCCTGTCGACGCAGATCAGCATCGCCGGGCGCATGCTGGTGCACCTGCCGCAGGACGCGCATGTCGGCATCTCGCAGCGCATCGAGGACGAAGGCGTGCGCCAGCTGCTGCTAGAGCGGGTGAAGCAGATGCTGCCCGCCGACGAAACCGGCGGCTACATCATCCGCACCATGGCCGAGGCCGCCACCGACACCGAGCTCGCCAACGACCTGCAGTACCTGCGCAAGCTGTGGCGCGACCTGCGCGAAAAAAGCCTGTCCGCGGCGGCGCCCTCGCCGCTGTACCAGGATCTGTCGCTGGCGCAGCGCGTGCTGCGCGATTTCGTCAACGAAAACACCGGCCGCATCCTGATCGATTCGCGCGAGAATTTCTTAAAGCTGCAGTCCTTCGCGCGCGACTACATGCAGAACGTGCTCACGCGCCTGGACCACTACACCGGCGAGCGCCCGCTGTTCGACCTGTACGGCGTCGAGGAGGAAATCGAAAAGGCGCTGGCGCGGCGCGTCACGCTGAAATCGGGCGGCTACCTGATCATCGACCAGACCGAGGCGATGACCACCATCGACGTCAACACCGGCGGCTTCGTCGGCCTGCGCAATTTCGACGACACCATCTTCAAGACCAACCTGGAGGCGGCGCAGGTGATCGCGCGCCAGCTGCGCCTGCGCAACCTCGGCGGCATCATCATCGTCGATTTCATCGACATGGACAGCGCCGAGCACCGCGCCGCGGTGCTGGCCGAATTCAACAAGGCGCTGGCGCGCGATCGCACGCGCATGACGGTGAGCGGCTTCACCCAGCTCGGACTGGTCGAAATGACGCGCAAGCGCACGCGCGAGTCGCTGGCGCACGTGCTGTGCGAGCCCTGTCCCACCTGCGGCGGCCGCGGCCAGGTCAAGGCGGCGCGCACCGTGTGCTACGAGATCCTGCGCGAGATCCTGCGCGAATCGCGCCAGTTCAGCGCGCGCGAGTTCCGCATCCTCGCGGCGCAGGTGGTGATCGATCTGTTCCTGGAGGACGAGTCGCAGTCGCTCGCGATGCTCGAGGACTTCATCGGCAAGCCGGTGTCGATGCAGGCCGAGTCGAGCTACACCCAGGAGCAGTTCGACATCGTCCTTTTGTAACAGCTCGCGGCAAGAGCCTTGTTGCCGCGGCCCAATACAGGGGAGCACGAGGGGAACTGTCCCAAGGAGAGTTCCTTTGGGCGTGGGAGCGGCGCCCTCGCCGCGATCGGTGCTAGCTCGAAGTCCGATCGGCCCGGGGGCGGGCCTCCTACAACACCGTGTCGATTTTGTCCTCCAAGGGGGCTTTCCCGTCGAGCGGGATCGAGACCTTCGGGGCGTGTGCCCTTGTTTCGTTACGGACTGTGCGCGCCAATGGCTGAAAACAAACTCTCCGCACGCGAAGCCGCCCTGATCGCGCAGGCGCGCGCGCAACTGGCCAAAACGGCAGCGCCGCCGCAGGAAGTTCAGCCGGCACAGCCTGCCGCGATCAGACCGGTTGCGAAGGACGAGCACGAGCGCAGCGTGCCAGCGCCAGCCGTCCCGGCGCCCGACGCGGCAGAGCGCATCGCCGCGCTGATGCAGGCGGCGCGCGCCGAATCCGAGCGCCAGCGCCAGCGCCGGCGCAAGCTCTACGTCTGGACGCCGCTCGCGTTCATTACCGTGCTCGGCCTGTGGACGCTCCTGTGGCTGTGGCACAGGCTCTGAACGCGTAGCGCCGCTACAGCCTGCGGGCCGTCGAGTCGATGTAATCGGGCGGCGGCGCAGGCGGCGGCCCCCGGCGCGGTATCAGCAGCCAGCTCGCCAGCGACGAAATCAGGCTGTAGACGATGGCGCCCCAGAACGCCGACCAAAAGCCGCCGACGCGAAAGCCTTCGATGAAGGAGGCGACGAACCAGAACAGGAATCCGTTGATCACCAGCGTGAACAGGCCGAGGGTAAGAATGGTCAGCGGCAGCGTCACCAGCACCAGCAGCGGCCGGATCAGGGCATTGACCAGACCCAGCAGCAGCGCCGTCAGCAGCGCGATGTAGAAACTGTCGACGCTGACCGAGGGCAGCACGTAGGGCACCGCGAGCAGCGACAGCGCGTTGATCAGCCAGACGAGGAGAATCCGCATGGGGGCCATTAGCGCTTGTCACGCCCGAGCATGTAGAACTCGTCGTTGGGCCGCATGTTGATCAGATTAGCCATACGGTTTGACAGCGCGAAGAACGCAGCAACGCCGCCGATGTCCCAGATGTCCTCGTCGGAAAAGCCGTGACCGCGCAGCGTGTCGAAATCGGCATCGCTGATGCTCCAGGGCTCAAGCGCGGTCTTCATCGCGAAATCGAGCATCGCGCGCTGCTTCGGCGTGATGTCGGCCTTGCGGTAATTCACCGCCACCTGGTCGGCGATCAGCGGGTTCTTCGCGCGGATGCGCAGGATCGCGCCGTGCGCGACCACGCAGTATTGGCACTGGTTGGCGCCCGAGGTGGCGACCACGATCATTTCGCGCTCGGCTTTGGTCAGGCCGCTTTGCTTTTCCATCAGCGCGTCGTGATAGGCGAAGAAGGCGCGGAACTCGTCCGGGCGGTGCGCGAGCGTGAGGAACACATTGGGCACGAAGCCCGATTTTTCCTGTACGGCGACGATGCGCTCGCGGATGTCCTGCGGCAGGTCCTCGAGCTTGGGTACGGGATAACGGCTGATGGCGGTCATGCTGGGCTCCTGATTATGCCCCGCGCTGCGGCGGGATTGCGGCCGGAAACGCTGCCTGGCGGCGCTACGCGCTAGTGTATCAGTGCAAATACTAGACCGGCCCGTCGCCGCACGCTTGATTTAGATCAACGCCGCGCGCACGCGCTGCTGGCGCAGGGCGGCCCAAATGGCGACAATGGAACGGCTTCGAATCTTCATTCCACTGCGGGAAGCGATCATGACCCATCCCCTCGCCGGCAAGCCGGCTCCGGCGAACATGCTGGTGAACGTGAAGGAGTTGCTGCGCGCCTATCACGATCTGCCCGATGTGAACGACCCGGCGCAGCGCGTGGCCTTCGGCACCAGCGGCCATCGCGGCAGTTCGCTCGAGCGCAGCTTCAACGAAGCGCACATCCTCGCGATCGTGCAGGCGGTGTGCGAATACCGCGCGCAGCATGCGATCTCGGGTCCGCTCTACCTGGGCAAGGACACGCATGCGCTCTCCGGCCCGGCGCAGGCAAGCGCACTCGAGGTGCTAGCCGCCAACGGCGTCGACACGCGCTTCCAGCGCGGCGACGGCTACACCCCGACGCCGGTGATCTCGCGCGCGATCCTGGTGCACAATAACAAGAACGGCGGCGATCGCGGCGCCGCGCGCGCCGACGGCCTGGTGATCACGCCCTCGCACAATCCGCCGGCGGACGGCGGCATCAAATACAACCCGCCCAACGGCGGACCCGCCGACACCGATGTCACCGGCTGGATCGAGCAGCGCGCCAATGCGCTGCTCGCGCAGGGCAACCGCGGCGTGAAGCGCCTGCCCCCGGCGCAGGCGCGCGCCGCGGCGGGCACGCGCGAAGAGGATTTCGCCGCGCCCTACATCGCCGACCTGGCGAACGTGATCGACATGGACGCGATCCGCGCGGCGAGGCTAAAAATCGGCGTCGACCCGCTGGGCGGCGCTGCGGTGGCCTACTGGAAGCCGATCGCCGAGCGCTACGGCCTGGACATCGACGTAGTCAACCCGAAAGTTGATCCCACTTTCGGTTTCATGACGCTGGACCACGACGGCAAGATTCGCATGGACTGCTCCAGCACCTACGCCATGGCCGGGCTGGTCGGGCTAAAACAACGCTTCGACATCGCCTGGGGCAACGATGCCGACGCCGACCGCCACGGCATCGTCACGCCCTCGGCGGGGCTGATAAATCCGAACCACTACCTCGCCGTCGCGATCCACTATTTGCTGACGCACCGCACGCAATGGCCGGCGGACGCCGCAGTGGGCAAGACCCTGGTGTCGAGCGCGCTGATCGATCGCGTGGTCACGGGCCTGGAGCGCCGGCTGGTCGAAGTGCCGGTAGGCTTCAAGTGGTTTTCCGCGGGGCTGCTCGACGGCAGCCTATGCTTCGGCGGCGAGGAGAGCGCAGGCGCGAGTTTCCTGCGCCGCGACGGCGCGGCCTGGACCACCGACAAGGACGGCATCGTCCTCGGCCTGCTGGCGGCGGAAATCACCGCGACCACGGGCAAGGACCCGGGACGCCATTACCTGGAACTCGCGGCGCAGTACGGCACATCGCATTATGTGCGCGTGGACGCGCCGGCCACGCCGGCGCAGAAAGCCGCGTTCAAGCACCTCGACGCGGCCAGCGTGCGGACCGCGACGCTGGCCGGTGATCCCATTCTCGCCAGGCTTACGCGCGCGCCCGGCAACGACGCGCCCATCGGCGGGCTCAAGGTGACCACGGCCGCGGGCTGGTTCGCCGCCCGGCCCTCCGGCACGGAGGACATCTACAAGCTCTACGCCGAGAGTTTCACCAGCGCCGGACACCTGGCGCAAATCGTGCGCGAGGCGCAAGACATCGTGAAGGCGGCGCTGCGCATTTGAGTCCGCGGCCGTTCAGTTCATCCCATAGCGGGAGAAATGGCGCGCCCGACAGGAGTCGAACCTGTGACCTTTGGTTTCGGAATTTCGGCGCGCGAAATTATTCGTAATTGAACCATAGCCCTGCAGCGCCCGCTATTTGTGAATGTAGCCCAAAGCAGCCACAAGAAGTCTCAGAGCAATTGATGCAAGCTACGTTTCAGCTACGCGAGGCTGGTTATCGGACATTGGACAACGCTCAGACAGCGGTTGCCGGGCCTCTTTCTATTTGTTACAAGTTTTTGTATAATCACGCCTGATGGTCAAACCCGTGATATTTCGCGGTGACGCCCTGGAGTCTCTGAGGAGATTTCCAGATAACGCTCGCCAAGACACGGGTTTTCAGCTTGACAAGGTTCAGCGTGGTCGCGACCCGGACGATTGGAAACCCATGAGGTCCGTTGGTCCCGGCGTAAAGGAGATTCGAATTCGGGATGCGACAGGAGCTTTCCGCGTAATTTACCTGGCGGCGCTTGCCGATGCCATCTATGTTCTGCACTGCTTTCAGAAGAAATCGGAGCAAACGAGCGGCAAAGACATCCAACTTGCGCGAAAGCGTTACAAGGATCTGATGGGAGAACAAATATGAGCAAAGAGCGAAAGTTCGGCAGCGTTTGGGACGCCATAGAGAACACGCCACAGCAGGCGGCTAGCATGCGTGCACGCTCAGAATTGATGATGGCGTTACAAGAATGGATCAAGGCTACCGGCAAGACCCAAGCGGCGGCGGCTAAGCGTTTTAGTATCACTCAGCCTCGCGTGTCCGATTTGATGCGTGGAAGATTGCATCTGTTTTCCCTGGAAACACTGATGGACATGGCGACGACTGCGGGAATGGAACCGCATATTACAATTGTCCGGCGCAAAACAAAGCGAAAAGACACGACTACAGAACTGGAAGCGGCCTAGGAAATTGCGAGGATTGCGGGGAAGCATACGGTCGCCATCACAGCGGGCCCGGTACGGGCGAATGTGTGCGGTCAACACCCTAGTGAGAATGGCGCGCCCGACAGGAGTCGAACCTGTGACCTTTGGTTTCGGAAACCAACACTCTATCCAGCTGAGCTACGGGCGCGTGGGCCAAAGTATACCGGCTTATACCGGCCTTTGCCCGGCCGGCGCGCGGTGCGACGCTTTCATGCGGGCGCCAATTGCGACTATAATGCGCGCGTTTGCAACGACTTAGCCGCGGTTGAGAAATTGCCGAAACCGTCCCCGACCTAGGGGAGCGCGAGCGCCGCCCCCCGGTATGTGTAGAACCTAGCAACGAAGGAAACCCATGAGCCAGAACGCGCACGATGCCGGGCACGAGACCCTGATCAAGACGCCCAAGCAATTGATAATCACGGTGGTGCTCGCGTTTCTCGTGCCGATCCTGCTGATCGTCATGCTGTCGCAGTTCGTGACAAACATACGCCGCGTCGACATGGACAGCTCGGCGATGTCGCCCGACGCGGTGGCCAAGCGCATGAAGCCGGTCGCGGACATCGCTTTCGCCGAAGCCGGCGCCAGCGCTGCCGCCGTCGGGCCGCGCAGCGGCGAGGACGTGTATAAGGCGGTGTGCGGCGCCTGCCATGCGAGCGGCGCGGCGGGCGCGCCGAAATTCGGTGACCAGGGCGAATGGGCGGCGCGCGTCAAGCAGGGCGAAAAGGCATTGCTGAGCGCGGCGCTCAAGGGCAAGGGCGCGATGCCGCCGCGCGGCGGCGGCGCGGACCTGAGCGATCTGGAAGTGGAGCGCGCCGTGGTCTACATGGCGAACAAGGCCGGCGCCAAGTTCGCGCAACCGGCGGCACCCGCAGCGGAAAAAGCGGCAGCGCCTGCGCCGGGACCGGAAAAGGCCGCGGCCCCCGCTGTGACAACTGCCGCAGCCGCGGGCAAGCCCGACGGCAAGAAGATCTACGAAACCACCTGCGTCGCCTGTCATGGCAGCGGCGTGGCGGGCGCACCCAAGGCCGGCGACAAGGCCGCCTGGGCGCCCCGCCTCAAGACTGGCATGAATGCGCTGTACGCAAACGCGCTCAACGGCAAGAACGCAATGCCGCCCAAAGGCGGCAACACCGCACTCTCCGACGCCGAACTCAAAGCCGCGGTCGACTACCTCGCCGGCCTGGCCAAGTAGCGACTCGTCTTAGCCGCGGCGAAAGGAGCAGCCCGGGGCGCGGCCCGGCCGCCTGTTCGCCGTCTTGCGGTATGGCAAGATGAAACTGTTTAGGCGCTCGCCGTCTCCGACTGCCGTTCGGACGGGCGTCGATTGCGGCGATAGCTGCCCGGAAAGCCAGGACTGGCGCGGCTTTCCAGTCAGTTGTATCCCCACCCGGATTTGTGGAATATAATGCGATTGTATTCCACACGAGCGGCACGGCCTTGAAAATCAAGTTCTTCGATCTGTCGTTCCGGACTGCCTATGCCCAGGCAAAGGAGCTTGCACTCGCGCAGCGGCAAGTCCCGCTCGTCACCGCGGGAACCTTGCAGACGGAAAAACGCGGCGGCAAGCGCTTCGTCTATCGCTACCGCTACGACGGCAGCGGCAAGCGCGTCACCGAATATCTTGGCGCCGAAGATAGCGCCGACACCGCCGCGAAGATGGCGCAGGCGAACGATGAAATCCGGGACGCAGCAATCCTGGCGGGATACAGCCGCGACCTGCGCAAGGTCGGCTTTCACAGCACGGAAAACTCGGCATTGGTCAGCATAGCCGCGCTATTCAATGCCGGCCTTTTCGGAAGGGGAGGAATCCTCGTCGGAACGCACGCGTTCGGGGCGATACTCAACGAGCTCGGGGTTGCGGACACCTCAATTGCGATGACCGAGGACGTAGACCTTACGCGGGCCGAGCCGATACAAATCGCCGCGTTGCCCGTAGGCGGGTTTCTCAAGCTTCTCACCGACACCGGGCTGCCGTTTCACGAGGTGCCACAATTGAAACGCAATGAGCCGGCCACTTCATTCAAGGTACGCGGGAAGAAGCTGAAGGTGGACCTGTTGGTCCCCTCGAAAGGCGAGCCCTATCAGCCAGTGCCCGTGCGTGAACTGGGGGCGCATGCCACCGGCCTACCGCACTTGCAGTTCCTCTTGGGAGAACCGATGCAATCGGTATTGCTCGGGCGCGATCGCATCGTCCCGGTAATAGTGCCGCACGCCGGGCGATTCTGTGTGCACAAACTTGCCGTCTATTCGCTGCGCGCAGGTGGAGACAACCCGAAGAGCCAGAAGGACGTGGCGCAAGCTGCACTGCTCGCGGCCGCGATTACGCAGGAGCAGGATTTTCTCCTGCACGATGCCATCGCCAGCATGGATAAGACGCTGCGCGCCAAAGCAAAGGCGGGCGCAAAGCGAGCCATCGCACTATTGCAAGCGGAACACCCGGAAGCCGCGAACCTTCTGGCACACCTGGCCTAATTGTGGAACACAATCCGATGTTGTTCCACAAGATGCGCGGCCGTTTCTCGTCACTACCGGCACGACCCTCGCCCGCACCCTAGGAAACCTGGGTGCCGGCGCAGGAGCAATTCAACGCGATCGCAACAGGCCTGAAAGTCTGAGCCAGCCTCCGCATGCACCACACTGCTAGAATTACTCCCTATCCCCGACGCGGAGGACGCATGGTCCCGCATCCCATCGACATGCCGTACCCGGAACACGCTGCGCCCGCCCGATGAAGCTCGCGATCATTCTCGATCCGCTGGACGAGATCAAGACCTACAAGGACACCACCTATTCCATGATGGTGGAGGCCGCCGCGCGCGGCCACGAGCTGCATGTCCTGATGCAGGACGGCGTGATGTGGAAGCAGGGGCGCGTGATCGGCGAGTCCTGCCGCCTCGAACTCACCGGCGACAAGGAACGCTGGTACCGCATCGAGCTGCCGCGCGAGGAGCCGCTGTCGGAGTTCGACGCGGTGTTGATGCGCAAGGACCCGCCGTTCGACATGGAGTACGTGACCGCGACCTGGCTGCTCGAGCTCGCCGGCCGCGAAGGCGCCAGGGTATTCAACGATCCGCGCGCACTGCGCGACCACAGCGAGAAGCTGGCGATCGCGGAATTCCCGCAGTTCACCGCGCCGACGCTGGTGACGCGCATGGAAAAGCAGATCCACGCGTTCATCGAGGCGCAGGCCGACGTGGTGGTGAAACCCCTGGACGGCATGGGTGGCGCGCAGGTATTTCGCGTCACCGCCGCCGACCCAAACCGCAACGTCATCGTCGAAACGCTTACCTGGCACGGCACGCGCTCGATCATGGCGCAGCGCTTTATCCCGGAAATACGCGAGGGCGACAAGCGCATCCTGCTGATCGCGGGCGAGCCGGTGCCCTACAGCCTCGCGCGCATCCCCAAGGCGGGCGAGACGCGCGGCAATCTCGCCGCCGGCGGGCGCGGCGTGGCGCAGCCGCTGTCGGCGCGCGATCTGGAAATCGCCGCCGCGCTCGGCCCCAAGCTGGCGCAACGCGGCCTGCTGCTGGTCGGTCTGGACGTGATCGGCGACTACCTCACCGAAATAAACGTCACCAGCCCTACCTGCTTCCAGGAAATTCGCGAGCAGGCCGGCTGCAACGTCGCCGGACTGTTCATCGATGCGCTGGAGAAGGCCTGCGCAGCCTGAGGCAGCCGCCGACGCGGATCGAAAACCCATTTCAGAGCGGATATCATGGTCGGAATTCTGATTGTTGCCCACGGCGCGTTCGGTGAAGCGCTGATCCACTCCGCGAGCCACGTGCTGGGCAAGCGCCCGCCGCTGGTGCGCCAGCTCGGCGTCACCATTCACGACGATCCCGAGGCCATCCTGCCGCAGGCCAAAGAGCTGGTGAAGCAACTCGACCAGGGCGAGGGCGTGCTGGTGTTAAGCGACATACTCGGCGCCACGCCCTCCAACATCGCCACGCGCCTGCTGGACCCGGGGCGCGTCGAAGGCATTTCGGGGGTCAACCTGCCGATGCTGATCCGCGCCCTGACTTATCGCGAAGAAGCGCTCGCCGTGGTCGCGGAGAAAGCCATCAGCGGCGGGGTCGCCGGCGTGGTCCACCTCAATACCGATGCCTGCAATGGCGCAAACCGAAACTGAAATAGTCAACAAGCTGGGTCTGCACGCGCGCGCGTCGGCAAAACTGACGCAGCTTGCGAGCGGCTTCCAGAGCGAAATATGGCTCACGCGCAACGGCCGCCGCGTCAACGCCAAGAGCATCATGGGCGTGATGATGCTCGCCGCGGGCAAAGGCGCGACCATAGGCATAGAAACCGACGGCGACGACGCCGATGCCGCGCTGCAGGCCATAGTGCAGCTGATTGTCGACAAGTTCGGAGAAGGCGAGTGAGTTTCACCCTGCACGGCGCGGGCGTCGGCGGCGGCATCGCGATCGGCCATGCCCACCTGATTTCCAGCGCACGGCTGGAAGTGGCGCATTATGCGATCGCGCCGGAGCACCTCGAACTCGAGGTGATGCACTTTTCGGCGGCGGTCGACCAGGTGCGCGCCGAGCTTCAGGAACTGCGCCGCAGCGTGCCTGCCGATGCGCCGACAGAGCTCGGCGCCTTCCTCAGCCTGCACCTGATGATTCTCG
The DNA here is from genome assembly GCA_038206915.1 of Burkholderiales bacterium. GTDB lineage: Bacteria > Pseudomonadota > Gammaproteobacteria > Burkholderiales > SG8-39 > 2-12-FULL-64-23. Next base: position 4,378 of record JBBRAI010000023.1, on the reverse strand, counting down.
ACGACGCGACGCTGTCGCACGTGCCGCGCGCGCTGATCCGCAGCCTGCGCTGCAACGCCGAATGGGCGCTGGTGCAGCAGATGGAGTACCTGGTGGCGCAATTCGCCAAGATCGAGGACCCCTACCTGCGCGAGCGCAAGGCCGACGTGGTGCAGGTGGTGGAGCGCGTGCTCAAGGCGATGCAGGTGCAGCCCAAGCAGCCGGGCGCGGCGCCGGTGCGCGAGGAGCACCTGGTCGTGGTCGCGCATGACCTGTCGCCGGCGGACATGATGCTGTTCAAGCAGCGCCAGTATGCCGGGTTCGTCACCGACCTCGGCGGCGTGACTTCGCACACCGCGATTCTTGCGCGCAGCCTCGACATTCCGGCCATCGTCGGCGCGCACACGGCGCGGCAGATGGTGCGCGAGGGCGAACTGGTGATCGTCGACGGCGTGCACGGCGTGCTCATCGTCGATCCGGACGAACTGGTGCTGGCGCATTACGAGCAGCGCCAGACGGAGCTGGAGGCGCGCCGGCAGCGACTCAAGCGCATCCGCAGCACGCCCGCGACGACGCGCGACGGTACCCCGGTGGACCTGCACGCCAACATCGAGCTGCCGCAGGACATCGAGCAGGTGCGCGAATCCGGCGCCACCGGAGTCGGCTTGTTTCGCAGCGAGTTCCTGTTCCTGAACCGCTACGACCTGCCCTCCGAAGACGAACAATTCGAGGCCTACCGGCACGTGGCGCAAGCGATGCGCGGCATGCCGGTGACCATACGCACGCTGGACCTGGGCGCGGACAAGACCGTGAACGGGTCCGACCGAGGCGGGCCCAATCCGGCGATGGGCCTGCGCGCGATCCGCTTGTGCCTCGCGGAGCCGCAGATGTTCCTGGCGCAGCTGCGCGCGATCCTGCGCGCCTCCCACTACGGCAATATCCGCCTGCTGATTCCGATGCTCGCGCACGCGCATGAGATCGAACAGGCGCTCGTCATGATTGCCAAGGCGAAGCAGGTCCTGGACGAGCAGAACCTGCCTTACGACCGCGGCATCCAGGTCGGCGGCATGATAGAGGTGCCGGCGGCGGCGCTGGCCCTGGGCGTGTTCGTGCGCAAGCTCGACTTTCTGTCGATCGGCACCAACGACCTGATCCAGTACACGCTCGCCATAGACCGCACCGACGACAGCGTCTCGCACTTGTACAACCCGCTGCACCCTGCAGTGCTGCACCTGGTGGCGCGCACCATCAAGACGGGCACGCGCATGAAGGTCCCGGTTGCGGTGTGCGGGGAAATGGCGGGCGACGCAGCGCTGACGCGGCTGCTGCTCGGCTTCGGCCTGCGCCAGTTTTCCATGCATCCGGCCAACCTGCTCACGATCAAGCAGCAGGTGCTCAAAAGCGACCTCGGCGACCTGGCGCGCCTTGCCAACAGCATCCTGCGCGCCGACGATCCGGAAAAAGCCAAGCGCCTGCTGGACAAGCTCAACGCCTGACGCGGGCCTGCGCAGATTGACAGCCCCCCGCCTTGGCGGGTATCTTTCATCCCAGCGCCGATTTGATGGTCAGCTTGCGGGCGCCGCCGGTCGGAGGTTCGACCGAGCGAAAAACAAATACGGCTAAAGCGCGGGAAACCCGTTTAGCGAGCAAGCTGAACGGGTTTTTTCATTTTGGGTTTCAAATGAGCGAACCACGATCAGTCGGCGCCGTCCGGCCGCAGATTATGCATTTCGACACGCCGCTCGCGTTCAGGAGCGGCGCGCAGCTCGACGCCTACGACCTGACGTACGAAACCTACGGCACGCTGAACGCCGCCAGGTCGAACGCGGTGCTGGTGTGCCACGCGCTCAATGCTGCGCACCATGTCGCCGGCTTCTACGCCGAGGATCCGCGTAACGTCGGCTGGTGGGACAACATGATCGGTCCGGGCAAGCCGGTGGACACCGACCGGTTCTTCGTCATCGGCGTGAACAACCCCGGCGGCTGCTTCGGCTCGACCGGTCCGGCTTCGCTCAACCCCAAGACCGGCAGGGCCTACGGCTCGAGCTTCCCGGTGGTCACGGTGGAGGACTGGGTCGAAGCGCAGGCGCGCCTCGCCGACCGCCTCGGCATCGCGCGCTTTGCCGCGGTGATGGGCGGCAGCCTCGGCGCGATGCAGGCGCTGCAGTGGGCGATCGCGTACCCGCAGCGGATCGCGAACGCCATCGTCATCGCCGCGGCGCCCAAGCTCTCGGCGCAGAACATCGCGTTCAACGAGGTGGCGCGCCAGGCGATCACCACCGACCCGGATTTCCACGGCGGCGACTATTACGCCTACAACGTGGTGCCGCGCCGCGGCCTGCGCCTGGCGCGCATGATCGGTCACATCACCTACCTTTCCAACGACGCGATGATGGCGAAATTCGGCCGCAGCCTGCGCTCGGGGGCGATCAACTACCATTTCGATGTCGACTTCGAGGTCGAATCCTACCTGCACCACCAGGGCGACAATTTCGCCGAGTACTTCGACGCCAACACCTATCTGCTGATCACTCGGGCGCTGGATTATTTCGACCCGGCCGGCGCCTGCGACGGCGACCTCAAGCGCGCGCTCGCGCCGGCGCAGGCGCGCTTCCTCATCGCTTCGTTCACTTCGGACTGGCGCTTCGCGCCGGAGCGCTCGCGCGAAATCGCCAAGGCCCTGCTCGACAATCGCGCCGACGTCTGCTATGCGGAAATCGACGCAACGCACGGACACGACGCGTTCCTGCTCGACGATGCGCGCTACCATGCGCTGGTGCGCGCCTACTTCGACAATGTCGCGCGCGAGTGCGGCGTAGAAACGGCAGTGGCATGAACGCCTCGCTCCCGGTACCGGCGATTGCCGGCCGCGCCGACCTCGAAGCCATCGCCGCGTGGGTGGCGCCGGGCGCGAGCGTGCTCGACCTGGGCTGCGGCGAAGGCGTGCTGCTGCAATACCTGAAGCAGAGCCGCGACGTGCGCGGCTACGGCATCGAAATCAGCGACGCCAACGTGCTCGCCTGCGTGAAGAATTCGGTCAGCGTGATCCAGAGCGACCTCGAGACCGGGCTCGCCGGTTTCGACGCCGGGTCGTTCGACTATGTCATCCTGTCCCAGACGCTGCAGGCCATGCGCCATACCGAGGAAATCATCATGGAGATGCTGCGCGTCGGGCACCAGGGCATCGTTTCCTTCCCCAATTTCGGCTACTGGCCGCAGCGCCTGCAGATCATGCGCGGCCGCATGCCGGTATCCGATGTGCTGCCCTACCTGTGGTACGACACCCCGAACGTGCACCTGTGCACGCTGAACGACTTCGAGGATTTCTGCGCCGCTCACGGCGTGCGCATCCTCGAGCGCATCGTGATGCAGGGCGCGCGCCGCATCAGCTTCGCGCCGAATCTGCGCGCCAGCACCGCGGTGTATCGGTTCGAGATAGCGTGAACCGCGCTCTCTCTAAGAACAGGTTCACGGCGGGGTTTCATACAAGATCGTCGATGGCGCGCGGATAAGCCTTTCATCCGCGTGTCATCGACGATCCGCGCGGACGGGACGCCGTACGTGCAAGCCCGGGCGCAACCGCCCCTTCGCGCACTCCGGCCAATCCGGCAATGTCGATACGCAATCATTGCGCGCTGCGCGCGCCAACCGTGTTTTCCTCACGGATGAAAAGCACATCCGTCAGGAAAACACGGTTCCGGAAAAAAACAGGGACGATTCTTGAGGTATAAAACGCGTACCGGCTCAACCGCCCTGCGGCTGCGCCTGTTCCACCGCGGCGATCTGCGCGCGCATGTGCCACACCAGCCACAGTCCGGGCAGCGCGGCGACGAAGGTAAGCACGAAGAAATTGGCCCAGCCCATGGTCGCGACGAGTTTCCCGGTGACGGGGCCGAACAGGATGCGCCCGAGCGAGGCGATCGCCGACAGCAGCGCGTACTGGGTGGCGGAAAAGTTGTGATTACATAACGCCATGGCGAACGCGACGAAAGCAGCGGTGCCCATGCCGCTGGCGAGGTTCTCGAAGCCGACCGCGAACACCAGCAGCGGGTACGTCTTGCCGGCCCAAGCCATACTTTCGGACAAGTACGCGAAGGCGAATACCGGCCCCTTCCCGACCCAGGACAGAACCGCGAAAGACAGGTTCGAAATCGCCTGCAGGGCGCCAAACAGCAACAGTGCCCTCGTAAGGCTCATGCGCACGAGCAGCAGGCCGCCAATGAGCCCCCCCGCCAACAACGAAACTAGACCGAAGACTTTGTTGATCGTGCCGACATCGGTAAGCGAAAACCCAACGCCGCGGAGCAGAAACGCCGTGCTCAGCGTGCCGGCGAGCGCGTCGCCGAACTTGTACAGCGCGATCAGCGCGAGCAGCTGCAGCGCGCCGGGGCGCGACATG
>JBBRAI010000022.1:0-53900 GCA_038206915.1 Burkholderiales bacterium | reverse complement strand
TGTCATCCCTGACCGCCTGCACCACGAACGGCGGCTTGGCGGTGAGCGGCACGGTGATGGTGTAGCTGCCGTCGGCGCCTGTCACCGCGGTAGCGGGGAAGCTGGCGCCGGTGCTGTCGATCAGGGTCACGGTGGCGCCTGCGAACGCACCACCTCCGGCGGCCGTGCCGGCTACGGTAAAGGTCGTGGGCGCGGGGACCACGGCGACGGGATCGGGGGTACCGCCGCCGCCACCGCACGCAGCCAGTGCTGCGACCAGCAAGGCGCCGGCCGCGGTCTTCGATATCAGCGAATAGTTCATTAGTTTCTCCCAAAGGTTTGAATTGGTCCGTCACAGGTACTGACGCTGCCCTTTGGGAAGGGGTAGCCGCGTCTGGCTGTCGAAGCCGAATCCCGTGACGGACAATCAATGACTTTGGTATTCGCTGGCTGCAGCTTATGTGGCCAGCGCTGCAGCGGCATCATCTATATAGATGAATAGCACCCCGCGGAAGGGCGCAGCGCATGCGCGGCGCGGGGCTCGCCGATCGCGCTAAAGCGGCGGCCGGATGCGCATGCTCGGGGTGGGGAGTGGCGTGTAGGGTTGGCGCAGATCTGCACAGTCGAATTGCCGTTCCAGTTCCTTGAGGGCGGTGAGCAGGCGCTGCAGTTCGTCCGACTGTGTCTGGGTCAGCGGCTTGCCTTCGTCCCGGTCGGATTCGCACAATGGGGGCGCATGAACGGCATCCGCAATCTGCGCCGACAGCGGTTTCGCGTAGCGGGCCGAGTCTGCCGCCGCGCCGATGGCCTCGATGCGCTCGCGCAGTCCCACCAGCAGGCTGTTGAAGCGGACCCAGCGATGCTCGTCCCAGAAGCGCGACGGGCGTGCGTCAGATTCGAGGCCGATAAATTTTTCGACCAGCGTTTTGCCCGCCGGTGTCCCGTAGTCCCGCGCCAGCCTGAGGATCTGGCTGCACGTCAGCTTCAGATTGAGCCCGCCTTCGCCCGGCCGCAGATTGACCCGGACCACGCGATCGCGCACGCCGGGCATTCGCATCGAGGTCTTGTCGTTCCAGTCCTTGGCGCTCCAGATGATGCTCTTCGCGAACCCCAGCAGGCGGCGGCTGGGCGGAACCCTTTCGCCGGTGACCGGCAGGATTTCGTCGCCGAAGCGCTGCCAGCGGTCGCCGCGGCCCTGGTTGTAGTACTTCGGCAGGTAAGTGGCTTCGTCCGGCCAGAACAGGCTGCGCGTCACCAGCGCGATGCCGAAGGTCGGCCAGAGGGGCAGTGCCGCATCGAACAGGTGGACCGGAAAGTTGGAGCAGATGCCGCCGTCGGAGAACCAGCACTTGCGCAGCCGACGCCGCTTGTAGTCGCCGGTCTCGTAGTCGATCGCCCAGAGCGGCACCGCAGAAAACAGCACGGGGAAACTCAGACTGAGGCGCGCGGCCACGACCACGGGGAGCTCGCCGCAGGGCAGTTCGAACAGGTCGTCCGGAACATTGCCCGGCACGGGGTCCACGCCGTCCACTTTGCTCGTGTACGGCGCAGAATTCGCGACCAGATGGTCGAGAATCGCAGGCGGAAAATACGGTTTGAGCTCGGCCTCGCGAAAAAACAGCCGGCTGGTCTCGTCTTCCACCGGCAGCGCGTAGGGCCGCTCGTGGGTCAGGTTGGTGGTGACCATGCGCAGGTCGATCGAGCGCGATTTGCTCTTGCGTCGTGCCGGCGGCTGCGGTCGGCCTTCAGGGCCGCCGGGCGCGTCCCACAGGTGCTTGAAGGTTAGTGGCCGGTCGAGCGCCTTGCCGCACGCCGCCTGTATCCCCTCGTGCAGCCATTCGATCAGCGACTGCTGTCCCGGCGGCGTCGCCGCATTGCGGTAGCCGGTGCACAGTCCGAAGCCGTTGCGGATGAAACCGCTCAGAAGATCGAGCACGATAGCCACGCCGACGCACAGCACGACGAGAATCGTCATCCAGGGCAGCACCGACAGCAACGCGTCCCAGCCCAGCTCCTGCCACGAGCCGCGATGGCGGAACCACCATCCGCCGAAGCCGAGCGCAGATCCGAGCAGGACGCCGAGCAGCGCCGGGCCGCGATACGCGTACAGCACCACCCGGGAAATTTTCCAGGACCAGCGCAGCCATAGCCTGAGCGAGCCCAGCACGAATGCGGCAATGGCGTGCTTTCTGCGCAATCGATAGACTCCGACTGCAAGCCTGCGCTTCAGCCTTCCGAACGCCGCCTCAATCCGGTCGATGCGGCGCTCCCAGGCCGATGTGTCGGCCTGGATATGCGCCCTGCGTGGTGCGCGCCTTCCATCTGCATCCGAACGCACGAAGCCGACGAACAGCTCGAACAGGCGCCGCGTCGACGGCGCCGGCTGGAACAGGGAAAATAAACGCGTCGACCCGCCGACGTCTTCGCCGAGCCTGCGCGGAAGCTTCAGCAGCACTTCGTTGAAGCCGGTCAGCAGATTGCGCCTGCGGCCGTATTCGGCGGCCGCGGTCAGCGTGGCCGCCATCGCACCCACGGACGTGCCGCCGATATTCTTGAAGCGGTACTTGCGCGCGAGCTCCAGCACCGCCCAGGGATAGATCACGCCATCGGTGACCCCGCCGGTCAGCACCACGTCGCAGTAGCGATCGGCCGGCGGCTGCTCCCGGGGGTCCAGGCCGGGCGGGTCGTGCGCCGCGTCCTCGGCCGGGTCTTGCATGATGCCGGCGTTTTGCAGGAACCCGGCGTTCATCGCACTGGCGCACCGCTGCTGGCAATCGTGCGCAATGCCGAGAGGCCCGGGTAAAACGCGTACAGCGTGCCGCGCGTGGTCGTGAAGGGCCTGAAGCCATCGAGTTGGCGCAGCCGCTCGCCGCGCAGGGGTATATCGAATACCGTATGAGCGTCCTCGTGTCTTCCGATCAGCGGGTCCTTCGCGTTGCCGCAATTGTCCGGGCCCATCGGGTTGGCGTCGCCCCACTGCGCGAGCAAATGCTCAAACTGGTCTTCCAGGCTGGCGCAGAAGAACAGGCCCAGCAGTCCGCGCTTTTGCTCCGGCGCAGCGTCGAAACGCGGACCGTAGGGCATGCCGCGGCGCATCAGCGGCCGCCGGCGAAACGGAACGATGCCGTCGGCGCGCGGGTTCATGCGCCGGATATGCGCGCCGAAGGGACAGCCCCTGCCTTGCGGATCGTCGGAGAAATCGAAGTCGTTCAGCCGCTCATCCTGTTTCGGCGGCGCCTCTTGCGCGTACGCCGGAGCCTGCGCCGGCGCCGCTTCCTCGTCCGGGCGCACGACGCTGCCGTCGTCCCAGCGGCCCGCCAGTTTGGCGCGGACGTATTCTTCGCCGACGCCGAGCCGCGTCGCCCAAGCCGACACGAACTTGCGAAATTCGGCTTCGTCTTGTTCGATCTTGCGCAATGCGGCGAAACTGCCGTTGCGGAAGAATGCCGCGTCGATGCGGGCAGTCGGCAGCAGCCATGGATTGGGCGCGGGTCCGGGATTGAGCAGCAGCCAGGGGTTGAATTCCTTGTCGTTCGGGTAACCCAGCACGAACTCGCCAGCAGCGTGGGGATCGGGCTGCTTCGATTGAGCCTCGGGTTTGCCGGCATGGAAGCCATTGATGCGCGGATTGGAAATGCCGTCACGCAAGCCGAAATGCACCGTGCGCCTGTCCTTGTCCGCGCCCAGATGGCAGCCGTCGAGCGCGGCGCCCCAGCCGTCCAGCCCGTCGGCACCGGGTATTTGCCGCAAGGCTAGCGTGAAGCCTTCGAGTTCGCCCTGGCCATCGGCATAGAAAGAAAGCAGCACATGCGCGCGGTCTGGCCGAAAGCATGCGTCCCACCACTCCGCGGCGCTGGCGCCGGTGTCGGCGAGCCGCTGCGCCGCGCGCGGGCCGGCGCCTTCGGCGAATGCGGCCGCTTTTTCCCGGAACACCAGCAGGTAGGGCAGGGGCAGCTGCAGCTTTTGCAGGCCGCGGTAGGTGAATCCGATGTTCGCCGGACAGCACCCGCGGCTCTTGCGCGCGGCCACGTCAGCGCTGTCGGCGGATGCGCCGGTGATCAGGCCCAGGTCAAGCAGTCCGGCGAGGAATGCGCGCGCGTTCGCCGCATGCTTCACCTCGAGCACGAAATGCCGGCTGCAGTTCTGGTCGTAGGCATAGGTGACGAGGCGCTGTACGTCCGCCTTCTGCTTAAACTCGGCAGCTGCGGTCATTCGCCTTCCTCGCGGAACGCGTTGGCTATCATGGCGACCTCGACCCTCGAGTAGGCGCTGAAGAAATAGCCGCCGACCGGGGGCGCGTCATAGCGCCGGATAGTATCGATGAATTCCTTCGGATATTTTTTCACCGGCAGCGGCGGCGCGTCCTGGATATGCTCGAACAGCCGGTCGAACAGGGAGCCGATCTCGAGTGCGAAGTGCTCGATGTAGGCGTCGAAATCCCGGTCGTACACGGTGTGCAGCACCAGCTTCGTGTCGTTCTCGATGAATTCGAACCAGGCGAAATGCACGTGGCGGGCGTCGCGCAGCTTCTTTTCGATCCGCGGCGCGCCGTACTTGATGACCTTCTTCAGTTCCTCCGCATGCACCGACACCGGCGTCTTGACGCGCATGACCACATTGAGCGGAGACTGCCGCAGGATCTCGAAGCGGTTGAACTGGAGCGGATACTTGCGGCAGTTGAAGCCCCACAGCTTCTCCAGACGCAGGGGCTCGCCGCTGAGCGGATCGAGGCACTGCGCCAATCCCGGCAGAAGCAGGACCTGCCTGACGATGTGCGTGATCAGCGGCATCGCCAGATGCTGTCCGATGCATTGATGGGCATAGCCGGGCGCGCCCGGGGCGCCGCCGAAGATCAGGGAATCATGCGGCTTGCGCCCGGGGAGGAACTGGGTCGAATAGTTCGAGGCTTCAAGCGTTGCACCGCCCATGCCGAGGATCACGGTGCTGCCCGCCGGGATTGCGCGACCGTCGATATTGACGTTGCTTATGGTCTTGCGCGGCAGGAATGCAACGGGCGGGTTCAGGCGCAGCGCTCCCCACACGAGCGCCTCCAGCTCCTCCGCGCCCGCGCCGTCGAGCCAGGCCTTGCCCGCGGCCTCGCGCGCCTGCTCGAAGGTTTTGCTGTCGCGAAAGAACTCGTTGATCGCGATGGCGACGCTGGCCTGCACATTGCCTATGGTTCCGGTGATCAGGCCCACGACCACCACCGCCAGCTCGGTGCCGCTGTAACCGCTTGCCGCGTCCGACCCGGACTGTGTGGCGATTCGCCGCAGCAATGGAGCGAAATCCGCCAGCGGCCGTTCGCCGCTGCGGTTCCTGTATCCGCGGATGTCCTTGAGCTCCGCGTCGATCGATTCGAGTTCGTCCGCTTGCTCGCGGCCGATCTGCGCGCGATACAGGTCGAGCAGATGCGCGGCCTTTTGCAGCAGCGCGCCCATGCCCTTTTCAGCTTCGGGCAGGATGCCGGGTTCGGTGACGAAGTGGCGCCCCAGGATCTGGTAGTTGAGGCCGAGATACGCGGCGCGCATGCTCGATTCGAGCAGCGTGTGATCCGCCTGCGCGAAGCCGAACAGGAAGCCCATGAAGCGCAGCGCCGCCTGCTCGGCGAGCTCGACCAGGTCGAATTGGCGCTGTTTCAGCGGCAGCACCGCGGCGGCGAAAAATGCGGCTTCCGCGAGCGCCGCGATGGTGGCGGGCTTGAGCGAGCGCAGGTAGGCATCGGCGAAATCGCGCTGCGGCTGATGGTCCCCGCCATCGAGCGCGAGCATGAACGTGCCGCTGCCCAGTGCCTCGTAAGGGGCATTGCTGAAGTTGGCGGGCTCGGTCAGGGCGCGAACTATGTGCTCGCTCTTGCTTAACAGGTACACATCCTGGTGAAATACCGAGTCCGTATCGTCGGTCCAGCGCCGCCTGGTGTCGGCGCGGCTTTGGAACTTGAGCAAAGGGCAATGCGAGGCAAGGTGCTTGTATAGCTCGGCCCGTTTGGCGTCGTCGGACAGCCACCGGAGCAGAATCCGGTTCGCCTCGTAGGGCCGGATGTCTTTGGCTAACAAGAAATCACGAAATTCCACCATGCTGGCTCTCCAGTTCGAATCATTCGTACTTTGGCGGCGCGCGTCCGGCGCAGCTGCGCAATCGTGAAAAGCTACCCGCACCCGGCAGACTTCGGATAGCGAACTTTTTACCTTGACATGCGGCCATGCCGCCTGCCTCGCTGCCTATCTGCGTACTGTTGTGTGCTCCTAGCGCAGCGTTTCGATCAGTGCCCGCGCCTGCTTCACGTCGCGCGTGTCCTGGCCCTCCTCGAACCATGCGCAGGCCGGCTGAATAATCGCAAGGGCCTCATCGCGCCGGCCCTGTGCCATGCGCAGGCGGCCGAGGCTCGTGGCGCTGCGCAGCCCGAAGGCGCGCAGCTGCCTTTGCTGCGCGGACGCGATGGCGTCGAGGAACCAGCGTTCCGCCGCGGCGCTTTCGTCCCTGCCGCGCAGGGCCGCCGACTGCAGGGTCAGTTCGCCCAGCAGGCGCATGATTTCGGCCTCGTAGTAGCGCTCCCCATATCTGCATACGATGTCGAAAGCGCGCTGCAGCAACGCCAGCCCCTCCTCCGGGCGCCCCGCCAGGGCGAGGCCTTCGGCCTGCAGGGCCAGGTAAAACGGCGTGGTCACCACGGCACCGGTCGCGGCCCACATGTCGTAGCCCTGGCTCATTTCCGCGACGCCGGCTTCGGCCTTGCCCAGGTCGGCGAGGATGCGCCCGCGCATCAGCTTCGCATGCGCCAGCCAAACCGCGAAACCATTGTCTTCGCAGATCCTGATCGCGCGTTCCGTGCTTTCCAGTGCCTGCGCGCTCTCGCCCCTGAAGTGGTGCACAGCGGTACTGAATCCGTAGGCTTCGCTCATGCTGAACTTGTGGCCGAGTTCCTCGGCCAGGACCACTACCCGGCGCGCGCGCTCCAGCGCCTGATCGGCGTAGCCGAGTTCCCATTTGCCCCAGGCGGAATAGCACAGGCACATGACGCCGGGGTCCTGCACGGTTTTGGGGCGCTGCTGCAGACGCTCGTATTGCGCCAGGCAGTCGTCCATGCGTTGTACCGCCGCCACCAGTTCACCCTGGTGGAACAGGATATTGGCGATGGCCCAGTTCGACTGCAGCTTGCGCATCGGGTCCGGCGCGCCGTTGAGCATCGCGGCCGCCTGCCGGGCGATGGCATGCGCCTTGTCGAAATCGGCACGCATGAAATGGTAACCCTCCAGGCCAAGCTGGACTTTCAACAGCGCGCTCTGATCGCCTGCGACGCGGCACAGTTGCTCCGCGCGGGCGTAGATGCGTCCGACCTGGTCTGCGCCGTAACCCTCGGTGGCGATGAGCTGCGCGGCCAGCAGCAGCTGCAAGCGGAGCTCGGCGCGGTCGCGCTCGGGCTCTGCTGCGATGCGCTCGATCAGCGCAAGGCCGCTGAGGAGGTGGCTGATCGCCTCCGCGTGGGCGGAACGCGAGGCCGCGAGCCGCGCGGCCCGCTCCCAGTAGGCGACGGCTTCGGCGTCCATGCCGGCCTCGTCGCAGTGGTAGGCCAGCAGTTCCGGCTGGGTTTGTGCCACTTCCTGGAATTTTTCGCCGACGACGATAGCTATCACGCGATGCAGGCGTTTGCGGTCGCGTTCCAGCAAGGACTGATAGGCGGCATCGCGCACCAGCGCATGTTTGAAGACGAAGCTGGCCTGCGGCGCTTCGCCTTTCGCGATCATCAGGCCGGAACCGACCAGCACCGCGAGCTGCGCTTCGAGATTGTCGATTCTTATCGGTGAGCTTGCGTGAGACAGCACCGCCTGCAGCAGCGCGAACGACGATTCGCGGCCGATCGCCGCGCCGAGCTGCGCCACCGGTTTGGCGCTCGCCAGCCGGTCCAGGCGCGCCATCAGCAGATCCTGAATCGTCGGCGGGACCGTGAACGCCGGCGCATTCCCCGCGCTGAGATCCAGCGCCATGCGCGTCGATTCCTCGATGTACAGCGGCACGCCGTCGGTCTTGTCGGCCAGCATGCGCGCGACATCTTCCGTAACGCGGGCCTCGCCGCAAGCGCCGCGTATCATCGCGCGCGTGGAATCAGGGGACAGCCCCTTGAGCTCGACCGAGTACGCCACGACCGGCGAAGCGGGTGTCTGCATCGCTTCCGTGCGCCGGGTGAGCAGTACGAACAGCGGCAGGCGCACTGCAGCGGCCATCAGCTGCGTGAGGAATTCCATGGTCGAGGGATCGATCCAGTGTATGTCCTCGACCATCAGACACGAAGGCGCTTTGCCTGCCTCGCGGCAAATCCAGCGCACCAGCACGTTCAGGGTAAGCTGCCGCCGCTTTTCCGCCGCGTAATCCAGCGGCGCATAGCGCGGTTCGAACGGCACCGAAAGCAGCGCCGCAATCAGCTGTACGGCGCCGGCGATTTCCACTTCTGGGGCCAGCGCGCCGGCGATCTTGTCGAGCCTGCTGTCGGCGCTGTCGCCGTCGTGGATCTGCAGCAGGCGGCGCAGAAAATCGATGACCGGGTGGAATGCGCTGCCGCTGTGGTCCGGCGTGCAGCGGGTCTCGATGCTCTGGCCGGCCGACAGCGAAACCGAGTGCCGGAATTCGCGCACCAGGCGCGATTTGCCTATGCCGGCTTCGCCCGAGACCAGCACGGTGCGCAGCGCTCCTTTGCTTGCCTCGGCCCAGTGTTCCCGCAGCAGCTCCAGCTCGCGCTCGCGCCCGACGAAGGGCGTGAGTCTGGGCCCGGCGTCGAAACGCCCAGTGCCGCCGCCCGCGGTTTCGCCGAGCAGGCGGTAGGCCGCGCCGGGGCGGTCGAACCCCTTGAGTTGCGCCACCTGATCGAGCGGATGGAATTCGAAGCGGTCTTTGACGATCTGGCGCGTGGATTCGCCGACCACGATGGTTCCGGGCTCGGCGATCGACTGCAGTCGGGCGGCGAGATGGATGCCGACCCCGACCGGCTGGCCCGCCGTGACCACGACCGGCGCAGTCACGATGCCGATACGCACCTTGACGCCCAGATCGGCGACGGCAGCGGTGATCTCCAGGCCTGCGCGCAGCGCGCGCGCTGCGGAGTCCTCGCGCGCGACCGGGACGCCGAAGTAGCACATGATGCCGTCATCGCCCTGCGGATCGTCCGAAACGCCGCCGTGCCTGGACACGATGTCCGCGCAGCGGCGGTGATAGCCCGCGAGCAGTTCGCTGTACTTCTCCGCGCCCAGGCGCGCGAGCAGCCTGGTCGAGTCGACCAGGTCGTGCGACATGATCGTGACCTGGCGCAGGTCGTCCTGCTGCCTGCCGGTCCGCGCAACCAGCGCCAGCGCGCAGTCGCCGTACAGCGCCGACCGTGGCCGCGCGCCGCCGTCGGCCCCCGCGCTGCGCCCGGCTGGCGCCGCCGTGCGCCGCACTGCCTCGCCCAGGCAGGCGCCGCGCGCCAGTTCACGGTAGAAGTCCCGCATGAAATCGCTGCGGGCCGGCTTTGCGTCGCGAACCAGGAGGTTCAGCCCATGGCGGCAGGCCGCCTTGGCCAGCGCATGCCCGGCCGTCGATCGCGCGAGACCGGGATGCGTTGCGCCGTCGTCTTCGGAAATAAGCAGTCGCGGCGCATAGGGCAGGGCCGCGATTTCGCGCAGGGTAACGGACCCTTCGCCCTGCCACCACTCGATGTCGCCGTCGGCGCTCGGCTGGCCGCCGGGGTCGCCGATGTAGTGCACGATGTCGCTGTCGCCGATGAGCTGCAGAATCGCGTCGCGCCCGAACGCGCCGGGCTTTACGTGTTGCGCGGTGAATTCCGGCATTGCGGCGAGCCGCTCGAGCAGGCTTGCGGAATACGCATGCCGCTGCGGAGTATCCGCGCCCGCATCGACGATGAGCAGCTTCAGCCGCTCGCGCGCCGGCCGCGCCGGGGCAGGTGCCGCGATCTCTTCGTCGCTGACGATCTGCCTCGAGATCGCGAATCTTTCGCCGAGGAAATTGTTGCCGTCGAATGCGCTTTCCCAGGCAATGCCGATCAACGATTCGCTCAATTGAAGATACAGGCAGCGCGGCGGGCTTTGAATCAGAAAACCGCGGATCGCCTGCGGCAGGAGCCGCGCGAAGATCGCGCTGCCGGATTCCTGCGCTGGCGCGCTGCACAGTCTCAGTTCGTCAAGCAACCCCGGAGAGATTTGGATGCGGCCGAAACGTCCGACCGAGCGCCCGTCGGTAAGCGCGATCGACAGCAACGCTTCCTCATGCAGAATCGTGAGGTTGACCGGTCGCAAATCCGCACTATCCAACGCGCCTCCCCTGGCCGCAAGATTTTCCTTCATTCAGGGCGTGACCGGTGTGGGCTTTGGCAGCGGCACTTTCTTTTCGGCCATGACTTGGCGCAGGAAATCCGGCCGGTCGGTGATCAATCCGTCCACGCCCCAGTCGATGAGCCGGGCCATGTCCTCGGTCTTGTCCACCGTCCACGGGATCACCTGCAGCCCGAGCGCGTGCGCCTCGGTGACGAGCTCGGCGCTGAGTTCGAGGTAGTAGGGTGACCAGATCGCGCCGCCGGCGGCCTTCACCATCTTCGGGATCGACCCGTGATCCCTGAATTGAACGCCGGCGGTCCAGGCCGAGTCGTTCGCCTTGCCCGCGGCGATATTGTCCAGAAAGCGCTGCTGCGCGCTCAGATAGCTGGTCGGTATTTTCGGCGCCAGTTCCTGCACCGCCTTGAGCGCGCGCCAGTCGAAGGACTGGATGATCACGCGCGAACTCATGCCTTCGCGCGCTATCAGTCCCAGCAGCGCCCCGGCGAAATCTTCGGGCGCGAGCGTGTCGCCGGGTTTGTCCGGCGAGGTCTTGATCTCGATGTTGAAGCGCACCTCGCTGCTGCCGGCGCGGCGCGCGAGCTGGAATACCTCGGACAGGGTCGGTATATACACGCCGTCCATGCGCTTCTGGTCGGGGAAGTCGTAGCTGTATTTGCTGCCCGGCCGGATGCGGCCGACGTCGAAATGCCGCAGATCGTCAAGCGTAAGTTCGTGCACTGCGCGCGTGGGCGCATTGAGCCAGCGGCCGTCGGCGCCGCGCGTGATGTCCGGATCCAGGCGCGCGTCGTGACTTACCACCACAACGCCGTCCTTCGTAATCGCCGTATCCAGCTCGAGCGTGCTCACGCCTATCGACAAGGCAACCGCGAACGCGGGAAGGGTGTTCTCGGGGGCTAGGCCCCGCGCGCCGCGATGGCCTTCGAGGTCGAAGGCGGATGCGAACAGCGGTGTCAGCGCGAGCGCGCAGGCGGCGAGCAGGCGAGCGCCGCGGCGCCGCGGCTGGCTTGCATTGATGGCTATTGCCGAATTTGGGTCGATCATGGTCCCGGATTAAACACAGCCTGGGCGCGAACCGGACTTCGGCCGCGCGAAGCATATGATAACCGCTGTGTGCCCGCCATGACGGCGACGTGTGCGACGGCGGGTACCTATGCGGCGAATGCGGTGCAACTGGCTGTCATGGCGCACCGGTGATGCAGAAGGGCAAACCCGCGTCGCGCCGCGGCAAGCGCAAAGGGTGCGCGGATTGTAGCATTGCGGTATAAGAGGCCGGAACGGCATGCGCACGGCCCGCAATCGGCCCGGAGGAGAGCGGGCATGGTGCCCATCGATCAGGTGCAGTTGCATTTCAACCCGGCTACGCTCGGCGCGCTCAACGTCGTGCTCGGGCTGGTAATGTTCGGTGTCGCGCTCGAGCTCAAGGTCGGGGATTTCAGGAAAGCGCTGAAGACGCCCAAGGGCATCGTGCTCGGCCTCGTCGGCCATCACATCCTGTTTCCGGCGATGACCTGGTGCCTGATCTGGATCCTGCGGCCGACGCCCAGCATTGCCCTCGGCATGATCCTGGTCTCGTCCTGTCCCGCCGGCCACGTCTCCAATTTCCTCACCCACTACGCGCGCGGCAACGCCGCGCTGTCGGTGAGCATAAGCGCGTTGTCGAGCCTGGTGGCGCTGGTGATGACGCCGCTCAATTTCGCTTTCTGGGGCAACCTGCATCCGATCACGCACGATTTGATGCGCCAGATTGCCGTCAGCCCGGCGGAGATGCTGCAGATCATCGTGCTCTTGCTCGGGCTCCCGCTCGGCCTCGGGCTGTGGGTATCGCACCGCTATCCGCGCTTCGCCGCCAAGGCGCAAAAGCCGATGAAGATCTTTTCGCTGCTGGTGCTGGCGGGTTTCATCCTCGGCGCGCTGGGGGCCAACTTCCAGTATTTCGTCGAATATATCCGCTTTGTCTTCTTCGCGGTGCTGGTGCACAACTTCCTGGCGCTGAGCAGCGGCTACCTGTTCTCGTCCATGCTGGGCATGGCCGAGCGCGACCGGCGCGCCATTACCTTCGAGATGGGCATCCAGAATTCCGGGCTCGGCCTGATCCTGATTTTCGACTTCTTCAACGGCCTCGGCGGCATGGCCGTCGTCACCGCGTGGTGGGGCGTCTGGCACATCGTCGCCGGCATGACGCTGGCGAGCTTCTGGCGCCGGCGCGATCCCGGCGCCACGGGCGCGGTGCGAACCGTGACGTGAAGCGCGGTAGCGCGGGTGTATCGCCGACGGCCGGCCCGAGGCGCGGGACCGAATACTCTTATGTATCGTACAACTGGCAACAACAGGAGAGAACATGTCTGAAATAAGCGGCGGTGAGCTCATCGTCAGGATGCTGCAGGCGGAGGGCGTGCAAAAGGTGTTCGGCATCATCGACGGCACCTACTTCGGCTTTTACGGCAGCCTGCACAAACACGGCATAGACCTGATCACGCCGCGCCACGAGACCAGCGCCGTACACATGGCCGGCGCCTATGCGCGGCTCACCGGCACGCTGGGCGTATGCATGGCGTCCAACGGTCCCGGTGTCGCCAACGCGCTGCCGGGGATCGCGGTGGAGCAGGCCGAAGGCAACCGCGTGCTGGTGATCACCGCCTGCCGGCGCCAGGGCATTGCCTATCCCGACCGCGGCGGCAGCTATCAGTGTTTCGACCAGTCCGGCGTAATCGGCAAAATGGCGAAATGGAGCTGCGTGGTGTCCTCGTTCGAGCGCATCCCCGAGCTCGTGCGCATGGCGCTGCGCAAGTCCTGGGAAGGCCGTCCCGGGGTGGTGCACGTCGACGTGCCGGAAAATATCATGAACACCAAGGTCAAGGCGGATCCGGCATTCTGGTCGCCGCACCAGTACCGCCGCAGCGTGCCCACCGTGCCCGCCGCGGAACTGGTCGAGCGCGCCGCCGACCTGCTGATCGCGGCCGAGCAGCCGCTGATCCACGCCGGCAGCGGCGTTATCCACTCGGCGGCGTACGCCGAGCTGCGCCAGGTTGCGGAGCTGCTCGCCGCGCCGGTGACCACGAGCTGGTCGGCGCGCGGCGTGCTGCCAGAAACCTCTGAACTGGCGCTGCCGATGATCCACGTCAAGCTCAACCACACCGCGCGCAACGACGCCGATGTGGTGCTCGTTCTGGGCTCGCGCCTGGGCGAGACCGACTGGTGGGGCAAGGCGCCCTACTGGCGTCATCCTTCGAAGCAGAAAATGATCCAGGTCGACACCGACGGCGAAATGCTCGGCATGAACAAGCCCGCCGATGTCGCGATTCTCGGCGACGCCAAGCTGTTCCTCGCCGCGCTCGCGTTGAAGCTGGAAGCGAGGAAGGGCGAGATCCGCACCGACGCGCGGCGCAAGAATATCGCGCGCTACAACGAGGCCATGCAGCGCGACCGCCGCAGCTGGGATCGCGCGCTCTCCGATCGCTCCGCGCCGATGAACCCGGCGCACGTAGCCAGCACCTGCCGCGAATTCTTCGCCGACGACGCGATTCTTGTGGCCGACGGCGGCAACACCACCATCTGGGCCAATTTCTACCACCAGGTGCGCGTGCCGAACACGCTCCTGTCCACGTTCAAGTTCGGCATGCTCGGCGCCGGCGTGGCGCAGGCGCTGGGCGCCGCGGCGGCGTTCCCAGGACGCCAGGTGGTGTGCATCATCGGCGACGGCGCGATGGGCTTTCATCCGCAGGAAATCGAGACCGCGGTGAGGAACAAGTTCGCGGTCATCTATCTGGTGCTGTGCGACAAGGCCTGGGGCATGGTCAAGATCAACCAGTCGTTCACGCTGCGCCCGCTCAAGACCATGCTGAAGAAGCACCTCGATCCGGAGGAGAATATCGGCACGGAGCTGGGTGAAATCGAGTTCGACAAGCTCGCGATTTCCATGGGCGCGCACGGCGAGCGCGTGTCCGATCCGCAGGACCTCAAGCCGGCGCTCGAGCGCTGCCGCACGAGCGGGCGCTGCGCCGTGATCCATGTCGACGTAAACCCGGTGAAGCACATGTGGGCGCCGGGCCTGATCCACTTCAAGGACATGCACCAGGAGCCGAAGGGGAAATAGTGGGCGCACCGCGCGTACTGGTCACCGGCGCAGCCGGCTACCTCGGCACGCAGTTGCTCGCCGCGTTTGCGGCGGACGCGGCGCGCCGGCCCGCAGCGCTGGTGGCGATGGACGTACGCGACGTGCCGGGCGAAGCGCGCATGCACGGCGTGGTCTATGAAACCGCCGACATCCGCGCGCCCGGCCTGGACGAACTGCTGGCGCGCCATGCGATCGACACCGTGGTGCACCTCGCATCCATCGTCACGCCGGGAAAGCACAGCGATCGCGAATTTGAATATTCGGTGGACGTTCTCGGTACCGAGAACCTGCTCAAGGCTTGTGTCGCCGCGGGCGTAGCGAAGATTATCGTGTCCTCCAGCGGCGCAGCCTACGGCTATCACGCCGACAACCCGTCCTGGATTACCGAGGATGCGCCGCCGCGCGGCAATCGCGAGTTCGCCTATTCCTGGCACAAGCGGCTGGTCGAAGAGATGCTTGCCGACTACCGCATGCAGGCGCCGCAGCTGGCGCAGGTGGTGTTCCGCATCGGCACCATCCTCGGCGAGACGGTGAAGAACCAGATCACCGACCTGTTCGACAAGCCGCGGCTGATCGCGATCCGCGGCTCGGATAGTCCGTTTGTGTTCATCTGGGACCAGGACGTGGTCGGCTGCATGCTCCAGGCGGTGTATTCGGGCCGCGCCGGCATCTACAACGTCGCCGGCGACGGCGCGATGCGCATACAGGAGATCGCCGCGCGCCTGGACAAGCGCTGCGTGGCGCTGCCGGCGTGGCTGCTGCAGGCAGCGCTGGCGCTGCTCAAGCCGCTGGGACTGACGCAGTACGGGCCGGAGCAGGTGAACTTCCTGCGCTACCGGCCGGTTCTGGCGAATCGCCGGCTGAAGCAGGAATTCGGCTACGTGCCCCAAAAAACTTCGGCCGAGGTATTCGAGTTCTACCTTGCGGCGCGCGAGCGCCGGCGCATGCCGTGACGCAGCGCGATTTCGCCGGCAAGGTGGTGGTTATCACCGGCGCCGCGGGCGGCCTGGGGCGCGCACTGGCGCGGACGTTCTGCGCAGCCGGCGGGCGCGTCGCGGCACTCGACCGCGACGCGCCCGCGGCCGAGGCGCTGGCGGCCGAACTGCGCGCGCAAGGCCGGCAGGCGCTGGGCTTCGCCTGCGACGTTGCCGATGCGGCAGCTTGCGAGCGCGCGCTTGCCGCAGTGGTCGAATCCTGGGGCGGGATCGACGTGCTGGTCAACAACGCGGGCATCAGCCACCGCAGCGCATTGCGGCGCACCGACGCGGCAGTGATCCGGCGCGTGATGGAAGTAAATTTCTTCGGCGCGGTCAACTGCACGCGCGCGGCGCTGGACGCGCTGCTCGCATCGCGCGGCTTCATTATCGTCATTTCCAGCGTCGCCGGTTTCGCGCCGCTGATCGCGCGCACCGGCTACGCCGCGGCGAAGCATGCGCTGCACGGCTTCTTCGACAGCCTGCGCTCGGAACTCGTCGGCGACGGCGTGGGCGTGCTCATCGTCTGTCCGTCGTTCATCGCCACCGGCATCGACCGCAACGCGCTCGGCGGCGACGGCGCCCCGGTGCGCCACGCGCAGCAGATTGTCGGCGCGCGCGCGCAGCCGGAGGACATCGCCGCGCAGATACTCGCCGCCGCGCGCAGCGACAGTCAATTGCTCCTGCCCGGACGCACGGCCAAGCTCGCCTGGTGGGTGAGCCGGCTCGCGCCGCGCTATTACGCGCGCGCCATGGCGCGGCGGCTGCGCGCGGAGATGGAAGGGGATTGAACGGCGTTTTATTTCGCCGCGAGATCGGTGACTTCGCCCTTGACCTGGGTCGACTTGCCGCGGAATAAGGCCACCAGGTCGCCCTTCTGGTTTTCCACGCGGATGTCGTACACGCCATTGCGGCCTGCCAGCCCCTGTTCGCCGCCGCTGGCGCTGAGCAGGTCGCCGACCTCGGCCGGTCGCAAGTATTCGATGACGCAGGTGACCGCCACCGCATTCTTGTTGTGGCTGTTGCAGCAATAGGAAAAGGTCGTGTCGGCGAGCGTGAAGATAAGCCCGCCGTGACAGGTGTCGTGGATATTCGCCATGTCCGCGCGCACTTTCATCTGCATGCGCGCCGAACCGGGGCCGACTTCGAGCAGTTTCATGCCCAGCGCGTGCGCAACGCGATCGCGCGCCTGCATCGCAGCGGCAGCGGCTTCGGCCAGTCGTTGTGCTGATTGTTGCGCTGGTTTGTGCATCGGCGGGGTACGCAATTGGGATTCCTGAGGATACACCAACAGCAGTAAAATGAGCGCTTTGCGCAGGCGGCAAAACCATGGTCAAAGTCTATTCCATCGACGGCCTCACCCCCGTCGTGCATCCCGATGCCTATGTGCATCCGACCGCGGTATTGATCGGCGACGTGCACGTCGGCGCGGGCGTATACATCGGGCCCTGCGCCAGCCTGCGCGGCGACTTCGGGCGCCTGGTGATCGAGGCTGGCGCCAATATCCAGGATTGCTGCATCGTGCATGGCTTTCCCGAGTCGGACACGGTGATCGAACAGGACGGCCACATCGGCCACGGCGCGATCATCCACAGCGCGCGCGTGTGCCGCAATGCCATGGTCGGCATGAACGCGGTGGTTAACGACAACGCGGTGGTGGGCGAATCGGCGTTTGTCGCCGCCATGGCTTTCGTCAAGGCGGGGATGCAGGTGCCGCCGCGCACGCTGGTTGCAGGCACGCCGGCGAAGGTGCTGCGCGAACTCAGCGCCGACGAGCTGGCGTGGAAGATCGACGCCACGCGCACCTACCAGAACCTCGCGCGCAGGAGCCTCGCGAGCCTGCGCGAGACGGTAGCGCTGACCGAGGCGGAGCCCGGCCGCAAGCGCATGTCGATGACGGAAGTGCTGCCGCTGTCGGCGTGGAAGAACAAGAAGGCCGGCGGCTGAAAGCCTTGCCGGGATTAAGCAGGCTGCGCGAATGAGTCATCCGTCTATCGCCGAAATCAACGCCGGCTTCGCCGCGCGCCTGCGCGCGGGCGAAACCCTGCTCGGCTGCATCGTGGCGCTGCCGAGCGCGGAGGTGGCGGAAATGTTCTCGCGCGCCGGATTCGACTGGCTGCTGATCGACACCGAGCATGCGCCGCTGGACGCACTCGCGGCGCAGGGGCTGCTGCAGGCGGCGCGCTGCCCCTGCCTGGTGCGCGTGCCAGCGGGCGAGGAGGCGCTGATCAAGAAGGCGCTGGATATAGGCGCGGCCGGCGTGGTGGTGCCGCAGGTCAACAGCGCCGCCGAGGCCGAGCGCATCGTGCGCTACTGCAGGTATCCGCCGCAGGGCAGCCGCGGCGTGGGCATCGTGCGCGCGCAGGGCTACGGCCTGGATTTCGCGGAGTACGTTGCGCTCGCCAATGACAACGTCATCGTCATGCTGCAGGTCGAGCACATAGCCGCGGTGAACGACATCGATGCGATCCTGCGCGTACCCGGCGTGGATGCGCTGATGATCGGCCCCTACGATCTGTCCGGCAGCATGGGAAAGCTGGGGAAGGTGAACGACCCGGCGGTGGAGCAGGCGATCGAAACCGTGCGCGCGGCCTGCGCGGGCGCCGGCATGAAGCTCGCGATTTTCGCCGCGACGGCCGAGGGCATGAAGCCCTACCTGCGCAAGGGCTACACCCTGCCGATCGCCGGCATGGATCTGATGCTGCTTGCGGCGGCGGCGAAGGGCATCGTGCAGGCATTGAAATAAGGACCGCCCTTGCCTGCGATGAAAGGATTTGCGCGCTGCGCGCGCCAACCGTGTTTTCTGTACGGATAAGAAGCGCATCCGTACAGAAAACACGGTTATGATCAAAAAAGCAGGGCTGGGGTTGCTTTTATACGAGATCGTCGATTGTGCGCGGATGGTTCTTCATCCGTGCGCAAGCGACGATCCGCGCGGACGGCGTTTCGTCCGCGCAACATCGCAACCATGCGGCAACGGGGACGCGACTCAAGTCTCCACGTATTGCACGATTTTTAATCTCTATCACGAGGCACTGACATGTCATACGAAATGATCCTGGTCGAAACCCGCGGCCGCGTCGGGCTGATCACGCTGAACCGGCCCAAGGCGCTGAACGCGCTCAACGACGCGCTGATGGACGAACTCGGCGGCGTGCTGGCGCAGTTCGACGCCGACGAGAACATCGGCTGCATCGTCATCACCGGCAGCGAAAGAGCCTTCGCCGCAGGTGCCGACATCGGCGCGATGAAGGACTGGAGCTACATGGATGTGTACAAGAGCGGGTACATCTCGCGCAACTGGGAGCGCATCCGCACGGTGAGGAAGCCGGTGATCGCCGCGGTGGCGGGTTTCGCGCTCGGCGGCGGCTGCGAGCTCGCGATGATGTGCGATTTCATCATCGCTGCCGAAACGGCGAAATTCGGCCAGCCCGAGATCAAGCTCGGCATCATCCCCGGCGCCGGTGGCACGCAGCGCCTGCCGCGCGCGGTATCCAAGTCCAAGGCCATGGACATGGTGCTCACCGCACGCATGATGGACGCGGCCGAAGCCGAGCGCGCCGGCCTGGTGTCGCGCGTGGTGCCGGCGGACAAGCTGCTCGAGGAGGCGCTGGCCGCCGCAACCCAGATCTGCGAGTACTCGCTGCCGGTGGTGATGGCGGCGAAGGAGTCGGTCAACCGCGCCTACGAGAGCACGCTCAACGAAGGCGTGCTGTTCGAGCGGCGCATGTTCCATTCGCTGTTCGCCACCGATGACCAGAAGGAAGGCATGGCGGCCTTCGTCGAGAAGCGCAAGCCGAAGTTCAAACATAGATGAGCCGGGGCGGGACCCGGCACGATGTCAGGGACGGTAATTGGTTATCAAAAAAATAACCGCCACCCCCGTCGGCCTCATCGCCTGGGTCTGCCTCGCGCATGTCGCGAGCATGCTGTGCTATGCGATCTACCCGACGCTGCTGCCGCAACTGCAGCGCGAGTGGGGCGCGAGCAATTCGGCTGCGGGACTGATTTCGGGCATGTTCTTCGCCGGCTACATGGCCTCGGTGCCGGTGCTCTCCGGCCTTACCGACCGCGTCGATGCGCGCCGCGTGTATTTGTTTTCGAGCCTGCTGGTCGTCTGCGGCTGTCTCGGTTTCGCTTTGTTCGCGCAGGGCGTATGGTCAGCCGCTGCTTTTCAGGCCCTCACCGGCGCCGGCATCGCCGGCACCTATATGCCGGGCCTGAGGGCGTTGACCGACAACCTGGGCGAGCGCGCGCAAAGCCGCGCCGTATCTTTCTATACCGCAGTGTTCGGTTTCGGCGCGAGCCTTTCCATCCTGCTCGCCGGTGCGCTTGCGGCGACCCTGGGCTGGCGCTGGGCGTTCGGCCTGTGCGCCCTTGGTCCGCTTGCCGCCGGGCTGATGATCGTTGGCGGCCTGCCGCCGCGCCCGCCGCCCCGTGCCGCGCGCAAGGCCCTGCTCGATCCGCGCCCGGTGCTCGCCAACCGTGCCGCGCGCGGCTACATTCTCGGCTACACCGTGCACTGCTGGGAATTGTTCGGCTCGCGCTCCTGGATGGTGGCGTTCTTCGTTTTCTGCCAGA
This sequence comes from Burkholderiales bacterium, assembly GCA_038206915.1. GTDB lineage: Bacteria > Pseudomonadota > Gammaproteobacteria > Burkholderiales > SG8-39 > 2-12-FULL-64-23. The sequence continues at coordinate 33,933 of JBBRAI010000022.1, read as the reverse complement.
GCCTGTCGGCCGGCGGCGTCTGGCCGTGGAGCCCGGTGCTGATCGCCGCGATGGCCAATGTGTTCGGCCCGGGCGCGAGCGTGCTCGGCAACGAGTTTGCGATGCGCTACGGGCGCAATCGCGTGGTGCTGCTGGTGATGGTCTGCTCCGGCCTGTTTACCTGCCTGTTCGGCCTGCTCGCCGGCCTGCCCTGGTACGCCGTCGTCGGCTTTTCCTTCCTCATGCTCAGCCTGCACATGGGCGACTCCTCCGCCCTGACCGCGGGCATGGTGCTCGCCTCCGATCCGGCGCTGCGCGGCGCCAGCATGGCGCTGCATTCCATGCTCGGATTCGGCGCCGGCTTCGTCGCGCCGCTCGCGTTCGGCGCCGTGCTCGACGCCGCCGGCGGCAACGCCAGTCCAGGTGCGTGGATGCTCGCCTATGTCAGCCTGGGAGTGCTGGGCGTGCTCGCGCCCCTGTTCCTGCGCCTGCGATGAAGCCGGTCGGCGTGGCAAGCGCCGCCGCGCAGCAGGCGCATTCGAGCTGAGCGGTTTATCATGACGCCTATGGCGTAAAAGGCAATCAGGAGGGAGTTAATAAATGGAAAAAATCTGGCTCAAACACTATCCGGCCGGCGTGCCGGCGGAGATCGATCCCGGCAAGTACCAGTCGATCCGCGACCTGTTCGAAGAAAGCGTGGCGAGCTTCGCCGACCGCCCGGCCTATCATTGCATGGGCGCCGAAATCAGCTTCGGCGAGCTCGACCGCATGTCGCAGGCGTTCGGCGCATGGTTGCAGTCGCGGGGCCTGCAGAAAGGCGACCGCGTCGCGCTGATGATGCCGAACCTGCTGCAGTATCCGGTGGCGCTGTTCGGCGTGTTGCGCGCGGGCCTGGTGGTGGTCAACGTCAACCCGTTGTATACGCCGCGCGAGCTAGAGCACCAGCTCAACGATTCCGGCGCGAAGGCGATCGTGATCCTGGAGAATTTCGCGCACACGCTGGAGCAGGTGGTCGCGAGGTCGCCGGTGAAGCATGTGGTGGTCGCCGCGATGGGCGACCTGCTCGGCGCCAAGGGCATGCTGGTCAATTTCGTGGTGCGCAACGTCAAGAAGATGGTGCCCGCCTATCAATTCGACAACGGGCTGCGTTTCAATGAGATTCTGCGCAAGGGCGCGCGCATGACGCTGGAACGGGTCGAGATCAAACCCGACGACATCGCCTTCCTGCAGTACACCGGCGGCACAACCGGCGTGTCCAAGGGCGCAATGCTGCTCAACCGCAACATCACCGCCAACCTGACCCAGGTGGACGCCTGGCTCGACCCGTTCCTGACCGAATACGACCGCAAGCACTACATCATCATCACCGCGCTGCCGCTCTACCACATCTTCTCGCTGACGGTGAACTGCCTGATGATGCTCAAGATCGGCGGCAAGAACGTGCTGATCGTGAATCCGCGCGACATCCCGGGCTTCGTCAAGGAACTGGGCAAGCACAAGTACACCACCATCACCGGGGTCAACACCCTGTTCAACGGCCTGATGCACCACCCGGACTTCGCCAAACTGGACTTCAGTGCGCTGCGCATTTCCAACGGCGGCGGCATGGCGGTGCAGCAGGCGGTGGCGGAGAAGTGGAAAAAGACGACCGGTGTCACGCTGACCGAGGGCTACGGCCTGACCGAGACCTCGCCCGTCGTCACCACCAATCCGCCCGATTTGAAAGAATTCAACGGCTCCATCGGGCTGCCGGTTCCCTCCACCGAACTGTCGATTCGCGACGATGCCGGCGGCGAACTGCCGCTGGGCCAGCCGGGGGAGATCTGCATCCGCGGCCCGCAGGTCATGGCCGGCTACTGGCAGCGCCCGGACGAGACGGCCAATGTGATGACGACCGACGGGTTCTTCCGCAGCGGCGACATCGGTGTCATGGACGAGAAGGGCTATACGCGCATCGTCGATCGCAAGAAGGACATGATCCTGGTGTCCGGCTTCAACGTCTATCCGAACGAAATAGAGGGCGTGGTGATGATGCTGCCGGGCGTGCTCGAATGCGCCGCCGTCGGCGTGCCTGACGAGCATTCGACCGAGGCGGTGAAGCTGTTCGTGGTTAGAAAAGATCCGGACCTGACGGAGAAGGACGTGCGCGAACACTGCCACCAGAACATGACCGGTTATAAATGTCCGAAATACGTCGAGTTCAGGACCGATCTGCCGAAGACCAACGTCGGCAAGATACTGCGCCGGGCGCTGCGCGACGAGAAGGCCGCCTGAGGCAGTCGGGCAAGAGTGAGCGACTCCTGGTCTTTCACGATGATCGTTGCTGGCGCGCGGATACGCTTTTCATCCGCGCGCCAGCAACGATCCGCGCGGGCGGGACGCCGTCCGCGCAAGTCCTGTCACCGCGGTTCGTCTCGGCATCCGAGTACGTTTGGCGATGCCGGTGCGCGGGCATTGCGCGCTACGCGCGCCAACCGTGAATCCAGGGCGGATGAAAAGCGCATCCGCCCTGGATTCACGGTTCTTGAGAAAAGCAGGAACGCAGTGACTAGACCGGCGGGGTCGAGCCGTAATCCGGCGGTTCGGTGCGGCCGGCGCGGCGGCTGAGGCAGAGCTCGATCGATTCGAGCAGCTGGTCGCGCGTCACCGGTTTGGTGAGGAAGTCTGCGGCGCCAAGTTCCACTGCCTTGGCCATGGTGTCGCCGTCGCTGCGGCCCGACAGCATGATCACCGGGATCGAGGCGGTTTCGGCGTCAGCGCGCAGCAGCGAAAGCAGTTCGAAGCCGTCAAGGAAGGGCATGTTGAGGTCGGAGACGATCAGGTCGGGCGGCTGCGCCAGCAGCGCGCGACCGCCCGATACGGCATCCTCGGCGAGTTGTACCTCGTAGCCGGCCGCGGACAAGTGGATGCGCAACAATTCGCGAAAGCCGACGTCGTCGTCGATGATCAGGATGCGGATTTTCTTGTCGTCTGGCATGTGCTGCTCTGGTTCCCCGTGGATAGCCGCCGCGGGGCAACCATTCTAATGTAAATTTATGCCGGCCCGGTTGACAATTCGCAAGCCCGCGGCTATGGCGGACGGTGAGCGCTGCGTCTCGTGTAAGATCGCGTTTCGCAGCCTGCGCCTGCCGCGGCTTTCCGACCCGCCGTTATCGATTTGGAGACCTGGTGCAGACCAACCAGCTCAAAGGTGTGCTAGTCATGCTGGTCACGGTGCTGATCTGGGGCGGCATGTTCCCGGTGGCAAAAGGCGCGCTGCTGAGCCTGGATGCGTTCTGGCTGTCCTCCATCCGCTACGGCGTCGCTGCCCCATTGTTAGTTGCGATCCTGTACTGGCGCGAACGCGCCGGTGCGCTGAACTACCGCGGTAAATTCCTGCAGGCCGCGTTCTACGGCATCGTCGGATTCAGCGGCTTCTCGATCCTGGTGCTGGCCGGGCTCAGCCTGTCGCGTCCGGAGCACGCTGCCATCATCATGGCGCTGCAGACGCCGATCGCCGCGTTCGTGCACTGGGCGCTGAAGGGCACGCGGCCGGCGAATTTCACGCTCGTCTGCATCAGCGTCGCCATCTTCGGCGTGTTTCTCGTCATCACCAAAGGCGATCCGGCGCACGCGTTCACCGGAGGCACGTTTCTAGGCGACCTGATGATTTTTATCGGCGCGCTGAGCTGGATCGCCTACACCATAGGCGCGGTGAGCTTTCCCGGCTGGTCGGCACTGCGCTTCACCACGCTGACCAGCCTGCCCGGCGCGGCGGGGATATTCATCATCACTGCGATCGCGACACTGGGCGGATACACCAGCGCGCCGTCGATGGCGACGGTGGTCTCGGTTTCCTGGGAACTCGCCTACCTCGCAATCCTGACGGTGGTGCTGGCGGTGCTGTTCTGGAACATGGCCATCGGCTACCTCGGCGTGCTCAACGCGATGCTGCTCGGCAACCTGGTGCCGGTGGTGACGTTCGCCATTCGCATTCTGCAGGGGCATCGCTTCGAGGCAATCGAGCTTGCCGGCGCCGGACTGGTGGTCGCCGCGCTGATCGCAAACAATCTTTACCTCAAGGGCCGGATCAGCGTACCCGCCAGTTGATCATTGCGGCTTCAGCCTGAGCGTGCCCAGGGCGCCGGCCTCGGCGTCGGCGCGGCGCATGGACATCGGTATGTACTCGACGCGCGCCCAGCGTTCGGCGAAGTTCTTGTACAGCGGCGAAAGCAGGTTGCCCGACTGGCCGGTCGAGTGGATGTACACCGACTTGTCGGGGTCGGCGAGATCGTACAGCGCGCGCAGCGAGGCGGCGTGGCGGCTGGCGTAGGGCGCGGCTTCGTTGCTGAGCGTGTTGCGCCCGACATCGACGGTATAGGTATCGCCGGGAGACGGCACGCGGATGTCGAACAGCCGCGCCAGCTGCGGTTGTCGGCCGAATGGCCGGTGCTCGGACAGGGCGAAATGTGCTTCGCCCCAGCGCCATTTGCCGCGGTCTTCGCCGTAGCGGCGCTTCAGGTCGGCCAGCGCCAGATCGAGTGCTTTGGGCAGTAGTTCGGCGCAGGTTTCCCTGGCCGGCGTGTTCACGTCGTCGCACCAATGGCCCTGACCGCCGGTATCGGCGAGCACATGCTGCATGAACTCGGCGCGGTGCGCCCATTCGGCGTTGAACAGGTCGCCGAGTTCGTCGGCATAGATCAAACGCCCCAGCTCGCGCAGCCAGGCGCTGACGATCAGCGGTTCGGCGCCTGCGAGCGTCATGTTCGCGTCCCAGCGCCCGAGCTGCTGCAGCACCTGCTGTGCCTCGCCATTTTCGGTCCTCGCCTTGAGCAGCAGCGGCAGGATTTCGCGCACCTGCAGCGAGACGGTATCGGCCTGGATCGCGCCGAAACTTTGCAGCGTATGTTTGGGCGTCGCATCGAGCAGCTGCCGGATGCGTTCGGCGCGATAGGGCAGGACCCACTCGCTGGTGATGTAGTGCGGGTAGTCGTTTGGCACGATCTTCTGGTTCGCGGTAACGATGCTGCCCGCGGCGGGATTGTAGCTTTGCGGCAGCTGATCGAAGGGTATGAAGCCGTCCCAGTCGTATTTCGCGTCCCAGCCCGGCGCCGGTGCCTGGCCCTTGAGGTCGTTTTCGGGCTTGCGCACCGGCACGCGGCCGGGCGCGATGTAGCCGATGTTGCCCTCGGTGTCGGCGTATACCATGTTCTGCTGCGGCGAATGGAAATCGCGCGCCGCAGCCAGGAATTCGCTCCAGTTGCGGGCGCTCGCGAACTTGCCCGCGGCCTGCATCGACAGGTCATCCTCACGCAGCGCGGTCCAGGCGAAGGCCAGCGCAAAATTCTGCGGCAGCGCGTCCGCTGCCGGCTTGAACACGTCCGAGATCAGCGGTCCGTGGCGCGAAGCGCGCACCGTCAGCGTCACGTCCGGCTGGCCTTTGACCTTGATGGTTTCGGCATGCGTGCCAAGCGGCTGCCAGCCCTGCGGTGCGAGCACGCGCGCGCCGTCGATGCGTTCTATGTACAGGTCCTGCACGTCCGGGCCGGTGTTGGTGAAACCCCAGGCGATGTGTTTGTTGCGTCCGAGTACCACGCCGGGCACGCCCGGCAGCGTCGCACCTATCACTTCGAAGCCGGGCGCCGACAGGTGGGCCAGGTACCACACTGCCGGCGCGGCGAGGCCCAGGTGCGGATCGTTTGCGAGCAGCGGCTTGCCGCTCTGCGTGTGGCTGCCGGCCACCACCCAGTTGTTGGAGGCGCCGTCCTCGCTCAGCCCGGCAAGCGCGAGCGCGGCGAGCTTCGACGCATCGAGCTGGCGATACAGTGCGGCGTAGTCGGCGATCGCGAGCGGCGCGTCGCCCGGATAGGGCGGCAGGAATTCGCCGATCTGCGCGGGAGAAAGTTTTTTCGCGAGGCGCATGCGCAGCAGCTCGCTGCGCCAGTTGGCGCCGAGGTCCCAGGCCATCATCTTGATCCACGCGACCGAATCGGCGCTCTGCCACGGTTCGGGCTTGATGCCGGTGAGCAGGAATTCCGGCGGCAGCGGACCGGAACGCTGCGCGAGGAAGGCGTTGACGCCGGCGGCGTACGCATCGAGCCCGCGGCGCGTGTCCGCGTCGAGGGCCTTCAGCGTGGCCACGGCAACGCGGCGCACGCCCAGGGTGCGCAGGAACTTGTCCGTGTCCAGGGTCGCGGGTCCGAGCGCTTCGGACAGGCGGCCCGCGCCGATACGCCGGTTCATTTCCATCTGCCACAGGCGATCCTGCGCGTGCACGAAGCCGAGCGCGAAATAGGCGTCCGCGATGCTGCCGGCGTAAATGTGCGGCACGCCGTTGCGGTCGCGCACGATGTCCACCGGCGCCCTGAGGCCGGACAGGGACACGCTGCCGTCGAGCTGCGGCAGCGATTCGCGCAGCCAGATGTAGCCCGCGGCGGCGGCAAGCACGAGCGCGAGCAGCAGGGTCCCGAGAATGCGCAATGCAATTTTCATCGGCTCAGCTTTCAGTCGGCGTAGTGGAAATGCACCACAGGCTAGCATAAGCGTGGCTTATTACGAATGGCAAAATACGAATGGTAAAAGCCTGTGAAATAGCGACAGCGAATAGTGCGCTCGGCCGGGTATTTTGGTATAAACGACGAACGCCTCATCAATGGAGGGACCGATTTGCTCTATACCTTGCATGAAATGAGCCACACGGCGCTGACCCCCTGGCAGTTGTGGGCCAGCTTCAACGCCAACGCCTTCAGCCACCCGTTCAGTCCGTTCTCCTACTCTCCGCTCAGCCGCAAGATCGCCGCCGGCAGCGAGCTCTTCGTCCGCATCACCCAGCGCTACCAGAAACCCGAGTTCGGCATCGGCACGATACGCGCCGGCGGCAAGGCAGTCGCCGTCGCCGAAAACGTCGTGCTCGACAAGCCGTTCTGCCAGCTGCGCCACTTCGAGCGCGATCTCGGCGCGCGCCGTGGTTCGCACAAAGGGCGCGCCGACCCGGTGGTGCTGCTGGTCGCACCGCTGTCGGGGCACCATGCCACGCTGCTGCGCGACACGGTGCGCACGCTGCTGCCGGATCACGAGGTGTACATCACCGACTGGGTGGATGCGCGCATGGTTCCGGTGTCGCACGGCGCGTTTCACCTCGACGACTACGTCGATTACGTGCGCGAGTTCATTACCTTCCTCGGGCCCGACGTGCATGTGATTTCGGTGTGCCAGCCGACGGTGCCGGTGCTCGCCGCGATATCGCTGATGGCCGAAGCCGACGCGCCGGTCAAGCCGCGCAGCATGATCATGATGGGCGGCCCCATCGACGCGCGGCGCAGCCCGACCGGGGTCAACAATCTGGCAACGCGCAAGCCGCTGTCCTGGTTCAAGGGCAATGTCATCGATCGCGTGCCGTCGAAGTACCCGGGCGCGATGCGCCAGGTGTACCCCGGTTTTCTGCAGCACATGGGTTTCGTCGCGATGAATCCCACGCGCCATGCGGACGCGCACAAGGATTTCTACAATCATCTGCTAGAGGGCGACGGCGATTCGGCCGAGGCGCACCGGCGCTTTTACGACGAATACAACGCGGTGCTGGACATGCCGGCCGAGTACTACCTCGACACCATCAAGACCGTGTTCCAGGAATTTTCCCTGCCGAAGGGGCGCATGTTCGTGCGCGAACAGCTGGTGCGGCCACGCGCAATCACGAAGACGGCGCTCCTGACCATCGAAGGCGAGCTCGACGACATTTCGGGCAACGGCCAGACCGAGGCGGCGCACGGACTGTGCACCTCGATACCGCAAAAGATGCGCGAGCACCATCTCGCGCGGGACGTGGGACATTACGGCATATTCAGCGGCCGGCGCTTCCGCGAAACGCTGTATCCGCGCATCCGCGACTTTATCCGGCAGCACGCGTAAATACCTCAATGCGCCGCCGGGAGCACCGGCGCCGCGGACCATGCGCGCCTGAGGCGGGGGCCTTATTTCGGCGGTGCGTACTTCACCACCAGCTGTTCGATCGCGCCGAACAGTGAATTGCCTTCGGCGTCGAGCATCTCGATGCGTACGCGGTCGTCGAACTTGAGGAAGGGCGTCACCGGCTCGCCGCCGGCGATCGTCTCGAGCGCGCGCTTTTCCGCGATGCAGGCCGTGCCCGCGCTCTTGTCCGAGTTCGATACGGTTCCCGAGCCGACAATGGTGCCGGCCGCAAGCGGCCTGGTCGCGGCGGCATGCGCGATCAAACGCGGGAATTCAACGCTCATATCGACGCCTGCATTGGGGTGGCCGAGTTCCTCGCCGTTGACCTGCACCAGCACAGGCAGGCTCAGCTTGCCGCCGTCCCAGGCCGGCCCGAGTTCGTCCGGTGTCAGCGCCAGCGGGGAAAACGCGGAACTCGGCTTGCTCTGGAAGAAGCCGAAGCCTTTGGCCAGCTCCGCCGGCGCGAGATTGCGCAAGGAGACATCGTTGACCAGCATCAGCAGGCGGATGTGTTCGCCAGCCTCCTTCTTCGCGATGCCCATGGGCACGTCACCGGTGATCACCGCGATTTCTGCTTCCAGGTCCAGGCCCCAGTCTTCCGACTCCAGCGGGATATCGTCGCAGGGGCCGAGGAAGGCGTCGGATCCGCCCTGGTACATGAGCGGGTCGCTGCGAAACGATTTGGGCATTTCCGCGCCGCGCGCCTTGCGCAGGCGCTCGACGTGGGAGATATACGCCGAGCCGTCCGCCCACTGGTAGGCGCGCGGCAGGGGCGCTGCGCATAGCTTCGGATCGAATTCGAAGGCGCGGCTGCCAGGCGCGCGGTTGAGCGCGTCGTAGCGGTCGGTGAGCTGCGGCGCTGCGTAGTTCCAGTCGTCCAGCGCCGCCTGCAGCGTGGGCGCGATGTCGTCGGCCTTGATTGCGTGTTTCAGGTCGCGCGACACCACGATCAGCGTGCCGTCGCGGGTCCCGTCTTTGAGGGTGGCGAGTTTCATGTTGAGGCCATTTTCTTGCGCTGCCGCATTCTAACCGTTTGTGCCGGGGCGGGGCAGGTTCAACCAGTTCAATCGGCGCAAATTCGAGGTTGCAGCTTCGGAGCGGGAATAGCCTCTGAGCTTGCGCGGCGCAAGTTGGTCATGTAATATGACCAATGTCAATGCGCAAGGAAACAGACCATGTCCCAGTTCAATATTGGCGAAGCGAAGACCCATTTCTCGCGGCTGGTGCAGAAAGCCATGCTGGGGGAGGAGGTCATTATTTCGAAGGATAACAAGCCGGTGCTCAAGCTGGTGCCTCTGGATAAGCCGAAGCGGCCGCGCAAACCCGGCTCGGGCAAAGGGCAAATCCTTTACATTGCGCCGGATTTCGAGGTCACTCCGGAAGTCTTCAAGGATTACGTTTGATGCGCGTTCTCCTCGACACCCATGTCTTCTTGTGGTGGGTGGAGGGAGACCGCGTATTGCCGGCAACAGCCCGCGCGGCTCTGGCCGATCAGGAAAACGAATGTTTGATCAGCCTGGTCAGCGTCTGGGAGTTGGCGATCAAGGCTGGTATGGGTAAACTGAAGCTCGCGCTCCCGGTGAAGCGCTATGTTGTCGAGCATGCTGCCGCCAACGGCTTTCGCATGCTGGATATCGGCATGGCGCATCTCGGGCGCGTTGAAACGCTGGCCCCGCATCACGGTGATCCCTTTGATCGCCTGCTGATTGCGCAGGCGATTGAGGAACAGCTGCCCATCGTCACGGCCGACGCGGTTTTCAGGAAGTACGGAGTGAAGCGCATCTGGTAGCGCCCGAGCTGCAAGCCGCGTTCAGACTTACGGGCCCGCCGATTTCGGTACGTGCAGAGCGGTAGCCGATCGAGCGGCGGCTTTCGAGCTTGCGCGGACGGCGTCCCGTCCGCGCGGATTGTCGATTGCGGCCGGATGAAAAGCGTATCCGCTCGCAGCAATCGACAATCGTTGACAAAAACCACCCCAAAACTGGCTTCGCTCCTGTTCAGAACCTTATTTTTCAGGTGTAGCGGCTTATGTCTTGCTCCCTCAGCCGCGCCGCCAGGCGTGGAAGCGCCCGACCCATTCGAGCAGCTTTTGCGGCGCGTGCGCTTTCTTCCATACGCCAGCGGCGTACTTGTTGGCCTCGGCCAATGTCGGATAGATATGAATGGTGCCGAGGATTTTGTTGAGGCCGAGGCCGTGGCGCATCGCGAGCACGTATTCCGCGATCAGGTCGCCCGCGTGCTCGCCGACGATGGTGACGCCGAGTATCCTGTCCTTGCCGGGCACGGTGAGCACCTTGACGAAGCCCTCGGCTTCGCCGTCGGCGATGGCGCGATCCAGGTCGTCGATGCCGTACAGCGACACTTCGTACGCAATGCCGCGCTCCTTTGCCTCGATCTCGTTCAGACCCACCCGCGCCGCTTCCGGCTCGACAAAGGTGGCCCAGGGAATCACCGAGTAATCGGTGCGGAATTTCTTGAACGGGTCGAACAGCGCGTTGACCGCCGCGTACCAGGCCTGATGCGCCGCGGTGTGGGTGAACTGATACGGTCCGGCGACGTCGCCGGCGGCGTAGATGTTGGGAAATTTCGTCTGCAGGAATTCGTTGGTCTCGACGGTGCGGTTAGCCGCGATGCCCAGTTCCTCCAGGCCATAGCCTTTCAGGTTGGCCACCCTGCCCACCGCGACCAGCAGGCCGTCGAAGGGGATGCGCACGTCGCGCCCGTCGTGCTCGGCGATGAGGATCTTCTCGCCGTTTTCGACCGCGAACTGTTTCGCCTTGTGGTTGACCAGCACGGCTATGCCTTCGGCGCGAAAGCGCTTGGCGACCAGTTCGGACACCTCGGGATCCTCGCGGATCAGGATGCGCGGCGCCATTTCCACTTGCGTGACCTTAGCACCCAGCCGGGCGAAAGTCTGCGTGAGCTCGGAGCCGATCGGGCCGCCGCCGAGCACCACCAGGCGCCGCGGCAGCGTGCGCAGGTCCCACACGGTGTCGGAGGTGAGGTAGCCGGTGTCTTCGATGCCCGGGATCGGCGGAACGAAGGGCCGCGCGCCGGCGGCGATTATGATGCTGCGCGCGCTGAGCCGCTGCGTCGTACCGTCGGCGCGGGCGATGTCCACGTCCCAGGGCGAGACGATCTTCGCGCTGCCCTCGATCACCTCGACGCCGAGTCCGGTATAGCGCTCGGCGGAGTCGTGCGGTTCCACCGCCCTGATGACGCGCTGCACGCGCTCCATGACCTCGGCGAAGTCGAATTCTGCGCTCGCCGCGCGGATGCCGAATTCGCGCGAGCGGCGCATGTGGGACAGCAGCTTGGCCGATCGGATCAGCGCTTTCGAGGGTACGCATCCGCTATTCAGGCAGTCGCCGCCGAGTTTGTGCTTCTCGACCAGCGTGACTTTGGCTTTCACCGCCGCGGCGATATAGGCGCTCACCAGCCCCGCCGATCCGGCGCCGATCACGACCAGGTTGCGTTCGAAGCGCTTCGGTTTGCTCCAGCCGGCATAGACTTTCTTCATACGCAGATGCTCTGTAATCTTTTTTGCGATCAGGGGAAAGATGCCCAGCAGCGCGAACGAGCCGATCAGCGCGGGAGAAAGTATGCCCGACAGCGATTCTATTTTCGCCAACTGGGTGCCCGCGTTGACATACACGATCGTGCCCAGCAGCATGCCCGCTTGGCTCACCCAATAGAAAGTGCGGGTGCGGATCGCGGTGAGTCCCATGGCGAGGTTGATGAGGAAAAACGGGAACGCCGGCACCAGTCGCAGCGTGAACAGGTAGAAGCCGCCCTCGCGTTCGATGCCGGCATTGATTGCGCGCAGCCGTTCGCCGAAGCGCTGCCCGACCCAATCGCGCAGCAGGAAGCGCGACGCGAGGAAGGCGAGCGTGGCGCCGGCGCTGGAGGCAAACGACACCAGGATCGTGCCCCAGAGCAGGCCGAACACCGCGCCGCCCGCGAGTGTCATCACCGCCGCACCGGGCAGCGACAGGCCGGTGACGGCGACGTAGGCGAGAAAGTAATACAGGGCGGCGGCGGCCGGGTGCGCGGCGCGCCAGGCCTCGATCGCGCTTTGCTGGCCCTTGAAGAAATCGAGACTCAGGTAGCGGCCCAGGCCGAAGCCCCAATAGGCGAGCACGGCCCCGATCAGCAGGACAACTATGGCGAGGCGTTTGAGGTTCATCGGGTATCCGGATTGGAATCGCGTTCGGGACTGACTTGCTTGGTCGCTCGCATGCGGCAAATCCTTACGCGGCAATTCAGCCGCATTTGCGCCGGGCCGCGGCCGGCGCGTTCACTTGCGGCGCGTGCCGCTGCCACGCGACAATTCCGCGATCAGGCGCGCGATGGCCTTGCGCTCGGCCGCGGGGTCGACCTCATGCCGCTGCGCCTTTACCGCCGCCGTGAGCCTCTTTAGCCAGGCCGGCTCGCTTTGCGCGCGCGCCAGCAGCGCGGCGAGGGCGGCTTCGTCCGCGACCGGGTAGTAGCCGGCGTAGTCTGCGCCGAGCAGGCCCATATTGCCGGGTATGGCGGAGGCGATTACGGGCACGCCGATGGAAATAGCTTCGGACACCACGTGCGCGCCGCCCTCCATGCGGCTGGATATCACCATCGCATGGCTGCGCGCGAGCCAGCGCATCGCGCCGGCGTGGTCGAGTTCGCCCAGCCAGCGATAGCGCGGCTCGGCGCGCATCAGCGCGCGCGCCTGACGCGCCAGTTCCGGGCGCATCGCCTGGCCCAGCTGCACGACGCGGATCGCGTCCTGCGGCAGCTGCGCCAGCGCCAGCGCGGCGCGGAACGAATCTTTCTCCTCGCGCAGATGGCCGATGACGCTGACGAGGAAGTAAGTGCGCGGCGGCGCCTGCCGCCGCGGCGTGCGCACCGACTGGAAAATGACGCGGGTCCGGGCGCGCTGCGCCGCGCTGAGTTCGTCCAGACCCCTGGGCTGCAGCACCACCATGCGATCGGCCAGCCGCAGCGAGGCGCGCGCGTCGGCGTCGTGGCGGATGTCGCGGTACAGGTCGGTGCCGGTGAGCACCAGCACCAGCGGGCGCTGCGGGTGTGCCGACTTCCATGCGCGAATCGCGGCGTGGCTGCGGCGCGCGTGCAATGCGATCAGAAGATCGGCGTCGCGCCCGTCCCAGTCCAGGGCGACCTGCGTGCGGTGGCCGAGCGCGCGCAAATGCCGCGCCCAGCGCAGCGCGGTATGGCGGTTGCCATGGTGCGAGCCGGGCGCGGCTGGCGTCACGATGACAATGCGCAGGCGCTGCGTCGGCGGTGCGCGTTCAGACCGGGGGCGATTGGATTTGTGCATAGCGTGTATGAGGCAGCAGGCTCCGCGACAATATAGCAAAGTCGGGGAGGGTGCCGCTTCGACGCAGTACTGCTGCCGTAATTGCCTGCGTCAGGACGGCACGGTCGATTCTAGTCCGCGAGCCGGGTTGGGATGCTGATCTCCGAGTGCAGCGTCCGGTGCACCGGACATTTTTCGGATATCTCCAGCAGCTTCGCGCGCTGCTCCGCGCTCAGCGGGCCTTCCAGACGAATCAGCCGCTCGATGCGATCGACCTTGCCTTCCCGGGTTTCGCACTCCGCGCAATCCGCGGCGTGCACCTTGTCGTGCTTCAGCTCGACCGTGGCGCGCTCGAGCGGAAAGCCTTTGAGGTCGGCGTACATGCGCATGGTCATCGAGGTGCACGCGCCCAGCCCGGCGAGCAGCAGGTCGTAGGGCGACAGTCCGGTGCCCAGTCCACCGGCGGCGACCGGCTCGTCTGCACGAATGACTTGACCCCCGGCCACCACGTACTGGCTGAATTTGCCCTCGCGAGTCTCCTGCACCAGCACCTTGCCCGCGACCGGCGCGGGGGCCGCGGCGGCCGCCGCAGGAAGGTAACGCGCGGCCCAGGACGCGAGGATGCCGCCGGCGTAGAGCGCGTCTTCGCGCCGCGACAGCAGATGGTCGGCAGGATCGAGCGATACGAAGCTCTTCGGATGTTTCGCCACGGAAAAAATTTGCGTCGCGTTGTCGATGTCGACGAAGCTGTCGCGCGGCGAATGCATGACCAGCAGCGCCTTGCGCATGCGCGCGATGCCCTCGCCGAGCTTGCTGCCGGAAATGTCATCGAGGAACTGCCTGCGGATGCGGAACGGCCGGCCACCGATGTCGACCACGGCCTCGCCGTCGCGCTCGACCGCGGCTTTGTCCTTGATCAGATGCAGCACGTGGGCGGGGTCGAACGGCGAACCAATGGTTGCCACCGCGACCGCTTCCGGCACGCGCTGCGCGGCGGCGCGCACCGCGCTGCCGCCGAGGCTGTGGCCGACCAGGATCGCCGGGGCGCTGTATTCCCGGCGCAGATAGTCCGCCGCGGCAACCAGATCCGCCACGTTCGAGGAAAAATTGGTGCTCGCGAATTCGCCCTCGCTGGCGCCCAGTCCGGTGAAATCGAAGCGCAGCACCGCGATGCCGCGCTCGGCCAGCGCGGCACTGACGTGGGTCGCGGCCTTGGTTTCCTTGGAGCAGGTGAAGCAGTGCGCGAACAGCGCGTAGGCAATCGGCGGTCCCGTGGGCGGCAGGTCGAGGCGAGCGGCGAGCATGACACCGTCGGTGCCGGGAAAGGAAAACGCTTGTGACTGGACGGGCATGGAGGCTCCTTGCGGACGGGTTGATCGGCGTCGTCGCTAAGTCCGCGGCCTGCGCAGGCGGTCGCGGACGACTTTTACCGCCAGAGGAATCAAGGTAATGGCGCCCAGCGCCAGCACCGAAATCATGATTCGATCGGATTCACCAGTTGCCATCTCGCCGCCGAAGTGCGCCAGCAGGAAGCTCGCCGGTATGACGCCTATCAGTGTCGCAATGGCGAAGCGCCAGAACGAGAGCACCGTGAGGCCAGCCGCATAGCTGATGATGTCGAATGAAACAAACGGCAGCAGGCGACTGACCAGTACGATACCGGTCAGCGCGTTCTGTGATCCGAGCAAACCCACCGACAGGGTATCGCCAAACCAGCGCCGCAGCGTTTCCCCGCCCAGCCAGCGCGCGATGCCGAACGCGGCCAGCGCTCCGATTTCTGCGCCCACAAGTACATAGAGCGTGCCCCAGGTGTGGCCGTAGGCCGCGCCGGCAGCCATCGCGATGGGGGCGCTGGGAATGGGGCTGACCAAAATCGCCAGGACCATTAGACCGATGACCAACAGCGGGCCCCACGCTCCCAGGCGCACGATGTGCTCGTGCAGCGCAGCCCGGTTCAGGATCGTCGCCATCGCGCCGGTTTCGTGCAGCAGCCAATAGGTCGTCGCAAGCAGCGCAACCAGCATGACGCCCGCGAGCAGCTTGTATCGCGTCGGCTGCGTCACAGGCCCAGCTTGAGGACGATCGGCTCCAGCGCGGCGCCCTGCGGCAGTACCCGACCGATGGCCGCCGCGTATTCGTAGCCGAGCGCGCGCAGTGCCGCGAGACAGGATTCTGCACGCGCTGCGGGAACGCTGGCGAGCAGCCCCCCGGCAGTCTGCGGATCGAAAATCAGCGCGTAACGCGGATGATTCAGCGCGTCCTGCTGGTTGCGCAGCGCGCGGCGCAGCCGTACGTTGGCCGGCTGCAGCGAACTCAGGATGCCGGCGGCGCTGGTTTCCTCCGCCCCTTCGAGTATGGGCAGCGCAGTCAGGTCGATTTCCGCGTCCACGCCCGAGGGCCGGGTCATTTCCACCAGGTGTCCGAGCAGGCCGAAGCCGGTGAGGTCGGTGCAGGCGGTCGCGCCGTGTTCGCGCAGGCACTGTGCCCCGAGGCGGTTCGACTGGCACATCGAAACCAGAGCGGCATCGATCCAGCGGCCGCGCGCTGCCAGCAGTGCATGCGCCGCGAACAGCGTGCCGGTGCCGATCGGCTTGGTCAGGATCAGCACCTCGCCCGGGCGCATGCCGCCCTTGCGCATCACCGACGCCATGTCTTCGTCGATCAGGCCGTTCACGGCAAAGCCCAGCGCCAGTTCCTTTCCCTCGCCGGTATGGCCGCCGACCAGGGCGCAATCAGCCGCATTGAGCACTTCGATCGCGCCGGACATCATCTGGAACAACAGGTCTTCCTGCTTGGATTCGAGCCCGGCGGGAATGGTGACGATGGCTGTCGCCGACTGCGCCTCGGCGCCCATGGCGAAAATGTCCCCCAGCGCATGGTTGGCGGCGATCTTGCCGAAAATGTACGGATCATCTACAAAGGCGCGGAAGAAATCCACCGTATGCACCATCGCCTTGCCCGGCGGCACGCGCACCACCGCGGCATCGTCGGGCGCATGCAGGCCGATGAGCACGTCCTCGCGCTCGACCGGATGCAGTGCGCCGAGCGCGCGCGACAGCACCGTTGCGCCGACTTTGGCGCCGCAGCCGCCGCAGCGCATGGCGATGGCGGAGATCGCCTGCGCCGCTTCCTCCTGATCGAGCTTGACTGCTGACGGCGCCGGCGGCGCGCGCTCCGATTCCATCGGCGGAAATTGGCTGAACTTGCGCATGAAGCGGCGGTCGATCCAGTCCTTCCAGCGCCACACCCACTCGCCCTGGAATCCAAGCGCGCCGCGCGAGGCCACCGCATAGCGGTCGCCGCTGCTGATCAGCGCAAGCCAGTGGCTTTGCGGGCGGTAGACGCGCAGCGGTTTTCCCTCCGCGGCGAGGCGCAGGTTCGCGGCAAGCGGCGGGCCCTGGCGCACCGCGAACACACCGGCCTTCTCCAGCGGGTAATTGACCATGCTGGCGATGTCGCCTGCGGCAAACACCTTCGGGTCGGTCAGCGTCTGCAGGGCGTCATTCACCTGAATGAATCCGTCGGAGTCCAGGGCAAGGCCGGTATCGCGCAGCCAGGGCGCCCCGCCGGCGCGGGTGACCCAGATGACTTCGTCCGCTGGCAGCGTTTCGCCAGCCTTGGTGCGCACGCTGCCTGCCGCTACCTGGACCACCTCTGCGTTGCAGTGCACGTCTACGCCGCGCTCGGCCAGCACGCGCTCGAAGGCGCGGCGCACCCAGGCATTGTGGGTGCGCAGGATCGTCGCGCCGCGGGTCAGCAGGCAGAACGAGAGTTCATCCGGATTGCGCCCGGCGGCGCGCAGTTCACTGCGCAGGCGGTATTGCATCGCGAGCGTCAGTTCGACGCCGCCGGCGCCGCCGCCGACCACGGTGATGCGTGTGGCCCCGGCGTGCCTGCGCACGCGATCGAGCAGCAGCAGCCAGCGCTGGTTAAAGCCGTTGATCGGCTTAACCGGGACCGCGTCCTCGGTCGCTCCCTCCACATGGCCCATCTGCGGCGTAGAGCCGATGTTGATCGACAGGTAATCGTAGGGCACCGGCGGACGGCTGCGGCACAGCACCTTGCCCGCGCCCCGATCCAGACCCAGCGCCTCATCGTGAAAATAGCGCGCACCGGCAAAGCGCGCCAGGCGCGACAGGTCGATGTGGACTTCGTCGAAACTATAGTGACCGGCGATATAACCCGGCAGCATGCCGGAATAGGGCGTATGGGTGTCGCGGCAAATCACGGTGAGGCGCACGCCGGGCAGCGGATGCATGCCAAATCGTTTGAGCACGCCGACGTGGCTGTGGCCGCCGCCGACGAGCACGATATCCCTCAGGACCGGTTGATCCGGCGATTGCATGGCGAACTCACTTTAGTGGACGGTACGGCGCGCGAAACCGCGGGCGCGAAGGACGCGCGCCTCCGGTAGACGATTCAGCCCGCGTCTTTTTCGAGCACTTCGGGGATTTTACGCGATGCGCGGCGCAGAAATTCGATCTGATGCGTGAAATTGGTGCAGCGCTTGCACATCATCAGGTGCATGCCTAGCAGCACGCGTTCCGCCGGCGTCAGCGGCTGTTCCATGGCGCGCGAGGAAAGCTTCGCCGCCTGCTCGCAGGAATACATCAACTTACTCATGTTTCGTCCCGAACCAGTTTTTGCTCATGCAGGAACGCAGGCTCAGCCTCGCCCTGAAAAGTATTACATGCAGGTTGGTCGTCGTAATCTCGATTTTCTTACAGATTTCATCGGACGACAGGCCCATTACCTCGCGCATTGAGAATATCAGCGCGTCGCGCTTCGACATGCGCTGGCAGCATTCCTGATAGACGCGCCAGAACTGCGCCGACTCAAGCGCGGCATCGGGCATGCCCCAGTCGGCGGGCGCGTCGACCCACTTGCCTTGCGCGGTGAAGGCGGCGGCGACGGACCCGCCGTCCTCATCCAGCGGCAGCGTATCGGCCGGCAGCCCGCGGCCGCGGCTGCGCGTGAGATCGACAATCTTGTGCTTGAGGATGCCGGTGAGCCAGGTGCGCAGTTGCGAGCGGCCCTGGAAGCGCTCGCTCTGCGCAAGCGCGGCGATCAGCGTGTCCTGCACCGCATCTTCGGCCAGCGACGGGTCGCGCAGATGGAACTGTGCGTAACGCAGCAAGTATTTGCGGTGTGCTTCCAGGGACTGCGCGAGATCGTCTTGTTCGGCCATGGTGCTCGTGCTGCGGATTTCGATCCCGGTTTAGTGACGGCGTGCAAAGCCCACTCCGGGTCATTTTGCCATGAATCTCCCGGCGACACCCTGTCCGGGCGGGGACGCCGCCTGCATCCATTTTGCGCATGCCGGTCCGGGCGGCAGAATCATTTTGTAAGAATCAGACGCATTCGCACGACTACTCCGACAGCAGGGCAGCACCGCGCTCCCGGCTGGATCACATTTCCGTCCTTACAGGCCTTAAAGGAGACTCAAAAATGAATATGCTGAAACAATCCCACAAACTCGCAATTGCTGGCGCGCTGGCGCTGGGTCTGAGCGGCCCGGTCATGGCAAACCCCTGCGGCGCAAAGAAAAATCCCTGCGCGCCGAAATCCGCCAACCCCTGCGCGGCCAAGAAGAAAAATCCTTGCGCGGCGAAGAAAGCCAACCCCTGCGCCGCAAAAAAGATGAATCCCTGCGCCGCCAAGAATCCCTGTGCCGCGAAGAAGATGTAACAGCGGTGAGGTCAGGCCCTGGACCGGCGTTCGCGCCCGGCCGGGGTGGTTCCAGCGTCAGCCATCGATCTAAATCCAGGAGGAAACAGTCATGAACATGATTGCGCAACCACTGCAAACCGCCATTGCCGGCATTTTTGCACTCGGGCTTGCCGGCCCTGCGCTCGCGCAAAACCCCTGCGGCGCCCGGCGTAACCCCTGCTCCGCTAAAAGCGCCAATCCTTGCGCGGCGCAAAAGACCAGTCCCTGCGCTGCGAAGAAAGCGAATCCTTGCGCTGCAAAGAATCCCGGTGCGGCGAAATACGCAGTAGATCCCAAGCTGGTAACCCGGCCCAAGGGCACCAAGCTGGCGACCGGCAATCAGGCCGAAATGCTAAAACTGGGCGAAGCGCTTTGGAGCGATACCAAACTCAGCACCAACAGTATGTCGTGTAATACCTGCCACCAGGGCGGCGCCTCGTTCCAGAACAGCTTCGCCAAGCCATACCCGCATTATGTGGCGATGGCGAAAAACCAGGGCGGGTTCAAGAAGATCAGCCTGGATGAGATGGTGCAGTTCTGCCTGGTAGTGCCGATGGCTTCGAAGACACTTCCATGGGATTCAAAGGAACTCGCTGCATTGACGCTGTACACCGCCAAGATGCAGAAGGCGTTCAAGCCGGTCGCTTCTGCAAAGGGCAATCCCTGTGCCGCGAAGAATCCGTGCGCCGCCAAGAACCCGTGCGCGGCGAAAAACCCCTGCGCTGCAAAAAAGATGTAACGGCCGAGGTGAATCGCGAGGTGAATCGGAATGAGTGATATGGCCGACGCACAGCGTCTGGGGCGCCAGTCGCCCGTCCTGATTTCACCGGCCATGGGACGGCTGCCGCGCGTTCGGCTGGAAGCGATGCGCGCGGCCGGCGCCGAGGTTCTGGAGTGCATGCGCGTCCTTGAAAAAGGCGGGTTGGATCTGGTCAGCGAAGTGCTGCGCGGTCAGGGCACGTTTTTCGAACTCGAGCACTATCCTTCGGACGACGTATTCGACCGCGATACGCATGCCCAGTATTACTACCATGCGCACCGCGGCGCGCCTGAACACGGGCACTTTCATACATTCCTGCGAGCGCCCGGCATGCCTGCGGGCGTGGCGCCGGTCGCCTATTCGGGCAAGGAGGCCTGGCCCAGCGGCGACGAGTCGATTTCCCATCTGATCGCGATTTCGATGGACGCTTATGGCCGGCCGCTCAGCCTGTTCGCGGTAAACCGCTGGGTCTGCGGTGACGCCTGGTACCCGGCCGAGGACGTGATCCGCATGCTCGATCGCTTCGTCATCGATCATGCGTTTCCGTCGTGGCCGGTGAATCGCTGGCTGGGCGCGATGCTGCGGCTGTTCCGCCCTCAGGTCGAGGCGCTGGTGCGTCACCGCGACACGGTTGTCGAGGCATGGCGGCACGCGCATCCGGAAGGCGACGTGTTCGAAGACCGGCGGCTCGACGTTACCGGCGAATTTGCAATCAGCGTCGATGGCCAGATCGCGGCCGTGCAAGCCGCCCTTGGGCGCTGATGCGCGACATGATGCGTGATTGCGCTACTGAGTGCTCGACTCGTACGAAGGAGGCGATGATATGAAGAATCTGCATTTGCTGGCGATCGCAATCGGCCTGCTGGTTGCGCCGCAAATCGTATCGGCGGCGCCGAGCGGCACTGCGCGGGTGATTGAACTTACCCAGCGGCCCTGCCAGTTCGTCGAAAGCGAAGGCGGCATCGACCGCGGCTACCGCAGCCGAAAAATAGAAGACTGCGAGCGCATCAATGCGCAATCCGGCGCGGCGCGGGTGCGGGCCGCGAAGACCCTCGAACTTAAGCTCGGGCGTTATGTGTTTCGCGTCACCAACAAAAGCGTACCTTACGAGCTCGGCTTCTGGCTGCGCGGCGCGAGTCTGACAGAGCGCGTTGCGTTGCCGAGCGTCTCCGGCGGCGGGCTCACGCAAGGGATGACCAAGGACTACGAAATAGTGCTGAAACCGGGCGAATATGTTTACTCCTGTCCGTTGAATACCACGCCGGATTACCGTCTGATCGTCAAGAACTGACAACAACCAAAAGGGAAAACCAATGTTGAAAATGCTTCGCTGGACTTTACTCCCCGCCCTGCTGCTGGCATTCACGGCCAACAACGCCAGTGCCCAGTCGGCCGCGGCGCTGTCTGGCACGCACACTGTGGTTTCTACATACGGCTTCGACGCCTTGGCGACTCGCCTGGAAAAGGCAATTGAAGCGAACAAGATGGGCCTGGTGGCGCAGGCAAGCGCCAGCCGCGGCGCGGCCGCGCGCGGCGTGAAGATTCCGGGCAACCTCGTGATGATGGTGTTTCGCAACGATTACGCGGTGCGCATGCTGGCGGCGAGCGTGCCAGCGGGGATAGAGGCGCCGCTGCGGCTGTACGTAACCGAGGGCGCGAACGGCAAAGCGAGCGTGACCTGGCGCGCGCCCAGCGCCGTATTTGCGCCCTATGGCAGCGCCGAGTTGAACGCGATGGCGCATGAGCTCGATCCGGTGTTCGAGAAAATTGTCCGCGACGCTGCCGGCGGCTGAAGCCCCTCGCGCCACGCCGCCGGCAGCGTGGCCGGCGCTGCTCGCCGGGCTGGCGGCGCTGGGCGCGCTCGCGTTCGCCACATCGAGCGTACGCCTGGCGTTGCTGCTCCTGATCGGGGCGTTGTGCGGCATCACGCTTTACCATGCGGCGTTCGGCTTCAGCTCCGCTTACCGCCGCCTGCTGTTCGCGCGCGACGCGGCCATGGTCAACGCGCAGCTATTGATGCTGGCGCTGGCGACCGTGCTGTTCGCGCCGGTGCTCGCCGCCGGATCGGCATTTGGCATGCCGCTTACCGGCGCGAATGCGCCATTTGGCTGGCAAGTCGCGATCGGCGCGTTCCTGTTCGGCATCGGCATGCAACTGGGTGGTGGCTGTGCTTCCGGTACGCTCTACGCGCTTGGCGGTGGCAGCACGCGCATGCTGGCGACGCTGGCGGCATTCTGCGCCGGCGGCTTCGTTGCGAGCCTGCACATGGGCGAATGGCAGCGCCTGCCCGACGCAGGCGAAATCGTGCTGGGCGAGTCGCTCGGCTGGCCGGCGGCCGTCGCGCTGCAGCTCGCGCTGCTCGCCTTGCTCTACGCGCTGCTGCGCGCGTTCGCGCGACCGGCGCCGCCGGTCACGCCCGCCGCCGCTTCTCTACCCGGGCGCATTCTCACCGGGCCGTGGCGGCTGTTCGCCGGCGCGGCGCTGCTCGCCGGACTCAACCTCGCGACGCTGCTCGTAGCAGGCCATCCCTGGAGCATCACCTGGGGGCTCACCCTATGGGGGGCGAAAACCGCCGCCGCACTCGGCTGGGACGCTTCCGGCGCGGCGTTCTGGCAGGGCGGATTCCAGCAGCAGGCGCTCGCAGGGCCGGTGCTTGCCGACGAAACTTCGGTGATGGACCTCGGCATCGTCCTCGGCGCCCTGATCGCGGCGGCGCTGGCGGGGCGCTTTGCTCCGACATGGCGCGTGCCGCTGCGCTCGCTCGCGGCGTGTGTGATCGGCGGGCTGCTGATGGGCTACGGCGCGCGCCTCGCCTACGGCTGCAATATCGGCGCGTTTTTCTCCGGGGTGGCATCGACCAGCCTGCACGGCTGGTTGTGGATCGTCGCCGCGCTTCCGGGTAACTGGATAGGCGCGCGGCTGCGCCCGGCTTTCGGCCTGTCTTTGTGAGCAGTCCGTCGCGTGTAATATTGTGGACCGTCGATTACCGGGTTTGACCAAGGCAAACATGGAACCGAAGCATTTGGCGCTGGTAATTGCCGACATCGGCGGCTATACCAAATTCATCCGGTTTCACCAGACCACCCTGCCGCATGCGCAGGAGATCATCGCACAGCTGCTCGAAGCGATCATCGACCATGCGTCCCATCCCCTGGTCCTGAATAAGCTGGAAGGAGACGCGGCCTTGTTGTTCGCCGAGATGGGCGATGATGCCGTCGCGGCCGCGCGAGACGTGTCGCGCCAGGTCATGGCGTTCTTCTCCGCGTTTCACGCAAAATCCAGAGAGCTCTCAGGCAGCCGGGCCAACTGCCCCTGCGATGCCTGCCAGCACATTATCGATCTGAGGCTCAAAGCGGTGCTGCATCATGGAGTCGTCGCAACAAGGAAAATACGTCAATTCGAGGAGCTCACCGGCGAGGACGTGATCCTGGTGCACCGTCTGCTCAAAAACAGTGTGGCCAGGCCGGAATACATACTAATGAGTGCGTCGTTTCATCGTCTTGCCGGCGATCTCGCTGGCTATCGGAGCGAAAGCGGGAAGGAAAGCTACGATGCGCTTGGCAGCGTGGACACGGTGGTGTTTTCGCCCCTGCCGACCGCTACTGAAGGGGCGCCTGCATAGCGCGACCATGTAAGAAAACGCCGCCTTACGGCGACCAAACAAGACAGGACTGCAGCCTTTTGCCGCCGCAGCCCGCGTAAGAACCGGAGGATTTGCATGTCACTGCTACCGAACAAACCCGTGCCCGCCCTGGAAATGAACCTCGTGGGCGGCGGGCGTTTCTCGCTCGCGGCGGAAAAGCCGCAGCAGTTCACCATGGTGGTGTTCTACCGTGGACTGCATTGCCCGATCTGCCGGCGCTATCTTTCCGAATTGGAAACGCAGCTGCCCGAATTCGAAAAACGCGGCGTAGCGGTGGTCGCGGCCAGCTCCGATGCGCAGGATCGCGCCGAGCAGGCGAAATCGGGCTGGGGGCTCGGCAACTTGCGCATCGCTTACGGACTTTCCATCGAAGAGGCGCGCAAGTGGGGACTGTATGTCTCGCACTCGAAAGGCGCGACTTCGACCGGCGTCGTCGAACCCGACCTGTTCAGCGAACCCGGACTGTTCATCGTGCGCCCGGACGGCAGGCTATATTGGGGCACCACATCGACCATGCCGTTCGGCCGCCCGCATTTCAACGAAATTCTGCAGAGCCTGGATTTCGTGATTTCGAAGGACTATCCGGCGCGTGGCGACGCCTGATTCGCGGATCGCGCTGCCTGCCGGAATCCACTCAGTCTGCGCGCTTCCGCTCCGGGGCTAGAAGAGGCAAGTATGAGCAACGCGGTGATCTTGCGTTCCGAGCTGAAATGCCCGCAGTGTGGGCTGGTGCGCGAGGAGATGATGCCGGCGGATACCTGTGTTTTTTTCTATGAATGTAGCGGTTGCCACACGATACTTCGGCCCAGGCCGGGCGACTGTTGCGTATTCTGCTCCTTCGGGTCGGTGGAATGTCCATCAATTCAGCTTTCGAACCGGTACGGTGGCACCGCTGAGTAATGCGCGGCTGCAGGTTTGATTTACCGCGCGATCGCGCGCAATCAATTCACAAGGAGGCACTTTGACCATCAAAGCATTGACGCTTGACACCGGCGGCACCATCCTCGACTGGCACGGCGGCATCAGCCGCGAATTCGCTGCGGCCGGCGCGCGCCGCGGCCTGAAGGCCGATTGGCACGAGGTCACCAACGAGTACCGCCGGCGTTCGCTGAAGGCCATGGTCGGTTTGGTGCAGCCCGACTTCAACTTCGACGATGTGCACCGGCGCGTGCTGGACGAGGTAATTGCGCATTACAAGCTCGACGCGCTGACTGCGCAGGACCGGGACGTCATCTGGCGCACCTGGCATGCGCTCGACGCTTGGCCTGATTTCCCCCCGATTCAAGCGCGCTTGCGGCGCAAGTATGTGGTCGCTTCGCTTACTCTGTTGACGACCTCGCTGGTGATCGACGTGGCGAAGAAGAACGGCTTCGACTGGGACGCGATCATCTCCTGCGAAATGATCGGCATCTACAAGACGCGGCCGGAGTCCTACCTGACGGCGGCGAAATGGCTGCAGCTCGACCCCTCCGAAATCATGATGGTCGCCTGCCACAACTTTGACCTGAACGCGGCTCGCGAATGCGGCTACAAGACTGCATTTGTGAAGCGGCCGGCCGAGTGGGGGCCGGCGGGGCCGCCCGATCCGACGCCGAATCCGGCGCACGACCTGATCGTCGACGATTTTCCCGAGCTCGCGGCCAGGCTCGGCGCGTAGTCAGGCTTCGGCCAAGTCGGCAGCGCCCTGCAGGCGAAACTCCGGACCCTGCGAGATGCGCTCGAAGTAGGACAGCCAGGCGGCGGAGCCCGCCGGCCAGTTGTTCAGAAACGTGCGCTGCCAGGCCGCGTCATCGTAACGGATCGCGAGCGCGTCCACGTGCACATCCTGCAAGCGCTCGCCGTAAAGACGGACATGGGGCGAGGGCGATGCGCCGATGCGCGTGAGCATGCCGCAGCGGTTGCCGCGCGCGTTGGGCATGCCCGCGGCGCCGTTGTTTGCGACCAGTTTCGGCGTCTCGAAATCGTAGCGGCGCATGGCCGGCATGCAGGTATGCGTGCTGGCGAACGCGTCGACTTCGGCCGCCGCAAATGCCGCGGCACGTCATGCATGCTGGCCGGGATCGTCCAGCGCGTCGATATCGAAGCGCCAGCCCGCCAGCGAATCGGCGTCGCCGTGCACCACGCCCACGCGCGTTCCCGCCACGCGGTAGCGCGCCACCATGGGCAGCGCATCCAGGCGCGCGAGCAGATCCGGATGCCGCGCCGCCGTGCGCTTGAGCTTTGCGTGGATCTGGTTCGAGCGCTCGACTACTGCAGCCGGCACGGAATCCGGATAAGCGCAGCCGCATCCGGCGGCGTCACCGGCCGCGCCGAGTTCCGCCTCCACATTGCCGAGGATGGCGTCATGGCGCAGCACGCTTTCGTTGATTGCGCGAAAGCCGCTGGCATCGACGTTGAACCAGTTGAAGTCGCCGTTGAAGCACAGGGTCACCGGCCCGCGCTCCGCGCGGGCCATGGCTTCGACGGCAGCCAGCGCCTGCGGATTGCCATACAGGCCGCCGATCACATACAGGGTCTCGGCCGCGCGCTCGGGCGCATTGGCGATGGCGCGCGGTCCATAGCGGTAGCGTAGCGGGCAGACCCGGCCGGGGGTGTTCACCTCGCGCATGCTCAGACGGCGCAGCTTGGCGCCGCGGCGGTGTCGCCCTCCAGTGCGCCGCCGCAGCTGGAACCCTGGCCGGCGGTGCAACCGTAGCAATGTTCCGCCACGCGAATCGGTAGTCCTTCGAGCAGCGCGACGCTCGCCTGCGTGATGTGCAGGCGCGGCTGGCCTTCGTCGGGGAGCGCCAGGCCGAGCTGCTGATTGAAGTCGCAATCGTAGACATAGCCTTGCCAGTCGACGCTGACCAGGCTGCGGCACATCACATGTTCGAGATTCTCGTCGCGGTGCGCCTCGCGCAGCGTCGTCATGTAGGCGTTGAACTGTCCCTTGGAGATCAGCATGCTGCCGAAGCGCTGGATCGGCATGTTGGCGAGCGTGAACAGGCGGTCGAACACGATGCCGTAGCGCTCGCCCAGATGGCGTTTGTAGTCCGCTTCGAGCGCCGCTTGGGCCGGCGGCAGGCTGGCGCCCTGGGGGTTGTAGACCAGGTTGAGAACGAGGCCGCTGCCGGCGCGGCCATAGCCCAGTGCGTTGAGCTGGCGCAGACCTTTGAGGCTGGCATCGAACACGCCCTTGCCGCGCTGTTTCTCCACGTTCTCTTGCAGGTAGCAGGGCAGCGAGGCGACCACTTCGACGCTGTGGGCGGCGAGAAACGCCGCCAGGTCTTCGAATCCGGGCTGTTCCAGGATGGTCAGGTTGCAGCGGTCGATCACGCGCAGGCCGCGCGCGCGCCGCGATCGCCAATCTGCGGAAATTGCGGTTCAGCTCGGGAGCGCCGCCGGTGAGATCGATGGCGCTGATTTCCGGATTGGCGGCGAGAAAATCGATGACGGAATCGACGGTCTCGTCGGTCATTTCCTCCTTGCGGCTCGGGCCGGCGTTCACGTGGCAATGCAGGCAGCTCTGGTTGCAGCGGTAGCCGAGGTTGACCTGCAGGGTCTCGATGGCGCGACGCCTGAGCTGCGGGAATTCGCCGCGGGTCAGCAGGTGGACGGTGGCGTGCATGGGCAATACTCCGGGAGGACTTATCTGTTTAGTCGTCGCGCGGCAGCAAAGGGTTACATGCCGGTGAAAATAAATTTCGCGCCGGGCGCCGGCCGCAGATGCGATACCCTATCGCATCTGCAACCGCGCCGCCATCGATTCGAGCATCATGGAAAAAGTACGCGTGTCCAAGCTGATGTCGCAGCAGGGCCTGTGTTCGCGCCGCGAGGCCGATGAGTATATAGGGCGCGGCTGGGTGTTCGTCGACGGAATGCGCGTCACCGAACTCGGCACCAAGGCCGACCCTGCAAGCAAAATCACCCTGAACCGCGCCGGGCAGGCGAGCCAGCAGGCACGCGTGACACTGCTGCTGAACAAGCCCATCGGCTACGTGTCGGCGCAGCCCGAGCCGGGCTACAAACCGGCGCTGAACCTGATCACCGCCGAATCGCATTTCACCGGCGACCGCTCGGGCGGGCGCTTCAGTCCGGCGCAGCTCAGGGGCCTCGCGCCGGCCGGGCGGCTGGACATCGATTCGCAGGGGCTGCTGGTGCTGACGCAGGACGGCCGCATCGCCAAGCAGCTGGTCGGCGAGAACTCCGCGATCGAGAAGGAATATCTGGTGCGTGTGCAGGGCAGCCTGTCGAAGGCCGGATTGGCGCTGTTGCAGCACGGTTTGTCGCTCGATGGCGAGGCGCTGCGGCCGGCGCAGGTCAGCTGGATGAACCGGGATCAGCTTTGTTTCGTTCTGCGCCAGGGCAAGAAACGCCAGATCCGACGCATGTGCGAACTGGTCGGTTTGGACGTCGTCGGACTGAAGCGCATCCGCATCGGCCAGGTGATGCTCGGCGATCTTCCGCTCGGCCAGTGGCGCTTCCTGGGCGCGGAGGAAACGTTCTAGGCTTGCGCTAGGCGCTGCGCGCCTTGATGGCCTCGGCCATGTCGCACAATTCCTGCAGGTGGCGGTCGGCGATGCCGCAGGCTTTCAGCGCTTCCGCCGTGTGCAGCAGGTAGTCAATGCCGGGCCCCATGCGTCCATGGCAGCTCATCAGGCGTTCGATGATGGCTTGCGGCGACAAGCGGCCGGCGTAGGCAGGGCTGGCGCGATTGATGGTGAAGGCAATGGCGCGGAAGCGCGTCTGGCCGTCGTTCACCCCGACCCAGCGCGGTATGTACGCGCCCAGCATCATCTCGCGCCGCCAGATCAGGCGCAGCTCGTTTTCGGCATGGTCCGGCGCGACGCGGTAGGCGACGCCGCGGCAGCGCCCGCCGCGGTCCAGGCCCAGCACCAGACCGGGCTTGTCCGGCGTGCCGCGGTTGACGCGCGAGGACAGGCAGAAACTGCGGTGATAGCCGTGGGTAGTGACGACGCGTTTTTCCTCGAAATGGAACAGCGGATTCCACACCAGCGAGCCGTAGCCGAACACCCACCAATCCTCGCCGGTCCCGCGCGCCTCGGTGATTTGCCACAGCGATTCTTCGAGTTCCGCCTCGCTGAGCATGTGCGGCCCGAGCGGCGTCAGCGCCAGCTCCTCGCGAATGCGATTGCGTTCCAGGTCGGCGCGGGTGAGACTCATTCCATCCTGGTGCTCAGGCCGCTCGGGCGGACTGCTGCGGCGCGGCGCCGAAGCTGGCGAGAAGTTCGGCGCGCCGCTGCTGCGCCTGCACCAAATGGCGCTGCTTCACATGGCCGTAGCCGCGTATCAGTTCCGGCACGCTCGCGATTTCGATTGCCAGCGCGTGGTTGGCAGGCGTGAGCCCGGCGAGCAACTGCTCAATTGTGGCCGCGTACTCGCCGATCAGCGCGCGCTCGCCGCGGCGCTCGTCGGTGCGGCCGAATATGTCCAGCGCCGTGCCGCGCAGGCCTTTTAATTTCGACAACAGGCGGAATGCACTCATCATCCACGGACCGAAGCTGGATTTCTTCGCTTCGCCGGTCGCCGGGTCGGGCTTGTTCAGCAGCGGCGGCGCGAGGTGGAACACCACCTTGTAATCGCCCTCGAACATGCCTTCGATCTTGCGCATGAAAGCGGGATCCGAGTGCAGCCGCGCGACTTCGTATTCGTCCTTGTAGGCCATGAGCTTGGCGTAGTAGCGCGCCACAGCCTCTGCGAGTTTGCTGCCGCCGACTTTATCGGACTCGACCCGGCGCACCTTCTCCACCAGTTCGCGGTAGCGCGCCGCGTAGGCAGCGTCCTGGTAGGCGGTGAGCAACTCGACGCGGCGTGTGAGCAGCTCGTCGAGGTTGCGCGACAGGTGCTGGCTGAGCGGAATCACGTCCGCCGGCGTGGCGATCTTTTCCACGCGCGCGAGGTCCACCGCGGCACGCCGGCCCCAGACGAAACTCTGCAGGTTGAAATCCACCGCGACGCCGTTGAGTTCGATCGCTTTCTCCACCGCCGCGCGCGAAACCGGCACCCAGCCTTTTTGCCAGGCGTAGCCCAGCATGAACATGTTGGTCGCGATGGAATCGCCCATCAGGCTGGTCGAGATGCTGCCGGCTGCGAGGAAGTCGACGTTGCCCTTGCCGCAGGCCTTGACGATGTCCTGCCGCAGTTCGCCGCCGGGAAGCTGCCAGTTCGGGTTGCGCACGAAATCCGCCGTCGGCGCGGTGGTCGCGTTGATCACGGCGCGCGTCCCGGGCTCGCTCATTTTGGCGATTGCGTCCGGGCTCGCCGCCACCACCAGGTCGCAGCCGATCACCAGGCTTGCGGCGCCGGTGCCGATGCGCGCCGCGTGCAAATTCTCGGGCTGGTTTGCGATGCGCACATGCGACATCACCGGCCCGCCTTTTTGCGCTAGGCCGGACATGTCGAGCACCGAAACGCCTTTGCCCTCGATGTGCGCCGCCATCGCCAGGATCTGGCCGATGGTGACCACGCCGGTGCCGCCGATGCCGGTCACCAGCACGCCGTAGGCCTGCTCTATGTTCGCGGGCGCGGCTTCGGGCAGCGCCGGAAAGTCGCCGGCGGCCTTGGACGCGCCGGCCTTGCCCTTCTTCAGCTTGCCGCCCTCCACCGTAACGAAGCTGGGGCAGAATCCCTTGACGCAGGAATAGTCCTTGTTGCAGGTGGATTGGTTGATCGCGCGCTTGCGCCCGAATTCTGTTTCCAGCGGTTCCACCGAAAGGCAGTTGGACTTGTCGCTGCAGTCGCCGCAGCCCTCGCACACCATGTCGTTGATCACCACGCGCTTGGCCGGATCGGGAAACGCGCCGCGCTTGCGCCGGCGGCGCTTCTCCGAGGCACAGGTCTGGTCGTAGATCAGCGCCGACACGCCCGGCAGCTCGCGCAGTTCGCGCTGCACCGCGTCGAGCTCGTCGCGGTGGCGCACGGTGACGCCCGGCGCCCAGTTGATGCCGGCCGGATATTTTTCCGGCTCGTCGGTGACGATGACGATGGGGTTCACGCCCTCGGCGGCGATCTGGCGCGAGATGATCGCCGGATCGAGCGGGCCGTCGTGCGCCTGGCCGCCGGTCATCGCCACCGCGTCGTTGTAGAGGATTTTGTAGGTCATGTTGACCTTGGCCGCACAGGCGGCGCGGATCGCCATCAGCCCGGAGTGGTAATAGGTGCCGTCACCGAGGTTGGCGAAGATGTGCTTGGTGTTGGAGAACGGCGCCTGTCCGATCCAGGGCGCGCCTTCGCCGCCCATGTGGGTGAACGTCGAAGTGCTGCGGTCCATCCAAACCGCCATGAAATGGCAGCCGATGCCGGCGGTGGCGCGGCTGCCCTCGGGCACGCGCGTCGAGGTGTTGTGCGGGCAGCCGGAGCAGAAATACGGCTGGCGCAGGGTCAGCGCGTGCGGCTGCGCCAGCGCTTTCTCCTTGAATTCGAGGAAAGCGAGCCGCTCGCGGTAGCGCGCGCCGAGCTGCTGGTCCATGCCCAGCTTCGCCAGCCGGCTGGCGAGCGCCTTGGCAATGATCGCGGGCGACAGCTCGTAGCTCGCCGGCAGCAGCCAGGTGCCTGCGGGCTGGCCGGCGGCGTGGCTCCATTCGCCGTTGTCGTCGAACTTGCCGACCACGTGCGGCGGTCTTTGATCCGGGCGCCATGCGTACAACTCTTCCTTGATCTGGTATTCGATCAGCTGGCGCTTCTCCTCCACCACCAGTATCTCTTCCAGCCCCTGCGCGAATTTGCGTGCGCCCTGCGGCTCCAGCGGCCAGCTCATCGCGACCTTGTAGACGCGGATGCCGATGTCGCGCGCGGTGTTTTCGTCTATACCGAGGTCGGACAGCGCCTGCATGGTGTCGCCGAAGGACTTGCCGGTGGTGACGATGCCCAGCCGCGCGCGCGGGGAGTCCCAGATGATGCGGTCCAGGCCGTTGGCGCGCACGTACGCGAGCGCGGCATAGACCTTGTAATCGAGCATGCGTGCCTCCTGCTCGAGGATGCCGTCAGGCCAGCGAATGCCGAGGCCGCCAGGCGGCAGCACGAAGTCCGTGGGAATTTTTACCTGCACGCGATGCGGATCGATGTACACCGAGGCGCCGGACTCGACCACGTCGGTGACGCATTTGAATCCAACCCACAGGCTTGCATAGCGCGACATGGCGAAGCCGTGCAGGCCGTAGTCGAGGTACTCCTGCACGTTGGCCGGGTTCAGCACCGGGATGCAACATGCTTTCAGAATATGCTCGCTCTGGTGCGCCAGCGTCGAGGATTTGGCCGCGTGATCGTCGCCGGCGAGCACCAGCACGCCGCCGTACTTGGAGGTGCCCGCGGCGTTGGCGTGCTTGAACACGTCGCCGCAGCGGTCCACGCCCGGGCCCTTGCCGTACCAGATCGAGAATACGCCGTCGTACTTGGCGTCGTTGAACAGGTTCAACTGCTGCGTGCCCCAGATCGCCGTGGCGGCGAGGTCTTCGTTGACGCCCGGTTGGAATTTGATGTGATGCGCTTCGAGGTGCTTCTTCGCGCCGATCATCCCCTGGTCGATCCCGCCCAGCGGCGAGCCGCGGTATCCGGAGATGAAGCCGGCAGTGTTCAAGCCGGCGGCGAGGTCGCGCGCGCGTTGCAGCATGGGCAGGCGCACGATTGCCTGGGTGCCGGTGAGGAAGACGCGGCCGGAATCGAGCGTGTATTTGTCGTCCAGCGTGACTTCATGGAAACTGGCTGGGGCGTTCATTGGGATCTCCTTGCCGATGAGCCGGTCGCCGCTGCATTCCGGCGACGTGTTTTTTGACACATAGTATATGCCGCGGGTTCGGAAATATCTCGTTTTTTTGCGCAGCTACATAGCGCAATTCAAACTTGCGCCAGGCTTCTGCGCGGCCGACATCGCCGCTCGGGAATCACGCCGCAAAATGCGTTCGAGCGCATCTCCACAGGCGCGGCCATCACCACAATTCGAGCGTGGGAATTTCGCGCAGGGCAAGTCGGGCCGGGCGGGCGCGCCTAAGCGCCAAGCCACCGGCGCAGGGCCGCATTCACTTCTGCGGGCTTTTCCAGGGTGGAGAGGTGCCCGCACTCTTCGATCACCTCGAGCCTGGCGCCTTTGATGGCGGTGGCGATTTCCTCGTGCCGCGCCTGCGGGGTCAGGCCGTCCTGCCGGCCGCACAGCACCAGCGTCGCGCAGTCGATCGCCGCGAGCGAGGCGCGGCTGTCGGGCCGGCTCATGATGGCGTTCTGCTGGCGCACGAAGGCGTCCTTGCCGGTGTTTGACGCCATCGACCGGACCACGTCGATAAGCGCGCGCTGCGTCAGCCGCGACGGATGAATCTCGAGCGGCAGCAGGATTTCGGCAACGCGCGGAAAGTCGCCGCGCTCGGCCAGCGCGATCAATTCCTTGCGCCTTTGCGTCTGCTCGGGTTGCTCGCCGCTGGCCGCGGTGTCCAGCAACGCGAGCCGGGTGACGCGCTTCGGCGCCTGACGCATGACCTCGAGCGCGATGTAGCCGCCCATCGACAGGCCGGCAAGGGCGAATACCGGAAACGGCGCGTCGGCGAGCACGTCGCGCGCGACGCCGGCCATGGTGTCGGCGCGCGTATGGTCGGCGATCCAGATGTCCGCGATATCGGCCAGCGCCTCGGCCTGGGCTTGCCAAAGCTGCGCGTCGCAGAGCAGTCCGGGAACCAGAACCAGCGGCGTTTTCTTTGTCGGCATCGGCTAAATTTCCCTTGGCGGAGAATGACTTGCGGCGGGTAACCGGGAGCCCGGACGCATCCTGCACTCGCCGGCCTGCGGCGACCGCGAGTGCCTCCGCGATCGCCGCAATCTGCGTTGCGCAACCGCATGAATCCTAGCACCATCCTGCCATGGCGCGCGGCGCTGCGGGCACGCGCAAGGCATCCGCATCTTGTTTGACTGCCGCTGGGAAATCGAGCATAATCGCCCGTTTCGTTTGGAGGGGTGCCCGAGTGGTTAAAGGGGGCAGACTGTAAATCTGTTGGCCTTGCGCCTACGTTGGTTCGAATCCAACCTCCTCCACCAGAACTCCTCCACCAGAATTCTTGCGGCGCGGGTTGGCAGTTTGCACTGGGTGGCAATGTGGATTCGGTCGTGAAACGCGGGTGTAGCTCAATGGTAGAGCAGAAGCCTTCCAAGCTTACGACGAGGGTTCGATTCCCTTCACCCGCTCCAGCACGCTGGTCCCGGGCTGATAGTCGTCGATGCGATTTACGCCGTTGTAGCTCAGTGGTAGAGCACTCCCTTGGTAAGGGAGAGGTCGCGCGTTCAATCCGCGCCAACGGCACCAAGAGTCTTGAGAATTTGGCAGTTCGATAATCGATAGAGAAGGACGTCATCATGTCAAAAGCGAAGTTTGAGCGCACGAAGCCGCACGTGAACGTAGGCACGATAGGACACGTGGACCATGGGAAGACGACGCTGACGGCGGCGATCACGTTGGTGATGTCGAGGAAGTTTGGAGGCGAGGCGAAGGCCTACGACCAGATTGACTCGGCGCCGGAGGAGAAGGCGCGCGGGATCACGATCAACACGGCGCACGTGGAATACGAGACGACCAAGCGCCACTATGCGCACGTGGACTGCCCGGGACACGCGGACTACATC
>JBBRAI010000021.1:0-56353 GCA_038206915.1 Burkholderiales bacterium | reverse complement strand
GCGGCGAAGCAGGCCGAGGACGAGCGCACGGAGGGCGGGGTCGTATCCATGTACCGGATGCTCACCGACAGCCGCACGCAGGAGACGCTGCGCTTCATGCTTGCCCTCGGGCAGCACATGCACGAGCGCTACGCCAAGCGGCCTTGAAGCCGGGTGAAGCGTGAAACCGGCCGCCGCGGCGGTCGGCGTCGGCTCAGGCTTGGCGAAATTCGTCGAAGGCGCGCAGCACCTCCGCCGCGTACATCAGCGACGGGCCGCCGCCCATGTAGATCGCGACCGCCAGCGTTTCGTTTATCTGCTCTCGCGTCGCGCCCAGGCGCACCAGCGACTTGACGTGAAAGCCGATGCAGCCGTCGCAATGGACGGATACGCTGATCGCGAGCGCAATCAGTTCCTTGTTCAGCTCCGATATGACGCCGCCCGCCATCGCGGCCTTGGCCAGGGCGCTGAAGCCGGTCATCGCATCGGCCGATTCCTTGCGCAAGGGCTGTAGCGCCTGGTTGATGTCCTGGGTGATCTGTTTGAATGACTTGCTCATGCCGGTCCTCCGGTTGCGTAATTTGTCTGCGGTCGCACGATTGCGGTCCATTGCGCCGGGAAACGCTAATCCGGCTGGACAATGCCCCCCGGCTGAGTCTAGCCTGTCCATGCGCGGCTTCTTTGCGTTTCATCAAGGTTTCGGGAGTCAGTGATGCGGCAACGACTCAGCCTGTCGAGAGCGGCGCGGCTCGTAGGCGTGGCGCGCGGCGCGCTGCAGCAGAAGATCCAGAGCGGTGATCTGCCATCCCATGACGGCATGGTGTCCGGCGACGACCTGCTGCGTCTGTATCCAGCGGTCGAACTGGAGCGCGACGTCGGCTTCGAGCGGGTCACCAAGATCAAGGACGAGGCGTTCGGCAGGCGCGTGCGCGAGCACATGCTGCCGAGCCAGGAGATCCTCGCGCAGCGCCTGTTCGAGCAAAGCCGCGAGCTGACCGACTTGCGCGCGCACCTGCAGCGCTACCACGCGATGGTGGTACGCCTGCGCGAGAGCCTGCGCGACGCGGAGGCGCTCGGACCGGACGGCGCGCGCACCAGCGCGGCAAGGCTCGGGGAGCTGCTCGATCGCGAGCTCGAGGCGGTGCTGGGCGAGGCGGCGGCGCCGGACGCGCTGGCGGTCATGGATGATATGCTGCGCGTGATGTCAGCCCATGTCGTCGTCCGCCCCAGCCGCCACGAATTCTTCGTCGACGGCGCCGATACCATACTCGAGGCCGCGCTGCGCGCCGGGCTCGCGCTCAACTACGGCTGCAGCAACGGCAATTGCGGGCTGTGCAAGGCGCGCGTGGTGTCCGGACAGGTGCAGAAAGTGCGCAACCAGGATTACGTACTGAGCGAGGCGGAGAAACAGCAGGGCTACACCCTGCTGTGTTCGCACACGGCGGTTGGCGACCTGGTGATCGAGGCGCTCGAGACTGCCGAGGCCGGGGACATTCCACCGCAGCAGATCGTGGCGCAGGTGAAGTCGCTGCAGCCGCTGCATGCCGAACTCATGCTGCTGCACCTGCAAACGCCGCGCAACAAGCGCCTGCGCTTCCTCGCGGGGCAGAATCTGACGCTCAGCTTCGGCGAGGTTTCGGCGTCGCTGCCGATCGCGAGCTGCCCCTGCGACGACCGCAATCTGCATTTCCATGTGCTGCGCAACGAACAGGACGGTTTCGCGCAGGCCGTTTTCAGGGCGCTCAAGGCGGGCGACCCGGTAACGCTGTTCGGCCCCTGGGGCGATTTCGTGCTGCGCTCGGATTCGCCGCGCTCCATCCTGTTCCTCGCCTGCGACAGCGGATTCGCGCCGATCAAGAGTCTGATCGAGCACGCCATGGCGCTGGAGCTGTCGGAGCGGCTGCATCTGTACTGGGCGGCGACCCGACCCTCGGGCCATTATCTTTCCAACCTGTGCCGCTCCTGGGCCGACGCGCTCGACGAATTCAGCTATACGCCGGTCACGGCCGAGCAGGGCGGGGCGACCGAACTGCTGCGCCGCGTCGGCGCAGACCATACCGACTTGAACGCGTTCGACATCTATCTTGCCGGCGACGAAGCCTTCGTCCAGGCCGGCGCGGATGCGCTGCGCGAACGTGGTTTTCCCGAAACGCAATTGTCGGTCGCGGTCGTATAGCGGCCCGCCGCGAATTTCATTTACGCATCCATCTCCGGACCGGCCATGCCTTATTACATTTACAGCATTTCCACCTTCCCCATCCGCCGGCTGCAAAAGCTCGAGCAGCACGCATCCTTTCCCGAAGCCTCGGCGCGCGCCAAGGTGCTGCGCGCCGCAGCGGCTGCCGGATCGGAAGGCGTGATCAAGGTGATATTCGCCGACAGCGAGCTGCACGCCGAGGACCTGCTGTCGCAACTGCGCGCGGCGCAGCCCAATCCTGCCGACGACTGAGCCGCGGCCATGGACGAATCGGCTTTCCACCGGGCACGCGGCGCGGCGAATCCACAGCCCTGCGTGTTCGAAAAAGCCCTGTTCGCGCGCTGCTGCGCCTGCTCGCTGGTCGAGCGCCAGAGCATCGCCGAGCGCGAGGTGCTGGCCTGCGCCTCGCCGCCGGCACAGGCGCAGTGCGCCGCGCTGCGCGCGCTGCTGCGGCAGAAGTCCGTGTTCGCACTGAAGCTGGCGCAGCCCGATGGGCCGCTGCCCCACGCCAACGAAATGAAGCTGCAGTGCGGCGGCCTGCAGGGTTTGCAGCGGCTGGCGCAGGGACAGGCTGCGGCCGGGCCGGGGGTGCTGCCGGCGCTCGCCGATGTGCATGAACTGGTGCGCGTCTGCTCGGAAAAATTCGGCGGCCTGGCGAACCTGCCGTACTCGGAGGTGGTCCAATCGGTTGTGGCTTTTCCAATCCGGCGCCGCCGGTCCTGACGATGATGCCTTTCCCCGGATTTCCGCGGCTGGTGCAAAGCGTGCAGCGCAACTGCGATATCGCCGACGCGCGCCACGCGCGCGACACGACGCTGTGCAACTACCTGCTGGAGATGCGCGAGTTCTACCGCTGGGAGCACGAAGTCCCGCTGGCGGGCCCGCTGCCGCGGCAGGAGCTCGGCAGCTGGATCTCAGAGCGCGAAGCGTTGTGGGACGGGCTGCAGGATGGTGCGCTGGAACGCCTGCAGCTCGGCGAGCGCAGCTACGATGCGTTCGAAGTCGAAGCCATCAACGCCGCGCTCGCACCGCAGGGGCTGGTCTACGGCGGCGGCTACGGCCGCTTCGGCAAGCCGCATTTCTTCCTGGCGCAGCTGGAGCGGCACGAGCAGCGCCAGGGGCTCACGCTGTATGTCGCGGGCTGCGAATACGCGCGTGATCTCACCGCCCCGCCTGCGGCGCTGCAGGGCGGCGCGGTGTTCCTGCGCCGCGATGCGCTGCGCCGCTGGCTGTGGGACAAGATCGAAATCTGGGGCGTGCGCAAGGCGGACGGCGCGCTGAAGTCGGCGCTGGACTGCCATGGCTTCGCGGCGAATGCCGATCTGGCGCTCGAGCGCATGGCCGACGCGGAGAGCGAGACGCTGATCCTGCACGAACTGGGCGAAGCCGCGGCCGGGGAGCTGCTCGGGCCCGCATGGCGCGATCTCATCGCGTCTTTCACCGGCCGCCGCGCCGAGATCCTCGCGCGCGCGGTGCGCGACAACCTTGCCGATTGCCTCTCGACGCTGCCGCGGCTGATCGAGTGCGAAGCAAGCGGCTCGCTGCACTTTTATTTCGCCAACTTCGAGGGCATGCGCAGCAAACTGTTTCCGCTGCTGGAGCGGTCCTACCTCGGCTGGCGCGAGACCGGGAATCCGTCCGCCTTGCGCTATGCGGCGGCGGCCGGCGCCGCGCACTGGCGCGAGACCGCGCTGCGGCTCATGCGCGTGCGCCAGGACGACCCTGCCGCGGCCGAACAGACCATCGCCGGTTGGATCGAGGATTCGGCGGCGATCGCGCTCTGAACCTGCGGCGCTACCAGTAGGCGAGCAGGCGGCCTTTTTCCACTTTCGCTTCGAAGCGCTTCAGCGGCTGGTCCCCCTTTTTCACGCAGTCGCCGGTGGCGAGGTCGAATTCCCATTTGTGCTTGGGGCAGGTCAGCTGCAGGCCCGCGATCGCGAGGTGGGGAATGTTGGTGACTTGATGCGGGCAGCGGCTGTCATAGGTACGATAGGCTTTGCCCTTGCGGTAGACGAACAGGCCGCGCCCGTCGCAGTCCAGGCGCGCGGCCGCGCCGTCCTTGAGCTCGGCCGCCGCCGCGACATCGTGCCAGCGCGGTGCGCTGCCGATGTTCTCCGGCCGGAACTCGGGCAGGTCGAGCGCAAGGATGACATCCACCGCCCACACGATCTTGGCCAGCCCCAGCGCCGGGAACGCCATCAGCAGCGCATCGAGCACCTCCATCGGGCTTGCGCCCTCGCGCAGCGCCCGCAGCAGATACTGGCGCAGGCCGTTTTCGGTCTGCGAGTGGACCTTGGTGATGACCGAGATCAGCGCCCGCGTCTTGGGATCGAGGTACTTGCCGCTCTCTTTGAGAAACTTGAAGTAGTGCGGGATCGCATCGGGCCGCACTTTGACCAGATAATTCAGAGCGTCGCTCATTGCCTGTCGCCTATATGTGGAATGGGAAGCTGGGGGAATTCATTCTACCCGCCGCCGTCCGGCGGCGCCGCTCAGGCGGCGCTGATGCGCTGGTAGTAACGCGCGCGGTAGATCAGCCGTCGGTGGCGTTCGGAATCGGTGAAAGGCGTGCGCGTGTGCAGGACGTTGTTGCCCACCAGGCCCATGCCCGGTTCCAGTCGGCCGCGGAATACCCAGGCCGAATCGGTTCCGAGTATGTCCTCCAGCGCCGCCAGCGCCGCCTGCGTGGCGGCATCCTGCTTCCACTCGATGCTCACCGCGCGCGCGGTGTAGCGCATGTGCAAAGCGCCGCCCGCATCCACCGAAAATACCGGACCGGCCTGCGCAGCGCGCTCGACGCGCCCGCCTTCGATGCGCGCCGGGACGGTCATGGCGTCGCGCGCCATCAGCGCGCGTATGTGCCGCGGGTCGCGGTCGCGCAGCCTTATATAGGCGATTTCGTGATCGAGCAGGTCGTTTTCGCCGCCGCATTCGGCGCGCTCGACGCAATGCAGCAGCACCGCGCGCACCGTGCGCCCGGCCGGGTTGTAATAGCCGTCGGTGTGCCACTTGATGCCGCGATTGGTATACGGAATGAATTCGCCGCGCGTGCCGTGTTCGGCGACCGTCAGCGGCGAAATGCCGTCGTCGTCAGCTAGATAGTTCGGGTCGAGATCGCGCAGGCCCAGCTGCAGCCCCAGCAGCCGCGGAATTTCCTTGTCCGGATCGCCGGCTGCGGCGCTGGCGTAGATCGCCATATTGGCGCGCGCGCAGCGCTCGAGCAGCGCCTGGCGCTCGGCGCGGCTGAGCGCGCGCGGATCGCGCACCTCGACCACGAGCTCGGCCAGCGTGCGCGGGAAGCGCGCCAGCTTTCGCGCGCGCCAGTCCTGATACGCGGCGTCGTCGGCCGGATCGAATGCGGCACCGGCGGGCGCCTCGAGGCGCGCGCTCATTCCCCGACCTGGGTTTCGCGCCGTCGGTGCGGCGTCTCATCCGGCGGCGCGAACAGGCCCGCAAGCGTGCGCTCCAGCGCCTTTACCGCCTCGGGCGCTTCGATCTCCATGATCTGATCGATTACCCAGGCATGGTCCTTCTCCGGCACGATGTCGAGAAGCCGGCTGCCGAAAAAGCGGCGGAAGCCGAAATCCGGCCCTTCCTTTTCATCGTAGGCGAAATCGGCGTAGTCGGCGCCGCGCTGGTTGGCAAGGGCTATGAAATGGTCGCGGCAGCGCCCGAGCGCGGAATCGGCGACCAGCATGTCGCGGTTGTCCTCGACCGCGTCCGCGAGGCGCAGCGCGAGCGCGGTGGTGAATTCGGTGCGCCGCGCGGCGGGCAGCGCCCGATAGGCGATGCGGTCGGCTGCATGCAGCAGGAAGGCGAGGTACTCGCACACGAAATCGAAGTATTGCCGGCCGATGTCGATGTCGAACTGCGCTGCGCGCATGCGCTTGATCGCTTCCTGCGACAGCTTCCAGCCGAGCATCGCGATGACGCTGGCGAGCTCCGGCAGGGTGCGTTTACGCCCTTCCCGGTGGAAGCGGCTGCGGATGCGCAGGGCCATCTTGGCCGGGCGGCGGGCTAGTGCTCGCCCTTGGTGCGCAGCAGGCCGGCCAGCCGGTTCCCCTGTTTCTGCGGGCCGCCGCGCGGAAAAATTTCGTGCAGATAGTGATTGCCGCCGCGTTCCGGCCCCCACTGCTGCGTGAAATGCCTGATCATCGCGCGCACCTGCGCCTGCACGCCGTGGTCGCGGTAATAATCGCGCAGGTAGCGGACGACCTCCCAATGCTCAGCGGTGAGCGCCAGACCTTCATCACGCGCCAGCGCGACGGCGAATTCCTCGGACCAGTCCTCGAGCCGGCACAGATAGCCTTCGGAATCGAGCAGAATCTCGCGCCCGCCGACCGTCACCGAGCGCTGCGGCGTTGCACTATAGTGGTGTTTGACGCTTTTCACTGTTGGATCCTGTTGCATGCTAGTAGCCGCCTTTGCCGTAGGGCCTGGGCAGCGCGGCGACGCGCGCGCCCTGCTTGGCGGGTCCGCCCGGAAACAGGTCGTACAGCGCCTTGCTGTCGCAGCCGGGCATGAGTTCGCTCACGTCTTTGAGCATGGCGCGGAAGTTGGGCGTGTGGCCGTGTTCCTTGTACTGGTTGCGCAGATACTCGACGACCTTCCAGTGGTCGTCGTTGAGTTCGATGCCTTCGGTCTGCGCGATCACGCGCACCGCTTCCTCGCTGTAGTCGGGCGCGAGCAGGTAGCCTTCATCGTCGGTTTCCAGCTCGACCCCGTTTACCGTGTATCCCATCGCTTCGTCTCCTTCATGGCTTGCGCGCCGTGTGTCCGGCGTCGGTTAGATGCGAACCTAGTTCTTGCGGATATAGAACTCGAACGTGCCTGGGGCGGTCTCCAGCTTGTCCACCAGGGCCAGTCCGGTCGATTTCACCCAGGCATCGACGTCGTCGGGCGAGCCGGGGCAGTTGCTGATCAGGCGCAGCACCTCGCCTGCATGCATGCCGTCGAGCAACCGCTTCGCTTCGATGATGGGGCCGGGGCAGGCGACGCCGCGGATGTCCAGTGTCGCGTTCAGGGCGGGATGCGCCGCCCCGGCGTTGCCGCGGCGGATGGTATAGGCGACGCGGTGCCCGCCGAGCTTGCTGGTGGCGATCACTTCGTTGCCGGTATGCCGGCTCCATGCGAACAGGTCGTCGGGCGTGCCGGGGCAGTCCGAGATCAGCAGCATGCTCTTCCCCGGCGGCAGGTCGTCGACTACCTGCTTCGCGCCCAGCAGCGGGGCCGGGCAATTGAGGCCGCACAGATCCAGCGTGACCAGGGGCTTGTCGGTCTTTTTCTCGGCACTCATGGCGACTCCTCTAGCTTGCGCGAATACTCCGGCGTTGAAGTGCGCACCCATTATGATCCCACCGCGGCGGCCGATCTGTGCGGCACGAATATGCCGCAGCCGATCTTGCGTCCGGTGCCCAGTCCCATCTGCTGCACCGCGAGCGACTGCTCGGGCGAAAGCGCATGCAACATCACGGAAAAGCCCGGCATCTGCGCGTCCGCGACCCCGGTGCGGCGCATCTTGCCCAGCACCACTTTGCAGTCGATGCGCGCCTGCTGCAGCTCCGCTTCAAGCGAGCGCAGGAATTCGATTTCATCGGCCGTTTCGGCTGCAACGAAGCGCGAGTACAGGGTGCTGTGTGCAAACAGCGTGCGCAGCTGCGCCGCGCCTACTTCTATGCCTTCGCCCAGGCCCAGACGCGTGCCGCTCAGCGCGAACGCCTGCGGCGCGCGCGCGCGCTGCAGGCGCAGCATCAGGCGCCCGCGCCCGCCCAGGTACAGCTCTGCGGCGCCGGAACCGGAGCGCGCGCCGCGGATCGGGTGCACGCCCGCGGAATCGTCCGACTCCAGCCAGGCAAGCTGTTCGGCGAGCAGGCGGTACAGCGACCAGCCGTGATCGGCCGGGATCGTCCCGCCCCTGACTACGAATGCGACATCGACTACCTCTGACAGCTCGGACATGCTCGTTTCAGCCCTGTTTCCCGGTCTGGGACTGGGCCCAGGCGCTCATCGCACGGCCCCAGCGCGCCGCGGTGTCGGCATCGACCTCGAATACGGTGAATCGGGCGCCGCGCTCGCGGATGCGCAGGCGCAGCAATGGCATGCCGCCGGTTTCATATTCGAACTGCTGCAGCTCGACCTCCTGGCCGCCGAACGGGCAGGTGAATTTGTCAAGCGTTTCAATCTTGTCCACGGGGATTGCCTCCGGGCTGCACTATGGCATTGGCGGCGGGAGCCGCAAATCACCGCTATGGAGGGGACGGGAATACTCCTTTCGGGTAGGTATGCATAACCCGTCTGAGCAGCCCGCGCCCCCCTGCCTGAGTTATGGCGAGCCCCGGCGCAGCCAATTAACATCGCTGCACAAGAACAAGAACTAGTAGATCTGCCCATCCCAACAGGAGGCTAAACATGGCGAAAAAACCGTACGACACGCCGAATCTTGATCAGCTTGAATCCGGCCCGTGGCCGAGTTTCGTCACCGGACTGAAGCGCCTGGCCAAGGACAAGGACTACATGGTCGACATCCTCGGCCACCTGGAGCACTCCTACGCGACCAAGAAAGGATACTGGAAGGGCGGCACCGTAGGCGTCTACGGCTATGGCGGCGGCGTAATCCCGCGCTTCACCGAGGCCAAAGGCGCGGACGACAAACCCCTGTTCAAGGACGCAGCCGAGTTCCACACGCTGCGCGTGATGCCGCCGGCAGGCATGCATTACGACACCGCCGTCCTGCGCAAAATGTGTGACATCTGGGAAAAGCACGGTTCCGGGCTGATTGCCTTCCACGGCCAGTCGGGTGACATCATGTTCCAGGGCGCCACCAGCGAGAACGTGCAGAAGGCGTTCGACGATCTGAACGAAGCGGGCTTCGACCTGGGCGGCGCCGGCCCCGCGGTGCGCACCTCAATGTCCTGCGTCGGCGCTTCGCGATGCGAGCAGTCCTGCTACGACGAGGGCAAAGCCCATCGCAAGGTGGTAAACAGCTTTCTCGACGACATTCACCGCCCGGCGCTACCCTACAAATTCAAGTTCAAGTTCTCGGGCTGCCCGAACGACTGCATGAATTCGATCCAGCGCTCGGACATGGCGATCATCGGAACCTGGCGCGACAACATCCGCACCGACGAGGTGCTGGCGAAGAAGTGGTTCGTCAAGCACGGCATGAACGAGCTGGTGAACGACGTGGTCGCGCGTTGCCCGACCAAGGCGATCCAGTTGAAAGAAATCAAGCAGCTGAAAAAGGGCGAGAGCGTGTCCTCGGTGGCGTTGAACGACACCCACGCGCTGGAGATCCAGAACAGCGATTGCGTGCGCTGCATGCATTGCATCAACGTCATGACCGGGGCGCTTGCGCCGGGCAAGGACAAGGGCGCGACCATCCTGGTGGGCGGCAAGCGCACGCTGAAGATCGGCGACCTGATGGGCTCGGTGGTGGTGCCGTTCCTGCCGCTGAAGACCGAGGAGGACTACGAGCAGCTGGTCGAACTGGGCAAGAAGATCGTCGATTTCTTCGCCGAGAACGCGCTCGAGCACGAGCGCACCGGCGAGATGATCGAGCGCATCGGCCTGGTGAATTTCCTCGAGGGCATCGAGATCGACGTCGACGCCAACATGGTCTCGGCGCCGCGCACCAACCCGTACGTCCGTGCCGACGGCTGGGACGAGGAAGTGGCCAAGATCAAGGCGAAGAAAGCGGCCGCCTGAAACCGACTCAACGCAATATGAAAAATCCAACTCGGGGGATATGCAAGGCGGCG
Organism: Burkholderiales bacterium; assembly: GCA_038206915.1. Taxonomy (GTDB): domain Bacteria; phylum Pseudomonadota; class Gammaproteobacteria; order Burkholderiales; family SG8-39; genus 2-12-FULL-64-23. Next base: position 46,420 of record JBBRAI010000021.1, on the reverse strand, counting down.
TAGGCGCCTTGTCCGATCCCTGGTCACGCCTGGAGACAATTATGGCTCAAGCTCAACCGCAGATGCGCAAACCCAAGGAAACCGGAGTTCCGGACCACCTGCAGTACATGCACCCGCTCATGGTCAAGAACCATGGCAACTGGAAGTACCACGACCGCCCGCGCCCCGGCGTGCTGCATCACGTGTCGTACACGGGCGACGAGATTTGGACGGTGCGCGCCGGCACGCAGCGTCAGATGGACGTGCATACCATCCGCAAACTGTGCGACATCGGTGACAAGTACGCCGACGGCCACGTGCGCTTTACCATCCGTTCCAACATCGAGTACATGGTCGCGGACCAGAAGAAGGTCGCGCCGCTGATCGAGGCGCTGGAGACGAGTGGTTTTCCGGTGGGAGGCACCGGCAATTCGGTGTCGATGATGGCGCATACGCAGGGCTGGCTGCACTGCGATATACCCGGCACCGATGCCTCGGGCGTGGTGAAGGCGCTGATGGACGAACTCTACGACGAATTCAGGCGCGAGGAGATGCCCAATCGCGTCCACATGTCGACCTCCTGCTGCGAAATCAACTGTGGCGGCCAGGCTGACATCGCCATCATTATCCAGCACACCAAGCCGCCGAAAATCAACCACGACCTGGTCGCGAACATGTGCGAGCGGCCGTCGGTGGTGGCGCGCTGCCCGGTGGCGGCGATCCGGCCGGCGATGGTGAACGGCAAGCCTTCGCTCGAAGTCGACGAGAAGAAGTGCATCTGCTGCGGCGCCTGCTATCCGCCCTGCCCGCCGATGCAGATCAACGACCCGGAGCATTCCAAGCTCGCGATCTGGGTGGGCGGAAAGAATTCGAACGCGCGCGCCAAGCCGACGTTCATGAAAATGGTCGTCTCCGGGCTGCCCAATAATCCGCCGCGCTGGCCCGAGGTGGCGGAGGTAGTGAAGAAGATCCTGCACGTGTACAAGGAAGACGCGCGCGCCTGGGAGCGCATGTCCGACTGGATCGAGCGCATCGGCTGGCCGCGCTTTTTCGAAAAGACCGGGCTCACCTTCACCAAGTACCTGATCGACGACTGGCGCGGCGCGCGGGCGAACCTGAACGCCTCCACCCACATCCGCTTTTAGGAGCGAGTAGAACAAGGCGGCGCGGGCGGGATCCATTCCGTCCCACTCGAGCCGGGGTCTCAAAAACAACTATGAATATCGGCATACTCGTAAACGAAGGCCCGTACACGCATCAGGCATCCGACAGCGCCTACCAGTTCTGCAAGGCGGCGCTGGCGGCCGGGCACAAGATCCAACGCGTGTTTTTCTACCACGACGGGGTGGACAACGCGACGCGCCTGACCGAGCCGCCGCAGGACGACCGGCACATCGTCAACCGCTGGTCGAAGCTGGGGCAGGAGCATGGACTCGACCTTGTGGTGTGCGTGGCGGCGGCGTTGCGCCGCGGCATTAAGGACGAGATTCTCGCGCCGGGCTTTCGCATTTCAGGGCTGGGGCAGTTGATCGAATCGGGCATCCAGGCCGATCGCATGGTCGTGTTCGGCGACTAGCGCGGTCCCGGGCATTTACACAGCGGAGTTGGGATGAGCGAGCAGGGAACAGTAAAAAAATTCATGTATGTCAACCGCAAGGCGCCTTACGGCACCATCTATGCGCTGGAGTCGCTGGAGGTTGTGCTGATCGCCGCGGCGTTCGATCAGGACGTGTCGCTCGCGTTCCTCGACGACGGTGTGTACCAGTTGAAAAAAGGCCATCAAACCAAGGGCATCGAGGTGAAGAATTTCCAGCCCACCTATCGCGCCCTGGACGATTACGACGTTACCAAGCTTTACGTGGAGCGCGAATCGCTGGAGCAGCGCGGCCTCACCGCCGAGGACATGTGCGTGCCGGTGGAAGTGGTGTCGCGCGCCGAACTCGGAAAACTCATGGAACAGCAAAACGTGCTGTTCAGCTTCTGAAGAGAGCAAGCGAAATGCTGCACATCGTGAACAAATCGCCGACCGAGCGCAATGCGCTCGATTCCTGCCTCGCCACGGTCCAGCCCGGAGGCGCGGTGCTGCTAATCGAGGACGGCGTCTACGGCGCCACCCGCGGCAGCGCGGCCGAACCCAAGCTGCGCGCGGCCATGGCCAATGTCGAAGTCTACGCACTCGCGCCCGATCTTGAGGCGCGCGGCATGGCGAATTCGGTGAGCGAGGGCGTGAAACTCGTCGATTACAGCGGATTCGTCGACCTGGTAGCCAAATACAGCACCTGCCAATCCTGGCTTTAGCAAGCGTCACATCAAAGGAGTAGATATGGGCATCGAAGTGAACGGCACCACCTACGAGACCGACGAGGAAGGCTATCTGGTCAACCTCGCAGACTGGAACGAGGATATCGGCAAGCACATCGCGCAGGTCGAGAACGTGGATATGACCGAGTCGCACTGGGAAGTCGTCAATTTCCTGCGCGAGTACTACAACGAGTTCCAGATCGCCCCCGCGGTGCGCGTGCTGACCAAAGCGATCGGCAAGAAGCTGGGCGCCGACAAAGGCAACAGCCAGTATCTGTACGAACTGTTCCCCTACGGACCGGCAAAGCAGGCGTGCAAGATCGCCGGCCTGCCCAAGCCGACCGGCTGCGTCTGAACGCAGGCCGCTGCTGACGCGGGACAGGAGGAGGGATACCGCATGAACGCCGTCGCGTCCTGTCGCACCACCTGCGCACCGGGTCCGATATGACTGCGGCCACCGTCTTCTTCGCGCTGCTGTACTACGCGGCTGCGCTGCTGTGCGTGGCCGGGCTCGCGTACAAGATCGCCGACTACGCGCGCACGCCGGCGCCGCTGAAGATCCCGACCACGCCGGCTCCGACCACCACCACGGGGGTGGTACTGCGCATGTTGCGCGAAGTGGGGCTGTTCGAGAGCCTGTTCAAGGCCAATCTCTGGATCTGGCTGTTCGGCTTCATGTTCCACGTCGCGCTGGCGCTGGTGCTGGCGCGCCATCTGCGCTACTTCACCGAGCCGGTGTGGTTCTGGGTGGCCTGGATCCAGCCGTTCGGCATCTACGGCGGATTGGCCATGGTGGCGGGGCTCGCCGGGCTGTGGGCGCGGCGCTTCCTGGTGGAGCGCATCCGCTATATCTCCACCCTGTCGGACCACTTGATGCTGGTGCTGCTGCTCGGTATCGGCGTCTCCGGCCTGCTGATGAAATTCGTTTCCCACACCGACATCGTTTCGGTGAAGGCATTCTTTCTCGGCCTGATGCGCTTCGACTGGCAGCCGCTGCCGACGCAGCCGCTGCTGCTCGTGCACCTGAGCCTGGTAGCGCTGCTGATCGCGCTGTTCCCGTATTCCAAGCTGCTGCACGCCCCCGGCCTGTTCTTCAGCCCGGGGCGCAACCAGGTTGACGATCCGCGCGAACGGCGCCATATCGCGCCCTGGGCCGCCGCGCTCGAAAAAGCGAAATCCTGAGGTAAATCCATGGCTGGACCCGAAGTAATCGCCCCCCCGCTCAAGCAGTACCCGGTCATTCCGATCCTGCAACCCGGGTCGATGGCGCACAGCAAGCCCTACGCGGCCAGCGCCCCGATGCAAAAGGCGCTCGGCTTTCCCGGCGAGCTGGTGGAAAACTGGCAGGAAAAGGCGGTCGCCAAGCTGGGCGACTTGCTCGAGAATTACCGCGGGCTCAAGGTGTACCTGGATGCCTGCGTGCATTGCGGCGCCTGCACCGACAAGTGCCACTATTTTCTCGGCACCGGCGACCCGAAGAACATGCCGGTGGCGCGCCAGGACCTGCTGCGCAAGGTCTACCGCCGCTATTTCACCTGGTCGGGCAAGTGGTTCCCGAAACTGGTCGGCGCCGAGGACCTCACCAAGGACGTGCTCGACGATTGGAACACCTATTTCAACCAGTGCTCCGAGTGCCGTCGCTGCTCCGTGTTCTGCCCCTACGGCATCGACACTGCAGAGATCACGATGGCCGCGCGCGAGATCATGGACTCGATCGGTCTGGGGCAGAAATATTCGAACGAGATCATCGGCAAGGTGCACCGGGTCGGCAACAACCTCGGCCTGCCAGGGCCCGCTCTACTCGATACGCTGCAGAGCATCGAAGAGGATCTCAAGGAGGAGACCGGCCAGGACATCCGGCTGCCGCTGAACGAGAAGGGCGCGGAAGTGCTGCTGGTCACGCCTTCGGCGGATTTTTTCGCCGAGCCGCACGTATTCAGCCTGATCGGCTACGCCAAGGTGTTCCACGCCGCCGGCATCCCGTGGACGCTGTCGACCCACGCTTCCGAGGCAGCCAATTTCGGACTGTTCATCGGCAACTACGGCCAGATGCAGAAAGTCGCTTCGCGCGTGCGCGAAGCGGTCCTCGACCTTGGCGCCAGGCGCCTGGTGGTGGGCGAGTGCGGCCATGCCTGGCGCGTCGCCTACAGCTTCTGGAACACGCTCATCGGCCCGTTCGATTTTCTCGACCCCAGGTACCCGGTGCCGCAGCACATCTGTGAGCTCACCTACGACCTGATCCGGCGCGGCGCGATTTCCTTCGACAAGAGCGCGAACGACAAGTACGTGGTCACCTTCCACGACTCGTGCAACGTCGCGCGCGGTTCGCGCATGGGAGGCATGCCCGGGGGGCAGTTTGAAATTCCGCGCGCGATCATCCGCGCGGCCGTGAACAAGTTCGTCGAAATGGAACCTGACAGCATCCGCGAGAAGACGTTCTGCTGCGGCGGCGGCGGCGGCATACTAACCGACGAGGTACTCGAACTGCGCGTGAAGGGCGCGCTGCCGCGCATGGAAGCGCTGAAGAACGTGGTCGATTCCGACGGCGTGAACTTCATGGCGATGATCTGCGCCATCTGCAAGGCGCAATTTTCCAAGGTCCTTCCGTATTACAAATTCAACATGAACATGGTGGGCGGCGTACACCAGCTGGTGAGCAATGCCATCCGGCTCGGGCCGAAATAACCCGCATCGAGGAGAGCAATATGTCGAGTACGCCAGAGCAGTCCAAGTCCAATTTGACCTTCCGCCGTTATCGCGAGGGCGACGAGACCTGGAAACGTTGGCAGGATGATATCTTCGACGCCGACCATTCGCACAAGTGCCCGACCTATATCCAGGCGACGCCGCCCTGCCAGGGCAGCTGCCCGGCGGGCGAGGACATCCGTGGCTACCTCAACATCGTGCGCGGCATCGAGAAGCCGCCGGCGGCACCCGCCGGCCAGCAGGCGATGGGCTGGCAGGAGTATGCGTTCCGCCGGCTGACCGAAGCGAATCCGTTTCCCTCGGTGATGGGACGGGTGTGCCCGGCGCCGTGCGAGTCGGGCTGCAACCGCAACCAGGTCGAGGACTTCGTCGGCATCAACTCGGTGGAGCATTTCCTCGGCGACAACGCCATCGCGAAGAATTACGCGTACGCAACGCCGGCGGCCAGCACCGGCAAGAAAATCGCAGTGATAGGCGGCGGCCCGGCCGGACTTTCGGCGGCCTACCAGCTGCGCCGCAAGGGCCACGAGGTCACCATCTTCGACGAGCATCCGGAACTGGGCGGCATGATGCGCTACGGCATTCCGGGATTCCGCACACCGCGCAATATCCTCGACGCAGAGATCCAGCGCATCCTCGACATTGGCGTAAAAGCCAAACTGTCCTGCCGCATCGGCACGCAAATCACCATGGAGCAAATACGCGCCGAGTTCGACGCGGTGTTTCTCGGCCTTGGCGCGCAGGCCGGCCGCGCGCTGCCCTGCCCGGGCAACGACGCGCCGAACGTAGTCACCGCAACTGCGTTCCTGCAGGCCTTCAACGACGGGCGCATGCGCCATGTCGGCAAGCGCGTGGTGGTGGTCGGGGGCGGGGACACGTCGATCGACGTCGCCACCGTGGCGCGGCGCCTGGGGCATATCGAGCAGGCGCACGAGCAGGATCGCCCGGAATACGCCATCGCCGGCCACGCCGGCCACGATGTCGCGGCAATCTCGGCGAAGCAGGGCGCGGAAGTGACGCTGACCTCGGTGTTCGGCATCGAGAAAATGCAGGCGAACAAGCACGAAATCGAGCAGGCGCAGGCCGAGGGCATTGCCATCCGCGGCGGACTGTCGCCGGTCATGGTGGTGCGCGATGCGTCGGGCCGCGCCATTGCGCTGCGTGTAGCTAAATGCGAGGCCAAGTTCGTCGGACCCAAGCTCGAGATCAGGATGATCGAGGGCACCGAGGAAGACATCCCCGCCGACCTGATCGTCTCGGCGATCGGCCAGGCGGTCGATTTCACCGGGCTGGAGGAATTCAACAACGGCAAGGGTGCGGTGTCGGCGGACAAGAATTACCAGGTCACGGGCAAAGAGGGCGTATTCGTCGGCGGCGACATCGTGCGCCCCCACCTGCTCACCACGGCGATCGGCCACGGCTCGATCGCGGCCGAGGGCATAGACCGGTTCCTGCGCAGCGAGGCGCTGGAAAAGCGGCCCAAGATCGACGTGCATCAATTCGATCTCATGCGCAAGATGATGGAAAAAGGCTTGAAGATCGAGGAATCGCACGAGCCCGTGTGGGGCACCGACGGCTCCAACGTCGCCGTGCACAACTACGACAACCGATCCGATCGGCACGTCGTTCCACACGAGGAACTGTACCTCGGACATTTCCCTTACATCGCACGCAATGCGCGCCAGACCATCACGCTGAGCGAGGAAACGGCGCTGGGCAACTTCGAGGAGCGCATCGTCGCGCTGACCGAGGCGCAGGCGCAGGCCGAAGCCAAGCGCTGCATGAGCTGCGGCCAGTGCTTCGAGTGCGACAACTGCGTGGTCTACTGCCCGCAGATCGCAGTGAAAAAAGTGCCCAAGGCGCAGGCGACCATGGGTCGCTATGTCTATACCGATTACGACCGCTGCATCGGCTGCCATATCTGCATGGACGTGTGCCCCACGGGCTACATCAAGATGGGACTGGGGGAGTAGGATGCGCGTGCGCGGGCTGCTGCATTTTGCCGCCTGCCTCGCGCTGGCGCTGCCGGCGCTGGGATTCGCCGCGACGCCCAAACCGAGCATAGTCATCGAGCGTCCAGGCCAGTGCGTCGAGGCGACCGACATCATTCGGCGCGAACATCCCGACATGCTCAAGCACCAGCGCGACCTGACCGTGCACCAGGGCATACGCACGAGCAAGCACAGTCTGAAGGAGTGCGTGCAGTGCCATGCGAGCAAGGCGACCGGCAGCGTGCTCGGCGAGAAGGGTTTCTGCCAGAGCTGCCATGCCTATGCGGGCGTGACGCTAGACTGCTTCGAATGCCACGCCTCGAAGGCCAGGCTGGCCGCCGCAGGAACGCAATGAGCGCGGGCGCGGGTAAGCGCGTGGACGAGGGCATCAGCCGGCGCGGATTCCTCGCGATTTCCGCCGCCACGCTGGGCGGGGTGATGCTCGCGCCGGGCATCCGCCTGATCGAAATCGCCGGCGCGCGCGCGCCCGATCAGCCTGCCTCGAGTCAGGTGCGCTGGGGCCTCTTGATCGACACCAGCAAGTGCGCGCCCGGCTGCGACGACTGCGTCACGGCCTGCGCCACAGAAAACGGTATCAAGTCCACCGGTCATCCGCGCACCGATTCGCAGTGGATACGCAAGATCGAGTTGAAGGACATGCGCAGCGGACGCACCCATTCGGCGCCGGTGATGTGCCAGCATTGCGCCGAGCCGCCCTGCGTCGATGTCTGCCCGACAGGCGCCTCGTTCAAGCGCGCCGATGGCATCGTGCTGGTGGACAAACACACCTGCATCGGCTGCCGCTATTGCGTCATGGCCTGCCCGTACAAGGCGCGTTCGTTCGTGCACGAGGAACTCAGCGACCAGAACCCTGACGTGCCGCGCGGGAAGGGCACGGTCGAAGGCTGCACGCTGTGCGTGCAGCGCGTCGACCGCGACCAGCAGCCCGCCTGCGTCGAAGCCTGCGCCAAGGCCGGGCACAACGCCATGATATTCGGCGATCTCAACGATCCACAAAGCGAGATCGCGCAGCGCGTCGCCCAGTACGCCACGACCAAGATCAGAGCCGATCTGCGGCTCAACACCGGCGTGTATTACCAGGGACTGTGACATGGCCGAATCCGTCGCTTTTCGTCAGCTGAGCGGTTCGTCCGCCCGCTTCTGGGGGCTGCTCGCGGCGCTGGCCGTGCCGCTCGCGTTCGGCGCCGTCGCGTACTTCTACATGGAGCACTACGGGCACATCGTGACCGGCATGGACAACCAGATCGTCTGGGGCATGCCCCATGTGTTCGCCGTGTTCATGATCGTCGCCGCCTCCGGTGCGCTCAACGTGGCCTCGACCGCCTCGGTGTTCGGCAAGACCGCGTACAAGCCGATTGCCCCGCTGTCGGCGCTGCTCGCGATTTCCCTGCTCGTCGGTGGACTGGCGGTGCTGGTGCTCGATCTGGGGCGCTCCGACCGGCTCATCGTTGCGATGACGCATTACAATTTCAAGTCCATCTTCACGCTCAACGTCTTCCTCTATAACGGCTTCATCATCATCGGCGCGGTGTATCTGTGGTTCATGCTGGAGCATCGCATGACCCGCTACGCCAGGGCTGCGGGGACCGCGGCCTTCATCTGGCGGCTCATGCTGACCACCGGTACCGGCTCGATTTTCGGCTTCCTGGTCGCGCGCGAGGCCTACGACACTGCGATCCTGGCGCCGATGTTCATCGTATTCTCCTTCGCCTACGGTACGGCGATTTTCATACTGGTACTGCTCGCCGCCTGTCGATGGGAAGCGCAGCCGATACCGGATGCGCTGCTCGCGCGCCTGAAGAACCTGCTGGGCGTGTTCGTCGCGGCTTCGCTGTACTTCGTCGTGGTATATCACCTGACCAAGCTCTACATGACCCGCTACAACGATTTCGAGCGCTTCCTGCTGCTCGACGGCGGTGTGCATACGCTGCTGTTCTGGATCGGCCAGGTGGCGCTGGGCGGCGTCGTGCCGCTGCTGCTGCTGTTCAATCCGCGCACCTCGCGCCGCGGCATTGCCGCCGCCTGCGCGCTGGTGGTGCTGGGCGGGCTGGCGCAAATGTACGTGACCATCATCGGCGGCCAGGCCTTCCCGCAGATCCTGTTTCCCGGCATGGTCGAGTCGAGCAGCTTTTTCGATGGCGTCGTGCACCCATACACGCCGAGCCTGCCGGAGGTGTTTCTCGGCCTCGGAGGCGTGGCGCTGGCCGCGGCCATCGTCGCCGTCGCGCTGCGCGCGCTCGCGCTGCTCCCGGCGCGCCTGGATCAGGCGGCGGAGCCGCAGGTCTGAGTTCGCGCCTGAGGCCGCTGGCGGGGTAAGGCATGCATCGATTTCTGGTATCAGCCGCGCACAAATCTTCGGGCAAGACCAGCGTCAGCGTTGGCCTGGCGGCCGAGTTGTCGCGACGCGGGCTCGCGGTGCAGACGTTCAAGAAGGGGCCGGACTACATCGACCCGATGTGGCACAGCGCCGCCACCGGGCGCGCCTGCCGCAACCTGGACTTCAACCTGTCCACGCCGGCGCAGCTGCAGTCCGAGTTTGCACGCCACGGCGCCCACGCCGACGTATGCCTGATCGAGGGCAACAAGGGGCTGTACGACGGCCTCGACCTGCATGGCCGGAACAGCAATGCCGCGCTGGCGCACCTGCTCGATCTGCCGGTGGTGCTGGTGCTCGACGCGCGCGGCATGACGCGCGGCATTGCGCCGCTGATCCTGGGCTACCAGGCGTTCGACCGCTCGTTGCGCATCGTGGGCGTGATCCTGTCCAGACTGGGCGGCGCGCGCCATGAAGCCAAGCTGCGCGCGGTGATCGAGCACTACACCGAGGTGCCGGTGCTGGGCGCGATGCAGGAGGATGCCCGGCTGGCCATCGTCGAACGCCACCTCGGCCTGACGCCGGCCAACGAGGACGGCGCGGCGCGCTCGCGCATCGCGCTGCTGGCCGAGGCGGTGGCGCGCCAGGTGGATCTGGAGCGCCTGCTTGCCGCCACCGTCAGCGATGCGCCGCTGGCCGCCGTATCCGCGCCGCCGCCGGCCGCGCGACCGCCACAGACGGGGCGGACGAGCGTGGTCATCGGCGTCGCGCGCGACCGCGCGTTCGGCTTCTACTATCCGGACGACCTCGAGGCGATGGAGCGCGCCGGCGCAAGACTGGAATTTTTTGACACGCTGCGCGATGCGCGGCTGCCGCGCGTGGATGGTCTCCTCGTTGGCGGCGGTTTCCCGGAAATGTACATGCGCGAACTCGAGGCCAACGCTGCCCTGCGCAGCGAGATCCTGGCGGCGATCGAGGCGGGCATGCCTGCCTACGCCGAATGCGGCGGGCTCATGTACCTCGCGCGCACGCTCAGCTGGCGCGGCGACACGCGGCGCATGGTGGGCGCGATCGCCGGCGATGTGGTCATGCACGAGAAAGCGGTCGGCCGCGGCTATGTCAGGCTCGCGCCGACCGCAGCGCACCCGTGGCAGGCGCCGGGCGAAAAGCGCGCGGAGATCCCGGCACATGAATTCCACTACTCCAGCCTGGAAGGTCTGTCGGCCGATACGCGCTACGCCTATCGCGTGGCGCGCGGGTATGGCACCGACGGAAAATCCGACGGTATCGTGGTGAAGAACCTGCTCGCGAGCTACGCCCACCTGCGCAGCGCCGGCGATCACGACTGGGCGGCGCGCTTCGTCGATTTTGTGCGCGAGCACGCGGCGCGGATCACTGCGGCGCCGGCGCCGGCCGCGGCGCACTGAATTACCCAATTTTTGATTGTATGAAAATCCGTTTATGAAGCCAGCAAGTCAACAGGCCGTCGCAGTGACAGGCGCGCGCGCCATGCGCCCGGGCATGGTGTATCTCGTCGGCGCCGGACCGGGCGATCCGGAGCTGCTGACGCTGCGCGCGGCGCGGCTCCTGGCCGAGGCCGAAGTCATCGTCTTCGACCACCTGGTTTCGGACCCGATACTCGAAATGGGCAGCAGCGGCGCCGAGCGTATTTATGCGGGCAAGGAGCGCGGCAACCACTCGCTGAGCCAGATGGAGTTGAATCTGCTGCTGGTGCGGCTCGCGCGCGCCGGCAGGCGCGTGGTCAGGCTTAAGGGCGGCGATCCTTTCATCTTCGGCCGCGGCGGCGAGGAGGTCGAGGCACTGGCCGAGGCCGGCATCGCGTTCGAAGTGGTGCCGGGCATCACCGCGGCCTGCGGCATCGCGGCCTACGCCGGTATTCCGCTCACCCACCGCGACTACGCCAATTCCTGCCTGTTCGTGGCCGGCCACCTCAAGAACGGCAGCGTGGACCTGGACTGGGACTCGCTCGCACGCCCGGGACGCACCCTGGTCGTGTACATGGGCCTGCTCGGATTGCCCACGCTGTGCCGCGAACTCGCCGCACACGGCCTGGCGCCCGCCACGCCTGCGGCGATCGTGCAGCAGGGCACCAAGGCCAGCCAGCGCACGGTAGTGGGGACGCTCGCGACGCTGCCGCAGCTGGCCCAGGCGGCGCGGCTGGCGCCGCCGACCTTGATTATCATCGGTGAGGTGGTGCGGCTGCAGGCCAAACTCGCATGGTACGAGGCGGCCGCGGGGGACACCGGCCCCGTGACTGCCGAGCCGGCGCTGCGCTAGCGCGCGTTTCTGTTATCGGGAATCGGGCATGAGCATGCCGCCTGCCCGGGCCGGACGCTAGTGCTTGCGCGGCTCGGAGGAACTCTGCGGCGCGCTGCGCTGCTCGACCGCGAACACCGCGGCCTCGACGCGCGAGGTGAAATTCAGTTTCGACAGGATATGGCGCACGTGCAGCTTGACCGTGTCGTAGCTGATGTCGAGCGCGCGCGCGATCGCCTTGTTCGACATGCCGTGCGCCAGGTGTTCGAGGATTTCGCGTTCGCGCTCAGTGAGCTGCCCGAGCAGGTTATCGCGGGTTTTAGACTGCCTGCCGGGCTGCAGCAGGTCTACCAGCTTCATGGTCATGGCCGGCGCCACCACGGTCTCGCCGCGCACCGCGCGCAGTATCGCGTCGGTGACATCCTCGGGCTCCATGTCCTTCAGCAGGTAACCGCGCGCGCCAGCGTGCAGCGCGTTGGCAAGATCGTCTTCCGAATCGGAAACAGTCAGTATCAGCGTCGGCCCGTTCCAGCCGTAGTCCTGCAGCGTGCGCAGCAGTGCCAGCCCGCCGTGCGGCGGCAGGTTCAGGTCGAGCAGCAGCACATCGGGCTTTGTCTCCCGCATCAGACGCGCGGCCTCGGTGGCGCCAGCGGTGGCCGCCACCACCTCGATGCCCATGCGGCCCTGCAGCAGCTCCGCGAGCCCCCTGCGGAACAAGGTATGGTCGTCCACCAGCATCACGCGCACCGCGCTCATGCCTTCTCCCCGCTTTGCGCCGGGAACACCAGGCTGACGCGGGCGCCGCCTTGCGGCAGATTGACTATTTCGATTGCGCCGTTGAGGCGCTGCGCGCGTTCACGCATGATGTTGACGCCGAGGTGGTGGCGCAGAAAAGGATGGTGCTCGGTTCCGCCCAGGCGCCGGCCGAAAGCGAAGAATCCGAGCCCGTCGTCTTCCACTGCGAAACGGTATTCCCCGCCGACCAGTTCCATGCTGAGGTGCGCATGCGTGGCACCCGAATGGCGCGCCACATTGGCGAGCGCTTCCTGCATGATATGGAACACCTGACTTTCCTCCTCGACGCTCAAGTCCAGGTTGATGGTGCGATTTTCGAACGTGAGCACGATCCCGGTGCGGTCGTAGTACCTGGTCTGCAGCTCCTGCAGCGCGTGCAACAGGCCGAGCGGATCCATGCGGTTGCGGAACTGGGACAGGAGTTCCCTCAGGTCGGCGTAGGCACCATCCAGCGCCTGCTGCACCTCGCCCGCATGCTTGAGTGCGCGCGACTGCTCGCTTGCATCCATCGCCTCCTGCATCATGGACAAGCGGATTTTCATGTAGGCCATGGTCTGCGCGAGCGAATCGTGCACTTCGTTCGCAATCAGCTGGCGCTCGTTCATCAGGGTCATGCGCATGTTCTCGCGCAGCAGCCGCGTATTTTCCAGCGCCATGCCCAGATGCTCGCTGATCGAACGGAACAGCAATTCCAGTTCTTCCGGCGTTTCGCGCTTTTCGTCGAAGAACAGAGTATAGGCGCCGAGCACCTTGCCCATGTGCCGCAGCGGGATTACCACGGCGGTGCCTATCAGACCGAAATACTTCGAGCCGGTGCGCGCCGTGCAGTGGTGCAATTCGAAACTCTGGCGCACCGCGTCGTCGCTTACCGCAGCGCCGCAGACGCCGCAATCCAGCGGCACCAATTGCTCCCGCGCGACCAACTCCGGATCGAGATCCTGTGAGGCAACCAGCCGCAGGTGCGCGCCATCGCTGGTTACCACGCGCACCGCGCCGGCCTGGGCGCCGGCGAGCCGGACCATGGTGCCGAGTGAACGCTCCAGCAGCTTGTCCGGGTCATGCTCTTCGGCGAGCACGGCAGTGAGCTCGGAAAGCGCGCGCAGTGCCTGCAGGTCGGTTTCGCGCGCCGGCCCTCTCGGATGCAAGCTGCGTATGCCTGGCTCGTTCATGGAATGCTCCGCTGGTACCGGCCGCGTTGGCCGCCGCTACCGTTTCTTCCTTCTCCCCTAGAGAAATACTACCACGGCCAATAGCGGATTCGGGCAGACGCGCGCCGGCGCGACAAGGCCTGGTTACAGTGGTACATTTGCGCAAAGATCCAACCGTTCACAAGGAGAAAGCAACCATGAATTTCGACAAGGAACTGGATGCGCGCGGCCTGAACTGCCCGCTGCCCATTTTGCGCGCGAAGAAGGCGCTGACCGACTTGCAGAGCGGTCAGGTGCTGCGCATCGTTTCGACCGACGTGGGCTCGGTGAAGGACTTCCAGGCTTTCTGCAAGCAGACCGGCAACGAGCTGCTGTCGCAGAGCGAAGCCAACAACGAATACATCTTCTTTCTGAAGCGAAAATAGCAGTCGTTTCGGTTTGTTGTTTACCGCTTGCGCCCGTCCTCCGGACGCCTATGCTGGGAAGGCGGGTTGCGGCGCGCGTATCGGCGCGTCAGGCATTAGCCGAAGCTATTGGCTAATAAGATTATTCCGGTGGAACAAAGCCGGAACATTCATGCATGATTGGCGCGATTGGAACGAGAGTCCGGCGCGCCTTGGCGAATACGAGGACCAACACTGGAGGAAAAAATGGGCGCCACCCCTGATGTTGCACTGATCGAGCAGATCGTCCGCCAGCGGCTGGACGAGATCCTGCCGCAAAAGATCGAGGAAAAACTGGCTGAAATCAAGGCGAACAAGACGCCTTCGATGACCATCATCGCGACCAAGGGGACGCTGGACTGGGCCTATCCGCCCTTCATCCTCGCGTCCACTGCGGCCGCCCTGGGCTGGAACGTATCCATATTTTGCACCTTCTACGGCCTGCAACTGCTGAAGAAGGACATATCTGACCTCAAGATCAGTCCGCTGGGCAATCCGGGCATGCCGATGAAAATGCCCTTCGGCCCGGACTGGTTCAAGGGTATCAACTGGAATATCCCCAACCTGATCCAGGCGGGCGTCCCCGGTTTCGAATCCATCGCCACCACGCTGATGCGGCAAACGATCAAGAACAACGGCGTGGCCGACATTTCCGAATTGCGCTCACTGTGCCTGGAGGGCGGTGTGAACATGATCGGCTGCCAGATGACGGTCGACCTGTTCGGCTTCACCCACGAGGATTTCATTCCCGAGGTGAAGGAATATTGCGGTGCCGCAACCTTCCTGCCGATGGCGCAGGAAGCGGACGTGACGCTGTTTGTGTAGGGGAGTGCGCCGAGAAGCCGTAAACGGCCCGCTGGTGCGACTGGAGTTACTGGTTCCGCAGATAGAATAGTTGGAAGCGATCGTAGCACTTACAAAATAAAGGGGATTGAAATGAAACGCTCAATACTGGCATCGGCGCTGCTGGCCGTGTTCGCAATTCCGTCAGTCGCATTGGCGACGGACGGGTATTTCCCGCATGGCTACGGCATGAAGGCGAAGGGCATGGGCGGCGCATCGATGGCGATGGCCGATGACGCCTACGGCGGTGCGAACAACCCGGCGAGTATGGTCTGGGTCGGCAGTCGCGTCGACATAGGCTTGGACCTGTTCAGCCCGAAGCGCGACATATCACGCAGCGGCAGTCTGGCAGGGATCGATGGCTCGGTCGCGAGCGGCAGCAACCTGTTTTATGTCCCGGAGTTTGGCTACAACAAAATGATAGGCTGGGACATGTCCGTGGGCGTCAGCGTCTATGGCAACGGCGGCATGAATACGGACTTCAACGGGGGGCAGATTCCCGGAGGGGCGGGCACCACTTGCAATGGTTTCAACCCGGGACAGGCGACCTATAACATGCTTTGCGGTACTGGCAAGCTGGGCATGAATCTGTCCCAACTGATCATTGCGCCGACGTTCGCGAAGAAGGTCAACAAGGACAATTCCTTCGGCGTCTCCGTCCTGCTCGCGGCCCAGCAATTCAAGGCCGATGGCCTTCAGGGCTTTTATGGATTTACCGCTCCGGCAGCTACCGGTGCGCCGGCCAACCTGACCAATAACGGCAACAACACGACCTATGGCTATGGCCTCAAGCTGGGCTGGATGGGCAAGGTCTCGGATACCGTGACCTTGGGTGCCGCCTACACCAGCAAGGTCAAGATGGGCAAGTTCAAACAGTATCAGGACTTGTTCGCCGGGCAGGGGGCTTTCGACATACCGGAGAGCATGAGTCTTGGCATTGCGTTCAAAGCGAACCCGAAATGGACGATCGCCGCCGATTACGAGCGGATCAACTACTCGGGTATCAGTTCGGTGGCTAATCCTAGCACCAATGGAAACCCTGCGATCGGCAGTACACTGGGTTGCGGTACCTGCCGCGGTTTCGGTTGGAGCGGCGTCAACGTATTCAAGCTCGGTGCCGAGTATCAGTACAGCCCGAAGCTGGCCTTGCGCGCGGGCTACAACCACACCGACAATCCGATCCAGGGGCGCGACGTGACTTTCAATATGATCGCGCCGGGCGTGGTGAAGGATCACGTGACGGCCGGGTTTACCTATAACCTGAGCAAGGAATCGGAGCTGACCATGGCGTATATGCACGCGTTCAGGAACTCGGTCGAGGCGGCTAGTCTATTTAACAATTGGGTCGCCACACCTGCCGGTGTTGGCCTAGCAGGCACCGAAAAGATCCAGATGTACCAGAACTCGCTCGGCATCGCTTACAGCATGAAGCTGAATTAAGCTCCACCGACCGGGAAATCCCGCGACAGTAGAAGGGCTGAGGGCGAAACCGCCTTCAGCCTTTTTTGTTCACCTTTCAATCAACGTGATCAATCGAACTGGAGGAGATCCATGTCTATCATTCGCAATTCGCTGCTTGCGGCCGCGCTGGCGCTGTGCGCCACGCTGGCAATCGCGCAGGACGCGGTACTGAAACCGTTCGTGCTGGCCTCCAAGGGGCCGGGGACTGCGGCGCAGACGCTGGAAGCGACCAGGGCGGCGCTCGCCAATGCGGGATTCACGATCGCCGGCAGCTATTCGCCCTATGCGGGCGCGACCATCCTCGGCGTCACCAGCGATGAGTTGCGCAGCACTGCGGCGAAGTCCGAACACGGCGGCTTCGGCGCCGTCGTGCGCGTTGCCGTGACTCAGGTCAAGGACCAGGTCCAGGTGTCCTATACCAATCCGATTTACATGGCCAACGCCTACCGCATGTCGGGAGATCTCAAGGATACGTCGGCGAAATTGCAGGCCGCGCTCGGCAGGATCGAGGAATTCGGCGCCCAGGGCCTAACGCCGTCACAACTGCGCAAATACCACTACACCTTCGGCATGGAATATTTCGACGAGCCGAACACCCTGGCGACCTATCCCAGCCATGAGGACGCGCTGAAGGCGGTCGAGGCCGGGCTCGCCGCGGGCAAGCAGGGCGTGACCAAGGTCTATCGCGTCGATGTGTCAGGCAAGAAGGAGACGCTGTTCGGCGTCGGCATGAAAGGCGAGGGCGAGAACAAGTACATGGACGACAAGTACATCATGAGCGAGATCGATTTCAAGGACCTCAAATCGACCGCCCACCTGCCCTACGACATCCTGGTTTCCGGTAACAAGGTGTACGCGCTGTACGCGCGCTTCCGCATCGCGATTTCATTTCCCGATCTGTCCATGATGGGGGCGAACAGCTTCATGAACATCATGAAGGCACCGGAAGCCATGCGCGCGGCGCTGGCGCTGACCGCGGGCGGCAAGGAAGACGCACGCTGACCGGCTGCGCGCCTCGAGCTACTCCGCCACGCCCAGGCGCAGGATCGGATGCACGGTCCGCTGGCGCAATCTATCCGAGCTTCGCGAGCTGGGGCTTGAGATTTTCCAGGGTGGTGGCGAATGCGACCAGGCGCTCTTTTTCCTGCGCCACAACCTGCGCCGGTGCGCGCGCAACGAAGCCGGCGTTGGCCAGCTTGCCCTCGGCCTTGGCGATTTCGCCTTCGAGGCGCGCGATTTCCTTCT
Source organism: Burkholderiales bacterium (assembly GCA_038206915.1). Classification (GTDB taxonomy): domain Bacteria; phylum Pseudomonadota; class Gammaproteobacteria; order Burkholderiales; family SG8-39; genus 2-12-FULL-64-23. Next base: position 28,896 of record JBBRAI010000021.1, on the reverse strand, counting down.
GCAGGCGTTCGCGCTCGGCCGCCTTGTCGATTTCGATCTTCAGCATCAGCCGGCACTCGCCGACCACGGCTACCGGCGCGTCGGCCACGGGAAGGACATCCACCACGCGCATGTCGGAAAGCCTGGCCAGTGTTTTGATATACGCCGACAGCGCTTCCAGCCGCGTCCGGTCGCCGGCGGCGAGCAGGGGAATGCGCTGCGCCGGGGAAATATTCATTTCGCCGCGCAGATTGCGGCAGGCGCCGACCAGGTCCTTCAATACGGCGATCTCCGCCTCGGCCGCAGCGTCGATGCGCTCGGCCTGCGGCTGCGGGTAGGGCGCGAGCAGCACGCTCGGACCGGTGCGTCCGGCGAGCGGCGCGACCTTCTGCCACAGCTCTTCGGTGATGAAAGGGATAACCGGATGAGCCAGGCGCAGCACCGCCTCCAGCACGCGCACCAGAGTACGGCGCGTGGCGCGCTGCGCGGCTTCGCTGCCGCCCTGGAGCTGCACCTTGGCCAGCTCGAGGTACCAGTCGCAGTACTCGTCCCAGACGAACTCGTACAGGGCGCGCGCGGCGAGGTCGAAACGGTAGCTGTCCAGGCCTTCGCACACTTCCTTCTCCGCGCGCTGCAGCCGGCTAACGATCCAGCGGTCCGCGACCGAGTGCTCGAGCGGCAACGTCTCGTCCGCGCCGCAGTCCTTGCCTTCGGTGTTCATGAGCACGTAGCGCGTCGCGTTCCACAGCTTGTTGCAGAAATTGCGGTAGCCCTCGCAGCGGCCCAGGTCGAAATTCAGCGTGCGCGCGAAACTCGCCAGCGAGGCGAAGGTGAAGCGCAGCGCATCGGAGCCGAAGGACGCTATACCGTTCGGGTAATTCTTGCGCACGTAATTCTCGACTTTCTGCCGGTGGCCGGCGAGCATCAGGCCCTGGGTCGATTTGGCGAGCAGCGCGTCGAAGCTGATGCCGTCGATCAGATCCAGCGGGTCCAGGGTGTTGCCCTTGGACTTGGACATCTTCTGGCCTTCCGCGTCGCGCACCAGGGCATTGATGTAGACGTGGCGGAACGGCACCTTGTCGGTGAAATGCAGGGTCATCATGACCATGCGCGCGACCCAGAAGAAAATGATGTCGAAACCGGTAACCAGGACCGAAGAGGGCAGGAACAGCTCCAGGTCGGCGGATTCGTCCGGCCACCCGAGCGAGGTGAACGGCACCAGCGCCGAGGAGAACCAGGTGTCGAGCACGTCTTCGTCGCGCCTGAGCGCGCCGGCATAACCGTTCGCCACCGCCAGCGCACGAGCCTCGTCCTCGCTGCGCGCGACGTAGGCCCTGCCCTGGGCGTCGTACCAGCAGGGAATCTGGTGGCCCCACCAGAGTTGGCGCGAGATGCACCAGTCCTGAATGTTTTCCAGCCAGTGTTTGTAGGTGGTGCTCCAATGATCCGGATAGAATTTAACGTCGCCCGCGGTCACCGCCTGCAGCCCGCGCGCGGCCAGACCTTCCATTCTGACGAACCACTGATCGGTGAGCATGGGCTCGACGATCACGCCGGTGCGGCCCGAGCGCGGCACGCGCAGCTTGTAGGGCTTTTCCGAAACGAGGCGGCCTTGTGCCGCGAGGTCCTGCAGGACGCGGGCGCGCGCGTCGAAGCGGTCCAGGCCGCGGTAGGCCTCGGGAGCTTCGCCGCTGATCTTCGCCTCCAGGGTGAGTACGTTGATCTGCGCAAGACCATGCCGCTGGCCGACCTGATAATCGTTGAAATCGTGCGCCGGCGTGATCTTGACGCAGCCGGTGCCGAACTCGGGGTCCACATAATCGTCGGCTATCACCGGGATCGTGCGCCCGGTCAGGGGCAGCAGCACCCGCTTTCCGACCAGGTGCGCATAACGTTCGTCCTTGGGATTGACCGCGACCGCAGCGTCGCCGAGCATGGTTTCCGGGCGCGTGGTCGCGACCACCATGGACCCGCTTCTATCCTCGAACGGATAGCTGATTTCCCAGATCTTGCCGTCTTCCTCTTCGCTGTCGACCTCGAGGTCGGACACCGCGGTGCCCAGCACCGGGTCCCAGTTGACCAGGCGCTTGCCGCGGTAGATCAGGCCTTCGGCGTGAAGGCGCACGAATACCTCGATCACGGCGCGCGACATGCGCTCGTCCATGGTGAAGTAGCCGGCGCGCTGGCCTTCGGTGTCGGCATAGGTCCAGTTGGCCGACACCCCGAGGCGCCGCATCTGGCGCGTGATGGTTGAACCCGACTCCTGTTTCCAGGCGCGCACGCGCTCGAGGAATTTGTCGCGGCCGAGTTCGATCCGCGTCTTGCCCTCGGACTGCAGCTGGCGCTCGACCACGATCTGGGTGGCGATGCCGGCATGGTCGGTGCCTACCACCCAGTTGGTGTTGAAGCCGCGCATGCGGTGATAGCGCACCAGGGTGTCCATCAGCGTCTGCTGGAACGCGTGGCCCATGTGCAGGGTGCCGGTCACGTTGGGCGGCGGCAGCTGGATGCAATAGGCCGGTTTGCTGCGATCCGCCGACTGCGCGAAATAGCCGCGCTGCTCCCATTCCGGGTACCAGCGCGCCTCGATGGCGTGCGGCTCAAAGCTCTTGGCTAGTTCCATCTTGTCTCAGGGGGGCAAAGCGCATCGAGCAGCACTTTGCCGGCAAAGCGACCGGCTCGAATGAGCGAAGCGCGAATTATAGCGGATCGCAGCGGCTAAGCGCCGGACCTGAGCCGCTGGAGCTCCTGCTCGAGCGCGCCGTGCAGGGCATCGTCGAGGATTTCGCGCGCGGCGAGCTGTAGTTTTCCGCGCAGCTCGTCGAGCACGTTTTCGATCAGCGGCGCGAGGCTCTCGCGCAATTGCTCGTCGATGAGCGCGTCGATTCGGGGCTGCAGCCCGGCCTGCAACTCGGCGCGGATTCCCGCGGCGAGCGCCTCGATCTGCTCTTCGTCCGGCGCCGCCGGCACGACGTACTCGGTAAGCAGCGGCAGATCGTCGGTCCCGGGCGGACAGTCCACGATCTCCTCGAGCACCGGGATCTCGGGATGGCGTGCGGCTGAAGGCCGCCCCGGGTGCTGGCGCGCCATCAGCGCGTCGGCCTTGTTCAGCAGATCGTCGGGCTCAGTACTCATTGTGATTCGCGTGGCGACTCCCCGGACGGGCTTCCCGCGCGAGACAACCGCCGAGGCCGGCCTGGCCGGACGGCCGCAAATTCGTGCGGCTGCTGGTAGTCAATGATTCGCCTTTGACAAGTCGTGGCTGGCAATCTCGTAGCCGCGATCGCGATAGAAGCGAAAGCGCACGCGCGCCGCTGCGCGGTCTTCTTCGTCGCGGCCGACGATTTCCACCAGCCGTTGAAAGCGGCTGAATGCGGGCGGCCATGCCGGGTGCAGGTTCAGCAGCACCTCGTCGTGCGGCGTGTCCTCCGGGTCGTGGGTGATGAGCACCGGCGTCTCGGCGGCGAGCGGGTTGCGCGTCGGGCAATGCGGCAGAAAACCGGTTGCCTGCCAGGTCCATAGCAGCTTGTCGATTCTCTGCACCCCGGTTTCGTCCGGCGCGTAGATGAGCACTCGCAGCTTTTGTTGCACCGCTTTTGCCGACAGGCGGCAGGCGACCTGGAGCTTGTCCCCGGCCTCGAAATAGAAGTCGATTCGCGTCATCTGTGCAAATTGTCAGCTTGGCTGCGGGAGCGCGCTTGCACAGTCCCGCCCGGCATCGCCTAGCGCCCCTTGCCCGCGCGCTTCAGCAGGAAGCTGACCAGCAGTCCGACCGGCCTGCCCGTGGCGCCCTTGTCCTTGCCCGATTTCCACGCGGTGCCCGCGATATCCAGGTGCGCCCAGTCGTACTTCTTGGCGTAGCGCGACAGAAAGCAGGCTGCCGTGACGCTGCCCGCCGGGCGGCCGCCGATGTTCGCCATGTCGGCGAAATTGCTTTTCAGCTGCTCCTGGTAATCGTCCCACAGCGGCATGTGCCAGGCGCGGTCGTAGGCGTCGTCGCCGGCGGCGAGCAGCTCGCGCGCCAGCGCGTCCTTGTTGCTGTAAAGTCCGCTCGCCACATGACCCAGGGCAATCACGCAGGCGCCGGTGAGGGTTGCGATATCGACCACGGCATCGGGCTCGAAGCGTTCGGCGTAGGTCAGCGCGTCGCACAGGATCAGGCGTCCTTCGGCATCGGTATTGAGAATCTCGATCGTCTGCCCCGACATGCTGGTGACGATGTCGCCAGGCCTGCTCGCGGCGCCGCCCGGCATGTTTTCCGCCGTCGGGATGATGCCGATCACGTTGAGCTTGAGCTTCAGTTCGGCACAGGCACGCAGCGCGCCGAATACGCTGGCGGCGCCGCACATGTCGAATTTCATCTCGTCCATTTCCGGCGCGGGCTTGAGCGATATTCCGCCGGTGTCGAAGGTGATGCCTTTACCGACCAGCACTAGCGGCTTCGATTTCTTCGGGCCGCCGGCGTAGTTGAGCACGATCAGCTTGGGCGGCTGGCGCGAACCCTGGGCCACCGAAAGCAGGGATCCCATGCCCAGCTTTTCCATGTCCTTGCGCTCGAGCACCTCCACGCCGAGCTTCCATTCGCGCGCAAGCTTTTTTGCCTGCTCGGCAAGAAACGACGGCGTGCAGACGTTGCCCGGGAGATTGCCCAAGTCTTTGGCCAGGCGCACTCCGGCGCCGATGGCCTGGCCCTGGTGCAGTCCGCGCGCGGCGGCGCCGGCTTCTCGTGCCGCCGCCAGCAATTCGATCTGCGCGAGGGGGCGAGCGTCGGTTTTCTTGCTTTTCATCGAGTCGAAGCGGTAGGCGCATTCGGCGGCCACCAGCGCTGCCTGGCGCACTTTCCAGGCCGTGTCGCGGCGGTCCACACGGATGTCTGCAAAGCAAAGCGTGAGCGTGCCGGCTCCGGTCTCCTGCGCCGCACGGACCGCGGCGCGCACCGCCTCGCGGTATTCGCGCTCGTGCAGGTCCGATTCCTCGCCCAGCCCGACCAGCAGTACCCGCTCGGCGGCTACGCCCGGCAGCCGGTACAGGATCAGGCTCGAGCCGAGCTTGCCCTCCATGTCGCCGCGGCCGAGGATCTGGTGCAGGGCGCCCTGCGAGGCCCGGTCGAGTGCATTCGCGGCGGCGCTGAGTTTGCGGCCTGCGTACACGCCCACCGCGACGCAGGGCGTGGCGCGCATCTCCGGCGCGCCGCGTTTTGTGCTAAATTGCAATGGTTGCTCCTTGCGTTCAAACGACTGACTACGCCGGATTATCCCTGCTTTGTTCCCGACAAGTCAAAGCCGTCGCGCCCTGTGGCGGCGTAGCCGCGGAGCCGGGGCGCGGGCCGGGTCCGGGAGCATCCGTGGGACCTGAACAACATCGCCCGGCGCTGACCCATGGACGCGGGCGCACAGACACTGCCTTGACGCGCCGGGCACGCTGAGTGGTCATATTCCAGCGCTCCCTGCTGCGCGAATTCGGCAACCTCGCGGTTGCGGTCTTCGCCACGCTGTTCGCGATTACCCTTACCACCCAGCTGATCCGGTTTCTCGGGCAGGCCGCCAGCGGCAAGCTGCTGTCCGAAGGCGTGCTCGCGCTGCTTGGCTTCTCCGCGCTCAACTACCTGCCGGTTCTGCTGTCGTTGACGCTGTTCATCTCGGTGCTGATGACCATAGGCCGCAGCTACCGCGATTCCGAAATGGTCATCTGGTTCAGTTCCGGCCTGCCGCTCACCGCCTGGGTGCGGCCGGTGCTGATTTTCGCAGCGCCACTGGTGCTGGTGATCGCGCTGCTGTCGCTGTTCCTCGCGCCCTGGGCCAACGAACAGAGCGAACAGTATCGCCGCCAGCTTGACAGCCGCGACGAGCTGTCGCGCATCGCGCCGGGCGTATTCCGGGAATCGGCTAACGCCGAGCGCGTGTTTTTCGTCGAAGGCGTCGCCGGCGATTCGGGCCGGGTGCAGAACGTGTTCGTGACCTCGATGCAGCACGGCAGGCTCGGGGTAATGGTGAGCCGGCACGGATTCGAGGAGACCGCCGCCAACGGCGATCGCTTCATCGTGCTCGCCGACGGGCGGCGCTATGAAGGCAATCCTGGCGAGGCGGACTACCGCGTCATGGAGTTCAAGCGCTACGCCGCGCGCATCGAGACGCGCGAGGCACAGGTCGGGCAGGTTTCGGCGCGCGCGCTGTCCACGCGCAGGCTGCTCGAAGAGCCGGACAAGGGTAACCTGGCCGAACTGCTGTGGCGCATCGGATTGCCGCTTTCGGCGCTCAATCTCACGCTGCTCGCGATACCGCTCGCTTTCGTCAATCCGCGCGCCAGCCGTTCGATCAATCTGGTATTCGCATTGCTTACCTACATGGTGTACAGCAATCTCATCAGCGTGAGCCAGGCCTGGGTGTCGCAGGGCAAGCTTTCGTTTCATATCGGCTGGTGGGCGGTGCACGTCGCCATGCTGGTGCTGCTGCTCGCGCTGTTCTATCGCCGCATGAGCATCAATTCCACCTTCAGGAGGGGGCGTTGATCATTCTGCGAAAATATCTTGCGCGCGAGATCTACGCGGCGACGCTGCTGGTGCTGGTCGCATTCCTGATGCTGTTCGCCTTCTTCGATCTCATCAACGAGCTCAATTACATAGGACGGGGCAATTATCGCCTGCAGCACGCCTTGCTGTTCGTGCTTCTGTCGCTGCCGGGGCACGTCTACGAGCTGGCGCCGATCGCGGTGCTGATCGGCACGCTCTACGCGCTGTCGCAGCTTGCCGCAAATTCCGAATACACGGTGATGCGCATCTCCGGACTGTCGCCGTACGCAGCCGGCGCCGCACTGCTGCGCATCGGCGCCATTTTCGTGGTGCTGACGCTGGCGTTCGGCGAGCTGGTCACGCCGTTCGCCGAGCGCGCGGCGCAGCAACTGCGGCTCGGCGCCATGAGCGCGGTGGTGGCGCAGGAATTTCGCTCCGGCCTGTGGGTAAAGGACGAATCCCGCTTCATCAACGTGCGCGATGTCAAGCCGGACAGCTCGCTCAGCGGCGTCAAGATCTACGAATTCGACAAGGACTATCGCCTGCGCTCAATCAGCTACGCTGAGCGCGGCGAGTACGAGAAGGACAATGTATGGCGGCTCACCGGCGTGGCGCGGACCAGTTTCGGCGACGGCGGCACCAGCGTTTCCCGCTTCGCGCAAACCGATTGGCACTCGGTGCTTACGCCCGACCTGTTGTCGGTGCTGCTGGTGCAGCCGGAAAAGATGTCGGCGATCAATCTGTACCAGTTTACGCGCCACTTGTCAGAAAACCGGCAGCAGACCGAGCGCTACGAGATCGCAATGTGGAAGAAACTGCTCTATCCGTTTGCCACGCTGGTGATGATGGCGCTGGCGCTGCCTTTCGCCTATGTGCACGTGCGCGCCGGCGGGATGGGCGTCAAGATATTTTCCGGCATCATGCTTGGCGTGCTGTTCCACCTGCTCAATGGCCTGTCCTCATCGATCGGTATCATCCAGAACTGGGCGCCGTTCTATTCGGCGGTGCTGCCTAGCGTGCTGTTCCTGTGTGCCGCAGTGCTGATGATGTGGTGGGTCGAACGGCGGTAAACGCCCGGGCGCAGCGAGCGGCGCGGCATCGGGGTCGAACCGGCGCTAGCTCCTTATGATTTTGGTGTGCGCCACGCGATCGTGGAGGAACTGCTGGTCGCGGTCGAACAAAGCGTAAATGATTCCGATCCCGCCCAGCGCGAGACTGGGCCAGGCGCAGACATAGCGCGTCAGTGCCTGACCCAGGCTGACCCCGGCGCCATCCGCGCCGACCAGGCGCAGCTTCCAGGTCTTCATCGCCAGGGTTCGACCGCGGCGGCGCCAGGAGCCGATGAAGTACAGGCCGATCACGAGGAACAGATAAAGCTGGAATACGTGGCGCAGCCAGCCCTCGATCGCGCCGGCGCTTGCGGCGAAAAACAGGAGTCCGGCAAAAAATGCGACGCCGCTTAGCAGCAGCGCGTCGTACACCATGCTGATGAGCCGGCGTTTGATGCTCGGATAGGTGAGGGACGCGTGTGCGTGCTCGTCGGACGATGCCGGCACGTCAGCGCGCGGGGGCAGGGGCAGGGGCAGGCGCAGGGGCAGGGGCACGCGGTAGCGCAGGCGCTGCGGGTGCGGCCGGCACTGCGCCAGGTGTGGTCTGCTTCAGGTGCTGGCGTTCGCGCAATTTTTGCTTCACCGCTTCGCGCTTTTCCGGCGGCTGATTCTCGAGTTTCTTGTAGTTCTCGCGCGCAATCCGGCGCTGCTCCGGGGTCAGCTCGGCCCAGTGCCGCATTTGTGATTGCAGGCGCTGCTGTTGTTCCGGATTCATCTTCGGGTAGCGATTGGCGAGCAGCAGCCATTTCTTGCGCCGCCGGTCGTCCAGATTCTTCCAGTCGTTTGCCAGCGGCGCCAGAATCTGCTGCTGCTCAGGCGTCAGCTGTGCCCACTCGGGCTGCTTCTTGTCGGCAGCGGTGGCGAAGCCGGAGAGAGGGGACAGGGCCAAAAGCAGCCCGATCATCAATGCTGCGAGCGCTTTAGCCATGTATCGAAACTATTGTCCAGGTACGCGTTGATCGGAAGATCGCCGGTGAGGATCGCGGCGTCGATCTCCTCGATTTCCTCAACCGTCGGCATCCGCTGCCAGTACTGTATGCCGACCAACGCCAGGATCAGGGCGGCGCCGGCCAGCGTGATGCCCGCCGAACCCGGACTGCCCGTCAGGCGCCCGACCAGCGCTCCCGCCCACGACAATTCAAACGCCGGCTGCGTAGTGCGCTGGCGCGCCAGAGCCTGCTGGCGCGCACGCTCCAGCTGCGTCAACGTCGCCGCTTCCAAGTCTAGGCTGCGCTCGAGTTGCTGCTTGATTTTGTAGCCAAATTCACGTTCGTTCATAATGTAACCCCTTTGCGCTTTAGCGCAGATGCTAGGGTGTGCGCCGCGCGCGAGCAATGGGTTTTGACGCTGCCTTCCGAGCAGCCCATGGCCTGCGCGGTTTCGGCAACGTCCAACTCTTCCCAATAACGCAGCAAGAAGGCCTCGCGTTGACGCGGCGGCAGTTCTTTCAATTCAGCCTCAATCAAAACAATTAGTTGCGCTTTTTCAAGGTGATCCGGCGGTCCCATCGCCTGGTTCGAGCCTTCGGCCGGGCCCATGGTTTCAAGCGGATCAGCTTCGTCCGCCCCGTCTTTTCCGGACAGCAGCGACGACAACTGGGTCATCCAGGTTGCGCGAACCTTGTGCCGACGGTAATAGTCGCGAATGGTGTTCTGCAGGATACGCTGGAACAGCATCGGCAGTTCCGCTGCGGGCTTCGCGCCGTATTTCTCCGACAACTTTAGCATCGAATCCTGCACCACATCCAGCGCCGCCTGTTCGTCGCGCACAGCGTATCGCGCCTGCTTGTAAGCGCGGCGCTCGACGGCGGCGAGAAACTCCGAGAGTTCGTTGCGGGAAGCCAGGACGATATCCTCGAAACATTTCCCAGTGGCCGCTTCGAAACCGCCGAATATAGCCGCTGAAAAGGTGCGCGAGAGGGGAAACACCCTGTCGCATCGCAATCAGCTTGGAATTCTAGTGCCTAACCCGACATTGCGTGGCGCAATCGACGCGACTCAAAGTTGCGCCGCACAAAAAAATCTTGACCAAACGGGGAGCAGGCATTAATGTTCAAGGTTTTCGGTAAAAGCCAACGAGAATCATGGAATTATCGGGTGCAGAAATCCTTATCAAGTGCCTGCAGGCGGAAAAAGTCGAGTATGTCTTCGGCTATCCCGGCGGGGCAGTCCTGTTCATCTACGACGAGTTGTTCAAGCAGGACAAGGTCAAGCACGTACTGGTACGCCATGAGCAGGGCGCCACGCACGCGGCCGACGGCTATTCGCGCTCGAGCCGAAAGATAGGTGTGGCGCTGGTCACCTCGGGTCCCGGCGTCACCAATGCCGTGACCGGCATCGCCACGGCATATATGGATTCGATCCCGATGGTGATCATCTCGGGGCAGGTGCCCACGCATGCGATCGGGCTGGATGCGTTCCAGGAATGCGATGCGGTGGGCATCACGCGTCCCTGCGTCAAGCACAATTTTCTGGTCAAGGACGTCAAGGATCTCGCGCTGACCATCAAGAAGGCGTTCTATCTGGCCTCCACCGGGCGCCCCGGGCCGGTGCTGGTCGATATCCCCAAGGACGTGACGACGGCCAAGTGCAAGTTCGAATATCCCGAATCGGTCTCCATGCGTTCCTACAATCCGGTGGTGAAAGGGCATTCGGGCCAGATCAAGAAGGCGGCGCAGCTGCTGCTTGAGGCCAAGCGTCCGATGATATACGCCGGTGGCGGCGTCATCCTGTCCGATGCGGCGCCCCAACTCACCAAGCTGGTGAGAACGCTGGGCTATCCCTGCACCAATACGCTCATGGGCCTGGGCGGTTTCCCGGCGACGGACAAGCATTTCGTCGGCATGCTCGGCATGCACGGCACCTACGAAGCCAATATGGCGATGCAGCATTGCGATGTGCTGGTCGCCATCGGCGCGCGCTTCGACGACCGCGTCATCGGCGACCCGGCGCATTTCGGCCAGGTGCCGCGCAAAATCATCCACATCGACATCGATCCCTCGTCGATCTCCAAGCGGGTGAAGGTCGATGTGCCCATCGTCGGGCACGTGCCGGACGTGCTCGACGACCTGATGAAGCTGATCGAGGCCGGAAAGCAGCGGCCCGACGCCAAGGCGATTGCCGCCTGGTGGGATCAGATCAAGTTGTGGAAGACGAAGGATTGCCTGCGCTACGACCGGAAGAGCAAGATCATCAAGCCGCAGTACGTGCTGGAGAAGCTGTACGAAATCACCAAGGGCGACGCCATCGTCACTTCTGACGTGGGCCAGCACCAGATGTGGGCAGCGCAGTTCTACAAGTTCGACAAGCCGCGCCGCTGGATCAATTCCGGCGGGCTGGGGACCATGGGTTTCGGCCTGCCCGCGGCGATGGGCGCGCAGATGGCCAATCCCGGCGCGTCGGTAGTTTGCGTCACCGGCGAGGCGAGCGTGCAGATGTGCATCCAGGAACTGTCGACCTGCAAGCAGTACCGCCTGCCGATCAAGGTCGTCAATCTCAATAACCGCTATATGGGCATGGTGCGGCAGTGGCAGCAGTTCTTCCACGGCAATCGCTATTCCGAGTCCTACATGGACGCGCTGCCCGATTTCGTCAAGCTCGCCGAGAGCTACGGCCACGTTGGCATCCGCGTCGAAAAGCCGGTCGACGTGGAGCCGGCGCTGAAGGAGGCGTTCAAGCGTACGGACGAGCTCGTGTTCATGGATTTCATGACCGACCAGACCGAGAACGTCTATCCGATGGTCGGTGGCGGCAAAGGCCTGACCGAGATGATCCTGGCCGAAGAACTGTAGACGCTTCGCAACCTTTTTCGCCGACAACCACACCATGCGACACATCATATCCATCCTTCTAGAGAACGAGGCCGGCGCGCTGTCGCGCGTCTCGGGACTGTTCTCCGCCCGCGGCTACAACATCGAATCGCTTACGGTTGCGCCAACGGAGGACGCCTCCCTGTCGCGCATGACCATCGTCACTTCGGGCTCGGGCGACGTGATCGAGCAGATCACCAAGCAGCTGAACAAGCTGGTCGAAGTGGTCAAGGTGGTGGACCTGTTCGAGGCACCGCACATCGAGCGCGAGCTGATGCTGATCAAAGTGCGCGCCACTGCCAAAGATCGCGACGACATGAAGCGCATGTCGGACATCTTCCGCGGGCGCATCATCGATGTGTCCGAAGACACCTACACCATCGAACTCACCGGCACCGGGCAAAAGCTCGATGCCTTTATCGAGGCGCTCGGCCAAAACGCAATCCTCGAGACGGCGCGCACCGGCGCCTGCGGCATTTCCCGCGGCCAGCGGGTGCTGAGAATTTAATAATCAGAGGCCGGGAAGGGGAGTCCGGGGAACTAGTCGAGCCGTGCCGCAACTAGCCTCCAGCCTCCGCGCTCCAGTCTCTAAATCTGAGGGGAAACCATGAAAGTCTATTACGACAAAGACGCCGACCTTTCACTCATCAAGGGCAAGAAAGTGACCATCGTCGGTTACGGGTCGCAGGGCCATGCGCACGCGCTCAATCTGCACGACTCGGGGATGAAAGTCACCGTCGGCCTGCGCAAGAGCGGCGCGTCCTGGGACAAGGCGAAAAAGGCGGGGCTCAAGGTGGCCGAAGTCGGCGAGGCGATCAAGGGTGCGGATTTCGTGATGATGCTGATGCCGGACGAACATATCGCCGCCGTGTATCAGGGCGAGGTCGAACCCAACATCAAGAAAGGCGCGACGCTGGCTTTCGCCCACGGCTTCAATATTCACTATGGCCAGGTGGCGCCGCGCGCCGACCTCGACGTGGTGATGATCGCGCCCAAGGCGCCGGGCCACACCGTGCGCTCCACCTATACCCAGGGCGGCGGCACGCCGATGCTGATCGCGGTGCACCAGAATCCGAGCAAAAAGGCGCGCGATCTGGCGCTGTCCTATGCGGCGGCCATCGGCGGCGCGCGCGCAGGCGTGATCGAAACCACGTTCAAGGAGGAAACCGAAACCGATCTGTTCGGCGAACAGGCCGTTCTGTGCGGCGGCTGTGTCGAGCTGGTCAAGGCGGGATTCGAGACGCTGGTCGACGCGGGCTACGCTCCGGAGATGGCCTATTTCGAATGCCTGCACGAACTGAAGCTGATCGTCGACCTGATGTACGAGGGCGGCATCGGCACCATGAACTACTCGATCTCCAACAACGCCGAGTACGGCGAGTACCTGACCGGCCCGAAGATCGTCAACGACGAGACCAGGAAGGCCATGCGCGAAGCGCTGACGAACATTCAGACCGGGGAGTACGCCAAGAGCTTCATCCTGGAAAACCGCGCCGGCGCGCCGACGCTGCTGTCGCGCCGCCGCCTCACCGCCGAGCATCAGATCGAGGTGGTGGGAGAGAAGCTGCGCGCGATGATGCCCTGGATCCGCAAGAACAAGCTGGTGGACCAGAGCAAGAACTAGGAGCGGGCCGGGGACCGGGCCAAGCGGCTAGCGTCGCCCCGGAAACCGGCCTTGCGCCAGCCCGAACGGATCCCCCGATGAACTATCCCCACCCACTCATTGCCCGGGAAGGTTGGCCGTTCCTGGCTCTGGCCGTCGCGGCTGCCGGGCTCGCGTCCTGGTATAGCCCTGCATGGTCGATTCCGCTCTGGATCGTGGCCGTGTTCGTGCTGCAGTTTTTCCGCGACCCGGGGCGCGAATCGCCGGGTGATGCGAACACGGTGGCGTCCCCAGCGGACGGGCGCGTCGTGGCGGTGGAGAAGGCGCACGACCCCTACCTCGACCGTGAAGCCATCAAGGTCAGCGTGTTCATGAACGTGTTCAATGTGCACTCCAACCGCGCGCCGGTGGACGGCGAAGTGAAAAAGATCTGGTACAACCCGGGCAGTTTCGTCAATGCGGCGCTGGACAAGGCATCGACCGAGAATGAACGCAACGCGCTGTGGATCCGCGCCGATGCCGGCGCCGACGTCGTGAGCGTTCAGGTCGCGGGTCTGATCGCGCGGCGCATCCTGTGCTACGTCAAGGCGGGGGACAGGCTCGCGCGCGGCCAGCGCTACGGCTTCATCCGCTTCGGTTCGCGCGTCGATGTCTACCTGCCGCCGGACGCGCGCATCAGGGCGGCGCTGGGAGACAAGGTGTATGCTGCCAGTACGGTTCTGGCCAGCTTGGAATAGCCGACGCGATGCCCGTCTACAAGCGCAAGAGACCGCTGCTCAATGCCGAGATTCGCCGCCGCGGCATCTATCTGCTGCCGAACCTGTTCACCACCGCGGCGCTGTTCGCAGGCTTCTATGCCATCGTGCAGGCGATGAACACGCGCTTCGAGCAGGCGGCCGTGGCCATATTCATCGCCATGGTGCTGGACGGGCTGGACGGGCGCGTTGCGCGCCTGACGCATACGCAGAGCGAGTTCGGCGCCGAGTACGACAGCCTGTCCGACATGGTGTCCTTCGGCGCGGCGCCGGCGCTGGTGATGTACGAATGGGCGCTCAAGAGCATGGACCGCATCGGCTGGATCGCGGCTTTCGTCTATTGCGCCGGGGCCGCGCTGCGGCTGGCGCGCTTCAACACGAATATCGAAGTGGTGGACAAGCGCTTTTTCCAGGGATTGCCGAGCCCGGCGGCGGCGGCGCTGGTGGCGGGTTTCATCTGGGTGGTGGACGACTTCAAGATAGAAGCGGTGGGCACGATGCGCTGGATCGCCTGCATCATCACGCTGTTTGCCGGCCTCACCATGGTGAGCAACATCCCGTTCTACAGCTTCAAGGACATCAATTTCCGGCGCAGCGTGCCGTTCTGGGCTCTGCTGCTGGTGGTGTTCGCCGTGATCCTGATTTCCACTCATCCGCCGACGGTGCTGTTCCTGCTGTTCGTCGCCTATTCGCTGTCCGGGTATGTGGTGTGGGTCTGGAATTGGCGCAAGAAGCGCTCTATTGCCTAATCGAAGGAAAGGCGATATATTGCCTGCCATGGTTTCCAGCTACACAGTCTTGACCGCTCTCCTTAGCAGCCTGCTTCTGTTGGCCGGCCTGCTGCTGCGCCCCGCGCGCACATAACCCACCTCACAATTCGGTTTTGTTTGAATCCTGCGCCACCCGGCGCAGGCTGGCATTGTTCAATCTTTGATTGCACTTGTTGACTGGAGGCTCAGATGAAAGACCACTTGATCATATTCGACACCACTATGCGCGACGGCGAGCAGAGCCCCGGCGCCTCCATGACGAAGGAGGAGAAGCTGCGCATCGCGCGGCTGCTGGAGAAAATGCGCGTGGATGTGATCGAGGCGGGCTTTCCGGCGGCCTCGAACGGCGACTTCGAGGCGGTGCGCGCGGTGGCGGAAATTATCAAGGACAGCACCGTATGCGGACTGTCGCGCTCCAACGACAAGGACATTGCCCGGGCAGCGGAGGCGATCAAGCCGGCAAAATCCGGCCGCATCCACACCTTCATCGCCACTTCGCCCATCCACATGGAGAAGAAGCTGCGCATGACGCCGGAGCAGGTGCTCACCGACGCCATCAACGCCGTGCGATTCGCGCGCAAATTCACCGACGACGTGGAATTCTCGCCTGAAGACGCGGGCCGCTCCGACGTCGATTTCCTGTGCCGCGTGCTCGAGGCCGTGATCAAGGAGGGGGCGCGGACGGTCAACATCCCGGACACGGTGGGCTATACCCTGCCGGAGCAGTTCGGCGGTTTGATTCGTACCTTGCGCGAGCGCATTCCGAATTCGGATAAGGCGGTCTGGTCGGTGCATTGCCATAACGACCTCGGCTTGGCGGTGGCCAATTCGCTCGCCGCGGTGATGAACGGGGCGCGCCAGGTGGAGTGCACCATCAACGGCCTCGGCGAGCGCGCCGGCAACAGCTCGCTCGAGGAGATCGTCATGGCGGTGCGCACCCGCCGGGACGTGTTCCCCTGCGACACGCGCATCGATGCGACCCAGATCGTGCCCGCTTCAAAGCTGGTGTCCGGCATCACCGGGTTCCCGGTGCAGCCGAACAAGGCCATCGTCGGCGCCAATGCGTTCGCCCACGAGGCGGGGATTCATCAGGACGGCGTGCTCAAGAGCCGCGAAACCTACGAAATCATGCGGGCCGAGGACGTGGGCTGGAACGCAAACAAGATGGTGCTGGGCAAGCACTCCGGTCGCACGGCGTTCAAGGCACGGCTGAAGGAACTCGGCATTGCGCTCGACTCCGACCAGGCGATCAATGCCGCTTTCACCCGTTTCAAGGATCTGGCGGACAAGAAGCACGAAATATTCGACGAGGACATCCACGCGCTGCTCGCGGGCGAGGCGGTCGCCGCGCAAAGCGAGCACTGGAAGCTGATCGACATGAACCAGGCGAGCGGCACGGGCGAGCGTCCGCATGCGCATGTGGTTCTGGCCGAGGGCGGGACCGAGCGCAGCGCGCAGTCGGAGGGCGACGGGCCTGTGGACGCCATTTTCAAAGCGATCGAAAGCGTCGCCCGGAGCAATGCCGAACTGATGCTGTACTCGGTCAACGCCGTTACTCAGGGCACGG
The DNA here is from genome assembly GCA_038206915.1 of Burkholderiales bacterium. GTDB lineage: Bacteria > Pseudomonadota > Gammaproteobacteria > Burkholderiales > SG8-39 > 2-12-FULL-64-23. The sequence continues at coordinate 12,797 of JBBRAI010000021.1, read as the reverse complement.
AGTCGCAGGGCGAAGTGACGGTACGGCTGCAGAAGGCCGGGCGCATAGTCAACGGCGTCGGCGCTGACACCGATATTGTCGTGGCGTCGGCCAAGGCCTACCTGTCGGCGCTCAACAAGCTGCACAGCAAGGTGGAGCGCATCAACCCGCAGCTGTAGCAGCCGTCAATTGCGAGCGCCGGCGGCGAGCGGCGCCCGGACGTGGTCCAGGCGCCGACGGTCACGCTATTTGAATTTATAGTACTCGCGGTTGAGGAAAGCGGCGACGTTCTCCTCGTCCTCGGGAAACCAGCCGGTGTTGAGCTGGGTATTGCATATGCGGACCTGGGCGAGCAGCTTGCTTGGGCTCGTCACCTTGTGGTCCGGTCGCGTGTACATGCGCGAGCCGTCGCCGCCGACTCTAGCGCTATGGCACTTGTCGCATCCGGCTGCCGAATACAGCTTATGTCCGACCGCGGGGTCGGACTTAGGATAGGGGGCGGCGGCAGCAATGAGCGGCGCGGCGAGCAAGGCAAAAACAAATATGCGCATTGGATTCTCCTTTATCAGTTATTACGGGCGGCAGTGGCGGGCGCATAAGACGGCGCTGGCGAAGAAGGCCAGGGACAATCCCGCTTCCGCCAGTGCCAGCGCGGCGGATAGCCCGCTGTCGCTGAAGGCGCGCGCGACGCCCTCGGCCATATATGCGAGGATCAGCATGGATGCCCATTGATAAGTATAGCGCCGGCCGTTCAGCACGCCAAAAAGCGGCAGCAGCAAGGGCAGGGCTTTCAGCGCCATCCAGGAGCCGCCGGGGCGCAGCGGCGCCAGCCACAGTTCCCAGGCGAGACACAGAAATATCAATGCCAGCAGGCTTGCATTGGCGGTGAGGTAGAGGGCTTTCTGCAACTCAGGAACTAAGCTTGACGGCAACGCCGGCCAGGCGCCTGCCGAGCGCGATGCAAAGGGTCTTCTCCTCGGCGCTGAGCGGCCGGTCGCTGGCGCTGCCTGCGACATGGCTGGCGCCGTACGGCGTGCCTCCGGTCTCGGTCGTCGACAGTTCAGGCATGGTGTAGGGCAGCCCGACGATGAGCATGCCATGGTGCAGCAGCGGCAGCATCATCGACAACAGCGTCGATTCCTGTCCTCCGTGCAGGCTGCTCGTGGAGGTAAACACCGCGGCCGGTTTGCCCGCGAGCGCCCCTTTTAGCCAGTGCGCGCCGGTCCCGTCCCAGAAATGCTTCATCGGTGCGGCCATGTTGCCGAAGCGCGTCGGGCTGCCCAGCGCCAGCCCGGCGCATTGCGCGAGGTCGGATAGTTCGCAATAGGGGGCGCCAGTCTCGGGTATCGCCGGCTGCGCCACCGTAGTTACGCTCGCCACCCCGGGCACCGTGCGCAGGCGCGCGCTGGCGCCGGGCACCTGTTCGATGCCGCGCGCCACCAGCCGCGCCATGTCAGCGACGGCGCCGTGGCGACTGTAATACAGGACCAGTATTTCCGGCATGCTTGTGCTGCCTGCGAGGGGATGCCGGCATTATACGGAAGGAGTGCAGCGGCAACCGCGGGTAGCTCGTCGGCGCGGCTCAGTCAAGTTTGCCATCGTAGTGCCAACGGCGCTTCCATGCGGCCTCCACGGCACGCGGATATTCGGGTTTGCCGAGACTGCCGTTGTAGCGGCCGAGCGCGCGATATAAATCGCCTTTCTCCAGATCGAGGTAGTGGCGCAGGATGACGCAGCCGTAACGGATATTCTTGCGCATATCGAACAAGTCGTCGCCATTGGCGCCGACGAGCTTCACCCAGAAGGGCATGACCTGCATGTAGCCGCGCGCGCCGGCGCGCGACACGGCGTATTTCCTGAATCCGCTTTCGACCTGGATCAGGCCGAGTACCAGCTGCGGGTCGAGTCCGGCGCGGCTGGCCTCGTAGTGCACCGATTTCAGGAATGCAATGCGCGTCTTGTGGTCGCGGATACGCGTATCGAGCCGGTGCGACATCGCGATGAGCCAGTTGGCTTCATCCACCTTGGAGTGGAACGCGGACTTGAGGGGTGCGCTGTCGCTAACCGCCTTGGACATCGCCGCCTGCACGCTGGCGGCGAGGGGCTCATAGATCTGCGCCCCGGCCAGTGCCGCGCTTGTTGCGCAGGAGAGCGCCAGCGCTGCCGTCCACCGCGCTATTGCGCGCATAACCTCGCTTCGACGAACGCGAGAAGCTCGCCCGGCGCGATCGCGGTCGGCGCCTGCTCGGATCGTCCCTGGTATTCGAGTTTGCCTTCCTTCAGCCCGCGCTCACCGACCACGACGCGATGCGGGATGCCGATGAGTTCCATGTCGGCGAACATCACGCCCGGGCGCTCGTCGCGGTCATCCAGCAGCACTTCGACGCCGGCCGCGGTCAGCTCCTGGTATAGCTTGTCGCACGCCGCCCTGACCTGTGCGCTCTTGCGGTAGCCGATCGGCACCAGCGCCAGCTGGAACGGCGCGATCGGCTGCGGGAAGACGATGCCGCGTGCATCGTGGTTTTGTTCGATCGCGGCGCCCACGATACGCGTGACGCCGATGCCGTAGCAGCCCATCTCGAACGCGCGCGACTTGCCTGCTTCGTCCAGGAACATCGCCTTCATCGACTCGGAGTACTTGGTGCGCAGCTGAAAGATGTGGCCGACCTCGATGCCGCGGCAGAGATCGAGCGCACCCCCGCCGTCCGGACTGGGGTCGCCCGGCTTCACGTTGCGGATGTCGGCGATGAGCGCAGGCTCGGGCAAGTCGCGGCCGAAATTCACCCCGGCGAGGTGATAGCCTTCCTCATTGGCGCCGCAGATGAAATCGGCCATCACCGCGACTGCGCGGTCGGCGATGACATTGATCGCCGCGGCCGCGCCTACCGGGCCGATGTAGCCGGGTTTGCATCCGAGGTGGCGCTCGATTTCGGCGTCCGTGGCGAAGCGGAAAGGATCCATCCCGGGCAGCTTCTGCGTCTTGACCTCGTTCAGGCTGTGGTCCCCCCGCAGCAGCAGGAGCACGAATTCCGTGTCGTGCATGGCGGCGATGGCCTTCACCGTCTGCGTCAGCGGCGCGCCGAGTAGTTCGGCGACGTCTTCGCAGCGGGTCTTGCCCGGGGTCGGCACTTTGCGCATGGGCGCGGCGGGCGCGGGGCGCAGCTGTGGCGGCGCGAGCGCTTCGGCGAGTTCGACGTTGGCGGCGTAGTCCGATTGCGGGCAATAGGCGATGGCATCTTCGCCGGAGTCGGCCAGCACGTGAAATTCATGAGAGCCGGTGCCGCCTATGGCGCCGGTATCGGCGGCGACGGCGCGAAACTTCAGCCCGAGGCGCGTGAAAATGCGCGTATAGGTGTCGTACATGTTCTTGTATTCGCGCTGCAGGTCTGCGAAGTCGGCATGAAACGAGTAGCCATCTTTCATCGTGAACTCGCGGCCGCGCATGATGCCGAAGCGCGGGCGCCGCTCGTCGCGAAACTTGGTCTGGATCTGGTAGAAGTGCACCGGCAGCTGGCGATAGCTCCTGAGTTCGCTGCGCGCGATTTCGGTCACGACTTCTTCGGATGTCGGCTGGATCAGGAAGTCGCGCTGGTGCCGGTCCTGGAAGCGCAGCAATTCCGCGCCGTACTTCTCCCAGCGGCCCGATTCCTGCCACAGCTCCGCCGGCTGCACCACCGGCATGGAAAGTTCGACTGCGCCGGCGCGGTTCATTTCCTCCCGCACGATGGCTTCCACCTTGCGCACGATGCGCAGCCCCAGGGGCATCCAGGTGTAAATGCCGCCGGCAAGGCGCCGTATGATGCCGGCGCGCAGCATCAGCTTGTGACTGACTATTTCTGCGTCGGCCGGAGCCTCTCTCAGGGTGGAGAGGAAAAACTGAGAGACGCGCATGGCGGTTCCGTTGAGTTTGGCGCTGCCATTTTACTTGAAGTTCGCGGCACCGACGGCACGGCGCCGTCGGCTTTCATTGCGCGGCGAAATGTGGAAGAATGGCGCAAATACCAGCTTAAGGTGAATGTGCCATGCTCGACCGTGACGGCTATCGCCCGAACGTCGGCATTGTTCTCTGTAACGCAAGGAACGAGGTTTTCTGGGGCAAACGCATCAAGGAATATTCCTGGCAGTTTCCGCAAGGCGGAATCAAGCACGGTGAGACCCCGGAGCAGGCGATGTTCCGGGAGCTTGAAGAAGAGGTGGGGCTGAAGGCCCACCATGTCAAAATCCTTGGGCGAACCAGAAACTGGCTGCGTTACGAAGTGCCGGCGCAGTGGATCAGGCGTGAGTGGCGCGGCAGCTACAGGGGCCAGAAGCAGATCTGGTTCCTGTTGCGCTTGGTCGCGCGCGACAGCGACGTGTCGCTGCGCGCAAGCGAACACCCGGAGTTCGACGCGTGGCGCTGGCACGAGTACTGGGTCCCCCTGGAAACCGTAATCGAGTTCAAGCGCGAGGTATACGCACAGGCGCTGAACGAGTTGGCGCGTTATCTGAATCGGGATTCCGGCCACGGAAAGCACGACTCCGCACTACGTTCCGTACGATGAACGCGTCAGACTCGAGATCGGAGACCTGATCAGCGGTCCGGTGCCAGTTCTCTGCAATTATTGCAATGTCCGATTTTGGGAGCATTAGATGACGCGCGAATACCACCCTCTTACCGCACATCGCCTGCAAGCCGGAGTGCGCTTTCATTTGCCGGGACAGGATCCAGAGCACGTGCGCATCGATTCTCCCGCGCTCGCGGTAATGACCGACTTGAGGCGGATACCGGCCGCGACCATCGATTTGGAGGCGCCGCTGGACGCGGCCAACCGTTTCATGATCCGTCGCGGCGTACGCTTACTCCTGGTGACCGATGACGACCGGCAGGTGCTAGGTCTGATTACCGCGAATGACGTTCTGGGCGAGAAGCCGGTGAAATTCGCCCTGGAGCGCGGTATCAAGCGCCAGGACATTCGCGTGGCAGATATCATGAGCCCGCGCGAGCGGCTGGAAGTGCTTCTCTATGCCGACTTGGTCCAAGCCGAGGTGGGGCACGTGGTGGCGACGCTGAAGCACTCCGGGCGGCAGCACGCGCTGGTCATCGATTTGAGCGGAAACGGCGAAGCACAGACCGTCCGCGGAATTTTTTCAGCGTCGCAGATCGCGCGCCAGCTCGGTGTTGCGATCCATACCACGGAAGTCGCGCAGACGTTTGCCGAAATAGGGGCGGCCCTCGGACGCTGAATCAAGTCGTTCTCTGTACTGGCGGTGGGGCATGCGGTTGACAGCCAGAAACGAAAGAATTATACTTAGTCTAATATTTGGAATATAGTTATAATTTTCCATATATTAATGATTTTGTGGATAATGTTTTGCTAGTTTGACATTTCGCAAGGCATTCCCAGTCATTGTTTGATATGTTTTTCACCTTATTGACGCTTTGACCATCCGGAGGAAACATGAAACTCAAGGGCTCAAAAACAGAGGGATACCTGAAAGATGCATTCGCTGGCGAATCGCAGGCCAACCGCCGCTACCTGTACTTTGCAAACAAGGCCGACATCGAAGGCCAGAACGACGTTGCCGCGCTGTTTCGGTCGACCGCAGAGGGTGAAACCGGTCACGCGCACGGCCATCTCGAATATCTGGAGCAGGTGGGCGATCCGGCGACCGGTCTGCCGATCGGCTCCAGCCGGCAGAATTTGACGTCTGCCGTTGCCGGCGAAACGCATGAATACACGGACATGTATCCGGGCATGGCCAAAGGCGCGCGCGACGAGGGCTTCGAAGAAATCGCCGATTGGTTCCAAACATTGGCAAAAGCCGAGCGCTCGCACGCCAACCGGTTCCAGAAGGCCCTGGACGGTCTTTCGGACTGAACGCGCAAGCAAGCGTGTCAGGGGAGGGGGGTATCCTCTCCCCGGTCAGTACAGTTGCGCTGACCGCTCACTTTTCGCTATCAGTCCCTAACCTTAGGCCCATATGAGCACGCGCGAAGGGAGCCTCGAAGCTCCCACCCGGCACCCTATCGACTGGAAATCGCCGGATTTCTACGACGAAGACAAGCTCAACGCGGAGTTGCATCGTGTCTATGACATTTGCCACGGTTGCCGCCGCTGCGTCAGCCTGTGCACCGCTTTTCCGACTTTGTTCGACCTCGTCGACGAGAGCAAGACCGGCGAAGTGGACGGCGTCGACACGAAGGACTTCGGCAAAGTCGTCGACCAGTGCTATCTGTGCGATCTGTGCTACATGACCAAGTGCCCCTATGTGCCGCCGCACCAGTGGAACGTCGACTTTCCGCACCTGATGCTGCGCGCCAAGTCGGTCAAATATAAAAAGGGCGAGGTTCGCATGCGCGATCGCCTTCTCTCCTCGACCGACGCGATCGGCAAGCTTGCTGCGATACCGGTGGTGGCGCAGACGGTGAACGCGCTGAACAGCAACGGTGCGGCGCGCGCGCTGATGCAAAAAGCCATAGGCGTGCACCGTGAGCGCAGGCTTCCGCCCTATAGCCCATCACGCTTTCGCAGTGCGGCACAGGCGAGCGCAGCACATTCTGTCAAAGACAGCGAGCGCACGCCGGGCAAGGTCGCGATCTTTGCGACCTGTTACGTCAATTACAACGAGCCGGGCATCGGGCACGATCTGATCAAGCTGCTCGATCACAATGAAATTCCTTTCGTGATCGTGGAGAAGGAGGCGTGTTGCGGCATGCCCAAGCTGGAGTTGGGCGATCTGGAAAGCGTGGCGCGTCTAAAAGAGATAAACATACCGCCGCTGGTCCGGCTTGCGCGCGAAGGCTACGCCATCCTCACCGCAGTTCCCTCGTGCACGCTGATGTTCAAGTCCGAATTGCCGCTGCTGTTCCCGGACGACGCCGAGGTGAAGGCGGTGTCGGAAGCGATGTTCGATCCGTTCGAATACCTAGTGTTGCGTCACAAGGACGGCATGCTCAAAACCGATTTCAAACAGCCGCTGGGAAAGGTTTCATACCATATCCCCTGTCACTCGCGGGTGCAGAATATCGGCCAGAAGACACGTGAGGCGCTGCAACTGGTGCCGCAGACCACGGTGAACACGGTGGAGCGCTGCTCCGGGCATGACGGCACTTGGGGCGTGAAGTCGGAGTACTTCGCCAATTCGATGAAAATCGGCCGCCCGGTGTTCAAAGCCATGGCCGACGGCGACCCGGATTACATCAGCTCCGATTGCGCCATCGCCGGGCGCCACATCCAGCAGGGTATGGGCGAAACCAGAGCGCAGAGGCAGCATCCATTGACCCTGATGCGCATCGCCTATGGACTGTAAGCCCGCTCAATCAACCTAGCGGGCACCGTCTTTCGCGCTCTCCCAAATCAACCGCTTGACGGCGACGTCGTTGGGCGCTCATTAGATCGTGACGATTATGACCACTATGCAAAAGAGCACACACAATATTGCCAGAGACAGCCTGCTCAGCTTGGAGGCGTATGCCCGGCAGCGCAAGGAGTTTCGCGCCAAAGTCATGGCGCACAAGCGCGACCGTACGGTGCATCTGGGCGAGCACGCGACCCTCGTTTTCGAGGACGAGCAGACCATACGCTATCAGATCCAGGAAATGCTGCGCATCGAGCGCACCTTCGAGGAGGCCGGCATACAGGACGAGCTCGACGCCTACAATCCGCTGATCCCGGACGGCCGCAATTTCAAGGCGACCATGATGATCGAATATCCGGATGCCGAGGAGCGCAAGCGCGCACTGGCAGAACTGAAGGGAATCGAAGACCGGGTCTGGGTTCAGGTGGAAAGTTGCGCCCGCGTTTACGCGATCGCCGATGAAGACCTGGAGCGTGAAACCGAGGAAAAGACCTCCGCCGTGCACTTCCTGCGCTTCGAATTGACCGAGGAGATGGCCAAGTCGCTGAAATCAGGCGCGGCCTTGTCGCTGGGCGTAGACCACAAGAACTATCAGGCCGAGATTGGCGCGGTTGCCGCCGGCGTTCGTACCTCCCTGGCACAAGATCTGGACTGAAGCATGCGGTCATGGCCGGCCCTGGCGCTGATTCTGCCGCTTGTTGCCGGCGCGCAGACGTCCGGTATCGGAGAGAGTGACGGCGACCAAGCCCGCCGCGGCGAGGTTCAAGTGTCGCTCCCGCAATATCCCAAGCCAGAGAATTACCTGCCGTTCGAGGTGAGCGCAACCACGCCGTTTGCTTTCTTTGTTGATGCGAAGTCACTCAGCGTCGGCGCTGACGGGGTGGTGCGTTACACCGTAATTGCGAAAAGTGCTGCCGGCGCGCTCAACATCAGCTTCGAGGGCATGCGCTGTTCCGATCGCCAGTATCGAATATACGCGCTCGGGACAGCCGACAAGATCTGGCACGGGGCGCGCAATTCCAAATGGCAGGTGATACGGTCCGAGCCGCGCAATGCGCAGCGGGCGGTGCTTTACGGTGATTATTTCTGTCCGTTTGCCGCCCCGATCGCGAGCGCCGACGAAGCATTGCGGGCGCTCAAGAGTGGCGGCAACCCGCGGACGAGTTCCACGGACTAATAAAGCCGGACAAAATTGCAACTGCGGCCACCGCCACGCGGCTAAAGTAGCCTTGGATTGTGGCTACGGCATAACATTTGCTGCGCAAATGTTAGCAGGGTGTTGAAAAAGGGGGCACGCCCCCTTTTAAATCCCCCAATTCGGGCCTGCCGAAATTCGCTTCCCTCTGAAGCGCTCTCGCGTGAACGCTTGAATTTGCGTGCGGGAAGCGAATTTCAACAGCCTGTTAGCCTCGGCCGCAACTTGGCCCTGCTATAGCAGGACCAGATTGTCCCGGTGAATCAGTTCGGGCTCGTCCACATAGCCGAGGATGGAAGGGATTTCGCTGCTGGGCTTGCCCAGGATGCGGCGAGTTTCGTGGGCACCGTAGTTCACCAGACCGCGTGCGACTTCCTTGCCCTCGAGTGAAATGCAGGCGACCACGGCGCCGCGCTCGAACGCGCCTTCTATGCTTTTTACGCCGATTGGCAGGAGGCTCTTGCCTTCCTTGGTCAGCGCGCGTGCCGCGCCCGCATCCAAAAGCAGTTTGCCGTTGACCTGTAAATGATCGGCCAGCCACTGTTTGCGCGCCGCGATCGGCATGGTCTCGGCGACGAGTTGAGTGCCGAGCGCTTCGCCTTGCGCCAGGCGCAGCAGAACGTCCGGTTCATGCCCGGACGCGATCACCGTATGCGCGCCGGAGCGGGCGGCGCGTTTGGCTGCGAGGATTTTGGTCAGCATGCCGCCTTTGGCGATGTGGCTGCCGGCCTTGCCGCACATGGCCTCGAGCTCTGGCGCACCGGCCTTGGCTTCGTGCACCAACTCGGCCGATGCGTGCTCGCGCGGATCGCGCGTGTACAAGCCGGCCTGGTCGGTGAGGATGACCAGGCACTCGGCCTCGATCAGATTGGTAACCAAGGCCGCCAGCGTGTCGTTGTCGCCGAACTTGATCTCGTCGGTGACCACGGTGTCGTTCTCGTTGATGATGGGGATGACGCCCAGCGCGAGCAAGGTGCGCAGGGTCGAGCGCGCGTTGAGGTAACGCTGGCGGTCGGCCAGGTCCGCGTGCGTCAACAGCACTTGCGCGGTATGCAGGTCATGTCCGCGAAAGGAGGACTCGTACACCTGCACCAGGCCCATCTGGCCCACCGCTGCCGCCGCCTGCAGTTCGTGCATCGCCTGCGGGCGCCGCGTCCATCCCAGCCGCTGCATGCCTTCGGCTATGGCGCCGCTGGACACCAGCAACACTTCCTTGCCGTCGGCCCGCAGTTTCGCGACCTGTGCCGCCCAGCGTGCGATGGCCACCCGATCCAGGCCCTGACCCTGGTTGGTGACGAGCGAACTGCCGACCTTGACCACGAGGCGGCGCGCCGATTTGAGCAGCGATGCCATGTCAGGCCGTCTGTTTTTCGGTGAGATGATCCATAATGGCGAAGCATAACTCGCGGCAGCCTTCGCCGGTGAGCGCGGAAATGGCGAACCACCTGCCTTTCCAGCGATAGGCCTTGAGGAAGCGCTGCAGCGCCTGGTCGCGTTCGTCCGCCTGCAGCATGTCGGTCTTGTTGAGCACCAGCCAGCGTGGTTTGTCGTACAGCGTCTGGTCGTATTTCTTCAGCTCGTTGACGATGGCGCGCGCTTCCTTCACCGGATCCGCGGTGTCATCGAAGGGCGCAATGTCGACTATGTGCAGCAGCAGCCGCGTGCGCGCGAGGTGGCGCAGGAACTGGTGACCGAGCCCGGCGCCTTCTGCCGCCCCCTCGATCAGACCGGGAATGTCGGCGATAACGAAACTCCTGTCATCGGCCACGCGCACCACGCCCAGGTTGGGGTGCAGGGTGGTGAAAGGGTAGTCGGCGACTTTCGGGCGTGCGGCCGATACGGCGCGGATGAAGGTCGATTTGCCCGCGTTGGGCATGCCCAGGAGGCCGACGTCGGCGAGCAGTTTCAACTCCAGGCGCAACACGCGCGATTCGCCTTCTTCGCCCAGGGTGCACTGGCGCGGCGCGCGGTTGGTGCTGGTCTTGAAATGCAGATTGCCCAGGCCGCCCTTTCCGCCGCGCGCAATCAGCGCCTTTTGCTCGTGCGCAGCGAGGTCCGCGATCAACTCGCCCGTCTCGGCGTCGGTGATGACGGTCCCTACCGGGACGCGCAGCACAATGTCCTCCGCGCCCTTGCCGTACTGGTCCGCTCCGCGTCCGTTCTCGCCGCCCTTGGCGCGGTGGATGCGCGCATAGCGGTAATCGATGAGCGTATTGATGTTGCGGTTGGCCACGGCATAAATGCTGCCGCCTTGGCCGCCGTCGCCGCCGTCGGGCCCGCCGCGCGGGACGAATTTTTCCCGTCGGAAATGGGCGACGCCGTTCCCGCCATTGCCTGCGTGCACCTCGATCTTGGCTTCGTCTATGAATTTCATGGTTGGATCACGCGCATACCGGCGCGACAAATAAAAAAGCCCTACCGCGTGGATAGGGCTTTTCTAGGAGCCTGCCGGAACTCAGGCCGGCACCACGCTTACCGTCTTCTTGCTCATCGGGCCCTTGACTCCGAACAATACCTTGCCAGCAACCTTGGCGTACAGGGTGTGGTCTTTGCCCATGCCGACGTTTTCACCCGCATGCACTTGGGTGCCGCGCTGGCGCACGATAATGCTGCCGGCGGAAATCAGCTGGTCGCCATAGCGTTTCACGCCTAGCCGCTTGGATTGTGAATCGCGGCCGTTTCTGGAGCTGCCGCCTGCTTTCTTATGTGCCATATGTTGCCTCTCTTAATGACCCGGTGACGTTATCCCGTGATTCCGGTTATTTCTATTTCGGTGAAATTCTGGCGGTGACCCTGATGTTTCTGGTAATGCTTGCGCCGGCGCAGCTTGAATATGCGCACCTTGTCATGGCGCCCTTGGGCAAGGACTTTTGCCTGCACCGTGGCTCCCGTGACCAGGGGCCTGCCCATCTTGAGGCTGTCGCCGTCGGCGATCAGCAATACCTGGTCGAGTACGATTTCAGCCCCGATGTCTGCCGGCAACTGTTCTATTTTCAATTTTTCGCCGGCAGCGACGCGGTACTGCTTGCCGCCGGTTTTTATGACCGCGTACATGTGTGAGACTCCAAATTTGACGAAATTGCAGTAAAACCACGGAACCCAAGATGATACAGCAATTTAGCTTTGGCCGTCAAAAGCTTTATGCTATGATTTCGACCCTGCGAAGTCGCTGATTCAGTCCGGCATTCGGCCGCAATTATCTTGCCTATAGCACCCATCCATACCTTGATCGAAGCCGATATGCGCGCTGTGGACGCGACGATCCGGCGGCGACTCGATTCCGACGTGGTTCTGATCCGCCAGGTGGCCGAGTACATCATAGCAAGCGGCGGCAAGCGCCTGCGCCCGGCCATGCTGCTATTGGCCGCCGGCGCTACCGGCTACGCCGGCGACAGCCATCACCATGAACTCGCGGCCGTGGTCGAATTCATACATACGGCGACGCTGCTTCACGATGATGTGGTCGACGAATCCGGACTGCGCCGCGGGAACAAGACCGCCAATGCCGCGTTCGGCAACGCCGCCAGCGTGCTGGTGGGAGATTTTCTTTATTCACGCGCGTTCCAGATGATGCTCACCGTGGACGACATGCGCGTCATGGCGGTTTTGGCCGAAGCCACCAACACCATCGCCGAGGGGGAAGTGCTGCAGCTGCTGAACGTGCACGATGCTAGCGCCGACGAGGCGCGCTATCTTGAGGTGGTGCGACGCAAGACGGCCAAGCTGTTCGAGGCTGCCACCCGTCTCGGCGCAATACTCGGCCGGGCCACGCCGGAAATCGAAGAAGGCCTGGCGCAGTATGGCGTGCACGTGGGCACTGCGTTCCAGCTGATAGACGACGTGCTCGACTATTCAGGTGATCTGCACGAGACCGGCAAGAATTTGGGCGACGATCTCAACGAGGGTAAGCCGACGCTGCCGCTGATCTATGCCATGAGCAAGGGCTCACCCGCGCAGTCGCAAACGGTGCGCCATGCGATCGAGCAGGGCGGGCGCGACGACTTCGCGGCGGTACTCCAAGCCATCACCGATACCGGTGCGCTTGACTATGCGCGCGCGCAGGCCAGGCGCGAGTCCGCAATGGCCTGCGCCGCCATCGATTGTCTTCCGAGTTCAAAATACCGCGACAGTTTGCTACAATTGGCGGACTTCGCGGTCAACCGTAATTACTGACCGCGTTCATTTTTTGGGGGTGCGTGCCCCTCTTTAACACCTCGGGGTGTAGCTCAGCCTGGTAGAGTACTGCGTTCGGGACGCAGGAGTCGGAGGTTCAAATCCTCTCACC
>JBBRAI010000020.1:0-57252 GCA_038206915.1 Burkholderiales bacterium | reverse complement strand
CAGCAGCGAGCCGATCGCACCGCCGAGCGACAGAATCAGGAAGAATCCGGTCAGGTAGCGCGGCGCGGGCTTGAGCGCCGCGAGTTCGCCGTGGCAGAACATGCAGATCGCGAACAGCCCCGCAGCGAACACCGGCAGCGCGATCTTTATGTTGAGCATCACCGACAGTTCGCTGTCGACGTAGACCATGCCGCCGAGCGCCGCGAGGAGCGGCGCGAAAAACGCCAGCCGGTGATACCAGCCGCGCCCTTCGAAGCACAGGATGAAGGTCAGCAGGTAGAGCGTCAGCGGCAGCACCCAGAGCAGCGGTATCGACGCGATGTTCTGCGTCATGTGATTGGTCGTCGCCAGCAGCATGTACGAGCCGGTGGCGGCGAGCACGACCCACGAGCAGCGCCGGGCGAGGGTCGGCGGCCGTTCCGCGGTCATCGGCGTGGCCGTCACGGCGCCGACGAAACGCGTTCGGCGCAGACTGTAGAGCGCGGTCAGCGCGCACAGCGCGACGAACGCCGCGTGTCCGGCCGACCAGTACCACGCCTGCTGCCGCGTCGTAATCAACGGTTCGAGCAGGAACGGGTAACAGAGCAGGCCCAGCAGCGATGCAAAGTTCGACAGCGCGAACAGCCGATAGGGCGACTCGGTGATGCGCGCGTACCACGCCTGGATCAGCGGGCCGGTCGTGGTGAGCATGAAATAGGGCAGCCCGACCGTGACGAACAGCAGCCCGAGGATGCGCAACGACGGATTCTCGCTGCCGGTCGGCTTCCAGCCTGTCTGCGCGAGGATCGGGAGCGGCGCGAGGCTGGCGAGCAGCAGCAGGATATGCAGGAACGCCTGCGGTTTCGGCCGCAGCGTCCGGATCGACCAGTGCGCGTAGGCATAGCCGCAGAGCAGCGCGAATTGAAAGAAGAAGAGGCAGGTCGTCCACACGCCGGCGGAACCGCCGAACCACGGCAGGATCTGCTTGGCGATCACCGGCTGTACCAGGAACAGCAGGAACGCGCTCAAGAAGACGGTCAGCGGATACAGGACCATGGACGGGATGCGCGTACGGGACGAATTCGGGAAGCGGCCATTGCGCGGATTGTACAGGGCACCCCGCCGCACCCTTCCCGACCATTCGGGCTGTTGTCGGCAGTCTTCAGGCTGAGGCGCGGCGATAGCCGGGAATGCTGCCGGCCGGGTGTCGCCGCCTTCGATACCGCCGCCGGCTCACGAGTCCGCGATGATCGAGGCGGCGACGCGCAGGCCGCTGCGCACTGCGGCTTCCAGGGTCGCGGGATAGTCCGGATCGGTGTGGTCCCCGGCCAGAAAAAGGCCCGGCGCGATGCGGCCGGCAGCGGGCTGCAGGCGCCCCGGCGTGCACGCGTGCGTCGCGCGCCGCTCCGAGATCACCTGCTTCCACGACGGCGGGGGCAGCGATCTGCGCGTGAGCGTTTGCAGTTTTACTTCGACCGCAGCCGACAGCGCAGCGTGCGTGAGCGCGCGATGCGGACCGTCGGCGCTGATCACCACCGCGACCAGCGATCCGCCCGCTGCCGTGGCATGTTCGAATATCCACTGGCCCGGCGCACCGTCGAGCTGGACCATCGGGACGGGCAGTCCGATCGGCATCGGGTAGCCGATGTAAACGGTCGTGATCGGCTCGAACGCGTAGGTCTCCAACTGATCGCGGACGCGTGCCGCCAGAGGGATCTCCGCCAGCAGGCGGGATGCCTGCCGCGGCGCGGTCGCGACCACGACTCTGGCGCAGACGCGGTCGATACCGCTCGCCTGCAGCCGATATCCCCCGGGCGCTGGCTGCAGGGAGCGGATCATGGCCCCGCGCTGGACGGCCCCGCCGCGCGCGACGACATGCTGCGCGGCCGGTTCCGGGAAGAGTTGCGACAGGTCGACGGCCGGGATGATCATGTCGCTCGCCGTCGGCGCGGCGCCGAGCGCGTCGCGCACGACATTGAGGAACACCTGCCCCGACGCCGATTCGGGCGGGGTATTGAGGGCGGCGAGGCAGAGCGGATTCCACAGTCGATCGGCCATCCTCACCGGCTGCTCCACCAGCAACTCGCGCACGGTGAGCTGCGCGGCACACTGCCAGCCGCCGGTTTGCCAGCCGACAAACGCCCGGATCACGGCCAGGCGCTCGCGCCACGTGCAGCCCCGCGCGCCGACCAGTGCCGTCAGCGCGTGGAACGGCGCCGGCAGCCGCCGCAGGCGCAGGCGGAAATCCCCGGGCCCGCAAAGATCCAGTGGCGCCCGCCGATACAGTCCCGCGGTCGCCTTTTCGGGCTGCACGCGATGACTCATCGCCAGCGTGTCGCGGTAGGCCCCGAGCAGTAGGTGCTGCCCGTTGTCGACGATGCGGTCCGCGCCGTGCACGGCGCGGGCACGCCCGCCGAGCTCGCGCCCCGCTTCGAAGACAGCGACCGGGGTGCCGGCATCGGCCAGCACGACCGCGGCCGTCATGCCCGCCCACCCGCCGCCGATGATGGCGACCGTTTCGTCACGTCCGCCGGACGCCGGCATCAGGGATGGACCCAGGTCTTCCACGCGATCCAGAGTTTGCGCAGCGGCGTCAGCGCGGTGCGCTGGCTCAACACCTTGCATCCGTCACCGGCGATTTCGCGCAGCAGCGTGCGGTAGATCGCCGCCATTACCAGGCCCGGCCGCTGCGCCTTGCGGTCCGCCTGCGGCAATTGCGCGAACGCGTCGTTGTAGCAGCGCTCGGCGCGCTCGATCTGGAACGCCATCAGGCGCGTGAAGTCTTCGGTCTGGCGCGCGTGCAGGATGTCCGCGGCGCTGACATTGAACTGCTGCAATTCGCTCAGCGGAAGATAGATGCGGCCCTTGCGGCTGTCCTCGCCGACGTCGCGGATGATATTGGTCAGCTGAAATGCCAGGCCCAGGGTGTGCGCGTAGGCGAGAGTGCGCTCGTCCTTGTAGCCGAAAATGGATGCGGCAAGCAGGCCGACCACCCCGGCGACGCGGTGGCAGTACTGCTCCAGAGCCGCGAAATCG
Organism: Burkholderiales bacterium; assembly: GCA_038206915.1. Taxonomy (GTDB): domain Bacteria; phylum Pseudomonadota; class Gammaproteobacteria; order Burkholderiales; family SG8-39; genus 2-12-FULL-64-23. The sequence goes on along the minus strand of JBBRAI010000020.1, from coordinate 54,237 downwards.
GGGTAGCGGTCCCGGCTCAGGTCCATCTCCATGCCGTCGATGATTTCGTTCAGGTACTCGTGCTTGATGCCGAAGGGCGTGAGCGCGGGGGCGAGCGCGCGCGTTACCGGGTGCTGCGGCGCGCCGGCGTACAGCCGGGCGAGTTCCTGCCGCCACCAGGCGAGCTTGGTGTGCGCCAGGGCGCTATCGGTGCATTCGTCGACGACGTCGTCGACCTCGCGGCAGAATGCATATAGCGCGGTGATCGCGCGGCGGCGCTCCGGCGGCAGGAACAGGAAGGAATAGTAAAAGCTCGATCCGCTCTTGGCCGCCTGGTCTTGACAGTATTCGTCGGGGGTCACGGACATTCCGGGGTGCAGTCTCAAGTTTTCGCAGTGCGAATAGCGGCGGCGCGTGCCGTCAGCGCGCCAGCGCCCTGAACAGCAGCAGCGGCCAGTCATGCGCCCGCAACACTGGCCGCCGATGGTAGACGTCGCCCTCGGCCTTGTCTATTTTTTCGAGTATGCGCAGACCGCCCTGGACGATGCTGCGGATTTCCAGGCCTATGCGCCCGGGTAGCGCGCGGCCCAGCGGCGCCCCGGACTGCATCAGCGCGCGCGCCCTCGCGGTCTGGAAGCGCATCATGGCTTGCCACTGGCCGGCGGTGTCGCCTGCGGCGATCTGCGCTTCGCTCACGCCGTGGCGCCGCAGTTCGTCCTGCGGCAGATAGATGCGGTTTTTGCGCCAGTCGAGCGCCACATCCTGTAAGAAGTTGATCAACTGCAGGCTGCTGCAGATGGCGTCGGAGTGCGTCAGGTTCTCGCCGCGCGCCGCACCGAACAAATGCAGCAGCAGGCGGCCCACGGGATTGGCCGAGCGGCGGCAGTAGTCCATGAGTTCGGCGAAGTCCGCGTAGCGTTTTTTCAGCACATCCTGGGAAAACGCGTCGAGCAGGTCGTGAAACAACTGCAGTGGCAGCCGGTATGCGCGCACTACGGCCCCTAGATCGGCGAACAGGGCCTGTCCCGGCGCTACGCCGGCCTCGAGTTGGCGCAATTCCTGGCGATAAGCGTCCAGCAGCGCCAGCCGCTCGGCCGCCGCCAGCTCGCCTTCGTCGGCGAAATCATCCGCCGAGCGGGCGAAGCGGTAGATGACCGCGACCGGATGGCGCAGAGGCGCCGGCAGGAGCACCGACGCGACCGGAAAATTTTCGTAGTGGCCGACGGACATTCGCTTGAAATTCTTGAAGATTTGGCAAAACTCGGGCTGACAGTATAGGGGGAAATCGCGTAAAATTGCGTCTGCGCGAAGGTGGTGGAATCGACTGGTGCGCCGGATTCGGGCGCCGAACGCGTCGGTAGTTTCGGTAATGTACCGCCGGTACAGCGCCCAGGTGGCGGAATTGGTAGACGCAGCAGGTTTAGGTCCTGCCGCCGCAAGGTGTGGGGGTTCGAGTCCCTTCCTGGGCACCAAGCCGTGGGTTTGAGTGGGTTACGAACAGGGGATGCCTCGTTTCGATCTCCCGGTTAAATGCAGACTTTGAGGGAATTTGATGCAAACAAGTTTGGAGAATCTGGGCTCGCTCGAACGCCGGCTCAATATGGCGGTCCCGGTCGACGAGATCGAAAAGCAGGTCGACGACCGTCTGAAGAAGCTGTCGCGCACACTGCGCATGGCGGGTTTCCGTCCGGGCAAGGTGCCGATGAAGCTGGTTGCCCAGCAGTACGGACCGCAGGTGCGCTCCGAGGTGATCGGCGATGCGGTGCAAACGGCATTCAGCGATGCGGTGCGCGAGCAGAACCTCAAGGTGGCGGGCTACCCGCGCATCGAACCCAAGACCGGCGAGGCCGATGCGAAGAACATCGAATTCAGCGCGACGTTCGAAATTTATCCCGAAGTCGTGCCGGGCGACGTTTCCGCGAGTACGGTAGAGCGCGCCGCGCTGTCGGTGGGCGATGCGGAAGTCGAGAAGACCCTGCAAATCTTGCGCAAACAGCGCCAGCATTTCCACAAGGTGGAGCGGCCGGTGGCCGACGGTGACCGCGTGACGGCGGATTTCCTCGGCAAGATCGACGGCGCGGAGTTCGCCGGCGGCAAAGCCAGCGATTTCGTATTCTCGCTCGGCGAGAAGCAGATGCTGCCCGAGTTCGAGGCCAATGCCCTGGGGCTCGCGGCCGGAACGAGCAAGACCTTCGAGGTCCATTTTCCCGCCGACTATCATGGCAAGGACGTAGCCGGGAAAACCGCGAGCTTCGAGTTGAGCGTAAAGCTGGTGGAGGAGCCGCACCTGCCCGAACTGGACGCGGAATTCGCGCGCTCGCTGGGCGTCGCCGACGGCGATCTGGAGAAGATGCGCGCCGAGGTGAAGTCGAACATCGAGCGCGAGGTGAAAAAACGCACCCAGGCCGATGTCAAGAACAAGGCGATGCAGGTGCTGCTGGACGCGACCAAGATCGACCTGCCCAAGTCGCTGGTCGAAATGGAGGCGCAGCGCCTGGTGCAGGCGGCGCGCGCCGATCTGGAGCAGCGCGGCATGAAAATCGAGCAGATGCCGATCAATCCGGAGATGTTCGAGCAGCAGGCGCAGCGCCGCGTGTCGCTCGGGCTGATCGTGGCCGAACTGGTGAAGGCGCATGATCTCGCCGCCAAACCGGAGCAGGTGCGTGCCATGGTGGCGGAGCAGGCGGAGAGCTACGAGCAGCCGGACGAGGTGGTAAAATGGATTTACTCACAGCCGCAGCGCCTGTCTGAAATGGAAAGCCTGGCGCTGGAAGACAATGTTGTCGCCTGGGTGCTGGCGCATGCGAAAGTCGAGGACAAAACTGTGAACTTTGATGAATTCATGGGGAAATCGGCATGATGCAGCCGGGTTGGGCGCCGCAAGCGGCGGGATGGACCGAGCACAAGGCCGGATTCGAGGCCCCGCAGGGTCTGGGTTTGATCCCCATGGTGATCGAGCAGAGCGGCCGCGGCGAGCGCGCCTACGACATCTATTCGCGCCTGCTGAAGGAGCGCGTGGTGTTTCTGGTGGGCGTAGTGAACGAGATGACGGCCAACCTGATCGTCGCGCAGCTGCTGTTCCTGGAGTCGGAGAATCCCGACAAGGACATCTCCTTCTACATCAATTCGCCGGGCGGCTCGGTCTCGGCCGGACTTGCCATCTACGACACGATGCAGTTCGTCAAGCCCGACGTGAGCACCCTGTGCGTGGGCCAGGCCGCAAGCATGGGCTCGTTCCTGCTCGCGGCGGGGACCAAGGGCAAGCGCTATTGCCTGCCCAATTCGCGCGTCATGATCCATCAGCCGATGGGCGGGTTCCAGGGGCAGGCCTCGGACATCGAAATCCACGCCAAGGAGATTCTCTACCTGCGCGGCCGGCTGAATGAAATGCTGGCGCTGCACACCGGGCAGAGCGTGGAGAAGATCGCGCACGACACCGATCGGGACAATTTCATGTCGGCGGACGATGCGGTGAAGTACGGCCTGGTCGACAGTGTGCTGAGCAACCGCGCCGATACCAAGAAATGAGGTAGAGATGACCGAAAAGAACTCCGGCGAGAAGCTCCTTTACTGCTCCTTCTGCGGCAAGAGCCAGCACGAGGTGAGGAAACTTATCGCCGGACCGTCGGTATTCATCTGCGACGAATGCATCGAGCTGTGCAACGACATCATCCGCGAGGAGACGAGCAGCGACAAGGGTGGCAAGACCGCCAAATCCGACCTGCCGACGCCGAAGGAAATCTGCGACATCCTCGACGAATATGTCATCGGCCAGGTACTGGCGAAGCGCATCCTGTCGGTGGCCGTGTACAACCATTACAAGCGCCTCAAGCATCTGTCCAAGACCGACGAAATCGAACTCGCGAAGTCGAATATCCTGCTGATCGGGCCGACCGGCTCGGGCAAAACGCTGCTGGCGCAGACGCTGGCACGGCTGCTGAACGTGCCTTTCGTCATCGCCGATGCGACCACGCTGACCGAAGCGGGCTACGTCGGCGAGGATGTCGAGAACATTATCCAGAAGCTGCTGCAGAATTGCGACTACGACGTGGACAAGGCCAAGCGCGGCATTGTCTATATCGACGAAATCGACAAGATTTCGCGCAAATCCGACAACCCGTCCATCACCCGTGACGTGTCGGGGGAGGGCGTGCAGCAGGCGCTGCTCAAGCTGATCGAAGGTACCGTCGCCTCGGTTCCGCCACAGGGCGGGCGCAAGCACCCGAACCAGGATTTCGTCCAGGTCGATACGACCAACATCCTGTTCATCTGCGGCGGCGCGTTCGACGGACTGGACAAGATCATCCGCAATCGCTCGGAGAAGAGCGGCATCGGCTTCGGCGCGGAGGTGCGCAGCCTGAAAGACAGCAAGGACATCACCGCGGTGCTGCGCGCGGTGGAGCCCGAAGACCTGATCAAATACGGCCTGATCCCGGAATTCGTCGGCCGCATGCCGGTAATCGCGACGCTGGAGGAGTTGGACGAGGCGGCGCTGATCCAGATTCTGACCACGCCCAAAAACGCTCTGGTCAAGCAATACCAGCGACTGTTCAGCATGGAAGGCGCCGAGCTCGAATTGCGCACGCCCGCCCTGTCGGCGATCGCGCAGAGGGCGCTGGCGCGCAAGACCGGCGCGCGCGGATTGCGCTCCATCCTCGAGCAGGTGCTGCTCGACACGATGTATGAACTGCCGACGATGGAAAATGTCACCAAAGTGGTCATCGACGAGCCGACCGTGCGTGGCGAGGGCAAGCCGCTGCTGATCTACTCCGACCCGCCCAAGGTCGCCGGCTCTCTGTCCTGAGTTGGACGACGGGGTTGAACTAATGTCCCCCGTCCCCATCTTAATGAAATATTCCACCTGAGGTTTCGCGATGCCCGCCACCGAGTTTTCCTCCGATCTGACCCAGTTTCCCCTGCTGCCGCTGCGCGACGTCGTGGTGTTCCCGCACATGGTGATTCCGCTGTTTGTGGGCCGCCCGAAATCGATCAAGGCGATGGAAATTGCGATGGAAGCGGGCAAGAGCATCATGCTCGCGGCGCAGAAATCCGCGGCCAAGGACGAACCGGCGCCGGAGGACATGTACCAGATCGGCTGCATCGCCAACATCCTGCAGATGCTGAAACTGCCGGACGGTACGGTAAAGGTGCTGGTCGAAGGCAGCCAGCGCGCGGTCATCAAGGAGATCGAGGACCAGCGCAGTCACTATTCCGCCGTGGCGCGGCCGGTCCCCGCGGACGCGAGCGACAGCAACGAGGTCGAGGCGATGCGCCGCGCGCTGGTGACCCAGTTCGACCAGTACGTAAAGCTGAACAAGAAGATCCCGCCTGAAATCCTCACCTCGCTCGGCGGCATCGAGGAGGCCGGGCGCCTCGCCGACACGGTCGCCGCGCATCTGCCGCTGAAACTCGAGCAGAAGCAGCAGGTGCTGGAAATGTTCGACGTCAAGGCGCGGCTGGAGCACCTGCTCGGGCAGCTCGAAACCGAAATCGACATCCTGCAGGTGGAAAAGCGCATCCGCGGCCGCGTCAAGCGCCAGATGGAGAAAAGCCAGCGCGAGTATTACCTCAACGAACAGGTCAAAGCCATCCAGAAGGAACTGGGCGAAGGCGAGGACGGCGCCGACCTGGACGAGATGGAAAAGAAGATCAAGGCCGCGCGCATGCCCAAGGACGCGCGCGTAAAAGCCGAGGCCGAGCTGAAGAAGCTGCGCCTGATGTCGCCGATGTCGGCCGAAGCCACGGTGGTTCGCAACTATGTCGATGTGCTGGTCGGATTGCCGTGGAAGAAGCGCAGCAAGATTTCCAAGGACATCGTCGCCGCGGAAAAGAGCCTCGACGCCGATCACTACGGGCTGGAAAAGGTCAAGGAGCGCATCGTCGAATACCTGGCGGTGCAGAGCCGCGTCGACAAGGTGAAAGCGCCCATCCTGTGCCTGGTTGGCGCCCCCGGGGTGGGCAAGACTTCGCTGGGCCAATCGATCGCCAAGGCGACCAACCGCAAGTTCGTGCGCATGTCGCTGGGCGGCGTGCGCGACGAGGCGGAAATCCGCGGCCACCGCCGCACCTATATCGGTTCGATGCCGGGCAAGATTCTGCAGAACATGACCAAGGTCGGCGTGCGTAACCCGCTGTTCCTGCTCGACGAAGTCGACAAGCTCGGCATGGACTTCCGCGGCGACCCGTCGTCGGCCTTGCTTGAGGTGCTCGACCCGGAGCAGAACCATACCTTCGTCGACCACTACGTCGAGGTCGAATACGACTTGTCGGAGGTGATGTTCGTCGCAACTGCGAACACGCTCAACATTCCGCCGGCGCTGCTCGACCGCATGGAGGTCATCCGCCTTTCGGGCTACACCGAGGACGAGAAGATACACATCGCCACGCGATACCTGCTGCCCAAGCAGCTCAAAAACAACGGCCTCAAGCTCGATGAAGTCACGATCGCCGAGTCGGCGATACGCGATGTCATCCGCTACTACACGCGGGAAGCCGGCGTGCGCAGCCTGGAGCGTGAAATATCCAAGATCTGCCGCAAGGTGGTCAAGACGCTGGTGACCAAGAGCCGCGACAGCAAGATGGTGGTCACGGCGAAGAACCTGGACAAGTTCCTGGGCGTGCGCAAATTCAGTTTCGGTATCGCGGAAAAGAAGAACCAGGTCGGGCAGGTCACCGGGCTCGCCTGGACCGAGGTCGGCGGCGAACTGCTGACCATCGAGGCGGTGGTCATGCCGGGCAAGGGCAAGAGCATCACCACCGGCAAACTCGGCGAAGTGATGCAGGAATCGATCCAGGCCGCGCTCACGGTGGTGCGCAGCCGCTCGGCCAAGCTCGGCGTCGCAGAGGACTTCTACCAGAAGATCGATCTGCACATCCACCTGCCCGAGGGCGCAACGCCCAAGGACGGGCCCAGCGCCGGCATCGGCATCTGCACTGCGATGGTGTCGATCCTGACCGGAATTCCGGTGCGCGCCGACGTGGCGATGACCGGGGAGATCACGCTGCGCGGCGAGGTACTGCCGATCGGTGGATTGAAGGAGAAGCTGCTCGCGGCCCACCGCGGCGGCATCAAGACGGTGTTGATTCCAGAGGAGAATGTGAAGGATCTCGCCGAGATCGCGGAAAACGTCAAGAACCGGCTCGAAATCGTGCCGGTCAAATGGATCGACCAAGTGCTCGAGCTTGCGCTGGAACGCCGGCCCGAGCCGCTGGCGAAGAAGGACGACGCTGCACCGATTACACCTGCAGCGGAAGGTCAGCCCGTGAGCGGGGTCATCACGCACTGACCAGACGCGCATCGCGGTGGAAAAGCGCTTGACACCCGCGAATCGCACTTGCTATAAAGTGTGCATGCTCGCCGCCGATTTCGGCACGACTGTCTCTCGCCTCGGCAAACACCGCGCAACGACTCCGAGTCCTTATCGACTTTTCCTATAGTCATTTTCAACAAAAGGGGATCAACGTGAACAAGTCCGAAATGATCGATCAAATCGCAAAATCTGCGGATGTCTCCAAGGCCGCGGCCGGCCGCGCCCTGGATGCGACCGTGAGCGCGATCAAAGTCGCGATGAAAAAAGGCGGCATGGTCACTCTGGTCGGCTTCGGCACGTTTTATGTTGGCAAGCGCGCGGCGCGCAACGGGCGCAATCCGCGAACCGGCGCGAGCATCAAGATCAAGGCGGCGCGCGTGCCGAAATTCCGCGCTGGCAAAGCGCTGAAAGATGCGTTAAACTAGCGCCCTTTTTGGACCAGAGCGCCTGGCGTTGCAGTTAGTCCAAGAGAGGGTGCTTAGCTCAGCTGGTAGAGCGTCGCCTTTACACGGCGAATGTCGGGAGTTCGAGCCTCTCAGCACCCACCAGGGTGTTCCGCATTGCTGGAGTGGTAGTTCAGTTGGTTAGAATGCTGCCCTGTCACGGCAGAGGTCGCGGGTTCGAGTCCCGTCCACTCCGCCAACAACGAAAGGCGAACCCAGACAGGGTTCGCCTTTTTATTTTATGGACCGCCGCGCGTGAAACTGGCGTGGCTGTTTTGAAACTCGTTCCTGGCGTTGCGCGTCGTGCCGAGGGCATTGCAGTGTTAGGGACTGTCGCGCATGAAACTAGCGCGGCTGTTTTGAGGCTCGTGCCCGGCGTTGCGCACGCTGCCGATGTTTTTGTGGTGCAACCATAGCGAGAAACCATGTTCGATCTAGTCCACAAGCATAAAAGACTGGTGCAGCTCCTGCTGGCGCTGATGGTGCTGCCGTTCGCATTCTGGGGCATAGATTCCTATCGGCGCAACGCGAGCGCTGCGCAGGACGTGGCCGAAGTGGCCGGACAGAAGATTACGCTGCAGGAATTCAGCCAGGCGCAGCGCGAACAGCAGGAGCGCCTGCGGGCGCTGCTCGGCGGCAAATTGGATCCAGCGATGCTGGATACCCCGGCGCAGCGCGCCGAACTACTCGATCAGATGATCCAGCAGCGCCTGCTGGCGGTGCAGGCGGTCAGGAGCAATCTGGTGGTGACCGATCAGCAGTTGCGCGGAATCATCGTGGCGCTGCCCGCGTTTCAGGAAGACGGCAAGTTCTCCAAGGCGCGCTACGACGCCACGCTGCGTGCGCAGGGCATGAACGACGTAATATTCGAGGCCAGGTTGCGGCGCGACGTCGAACTGCAGCAGCTCAACAGCGCGGTGGGGGAGTCGGTAATCGTGGGGAAGACGCGGGTCGCGCGTTTTCTCGCGATCGAAGCGCAGCAGCGGGAAGTTGCCGAGGCGCTGCTGTCGACGGAACAGTTCGCACGCGAGGTCAAGCTCGCGCCGGAGGCGATCAAGGCCTACTACGATTCGCATCCGGGCGAATTCGTGGTGCCGGAGCAGGTGCGGGCCGAGTACGCCGTGCTCAATGCGGACGTGTTGGCCGCGCAGGAGACTGTAAGCGAAGCGGATATGCGCGCCTGGTACGACGGCAACGTGCGCGCAAAATTCGAAGAGCGCGCGGCGGCGGGGAAGCAAGCCGAAGACCTGCTGGCGCAGCTGCGCGCGGCGCCGGACAAGTTCGGCGAACTGGCGAAGAAATACTCCCAGGACCCCGGCTCCAAGGACAACGGGGGCGACCTGGGATTCTTCGCGCGCGGCTCGATGGTCAAGCCGTTTGAAGATGCCGCATTCAAGCTGAAGCCGGGGCAGTTGAGCGGCATCGTCGAGTCCAGTTTCGGCTTTCACATCATCAGGCTGACCGCGATAAAGCCGGCAAACGACGGCCAGCCCGAGGAGCGCCGGGCGAGCCACATTCTGATCGCCGCGCCTGCGGCCACATCGTTTCAGGACATGCGCGCCGACATTGAGAAGGAACTGAAGACGCAGCGCCTTCGCAAGAAATTTGCCGAAGCCGCCGAAACGTTCAGCAATCTTGCCTACGAGCAGCCGGACAGCCTGCAGCCGATCGCCGACAAGTTCAAGCTCAAGCTGCAGCAGTCGGGCTGGATCACGCGCAACGCGAACCCGGCGGCCGGCGCGCTGAATAGCCAGAGAATTATCGATTCGCTGTTCTCGACCGATTCACTCAAGAACAAGCACAACACCGAGGCGGTGGAAGCGGGGCCGGAAACCATGGTGGTCGCGCGCGTACTGGAGCACAAGCCCGCCGCGCCGAAGCCGTTGGAGGAGGTCAAGGCCGAAATCGCGAAGAAACTCACCGACCAGGAGGCGATGGAACTGGCGGTCAGGCGCGGCAAGGAAAAATTCGCCGCATTACAACAGGGCAAGGATGCAGAGCTTACATGGGACAAACCCAGGATCGTGAGCCGCCAGGGCAAGCCGGAGCTGGCGCCGGCTGCGCTGAAGGCGGTGTTCCGCGCCGACACGGGCAAGCTGCCCGCCTACGAGGGCGTGGAACTTCCCGGCCGCGGCTACGCCATCTACCGCATTTCACGCGTAATCGACGCAATGCAGGCGGACGCTTCGCGGGAAAAGCTGCTGAAGCAGCAGCTGGAGCAGTTGTCCGCGCAGGAACAGGCGTCCGCCTATATCGCCAACCTCAGGGCGGCGGCGAAAATAGAAATCAACAAGGCGAACCTGGAGAAGAAGGGCGGCTAGGCGCACTTCGCGCCGACCGCTCCTATACGTCCGTCGTGCCCAGCGCGGTGGTGTTGAAGCCGCCGTCGACGTAGGTGACTTCGCCGGTGATGCCGCTGGCAAGGTCGCTGCACAGAAACGCCGCCGCATTTCCCACTTCTTCGGTGGTCACGTTGCGCCGCAAGGGCGCTTGCTTCGCGTTGTAGGCGAGCAGCTTGCCGAAGCTGGCGATTCCGGATGCCGCCAGGGTCTTGATCGGTCCGGCGGAAACCGCGTTGACGCGTATGCCCTTGGGTCCGAGGCTCGCCGCCATGTAGCGCACCGCAGCCTCCAGGCTTGCCTTGGCCAGGCCCATTACGTTGTAATTCGGCATGGTGCGCACTGCGCCGAGGTAGGTGAGCGTAAGTAGCGCCGCCTGCCTGCCTTGCATCATCGGCAGCGCCGCCTTGGCCAGGGCGGCGAAGCTGTAGCTGGATACCTCGTGCGCGGTGCGGAACGCTTCGCGCGAAATGCCTTCCAGGAAATCGCCTTCGATTGCCTCGCGCGGTGCATACGCGATGGAATGCACCAGGCCATCCAGGCCGTCCCATGCGCTGCCCAGATCAGCGAACAGTTTAGCAATCTCCTCGTCGCTGGCAACGTCGCAGGGAAATACCAGCGTGCTGCCGAAATCCGCCGCCATGCCGGTAACGCGATCCTTGAAACGCTCATTCTGGTAGGTAAACGCCAGCGCCGCGCCCTCGCGATGACAGGCTTTGGCGACGCCGTAGGCAATCGAGCGGTTGCTGAGCAAACCGGTGATTAGAATGCGCTTTTCTGAGAGAAAACCCATGACGACTCCACAGTTCCAGAGGTTTGAATTATACCGGGGTGACGCTCCATCCGGGTTCGGCTAAACTCCGCCGATGCGTTTTATCGCCACCCTTGGTTGTGTGCTCCTGCTCGCCGGCTGCGGCCGGGTCTGGAACGATCCCTATCCGGCGAGCGAGTCGGACAAGAACATACTCTACAGTTCCTTCGCCGAGCGCCCGAAGCATCTCGATCCGGTGTCTTCGTACAGCGAAAACGAGGCGACCTTCAACGCGCAAATCTACGAGGCGCCGCTTCAGTATCAGTATCTGAAACGGCCTTATCAATTGATTCCGCGCACGGCTGTGGCGCTGCCCAAACCGAACTTCTACGACGCCGCCGGACGCGTGGTGCATTCCGACAGCACGCAGGTGGCCTACAGCATGTACGAGATCACGATCCGCCCCGGCATCCTGTATCAGCCGCATCCGGCGCTTGCTCGCGACGCGTCGGGGCAGCTGCTGTATGACCATCTCACGGGCGAGGAACTCAAGCGCATCTGGAAGCTTTCCGATTTTCCCAAGACGGGAACGCGCGAACTGACGGCGGAAGACTACGTCTACCAGATTAAGCGCCTAGCGAGCCCGCGGCTGCATTCACCGATCTTCGGCCTGATCAGCCAGTACATAGTCGGGTTGAAGGAGTTGGCACAGACGCTGCGCGAGGCCGATCAGACCTTGGCCGCCGAGGGTGAGCGCGGCGCGTGGCTGGATCTTTCGCGCTACCCGCTTGCCGGCGCCGAAGTCGTGGACCGGTACACCTACCGGGTCAAGATCAAGGGCCGCTATCCGCAGTTCCTGTATTGGCTGGAGATGCCGTTCTTTGCGCCGGTCCCGATCGAAGCGGATCGCTTTTATGCGCAGGCGGGCATGGCGCAGAAAAACCTTACGCTCGACTGGTACCCGATCGGTACCGGACCATTCATGATGACCGAAAACGACCCCAACACGCGCATGGTGCTGCAGCGCAATCCGAATTTCCGCGGTGAGCCGTATCCATCGGAGGGGGCGCCGGGCGACCGCGAAGATGGGCTGCTCGCCGATGCCGGCAAGCGCATGCCTTTCGTCGACACCGTCGTGTTCAGCCGGGAGAAGGAGGGAATTCCATACTGGAACAAGTTCCTGCAGGGCTATTACGATACCTCGGGCATCAGTTCGGACAGCTTCGATCAGGCCGTCAAGGTCAGCGTCGAGGGCGAGACCACGGTGACTCCGGAGATGAAAGCGCGCGGCATCAGGCTCGAGACTTCGGTCGCAACTTCCTCCGTATATCTTGGATTCAATTGGCTCGATCCGGTGATCGGGGGGCAGGGCGATGCCACGCAGCAGGAGCGCGCGCGCAAACTGCGCCAGGCGGTATCCAATGCAATTGACATGGAGGAATTCGTTTCGATCTTTGCCAATGGGCGCGGCGTTCCGGCGCAGGGCCCGATTCCGCCGGGGATTTTCGGTTATCGCGACGGCAAAGTTGGCATGAATCCGATGGTCTACGACTGGATCGACAACGCGCCGAAGCGCAAGCCGATCAGCGCGGCCAAGCGCTTGCTCGCCGAGGCAGGCTATCGGGGCGGACGCGAAGAAAAATCGGGAAAGCCGCTGGTTCTGTACCTCGACGTCACCGGCCGCGGCCCCGACGACAAATCGCGCTTCGACTGGTACCGCAAGCAATTGGCGAAAATCGACGTTCAGCTGGAGATTCGCGACACCGATTACAACCGCTTCCAGGACAAGATCCGCAAGGGGTCCGAGCAGATGTTCATCTGGGGCTGGAATGCGGACTATCCGGACCCGGAGAATTTCCTGTTCCTGCTGGACACGTCGCAGAGCCGCACCAAGTTTCAGGGGGAGAATTCCGCCAATTACTCCAATCCGGATTACGACAAGCTGTTCGCGCAGATGCAGGTGATGGACAACGGGCCCGAACGCCAGGCGCTCATCGACCGCATGTACGACATCCTGCGGCGCGACTCGCCCTGGGTCTGGGGCTACCACCCGAAGACCTACAGCCTGAACCATGCCTGGCTGTATAACGTCAAGCCGAACCAGATGGCGCGCAACAAAATGAAGTATTACCGCGTCGATGCAACGCTGCGCGCAACGCGCCGTGCCGAATGGAACAAGCCGGATCTTTGGCCGATCGGCCTGGGCGCGCTCCTGCTCCTCGTCCTGGTGCTGCCGGCAGTGATGAGCTACCGCAGGCGCGAGCGCATGGCCGCGCGGCCGTCCGAGGCAACCGCATGATCGCGTATCTGGCCCGGCGCATGCTCTACGCCATTCCGATCCTCATTGGCGTGAATCTGCTCACGTTCGCCTTGTTCTTCGTCGTAAATACGCCGGATGACATGGCACGGATGCAGCTTGGGGTAAAGCGCGTTACCCCGGCGGCGATCGAGGCATGGAAGGCCGAGCGCGGCTACGACAGACCGCTGCTGATTAACTCCAAGGCGCGCGGAATCGACCGGCTGACCGACACGATTTTCTTTGAGAAGTCGGTCAGACTATTCGTATTCGATTTCGGGTCGGCCGATGACGGGCGCAACATCGCCCACGAAATCAAAACGCGCATGTGGCCGAGCATGGCGATCGCCTTGCCGGTGCTGCTGGTGGGGCTGGCGGTGAACATCACGTTCTCGCTGCTAATGACGTTCTTTCGCGCGACCGCCATCGATATCTGGGGCGTGGTGTTGTGCGTCGCGATGATGTCGATTTCGACCCTGTTTTACATCATCTCCGGGCAGTTCTTTGTGAGCAAGCTGTGGAGTCTGGTGCCGATCTCAGGCTACGAAGGCGGGATCGATGCCGTGCGGTTCGTCATTCTCCCGGTGATCATCGGCGTGGTCAGCGGCATCGGCAGCGGCGCGCGCCTGTACCGCACCGTGTTCCTCGAGGAAATCGGCAAGGACTATGTGCGCACCGCGCGCGCAAAAGGGCTTGCCGAAACCACGGTGCTGTTCGGCCACGTGCTCAGGAACGGGATGATTCCGATCCTCACCGGGGCAGTGGCGCAGATACCCCTGCTGTTCCTGGGCAGCCTGCTCACGGAATCGTTTTTCGGCATTCCCGGCCTCGGCAGCTACACCATCGATGCCATTTCGTCGCAGGACTTCGCGGTGGTGCGCTCGATGGTGTTTCTCGGCTCGGTGCTCTATGTTATCGGACTCATGCTGACCGATGTTTCCTACACCTTGGCCGATCCCCGGGTGAGATTCGAATGATCGTAGTTCTCTGGACCGACGCCCTGCTATGGGCGCTGGTCGCCGCCGCAGCCGCTTACTTCTGGCACGTCCACCGCCACGAACACCTCGCAGTCCCCTGGCGCAGGGTGGCGCAGAGCGCGGCCGGGACGATGTCGCTGGTGATCCTCGCCGCCTACGCACTGGTGGGGCTCGCGGACTCGCTGCATTTTCGGCCCGCCATCGCGGCGCAGGGCGAGGGTCGCGCGCGGGTCTACGCGGTGGACGTGCTATCGGTGCTCGATGTCGCGCTGACGCGCCTGCGCACGCACACGGAGACGACTTATTCGGCGCCGCTGGCTACGCGTTCCTATTCCATGGAATCGGTGGAACTCGGCGGCGGGCGCGTGGTGCGGGAGTTTCCGCGCCTGCGCTACGGCGGGGCGCAGCTTGCGCACGAGAGCGACCGCGCGCGCGATATCGCGCGGCGCCTCGCGCAGGGCGCCGGCGCCGGCGCCGCGCTGTGGCTGGTACTGCTCGCGTTCCTCCTGGCTCCGATCGCGCGGCGCGAGCGCACGAATCTGACTGCTGCGTGGCGCGCCGTGTGGCGCGGGCAAACACGGGTAGCCTGGACGGGGGCGCTCTACGCCGCCTTGCTGCTGCTCGTACTCGGATTTGCCACGGCCTCGGTCGCGGCGGGCTACCATGTGCTCGGCACCGACAAGGTCGGACTGGACGTGCTCTACCTTTCGCTGAAGAGCGTGCGCACCGGCATCATGATCGGCGCATTGACGACGCTGGTGATGCTGCCATTCGCCGTGATGCTCGGCATCACGGCCGGCTATTTCAAGGGCTGGGTCGACGACCTGATCCAGTACGTGTACACGACGCTCAATTCGATTCCGGGCGTGCTGCTCATCGCTGCGGCGGTGCTGATGATGCAGGTCTATATCGATACCCACCCGGACCTGTTCCCGACCACCGCGCAGCGCGCCGACCTGCGGCTGCTGTTTCTGTGCATTATCCTCGGCCTGACCAACTGGACCGGCCTCGCGCGGCTGCTGCGCGGCGAGACGCTGAAGCTGCGCGAGCTCGATTTCATCCAGGCGGCGCAGGCATTCGGCGTCGGCCATTTCCGCATCATCACCCGGCACGTGTTGCCCAACGTCATGCACCTGGTGATCATCACCCTGGTCATGGATTTCTCGGGGCTAGTGCTGGCCGAGGCCGTGCTCTCCTATGTCGGGGTCGGCGTCGATCCGTCGATGATCAGCTTCGGCACCATGATCAACGCGGCACGGCTCGAGATCGCGCGCGAGCCGATGGTGTGGTGGGTGCTGGTCGCCGCTTTCGTATTCATGTTCGCGCTGGTGCTGCCCGCGAATCTGCTCGCCGACGCGGTGCGGGACGCCTTCGACCCGCGCGTGCGCGTCGGCCGCGCGGCCGTGAGGGCGGTGGCATGATTTTCCTGGCGGGCCCGAATGAGGGCGGCGAACCGGTACTTGCGGTCGCGCACCTGGCAACCGAACTGGAAGGAAGCGCAGGCACGCTGCACGCAGTGGACGGCGTGGATTTGCGCATCGCGCGCGGCGAGACTTTTGCCATTGTCGGGGAGTCCGGCTGCGGCAAGTCGATGACGGCGCTGTCGATCCTGCGGCTGCTGCCGCAATCCGGCCACATCGTCGACGGCAGCGTGAGCGTCAGCGGCACCGAGCTGCTGTCGCTGCCGGAGGCGGCAATGCGCAACGTACGCGGGCGGCGCATTGCGATGATCTTCCAGGAACCGGCGACCAGCCTGAATCCGGTGCTCACCGTCGGGCGGCAGATTGCCGAGGTGCTGCTGCGCCACACCGAGCTGCGTGGCGCAGAAATGCGAGAGCGCGCCATCGAAGTGCTCGATGCCGTCGGCATCCCGGATGCCGCAAGGCGCGTCGACGACTATCCGTTTCAGCTCTCCGGCGGCATGAAGCAGCGCGTGATGATCGCCATCGCCCTGGCCGGCGAGCCTGATCTTCTTATCGCCGACGAGCCGACGACCGCGCTCGACGTGACCATCCAGGCGCAGGTGCTCGATTTGCTGCGCGCGCTGCAGCGCAAGAACGGCATGTCGATCCTGCTGATCACGCACGATCTGGGCGTGGTGGCGCACATGGCGCACCGCGTGGCAGTGATGTATTACGGGCGCTTCGTTGAAGTCGCGCCTCGCGATCAGTTCTTCCGCGCGCCGCAGCACCCGTATACGCGCAAACTGTTTGACGCGCTTCCCGGCTCGGGCAAGCGCGGAACGGAGCTTTCGGTGATGCGCGGCCAGGTGCCTTCGCTCGACGCGGCCATCGTGGGCTGCGCCTTTGCCGATAGGTGCGATCTCGTCACGCAGCGCTGCCGCGAGGCGAGTCCGGGCTGGTCCCCGGTCGGCGCGGCGCACGAGGTTCGCTGTTTCGTTCGCGAGACGCAGCGCGCCGGCCCGCGCGAGGTCGTCTCCGCCGCCGGCGCACCAGACGCCGCGCGCGAACGCTCGCCAGTCTTGCTCGGCGTGCGTTCGCTTCGAGTGTATTTCCCGATTCGCAAGGGCATTCTCAAGCGCACGGTCGGATGGGTGAAAGCGGTCGACGGGGTATCGCTCGAACTTGCGGCCGGCAGGACGCTTGCGCTCGTCGGCGAATCCGGCTGCGGCAAGACCACTGTTGGCAAAGCGGTGTTGCAGCTCACGCGGCCCACGGCGGGCGAAGTCGAATTCGACGGGGTGGAGCTGACCCGCCTTCGAGGTGCGGCGCTGCGCACGCGACGCAGGGACTTTCAGATCATCTTTCAGGATCCCTACGCTTCGCTCGATCCACGCATGCGCATTGCGGATATCCTCACGGAAGGCATGGTGGCGCTCGGAACCGATACGGGAAGCGAGTCGATGGCGCACCGCACCGACGAGCTGCTTCGTCACGTGGGATTGTCGGCCGACATCAAGAACCGCTATCCGCACGAATTTTCCGGCGGGCAGCGCCAGCGCATTGCCATCGCCCGGGCTCTTGCGGTGCGGCCCAGGCTGATTATCTGCGACGAGCCCACCAGCGCACTCGACGTGTCGGTGCAGGCTCAGATACTCAACCTGCTGAAGGGCCTGCAACGCGAGTTCGGCTTGTCCTACCTGTTCATCACGCATAACATCGCCGTCGTCGAATATCTCGCACACGAGGTCGCGGTCATGTACCTGGGGCGCATCGTCGAGCGCGGGACAGTGGATGAAGTGCTGCGAACGCCCAAGCATCCGTATACGCAAGCGCTGCTGGCTTCAGTTCCGCGCGTCGAAGTTGCATTGGACGCTGAATTTCCCCGCCTGGAGGGCGAGTTGCCGTCACCGTCGAACGCGCCGCGCGGCTGCCATTTTCATCCGCGCTGCCCGCAGGTCATGCCCGAATGCAGGCTGCATTATCCGGAGGCGGTGCATCTGGGCGGGGGCCACGAAGTCAGCTGCCTGCTCTATCGCGCAGCGCAGCCCTGAACGGCGCGGCTACTTTTTTCGCCTGTCGCTGCGCGTTTTCCTGGTGGATTTCGTGCTCTTTGACGGCGCCGCGTGGCGCACCTCGATCACCAGGTGCTGGCCGGCGGCGAGGCGTCCGATCTGGTTCCAGCGGCGCAGATCGTCGGTGCTGACTTTGTAGCGCTGGGCGATCCCGGTCAGCGTGTCGCCGCGCCGCACCGTGTAGCTCAGCTTGCGCAAGTTCGCGGGCGCGTCGGCCGCGGCGGGCGGCTGGTACGCAACCGGCAGCGGTTCGAGCAAGGCGCCTTTCAGCGGCAGCAACAGCTGGTAGCCCGGCCCCACGCGGGTGCGCCCGCCGATGTTGTTTACCTGCTTGAGCCGGGCGAGGGAGATGCCGTGCTTGGCGGAGAGCTGGTCCAGCCTGTCGCCGCGCTTGAGCGTGTATTTCTGCCAGGAGACCAGCGGCTCGTCGTGCTCTTCAAGATTCGCGAGGAAGATTTTCGCCTTGTCCTTCGGCAACACCAGTCCGGGCGTGCCATTGGCGACGATCACCGGACGATTATGGCCGGGATTGAGCGCGAGAAATTCCGTCAGCGGCATGTCAGCGAGCTTGGCGGCCACGCGCACGTCCATGTCGCGGGTCTTTTCCACGGTGACGAAATAGGGCGTATTGGGCACCGGCTCCAGGTCGACGCCGAAGGCATGCGGATTCAGGATGATGTTTTTCAGCGCCTGCAGCTTGGGCACGTAATAGCGGGTCTCCGTGGGCATGCTGAGGCTGAGATAATCGGTAGGCAGCCCCTTGGCCCTGTTCTTTTCGATGGCGCGCGCAACCGCGTTCTCGCCCCAGTTGTAGGAGGCGAGTGCGAGGTGCCAGTCGCCGTGCATCTGGTACAGATACTGCAGGTAATCGAGCGCGGCGCTGGTCGAGGCGACGATGTCGCGCCTGCCGTCGTACCAGGGATTCTGCTCGAGGTTGTAGTTCTTGCCGGTAGAAGGTATGAACTGCCACAGCCCCGAGGCGTGCGAGCGCGAATAGGCCATGGGATTGAATGCGCTCTCCACCATCGGCAGCAGCGCAAGCTCGGTCGGTATGCCGCGCTTTTCCAGTTCTTCGACGATGTAATAAAGATAGCGCTTGCTGCGTTCGACCATGCGTTTGACGTAGCTCGGCTGGCTCGCGTACCAAATCTGCCGGTCCTGCACCAGCGGACTGGAAAGATTGGGCATGGAGAAACCGATGCGCATTCGGTCCCATAAATCGGGCGGAACCGCGGTGAGGTCTATCGTGGGGATAGCGCGCAGATGGTCCTTGACCTCTTTCGCCGATGGGCTGGGCAGGGCCTGGATCGGAACAGGGCTGGCAGCTGCGCGCCTCGCGGAAATTTCGGCGGCGACGGCGGGATTTAGCGGCGCTTTTGCGGCGGATTCGACCGTGGCATCGGCCGCAGCTTGGTGCGTCGGGGGTATGCCGGCTTGCGGCGGCGCCAGGGCGCAGCCAGAGCTGAGCGCGGCCAAGACGACGACCGCTGTAAAGCGCAATCCCCGCACTTCGTCTCCCGCCCCCGTTGATAACAAGCAATGTTAGCCGAGGGCGCCGGTCAGGTCAAGGAAATGCTAGGAAAAATAGCATCTTAGATGGCGAAGTAACGGTACTAGTTCACAAGGATTCGGTCGCTGGCGCGCGTGCGAACCATCCTCGTGTCTTGATGCGGACGCTTGGGTTTTGGGGCGGACCATGCCTGACGCCGGTGCGCGGGGCTCAGTAGCTGTTCTTCCAGTTACGGATGGCAGCGAACACCTGCACCGGACTGCCCACGCGCGCGCCCAGATACTTGTCCGCCGCGGCGATGACCGCGGGCTGCGCGCAGCGCAGGAACGGGTTGGTCTGCTTTTCGCGTCCAATGGTGGAGGGCAGCGTAGGCTGCCCGCGCTTGCGCTTTTGCGCCTCGCTTGCGGCGCGTTCGGCCAGCTGCGCGTTGTCGGGTTCGACGGCGCGCGCGAAGTCGATGTTGGCCAGCGTGTACTCGTGGCCGCTGTACACCAGCGTAGCGTCGGGCAGCGCGGCGAGCTTCGCCAGCGAATCGGCCATCTGCTGCGCGGTGCCTTCGAACAGGCGCCCGCAGCCGCAGGCGAACAGCGTGTCGCCGCAGAACAATGAATTTGCGCCATAATAAGCAATGTGTGCCCGGGTATGGCCGGGTATGTCGAGCACGCGAAAGCGCAATCCCAATTGAGGAATCTCGACCTCGTCGCCTTCGTGCACGGGGTGGGTGAGCGTGGCTATCGGCTCGCCGCGCGGTCCATATACTGGTACGGCGTGCTGCGCCAGCAGATCGGCGACGCCGCCTACGTGGTCGGGGTGATGGTGTGTGGCGAGGATGGCGCACAGCTCGAGCTGCTCGCGCTGCAGGTAGTCGAGCACGGGCTGCGCATCTCCCGGGTCGACTACGGCGGCGTATTTGCGGTTGCGCAGGGTCCAGATGTAGTTATCCGTGAACGCGCGCAGCGGAACGACTTCGAAATCACCGGTATCGGACATAGGCCTAGTTTTCGTGGAAGCGCAAAAAAAGTCAACCTTGGCCGAATGGTTCGCCACGCCCAAGGGCGAATACGTCCTGCGCTGGGAGCAGGACCAGTTCGACAGCGCCGTGGAGGACGTATTCGGCTTCAACGCAGTCCAGATCGGCCTGCCGGAAATCGACCTGCTGCGCCGCAATCGCATCGCGCTGCGCACCCGTGTCGGTCCGGATTGCGCCAGCGACCTGGTCTCCGACAGCGGCGCGCTGCCGTTCGCCAGCGGCAGCATCGACCTGGTGGTGCTGCCGCATGTGCTCGAGTTCAGCGCGCACCCGCACCGCATATTGCGCGAAGCGGAGCGCGTGCTGATGCCCGACGGACAGATCGTAATCTCCGGTTTCAATCCGCTCAGCCTGTGGGGCATGCGCCGCGCGCTGCACCCGGGCCGGAGCGAATTTCCCTGGTGCGGGCGCTTCATCGGCCTGCTGCGCCTGAAGGACTGGCTGCAGCTGCTGAGCTTCGAACTGAACGGCGGCCGCTTCGGCTGCTATGCGCCGCCGTTCGCGCAGTCCAAATGGCTGGCGCACTTCGCCTTCATGGAAAAAGCCGGCGAGCGCTGGTGGCCGATTGCTGGCGGGGTCTATGTCGTGCGCGCAATCAAGCGCACGGTCGGCATGCGCCTGGTAATGCCGAAATGGCGCGGCCAGCCGGCGTCGGCCAAATCGCTGTCGACCGTTACGCAAAGCAACCACCACCGCAACGGAACCGACGCTTGAGCACGGCGGCGCGGGTGCGCATCTACACCGACGGTGCCTGCAAGGGCAATCCCGGGCCGGGCGGCTGGGGCGCGCTGCTGCAGTTCGACGGCCGCGAGAAGGAGCTTTGCGGCGGCACGCCCGATACCACCAACAATCGCATGGAACTGACCGCGGTGATCCGCGCGCTGCAGTCGCTCAAACGGCCCTGCGAAGTCGACCTCTACACCGACTCGCAGTACGTGCAGAAAGGCATCAGCGAGTGGATCTCGGCATGGAAGCGGCGCGGCTGGAAGACTGCCGACAGGAAGCCGGTCAAGAATGCAGACCTGTGGCTGGAACTGGACGGCATCGCCGCCGGCCACCGCATCAAGTGGCATTGGGTGCGGGGGCATGCCGGGCACGCGGAAAACGAGCGCGCCGACCTGCTGGCCAATCAGGGCATCGACGCCGCGCGCCTCGAACCGCGCTGATGGGATGCGCAGGGCGCGATGCGCCGGCCGGCACAGGCTGCGCGCAATAGCGATCGGATATAATGCCTCGGCCGCATGTACATCCAGCCGTCCTTCCAATTGGATTTCCAGCCGATGCAGACGCGAGAGCCGCCTTTCGTCCAAAATAATTTCTCAACGCGGCCGCCCGTGCGGCCATTCCGGCTGACCCTTTGCTGCGCGACGCTTGCGCTTGCGCTCGCCGGCTGCGGCCAGGGCCGCACCGAGGCAGGCGCCGCGCCCAATCCGGCGAACGCCGCATTGCCGGCCACGGTGATCGAAGTCGCGCCGCAGCGCGTGCCGATTGCGGTGGAAGCCGTGGGCCAGGTCGAAGGATCGAAGGAGGTTGAAGTCCGCGCGCGCATCGGCGGCATCTTGCTCAAGCGCAGCTACAGGGAAGGCGATGCGGTCAGCGCCGGTGCGACGATGTTCAAGATTGACCCGGCGCCGTTTGAAATTGCGCTGGCCCAGGCCCGGGCGCAATTGGCGCAGGAGCAGGCCCGCAACGCGCAGGCGCGGCGCGAGGCGACGCGCCTGACGCGGCTGGCGGCGGAAAGAGCGATCAGCCAAAGAGAATCCGACGACGCCGGCTCCAGCCTGCAACTGTCAGACGCGGTGCTGCAGGCGGCGCAGGCCAGGGTAAGG
This sequence comes from Burkholderiales bacterium, assembly GCA_038206915.1. Taxonomy (GTDB): domain Bacteria; phylum Pseudomonadota; class Gammaproteobacteria; order Burkholderiales; family SG8-39; genus 2-12-FULL-64-23. The sequence goes on along the minus strand of JBBRAI010000020.1, from coordinate 32,298 downwards.
GAGGCCGAACTCAATCTGTCCTACACCACCGTCACCGCGCCTGTGTCCGGCGCGGCCGGGCGCGCGCTGCGCTCCGAAGGCAGCCTGGTGTCGGCGGGCGCGGACAGCCTGCTCACCAGCATCAACCAGCTCGACCCGATCTGGGTGCGCTTCAGCCTTGCGGAATCCGACCTCGAAAAGCTGCCGCAAAAGCGGCTGGTCGGCGGTGCGCCGGTCGAGGTGCACCTGACCCTTACCGACGGCACGCGCTATCCGGGCAAAGGGCGCGTCAATTTTGCGGCGATGCAGATCGATCCGCGACTGGGCACGCAGCAGCTGCGCGCCCAATTCGACAATCCGAAGCAGCTGTTGCTGCCCGGACAGTTCGTGCGCGTGCAGCTGGTGGCCGGCTACCGCGACCAGGTGTTCCTGGTGCCGCAGACCGCGGTGATGCAGGCCGAGAAAGGGCGCTTCGTGTTCGTTCTGGACAAGGACGGCAAGGCAGCGACACGTCCGGTGCAGACCGGCGACTGGGTGGGCAGCGACTGGATCATTCTTGGCGGTCTCGCTGCCGGCGATCGCGTGATCGTGGACAATCTGCTCAAACTGCGGCCGGGGGCGCCGGTCAGCCCGCAGTCCGCGACTGGCGCCAAGCCTGCCGATCCGGATTCCGCGCCGGCGAAGTAGGAGCGCGCGCATGCTGTCGCATTTTTTCATTCGTCGGCCGATATTCGCCGCAGTCATAGCGATCGTCATCACGATTGCCGGTCTGGTCGCTTCGCAGGTGCTGCCGATCGCGCAATATCCCGAGATCGCGCCGCCCACCGTGGCGATCACGGCGTCGTATCCGGGCGCGAGCGCCGAGACGCTGGCAAAAACGGTGGCCGCCCCGATCGAAGAGCAGCTCTCCGGGGTCGAAAACCTGATCTACTTCGAATCGACTTCGGCGTCCAACGGGACACTGACGATCACCGCCACGTTCGAGGTCGGCACCGACATCAACAACGCGGTGATCCAGGTCAACAATCGCGTGCAGATCGCCCTGCCGCGCCTGCCCGACGACGTGCGCCGCAGCGGCGTGGTGGTGCAGAAGCGCTCGCGCGACATCCTGATGGCGGTGGCGGTGACCTCGACCGACCCGCGCTACGACACGCTGTTCCTGTCCAATTTCATCACCGTCAACGTGCTCGACATCCTCAAGCGCCTGCCGGGCGTGGCCGATGCCACCATATTCGGCGCGCGCGACTATTCGATGCGCGTGTGGCTGAAACCGGACCGCATGGCGCAGCTGGGGCTAACCACCACCGATGTCGCCAATGCGATTCGTGCGCAGAACAACCAGTATGCGGCCGGCAAGATCGGCCAGGAGCCCGCGCCGCCCGGCCAGCCGCTGGTCTATACCGTCACCGCGCGCGGGCGGCTGGCGGAGCCGAAGGACTTCGGCAACATCATCCTGCGCGCGAGCGGGCCGAACGGGGTGCTGCGCGTCAAGGACGTGGCGCGCATCGAACTCGGCGCGCAGAACTACGACCAGTTCACTTCTGTGGACGGCAAGCCGGTCATAGGCGTCGCCATCTTCCTGCAATCCGGCGCCAACGCGCTCAAGGTCGGCGACTCGGTGCGCGCGGCGATGACCGAGTTGTCGAGCAGCTTTCCGCAGGGCGTGGGTTTCCTGATCCCCTACGACACCACGCGCGTCGTCAATGCGTCGATCAATGAAGTCATCCATACGCTGCTCGAGGCGGCGCTGCTGGTGCTGCTGGTGGTGTTCGTGTTCCTGCAAAGCTGGCGCGCCGCGTTGATTCCTTTTGTCGCCGTGCCGGTTTCGCTGATCGGTGCCTTCGCCGGCCTGTACGTATTCGGCTTTTCCATCAATACGCTGACCTTGTTCGCCATCGTGCTTGCAACCGGCATCGTGGTTGACGACGCGATCGTCGTGCTGGAAAACGTCGAGCGCCTCATGGCCGAACGCGGCCTGACGCCGCGCGAGGCTGCGTTCGAGTCGATGAGCGAAGTGACTGCCGCGATCATCGCGATCGAGCTCGTTCTGCTGGCCGTGTTCGTTCCGGTCGCCTTCCTCGGCGGGCTCGCTGGGCAGTTATACAAGCAGTTCGCCGTCACGGTCGCCACCGCGGTAAGCATCTCCGGGGTGCTCGCGCTGACGCTGACCCCGGCTTTGTGCGCGCTGCTGCTCAAGGCAAATCCGCACGAGTCGCGCCTGTTCCGGCCGTTCAACGTCGGCTTCGCCTGGCTGACCGCCAGGTACACCAAGGGCGTGAACCGGGTGATTCACCATGTCTGGCTGGGGCTGGGCGCGTTCGCCCTGGTGATCGCCGCCGCGGCGGTACTGCTTAAAGTCATCCCCAGCAGCCTGGTTCCGATCGAGGATTCAGGCTATTTCTACGGCGCGATCGTGCTGCCCGACGGCGCTTCGCTCGGGCGCACCGGCAAGCTCGGCGCCGAGGTGCAGCAGATCATGGTGCAGCATCCTTCAGTGGAGCACGTGTTTCTGGTCAACGGCCTCGACTTGATTGGCGGGGGCAACAAGACCAACGCGGCGACCATGTTCATCGCGCTCAAGCCTTGGGGCGAGCGTTCCGAATCCGCCATGGACATGGTCAAGTACATGTCGACCAAGGGAGCGGCGCAGCGCGAAGGCCTGGTGTTCGCCTTCAACGCGCCGCCGATCCGCGGCCTCGGCACCGCCGGCGGATTCGAGGTCTACGTCCAGAACCGCGCCGATTCGGACCCGAAGCAGCTGGAGCAGGTGCTGCAGAAGTTCGTCGCCGAACTGCGCAAGCAGCCGCAGCTCAGCGGCATCAATACCTTCTTCCGGCCCAGCGTGCCGCAGCTGTTCGTCGAAGTCGACGAGGAAAAGGCGCTCGCGCTCGGCGTGCCTGTCAGCGACGTGTTCGACGCGCTACAGGGCACCATGGGGTCTTTGTACGTCAACGACTTCAACAAGTTCGGCCGCACCTACCGCGTGCAAATCCAGGCTGACGCGGCTTACCGCGCGCGCCCGGAGGACCTGGGCAACGTCTACGTGCGCTCGGCGGGCGGCGACATGGTTCCGGTGCGGGCGCTGATCCGCACCAAGGCTATCGTCGGCCCGGACCAGCTCGACCGCTTCAACGGCTTCGTCGCGGCCAAGGTGCTGGGCGGCGCCGCGCCGGGGGTGAGTTCGGGCGAGGCGATCGCCGCAGTGGATGCGGTCGCAGCCAAGGTGCTGCCGCGCGGCTACTACATTGCATGGACCGGCCAGGCGTTCCAGGAACAGCGCGCCGGCCACGCATCCACCATCGCGTTCGTGTTCGCATTGGTGATGGTGTTCCTGATCCTGGCCGCGAAGTACGAGCGCTGGTCGCTGCCGCTCGCGGTACTGCTGGCGGTGCCGTTCGCGGTGCTCGGCGCGCTGCTCGCGGTGCTGGCGCTGCACATGAGCAACGACATCTATTTTCAGATCGGCCTGGTCACACTGATCGGACTCGCCGCGAAGAATGCGATCCTGATCATCGAATTCGCCGCGCAGAACGTCGATGCGGGCATGGGCGTGGTCGATGCCGCGGTGCAGGCGGCGCGCCAGCGCTTCCGCCCGATCGTAATGACCTCGCTCGCCTTCATGTTCGGCGTGCTGCCGCTGGTCCTTGCGACCGGCGCGGGCGCGGCGGCGCGCCGCTCGATGGGTACCGGGGTGTTCGGCGGCATGTTCGTCGCAACCTTCGTCGCGACCCTGTTCGTGCCGCTGTTCTTCACGCTGCTGGGGCGGCGCAAGGCGAAGCGCGACGCGGCTGCGCCCGCCGCCGCCGCGGAGAATTCGCTGTGAGCCGGGTAGTGCAGGCAGCGCTGTGCGCCGCGCTGCTCGGCGGCTGCGCCGCGGTCGGCCCGGACTACGAACGCCCGCGCGTCGAACTGCCGGCGGCGTACGCGGACGCGCGCAGCGACGGCGACAAGGCTGCCGCGCTGGACGCCGAATGGTGGAAGCTGTACGGCGATGCGCGGCTGGACCAGCTCGTGGCCGACGCGCTGCAGCGCAACGCCGACATGCGCATCGCGGTCGCGCGCGTCGAGGAAGCCGATGCCAACCTGCGCGAGGCCGGCGCGGCGTTCCTGCCCGAGATAGACCTGAACGCGGTCCCGGCGCGCTCGCGCATCAGCGCCAGGACCGCCACCCCCATCCCCGCGACTGTCCCGCTGGTGCGCAATGATATCCGCCTGAGCCTCGGGACCTCGTTCGAACTCGATTTCTGGGGCAAGCAGCGCCGCGCGCTCGAAGCGACACGCGCCCTCGCGCTGGGTTCGCGCTATGCGAGCGAAGTCGTGAAGCTGTCTCTGGCCGGACTGACCACGCAGGGGTATTTCTCGCTGCGCTCGCTCGATGCGCAGTCCGCGCTGGCGCGCGGCACGCTCGCGGGCCGTGAGGAGGCGCTGGCAATGGTGCGCCGGCGCGCGCAGGGTGGCATCGCGTCGGACCTGGACCTGAACCAGGCGGAGTCCGCGCGCGCCGACGCCGCTGCGCAGTTGAAGGAGTTCGAGCGTCAGCGCGCACTGATCGAGCATCAGCTGGCCACGCTTACCGGCCGGCTTGACCTCGCCCTGCCTGCGGGCGACCTGCTGGCCCTGCCGCTGCCGCCGCTGCCCCCGGCGGGCTTGCCCTCGACGCTGCTAGAGCGCCGGCCGGATGTGCGTCAGGCGGAACAACAGCTGATCGCGAGCAACGCCCAGATTGGCATCGCGCGGGCGGCGATGTTCCCCACTATTTCCCTGACCTCCTACTACGGCGGCGAGAGCGCGGAATTGTCTTCATTGCTCAGCAGCGGCGCTCGCATCTGGTCGCTGGGCTTCGGCCTGGCGCTGCCGGTGTTCGATGCCGGGCGCTTTGCCGCCCGCACCCAGGCTGCCGAGGCGCGCCAGAAACAAGCGCTCGCCGCGTACCAAAAAAGCGTGGAAACCGCGTTTCGCGAAGTAGGCGATGCGCTGGTTACGCTGCGGCAGGCAAGCGCGTCCGAAGCGGACCAGCAGGCCCGCGTACAGGCAGCGCGCAATGCCCTGCGGCTGGCCAATGTCCGCTACGAGGCGGGCTACTCGGCGTTTCTCGAAGTACTCGACGCGCAGCGCACGGCGAACGACGCCGAGCTGGCTTTCGTGCGCAACCGGCAGCTGCGCATGTCGGCCAGCGTGGACCTGATGAAAGCGCTGGGCGGCGGCTGGGCCGGCGGCGCTGCGCCGCTGGCGCGAACGGCCGCGCCGGAGGATGGGCCAAAATGACGCGCCAGATCGTCCTCGATACCGAGACCACCGGCCTGAACGCGAAACTGGGCGACCGGGTGATCGAAATCGGCTGCCTCGAACTGCTCAACCGGCGTCCGACCGGGAATCACTTCCATCACTACGTCAATCCCGGGCGCGCCAGCGAGGAAGGGGCGATGAAGGTGCACGGGATCACTGACGAGTTCCTGCTGGACAAGCCCAAATTCAAGGAAATCGCGACTGAGTTCGTCGACTACATCCGCGGCGCCGAGTTGATCATCCACAACGCACCCTTCGACGTCGAATTTCTCGAGCAGGAACTCGCGCTCGCCAAGCTGCCGCCGCTGGCGCAGCATTGCGCCGGCGTCAGGGACACGCTCAAAATGGCGAAGGAGCTGCATCCGGGCAAGAAGAATTCGCTCGATGCGATGTGCGAGCGCTACGGCGTGAACAACGCGCACCGCACCCTGCACGGCGCGCTGCTCGATGCCGAACTGCTGGCCGAGGTGTACCTTGCGATGACGCGCGGCCAGGAGAGCCTGGTGATGGAGCTGGAACAGGCGCCGGCAGCGGTGCAGAGCGATGCGGGCACCATCGGGGAACGCGCGAAGCTGCTGGTGCTCGCGGCTAGCGACGAGGAGGCCGCAGCGCATCTCGATCTGCTGCAGGCGATACAGTCCGAAAGCAAGGGCAAGTGCGTCTGGCTCAGGCAAGAGGGCGAGGCCGCGCAGCCCGAGGCATCGGAGACAAATCCTTCTTGAACGGTATCTCCAAGCCGGCGGCATCGCCTCGAACCGGGGCAGCGTGCCGTTGATGCCGGATCAGGGCGCCTAGTCCGCGAATTAGATGTGCGCCTGCGTGCGCATGCCCGGGTCGGTGTCCAGCGATCCCGCCGTTGAACGGAGCGCAGCGCACGGCACCGTCCGTCGCTATACTCTTGCGGCGCAGCCGCGCCCACCGCAGGGGAGAAGACGATGCTGGAAGATCCGAGTCCATTGACGCCGCCGGCAGACCTGAGCCGCCGCGAGCTTGCTCTCGCCGCCAAGGCGCGCTCGCCGAAGGAGGCCGCAGCGCTGCTGGCGGAGTATCCGGCCGCGCAGATCGCCGCGGTGCTGCACGACCTCAATCCAGCGCGCACGCAGGACATCCTGGCCGAGCTGCCCGGCGGCCTGATCGACGGCATCCTGCACGCCGCCTCGCCTCCGCTGGCCAGGCAGTGGCGCATCAACCGGGATTACGCCAGCGGCACGCTCGGCCGCATGATGGAGCCGGTGCGCGCGGTGTTTCGACCGGACATGTCGGTGCGCGACACCATCGAGCAGTTGCGTCCGCTGGTGCGCACGGCGGTCATCACTTACGGTTACGTCACCGACGATGCCGGCAAGCTGCTCGGCATCATCACCATGCGCGACCTGCTGTTCGCCGATGAACAGGTGCCGCTCGAATCGATCATGCTGCGCGACGCGTTCGTGCTGAGGCCCGGCATGGAGCTGGCCGATGCGATGAAGCTGGTGCTCGACCGCCATTACCCGGTATATCCGGTCTGCGACGATCAGGGCGTCCTGCTCGGACTGGTGCGCGGTCAGACCCTGTTCGAGGAACAGGCTTTCGAGATCACCGCGCAGGTCGGCAGCATGGTCGGTGTGGAAAAAGAGGAGCGGCTCGCGACTTCGCTGAAAAGCAGCTTCAAATTCCGCCACCCCTGGCTGCAGATCAATCTTGCCACGGCGTTCGTCGCCGGCGCCGTGGTCGCGATTTTCCAGGACACGGTGGACCGGCTGGTCATCCTTGCGTTGTTTCTGCCGGTGCTGGCGGGGCAATCGGGCAACACCGGCTGCCAGGCGCTCGCGGTGACGCTGCGCGGCATTACGCTGGGGGAACTGAAGGCCGGCAAGGAGCGGGACCTGGTCATCAAAGAAGCGTCGCTGGGCGCGCTGAACGGCGTGTTTACCGGGCTGGTCGCCGCGCTCGGCATGTTCATTGTCGCGAGCTATCAGCACAACCCCCACGCACTGATGCTGGGCATCGTGGTCTGGATCGCGCTGGTCGCCAGTTGCGTGGCGAGCGGCATCAGCGGAGCCATGGTGCCGTTGACGCTGAAGCGTTTCGGTTTTGATCCGGCCACGGCCTCCAGCATTTTCCTGACCACGGCAACCGATGTGGTCAGCATGGGCCTGTTACTCGGCCTTGCAGCGCTGCTGGTCCGATAGCGCAGTCCGGTTCGCGGCCGAGCGCTCAGGCGGGGTCCCGCGGCAGCGATCTTTGCCTGGCGCGCGGTTTGGCCACGCGCCCAATTGTGGTAGATTGATTCGCCTGTTCCGATCCGATCCGAGACGCCCATGGACCGCAGCAATGCCTTCGAAGCCGACCTCGACCGCAATCCGGCCAATTACGTGCCGCTGACGCCGCTCGGCTTCATCGAGCGCGCCGCCCGCGTCTATCCCGGGCGCAGCGCCGTGATCCACGGCGCGCGCCGCTACACCTGGAAAGAGACCTATGCGCGCTGTCGGCGCCTTGCCTCGGCGCTGGCCCGGTTGGGCGTCCGCGCCGGCGACACCGTGGCCGTCATGGCGTCGAACACGCCGGAGATGTACGAATGCCACTTCGGCGTGCCGATGCTGGGCGCGGTGCTGAACACGCTCAATACCCGCCTCGATGCGGAGGCGATCGGCTTCATGCTGAACCACGGCGCAGCCAAAGTGCTGATCGCGGACCGGGAGTTTTCCGCGACGGTTGCGCAGGCGCTGGCGCAGGCCGAGCATCGCCCGGTGGTGATCGACATCGACGACCCTGAATACACGGGGCCGGGCGAGCGACTGGGACAGCAGGACTACGAGGCGCTGCTGGCACAGGGCGATGCGGAATATGCCTGGCAGCCGCCCGCCGACGAATGGAATGCGATCTCGCTCAATTACACCTCCGGCACCACGGGTAATCCCAAGGGGGTCGTCTATCACCATCGCGGTGCCTATTTGAACGGCGTGTGCAATATCGTCAGCTGGGGCATGCCGCAGCATTCGGTCTACCTGTGGACGCTGCCGATGTTCCACTGCAACGGCTGGTGCTTCCCCTGGACCATGGCGGCCAACGCCGGCGTCAACGTGTGCCTGCGCAAGGTCGATCCGGCGCTGATCTTCAAGCTGATCAAGGAACATGAGGTCACGCATTACTGCGGCGCGCCCATCGTGCACAGCGGGCTGATCAACGCGGACCCGGCGCTGCGCGCCGGCATCGGACACAAGGTTTCGGCGATGGTGGCGGGTGCGGCGCCGCCGGCCGCGATGATCGAAGGCATGGAAAAGATCGGTTTCGACCTGGTGCACGTATACGGCCTCACCGAGACTTACGGGCCGGCGACGCTGTGCGCCAAGCACGCCGAATGGGACGCGCTCGACATCGGCAAGCGCGCCGAGCGCAACGGCCGTCAGGGCGTGCGTTACCTGATGGAAGAAGGGCTGGCGGTGATGGACGGCACGACCATGCAGCCGGTGCCCGCGGACGGCGAGACCATGGGTGAGATCATGTTCCGCGGCAACATCACCATGAAAGGCTACCTGAAGAACGCGAAGGCGACGCAAGAGGCGTTTTCCGGCGGTTGGTTCCATTCGGGCGACCTGGCGGTGATGCAGCCGGACGGCTACATCAAGATCAAGGATCGCTCCAAGGACATCATCATTTCCGGTGGCGAAAACATCTCCTCGCTGGAGATCGAGGAAGCGCTGTACCGCCATCCCGCGGTGCTCGCCGCAGCGGCGGTGGCGCGGCCCGATCCGAAGTGGGGCGAAACGCCCTGCGTCTTCGTCGAGCTCAAGCAGGGGGCGCAGGTGACGGAGCAGGAAATCATCGAACACTGCCGCGCCCACCTCGCGCGCTTCAAGGTGCCGCGCGCCGTCGTTTTCGGGGAATTGCCCAAGACGTCGACCGGCAAGATCCAGAAGTTCGTGCTGCGCCAGAAGGCGAAATCGGCGCAGGCCATAGAATAGGGGCCGCCGCGCGCGGCGGCTCAGGACGTTCCCCTCTCCCTCGGGGAGAGGGGCTAGGGGTGAGGGTGGGGCGAGACAAAGGAGCTGAAATCATGAATGCAAATACCCAGGCAGTGGCGGCAGAGCCACTGTTGTTGAGAGCTGACGAAGGGGGTGTCGTGACCCTTACGCTCAATCGTCCGACGCAGTTCAACTCGCTGTCGCAGGCGCTGATGAGCGAACTGCAGAACGAGTTCGAGCGCATCGCCGCAGACGAGAGCGTGCGCGTGGTAATCATGGCCGGCGCGGGCAAAGCGTTCTGCGCCGGGCACGATCTCAAGGAGATGCGTTCCGACCCTGGCAAGGAATTCCAGAAGCAGCTGTTCCGCCAGTGCAGCAAGCTCATGCTCACGCTGGTGCGCCTGCCGCAGCCGGTGATCGCGCGCGTGCACGGCATCGCCACCGCGGCCGGCTGCCAGCTGGTGTCGATGTGCGACCTCGCTGTCGCCTCCGACAATGCGCGCTTTGCAGTGTCGGGGGTGAACCTGGGCCTGTTCTGCACCACGCCGTCCGTGGGCCTGTCGCGCAACCTGGGGCGCAAGCAGGCAATGGAAATGCTGCTCACCGGCGATTTCATCGATGCGCAGACTGCGCTTACTCGCGGGCTGCTCAATCGCGTCGTTCCATCCGACCAGCTCGACGCCGAGATCAAGAAATTGACCGACTCGATACTCGCCAAGACGCCGGTCGCGATCAAACTCGGCAAGCAGGCGTTCTACCGCCAGCTGGAAACAGGTCTGGAGGAGGCCTACGAGCTGGCCAGCGAAACCATGGCCTGCAACATGATGGCCGAAGACGCGAAGGAGGGCATAGACGCGTTCGTGGCCAAGCGAAAACCGCAATGGAAGGGGCGTTGAGCTGGCGAATGGGTGTGCTTCGCCGGGGCGCACGACTATAATGCCTTATCCGGCGCCTGACGCGCGCCGGCCACAACGGCGATAGTCCCGGCAGACCAACAGGCAGGAGGAAAGCAGCAGGCACCGCCGCCGCGCTGCTGAGCATGGGCGATTACATACTCGAAACCAAAGGCCTGACCAAGGAGTTCAAGGGCTTTGTCGCGGTAAGCGACGTCAACCTGCAGGTGAAGCGGGGCGAGATCCACGCCCTGATCGGCCCCAATGGCGCGGGCAAGACGACGTTTTTCAACCTGCTCACCAAATTCTTGGTTCCCAGTGCCGGCCATATTTTCTTCAATGGCAAGGACATCACCCACGACAAGCCGGCGCAGATTGCGCGCCGGGGCATCATCCGCTCGTTCCAGATTTCCGCCGTGTTCCCGCACCTGACGGTGCTGGAGAACGTGCGCATCGGCCTGCAGCGCAAGCTCGGAACGTCGTTTCATTTCTGGAAATCGGAAAAGACGTTGGCCCGGCTCGACGCCAGGGTAATGGAACTGCTCGATGCAGTGGATCTGGCAGCGTACGCTTGCACGGTCACCGTGGAACTGCCTTACGGGCGTAAGCGCGCGCTTGAAATCGCCACGACGCTGGCGATGGAACCCGAGCTCATGCTACTCGACGAACCGACGCAGGGCATGGGCCACGAGGACGTCGATCGGGTCACTAGCCTGATCAAGAAAGTCTCGGCCAGGCGCACCATACTGATGGTGGAGCACAACATGAACGTGGTCGCTGGCATCTCCGACACCATTACCGTGCTTGCGCGTGGCGGCGTTATCGCCGAAGGGCCCTACGCGCAGGTGTCAAAGGATCCGCAGGTCATGGAGGCCTACATGGGTACGACCGCGGGCGAACTGGAAGGCGCGCACTGACCGACCATGAGCACGGGCATCGAATTCCTGCGCGTCACCGACCTGCACGCCTTCTACGGCGAGTCGCATATCCTGCACGGGGTCGACTTCAGCGTTAACAAGGGCGAGGTGGTAACGCTGCTCGGGCGCAACGGCGCCGGGCGCACCACCACGCTCAAGGCGATCCTCGGGCTGGTCGGCCATCGCAGCGGCTCGATCATGATAAACGGGCGCGAGTCGATCCGCATGCCGCCGCACAAGATCGCCCACCTCGGCATAGGCTATTGTCCGGAGGAGCGCGGCATATTCTCCAGCCTTTCCTGCGAGGAGAACCTGATGCTGCCGCCGGCGGTGTCCAGCAGCGGCATGCCGGTGGAGGAGATCTACGGCATGTTCCCGCACCTGAAAGAGCGCCGCGCGAGCCAGGGCACGCGGCTTTCCGGCGGCGAACAACAGATGCTGGCGGTCGCGCGCATCCTGCGCACCGGCGCGCAACTGCTGCTGCTCGATGAAATTTCTGAAGGCCTGGCGCCGGTGATCGTGCAGGCGCTGGGGCGCACCATCCGCATGCTGCGCGAGAAAGGCTATACCATCGTCATGGTGGAGCAGAATTTCCGTTTTGCCGCGCCGCTCGCCGACCGGTTTTACGTGATGGAACACGGCCGCATCGTCGAGGCTTTTGCGGCTGCCGAAATGCAGTCGAAAATGAGCATGCTGCATGAATTTCTGGGTGTTTGATTTTTTTGAGGAGAAGGGAAACATGAAACGTAATTTGCTTGCAACATTGGTGGCAACGGCGCTGCTTGGAATTGGATCGAACGCCGCGCTCGCGCAAACGGCCAAGCCCGGCGCGCTCTCGGGCGACAAGGTAAAAATTGCCGTCATGAACGACATGTCCGGTCTGTACGCCGACATCGGCGGACCCGGCTCGGTCGAAGCTGCGAAGATGGCGATCGCGGATTTTGGCGGCAAGGTGCTGGGCAAGCCGATCGAGCTGGTGTTCGCCGACCACCTGAACAAACCCGACGTGGGTGCGAACAAGGCGCGCGAGTGGTACGACACCGATGGCGTCGACGTAATCGTCGATGTTCCGACTTCCAGCGTCGCGATCGCGGTGTCCAAGGTCAGCGCGGAAAAGAAACGTGTATTCATGGATACGGGCGCTGCTTCTACGCGACTGACAAACGAGGACTGCAGTCCTTACCTGGTGCACTACGCCTACGACACGTATGCGCTTGCCAACGGCACCGGCAAGGCAATCGTGCAGACGGGCGGCAAGACCTGGTTCTTCCTGACCGCAGACTACGCATTCGGCCATTCGCTCGAAGCTGATACGGCGGCCGTGGTCAAGGCCAACGGTGGCACGGTGCTCGGCGCCGTGCGCCATCCGTTGAATACCTCGGATTTCTCCTCGTACATGCTCCAGGCGCAGGCTTCGAAGGCACAGATCATCGGCCTCGCGAATGCCGGCGGCGACACCATCAACTCGGTCAAGGCGGCAAACGAGTTCGGCCTGACCAAGACCCAGAGCCTCGCCGGTCTGCTCCTGTTCATCTCCGACATCCATAGCCTGGGTCTGAAAACCGCGCACGGCATGATGCTCACCAGCGCCTGGTACTGGGACGCGAATGACGAGACGCGCAAGTTCAGCAGGCGCTTTTTCGAGAAAATGAAACGCATGCCGACCTTCGACCAGGCGGCAGTGTATTCGGCGGTGACGACCTACCTCAAGGCGGTCAAGACGACCGGAACCGACGATGCCGACAAGATCATGGCCGAGCTCAAAAAGACCAAGATCAACGACATGTTCGCGAAAAACGCCTACATTCGCCAGGACGGGCGCCTGATCAAGGAGATGTACCTGATGCAGGTGAAGAAGCCGGAAGACTCGAAATATCCATGGGATTACTACACGCTGAAAAAGACGATTCCGGCGGAAGAAGCGTTCCAACCGCTGTCGAAATCGACCTGCCCGATGATCAAGAAGTGACAATCTCGCGTTAGCGCGATTGTCATCCCGAGCGCAGCGACGGATCTGCTTTGATGTGATTGAAGCAGATCCCTCGAACTGCGCCCCGGAGTTCTCGATCCCGCTTGACGGGAGAGTCCTTTCGGCGGGCATCCTCGGAATGACACTGACCGATATCGACCAAGGTCAACAATGGAAATCTTCGGCGTACCGATTCAGGCCTTCCTCGGCCAACTGTTGCTCGGGCTGGTGAACGGCTCGTTCTACGCCATGCTGTCGCTCGGGCTGGCGGTGATCTTCGGCCTGCTCAACATCATCAACTTCAGCCACGGCGCGCTATACATGATGGGCGCCTACGTCGCGTTTCTCGCGCTGGATCTGCTCGGGCTCGGCTTCTGGTGGTCGCTTGCGCTCGCGCCGCTGCTGGTGGGCGGCTTCGGCATGCTCATCGAGCGCCTGCTGATGCGCTGGATCTACAAGCTGGACCATCTGTACGGACTGCTGCTCACTTTCGGCCTGGCGCTGATGATCGAGGGCGTGTACCGTTATTTCTTCGGCGTTTCCGGACAGCCCTATCCGGTGCCGGACCTGTTGCGCGGGGCGACCAATCTCGGCTTCATGATCCTGCCCAATTACCGTGGCTTCGTCGTGCTGGCGTCGCTGGTGATCTGCCTCGGCACCTGGTATGTGATCGAGCGCACCCGCCTCGGCGCCTACCTGCGCGCCGGGACCGAAAACCCGCTGCTGGCGCAGGCTTTCGGCGTAAACGTGCCGCTGATGGTGACGCTTACCTTCGGCTTCGGCGTCGGCCTTGCGGCGATCGGCGGCGTGCTCGCCGCACCTATCATCCAGATCAACCCGCTGATGGGCTCCAACATCATCATCACAGTGTTCGCGGTGGTGGTGATCGGCGGCATGGGTTCCATCATCGGCTCCATCGTCACCGGCCTCGGGCTGGGCGTGATCGAAGGGCTGACCAAGGTGTATTACTCCGAAGCGTCGTCCACGGTGGTATTCGTGATCATGGCGATCGTGCTGCTGGTGCGTCCGGCGGGCCTTTTCGGTAGAGAGAAATGAACAAGACCTATGCCGGATTCGCCGCCCTGATCGCGCTCGGCCTGATCGCGCCCTATAGCGGTGTTTATCCGATCTTCCTGATGAAGGCGCTGTGTTTCGCGCTGTTCGCCTGCGCCTTCAACCTGCTGCTCGGCTTCACCGGCCTCCTGTCCTTCGGCCATGCGGCTTTTTTCGGCACTGCAGGCTATGCGCTTGGATACAGCGTCAAGCAATGGGGGTTTTCTCCAGAATTCGGCATACTGTTCGCGGTGGCGTTTGCAGCGCTGCTGGGCTGGCTGATCGGCAGCCTCGCGATCCGCCGCCAGGGCATCTATTTCGCGATGATCACGCTGGCGCTGGCGCAGATGATCTACTTCATCTGTCTGCAGGCGAAATTCACCGGCGCTGAAGACGGCTTGCAGGGCGTGCCGCGTGGGACATTGTTCGGCTTCATCGACCTCAGCAGCGATATCGCCACGTACTACCTGGTGTTTGCCCTTTTCATTACCGGGTTCCTGCTGATCTACCGCACGGTGCATTCGCCCTTCGGCCAGGTATTGAAGGCGATCCGCGAGAACGAGGCGCGCGCGCTGTCGCTGGGCTACGACGTGGACAAGTACAAGCTGCTTGCCTTCGTCATCTCCGCCGGCCTGGCCGGCATGGCAGGCGCCACCAAGACGCTGGTGCTCGGTTTCGAAACGCTCACCGACGTGAACTGGCCGCAGTCGGGCGAGGTCGTCCTGATGACCCTGATCGGCGGCATCGGCACCATCTTCGGGCCGGTGGTCGGCGCCTTTTTCATCACGACCATGGAAAACGAACTCGCCGACAAGGTGGGCTCGTGGGTGCAGGTGATCCTCGGCGCGACCTTCGTTATCTGCGTGCTCGCCTTTCGCCGCGGCATCGTCGGCGAATTGTCGGCGCTGTTCAGCCGCAAGAAGAGCGCCAACGCGGATTAATCGCCAGCACGGCTCGGTGCGCCTCGCCGCCTCAAGCTTTGCTCAAACGATGCCTTTCGCCGCCAGCGCGTCGACCGCCTGCTGCTCCATGCCAAGCAGGCCGCGCAGGATTTCCTGAGTATGCTGGCCCAGTGTCGGCGGCGGTACGGTGTATTCCACCGGCGTTTCGGAAAACCGCATCGGGCTCGCCACCGTGGGGCAGGCCACGCCGGACGCGGTGGGAATGTCAACTTTCAGCTGGCGGTGCTGAACCTGAGAATCCTCGAATACCTGCTGCATGTTGTTGATCGGTCCGCAGGGAACGTTCGCAGCCTCGAGCACCGCGATCCAGTCGCGCATGTCGCGCTGCTGCATGATCTCTGCGATCAGCGGAATCAGCGCATCGCGATTGACGATCCGGCCGGACATCGTGCGGTAGCGCGTGTCCGCGGCGAGTTCCGGTCGGCCGGCCACCTTGCAGAAGCTGGCGAACTGGCTGTCGTTGCCCACGGCGAGGATGATGTGACCGTCCTTGCAGGGGAATGCCTGATAGGGCACGACGTTGGGGTGGGCGTTGCCGTAGCGCTTCGGGATGTTGCCGGAAACCAGATAGCCGCTGATCTGGTTGGCGTTGAACGCGACCATGCAGTCGAGCAGCGCCATGTCGATGTACTGCCCGGCGCCGCCGCGCTCGCAGTGTGCGATTGCAGCGGTGATGGCCAGGCTCGCGTACATGCCGGTGAGAATGTCGGTGATGGCGATGCCGACTTTCATCGGTCCGGCGCCGGGTTCGCCGTCGCGCTCGCCGGTGATGCTCATCAGTCCGCCCATGCCCTGGAATACGAAGTCGTAGCCGGGGCGCGGCGCGTACGGTCCGGACTGTCCGAATCCGGTGACGGAGCAGTAGATCAGACGCGGGTTGATGACGCGCAGCTTTGCATAATCGAGGCCGTAGCGCGCCAGCGTTCCGACCTTGTAGTTTTCGATCAGCACGTCGCATTTGGCGGCCAGCGCGCGCACGATTTGCTGGCCTTCCGGCTTGGAGATGTCCAGGGTTATGGATTTCTTGCCGCGGTTGCAGGAAAGGTAATAGGAGGAATCGCGCGTGTCCCTGCCCTCGCTGTCCTTGAACCAGGGCGGGCCCCAGCCGCGCGTGTCGTCGCCCACGCCGGGGCGCTCGACTTTGATCACTTCCGCGCCGAGGTCCGCGAGGTTCTGCGACGCCCAGGGCCCGGCGAGCACGCGGGACAGGTCGAGTACACGGAGATGCGAAAGCGGGCGGGTCATTTGGATTCCTCGATGTAGATTGCAGGCTAGACAGGCAGGCGCAGAACCTGCCGCGCGAGAATGTTGCGCTGGATTTCGTTGCTGCCGCCGTAGATGGAGGTCGGCCGCGCCTTGTAGAACAGCGCCAGCGGCTCGATGCGCCCGTCGCCCATGCGCACGACACCCGCATGGCCGCCGCAGTCGCCGGCGATTTCGATGATCAGGTCGGCGATGCGCTGGAACGTTTCCGTCGCCCAGATCTTGAGCAGCGACACCTCCGGTCCCAGCGGCTCGCCGCGGCTGACGATGGCGGCGAAATGGGCATAGATATCGCCCAGATGTTCGACATCGAGTTGCAGCTGCGCCAGGCGCTCGCGATACAGCGGATCGCCCTGCACACCGCGCGCCTTCGCCACCGATTGCAGCACCTGCAGTCCGTATTCAGGCAGCTTGGGGCTGCCGAGGTGGATGCGCTCGAAGCCGAGCAGCGACTTGGCCACGGTCCAGCCCTGGTTCAGTTCGCCCACGAGGTTGCCTGTCGGCGCGCGCGCATTGTCGAAAAATACCTCGCAGAACTCCTCGTGTCCCGCCAGATCACGGATCGGGCGCACGGTCACGCCGGGCGACTTCAGGTCGAGCAGCAGGAAGCTGATGCCCGCCTGCTTTTTCGCCGCCTTGTCAGTGCGCGCAAGCACGATGAGGTGGGTGGCATCGTGCGCCAGCGTGGTCCAGGTCTTCTGCCCGTTGATGACGAATTCGTCGCCTTCGAGCCGCGCCTCGGTGCGCAGGTTGGCGAGATCGGAACCGGCATTGGGCTCTGAATATCCCTGGCACCAGATTTCCTCGCAGGCGAGGATAGGCGGCAGGTAGCGGCGGCGCTGCGCCTCGGTGCCGAAGCGCATCAGTATCGGACCGACCATGAGGATGCCGTGGTCCTGAAAGCGCGCGATGCCCCAGCGCTCCTGCTCTTCGAGGAAGATCAGCAACTTCGTCGGGGAAAGACCCATTCCGCCAAACTCGCGCGGCCAGCCGGGCGCGATCCAGCCCTTGGCCGCCATGCGCAAATACCACGACTTGTTCTCGTGCCAGCGCAGCCGGCGCGGCGGATAGCGCAGTTCGGCCGGGTGGTTTGCCTCGACCTCGGCGCGCACGATGGCGCGGAACGCTGCGTCCGAAAGCGCGTTCCAGTCCTGCTCCTGTTCCACCCCGTATTTCATGGCAGCGGCGCCAGTTCCGCGTAGCGGGCGCGGTGGGCGGCGGCATTGCCGAGCCAGGCCGAGAGCACCAGCGCGCGATTGAAATACAGCCCGAGGTCGTATTCGTCGGTATAGCCAATGGCGCCATGCATCTGCAGCGCTTCCTTGCAGATGGCCAGCGCCGCCTGCGACGCGCGCGCCTTGGCGCTGGATGCGGCCAGGATCCGCCTTTGCGGCGTGCACGCCGCGTCCTCCAGGGTCTCGGCTGCGGCGTCCAGCGTGGCGCGCGTCAATTGCTTCTGGATGTACATATCCACGGCGCGATGCTGCAGCGCCTGGAACGTGCCTATGGCTTTGCCGAACTGCACCCGCGTGCGCAGATAATCCAGCGTCATTTCCAAGGCGCGATCCATCGTTCCGAGCAACTCCGCGCCGGCCGCCACGGTCGCGTGATCCAGCGCAAGCTGCAGGGCTGCGGGCGCAGTCGCAGCCGAGGCCAGGCGCCCGCTGTCGGGCGCCGCGACCGCGTTGAAGCTGAGGCGCGCGCAGGCGCTGCCGTCGGCACGCAGCTCCGGCTCGCACGCGAGCCCGGACGCGGAGCGCTCTACCCAATGCAGCTCCAGCCCCTGCGCGGCTCGCGCCGCTACGATGAAGCCGTCGGCGCCCGGTACGGCGACGAAACGGCTGCTGCCCTCGAGCATGGAGCCGCCGGTCTGCGCGCGCGACTCGACCGCGCACTGCTCGAAACCCAGCCCGCCGCGTTCGCCCTGCCAGGCGAGGCTGGCGACGATCTCGCCGGCGGCCAACTGCGGCAGAAGACGCCGTTTCAGCGCGGCGTTGTCGCCGTGCAGCAGCGCCAGTGTCGCCGCGATAGCCGAGGCGGAAAAGGGCTCCGGATAGAGCGCGCGTGCCAGTTGCTCGGCGATGACCAGCGCGGCGCGCAGATTGAGGCCCATACCGCCGTCTTCCTCGGGAATCAGGATGCCGATCCAGCCCATGTCCGCCATCGCGCGCCATACGCCGCGCTCGAAGCCCGGGTCGGTGCCGCGCAGGCGGCGTACCCGCGCTGCGTCGAGCGTGGCGAAATCGGCCGCGCTGTCGCGCAGCATCCTGAGAGTGTCGTCGCTCATGCGGACTCAGACCTTGATCGTGGCGACCCCGTTGTTGAGCACGACCACGTCGCGACCGAGCACGCGCGAGCGGAACAGTATGCTCGCGCCGCGGTTCCACATTTCGGTGCGTATGGTCTCGCCCGGGAACACCGGCGCGGAAAAGCGCAGCGACAGGCCGGTGAGCTTCTCCGGATCGTAGCCGCACCAGGTCTTGAGGATCGCGTGGCCGGCGACGCCGTAGCTGCACAGCCCGTGCAGAATCGGGCGGGGAAAGCCGGCGGCCTTGGCCACCGCCGGTTCGGCGTGCAGCGGATTGTTGTCCGCGCACAGGCGATAGATCAGCGCGGCCTGGGGCAGCGTCGGCAGGTCGCAGATCGCGTCCGGCGCTCCCTCCGGCACGGCCGGCGGCGGAGACGGCGCCGCGTCGCCTTTGCCGAAGCCGCCGTCGCCGCGGCAGAACGTAATGTGGTCCAGGGTCGCGAGCAGCGCGCCGCTCGCCTTGTCGACGATGCTGCGCTCCTGCACCAGCAGCGCGCCCTTGTCCTTGCCTTTGTCGACAATGGCCTTGATGCGCGTGCGCCCGATGATCGTGCCGGTGGCGGGGATGGGCCGGTGGATGCGCAGCGCCTGTTCGCCGTGGACGATCTTCACCCAGTCGATGCCGCTGGCCGGATCCTTGATCCAGAAGCCTGGATAGCCCAGCACCACCGGCATGGTGGGCACCGCTAAGAGGTTCTTTTCATAGACGAACCGCAACTGTGCTTCGTCCATCGGGTCATGGCCGTAGCCTACGCCCAGCGCGTAAAGGATGCTGTCCTTCGCGGTGTAGGTCTGCTCGACCTCGGGGAAGGGCCAGTTCTTTATCTTGTCGTAGTCGATGGGCATGATGGTTCCGTTGCAGGCATGGAATGGAGGCGCCTCGGTTTGCTTCGCTTATACCGGGTCCCAGCTGAATACGTCCTGCGAACGGTCGAGGCCGTAGAAACCGGCGCGCATAGCGGG
Organism: Burkholderiales bacterium; assembly: GCA_038206915.1. GTDB lineage: Bacteria > Pseudomonadota > Gammaproteobacteria > Burkholderiales > SG8-39 > 2-12-FULL-64-23. The sequence continues at coordinate 12,761 of JBBRAI010000020.1, read as the reverse complement.
TATCGCATGTTCGGCGATGCTCGCCGCGGTCCAGCCGCCGTCGCGGTGCACCGAGCGCAAGATACGCGGCTGGCTCATCAGGAAGATCTCGTTGGCGCGCACCGCGAACACCTGGCCGGTGACGTCCTTGGCGGCGTCGCTGCCGAGATACACCGCCATCGGCGCGATCTTGGCGGCCTCCATGGTCTTGAGTTTGTCCACGCGCGCCTTGGCCTCGGGCGTGTCCGCCGGGATGGAGCCGATCATGCGGCTCCAGGCGAAGGGCGCAATGCAGTTGGAGCGGACTTTGTAGCGCGCCATGTCCATGGCGATCATTTTGGACAGCGCGGTAATGCCCAGTTTGGCCGCGCCGTAATTGGCCTGGCCGATGTTGCCGATCAGCCCGGAGGTGGAGGTCATGTGCACGTAGGATCCGGATTCCTGCTCCTTGAAATAGGTGGCGGCGGCGCGGCTGACGAAGAACGTGCCGTTCAGGTGCACGTCGATCACGGCGCCCCATTCTTCCGGATTCATCTTGAAAAACATGCGGTCGCGCAGTATGCCCGCATTGTTGACCACGCAATCGATACGGTCGAAATTGTCGATCGCCGCCTTGATGATGGCGTTGGCGCCCATCCAGGTGGAAACGCTGTCGGTATTGGCCGCAGCCTGGCCGCCCTTAGCGCGTATTTCGTCGACGACTTTCTGCGCCGGGCCGGCGTCCTTGCCTTCGCCGCTTACCGAAGCGCCGATGTCGTTGACCACCACCTTGGCGCCTTCGGCAGCCATCATGAGCGCGAATTCGCGGCCGATGCCGCCGCCGGCGCCGGTTACCACTACCACCTTGTCCTGCATCATCTTTGTCATGCCGGTTACCTCGATGTTTGAAAATTGGAATGCGTGACCCGTGTGCCCGAAGTCGCAGCGCAAGCAGGACTATATGCCGGCCGCACCGCGAGGGGAAACAGAAACGTGGAAATTTCACATAGGCGAAAAAAGACTGTCTTGCAGGCCGCGCTAAGCTTATCCGGCTGGAATTTCGCTCAAGCGCATCGGCTCCTCCGACAGCAGCCGTTCGAACAGCGGCGCGGGATCGGGTTCCTGCGCCAGCGGGTCGTTCGCGCCCAGCCGGTGGCGCAGCACCAGTTCGGCGAGCAGGAGGCGGCGCGCATCGTCGCTGCGTTCGGCCTCCCAGGCCATCGCCACCGCGGTGGTGGCGTCGTACAGTGCCGATGCTGCTTGGCGCGCGAGTTCCTCGCGCGGCCCCGCGGCCGCGAAGGATGCGAGCTCGGCGACGCGGCCGAGCGTGGCGTCGAAGCGCGCGCGCAGCGGCGGCGGCAATTTCGCTTCGTCGAGCTGCCTGCGCCAATGCGCCGCGAGCCTGGTCACCGTGTCGGATTTTCGGATCGAGCGCAGCACGTCGAGCGCGACGATGTTGCTGGTGCCTTCCCAGATCGAGCCCAGATGCGCGTCGCGCACCAGGCGCGCTTCAGCCCATTCCTCGACGTAGCCGCAGCCGCCGCGCACTTCCATCGCGTCGCCCGTGACCTTGCGCGCGTCGCGGCAGGCGCGGAACTTGATCAGCGGCGTCATGATCCGCAGCAGGCCTTGCCCGGTTTCGTCGCCGGCGTCCGCCGCTTCGAGCGCCGCGGCAGTCTGAAACATCATGCTGCGCGCCTGCTCGGTCCACACCATCATTTTCACCAGCTGGCGCCGCATCAGCGGCAGGTCGATGAGGCGCTTGCCGAAGGCCAGGCGTTCGCGCGCGACGAACAGGGCTTCGTTCAGCCCGCGGCGCATCAGTCCGGCTGCACGCACGCCATTGGACAGGCGCGAGCTGTTGATCATGTCGGTCATCTGCACGAATCCGCGGCCGAGCTCGCCCACGAGGTACGCAGTCGCGCCTTCGAGCCGGATTTCCCCGCTCGCCATTGAGCGGCTGCCCAGTTTGTCTTTCAGCCGCAGGATGCGGTAGCGGTTGGGCGTTCCATCGGGAAGCTGGCGCGGCAGCAGAAACAGGGCCAGGCCCTTGGTGCCGGACACCGCGCCCTCGGGGCGCGCGAGGACCATCGCGAATCCGGCGTCGGGATTGGAGCAGAACCACTTTTCGCCCTCGAGCAGCCAGCTGCCGTCGTCCGCCGGGCGCGCCGTCGTAACCGAGGCGCCGACATCGGAGCCGGCGCCGTGCTCGGTGATGAACATCGCACCCTGCGCAAGCTCGTCCATGTCCAGGCTGGTGAGCGCGGGCAGATAGCGCGCGAGCAGCTCGGGTGCGCCGAACTTGCGCAGCGTGCGCGTGAGCGAATCGGTCATGCTGACCGGACAGCACAGGCCGAACTCGGCCTGCACGAACAGGTAGGTCAATGCGTACTTCGCCGCCGGCGGCATCGGCCTGGGCCAGCCGAGCGCGCCGCTACGGTGCGACATCGCCGCGAGCCCGTACTCGGAATAGGCGTAGCGCTCGAGTTCCTCGAAGGCCGGGTGCTTCTCGATGGACTGGATGTCGCCGCCGTTGCGCGTGCGCTGGCGCAGCGCAGGCGGATTGCGGTCGGCGGTGCCGGCAAGATCGTCGAGCGTCGCGCCGGCGAGGCCGCCGAGGCGGTCGAAATGCGACTCAAGATGGCCGAGCAGGTCCTGCGGCAGGTAGAGCTTGAGCAGCCTCGCGTATTGCGGGTCGATGCGATAGAGATTGCGCCCGTAACTGTCCGGAACGTACATGGACGGCATTCCGACGATTTCACGTTTCATGATCTGCTCCTGCGCGGCAGCCTGGAAAACGCCAGTATCGGCAAGCATGACGATACCGTCCAATCCTTTTTTCTGTTGATCGATATATCCCGGGTATCGTAATCTGAGTGCGGAACTCGATGCAGGCTGCCTGAATCGCAGGCCGAATCGACGCCCGATTCAGGCTAAAGCAGGATAAGCCCCGGCTATGGTACGCACGTTTTAAGTTATAATTCCACCTCCATATTCTTCATTCCCTTCGGAGCAAATCGATGAAAGTCCTGGTGCCCGTAAAGCGGGTGGTCGATTACAACGTCAAGGTGCGCGTCAAGGCGGACGGCTCGGGCGTCGAGACCGCAAACGTCAAGATGTCGATGAATCCTTTCGACGAAATCGCCGTCGAGGAAGCGGTGCGCCTGAAGGAAGCCGGCACAGTCACCGAGATCGTGGTCGTGTCCTGCGGCACCGCGGCGAGCCAGGAAACGCTGCGCACCGCGCTGGCGCTTGGCGCCGACCGCGCGATCCTGGTCGAAAGCGACGCAGAACTGCAGCCTTTGGCTGTGGCGAAGCTGCTGCAGGCGGTGGTGAAGAAGGAAAATCCGAATTTCGCCATTCTCGGCAAGCAGGCGATCGACGATGACTGCAACCAGACCGGGCAGATGCTGTCGGCACTGCTGGGCTGGTCGCAAGCAACGTTTGCCTCCAAAGTGAAGATCGCTGACGGCAAGGCGGAAGTCACGCGTGAAGTCGATGGCGGCCTGGAAACGATTTCGGTCAAGCTGCCCGCGGTGATCACCGCCGACCTGCGCCTGAACGAGCCGCGCTACGTCACCCTGCCCAATATCATGAAGGCGAAGAAAAAGCCGATGGAAACGCTCAAGGCAGATGCGCTCGGCGTCGACATCAGCCCGCGCATCACCACGCTGAAAGTGGAAGAGCCGCCCAAGCGCAAGGCCGGCGTCAAGGTGCCGGACGCGAAGACGCTGGTCGAAAAACTCCGCAACGAAGCCAAGGTGATCTAAATGACCATACTCGTCCTGGCCGATCACGACAATCAGACCATCCGCGGCGCCACGCTCAACACCGTTGCCGCGGCCGCAAAAATCGGCGGCGACATCGTGCTGCTGGTCGCGGGCGGCGGATGTGCCGCCGCCGCGCAGGCCGGCGCGCAGATCGCCGGCGTCAAGAAGGTATTGCTCGCCGATGCACCGCAGTACAAAGACGAACTCGCCGAAAGCCTGGGCGCGCTGGTCGCCTCGATCGCGGGCGGCTACAGCCATATCTTCGTGCCCTCCACCACATTCGGCAAGAACGTGGCGCCGCGCATTGCCGCGCTGCTCGACGTCGCGCAAGTATCCGACATCATCGCGGTCAATTCACCCGACACCTTCGTGCGCCCGATCTACGCAGGCACGGCGCTCGCGACAGTACAGTCGAAAGACAAGGTAAAAGTCGTCACCGTGCGCGCCACCGGTTTCGACGCCGTGGCGGCGAGCGGCGGTGCGGCAGCCGTGGAAAACCTGGCCGCGGTCGCGGACCCGGGCCTGTCCAGCCTCGTAGGGCGCGAACTGGTCAAGTCGGAACGGCCGGAGCTTACCGTGGCCAAGGTGATCGTCTCCGGCGGCCGCGGCATGGGTTCGGCGGAAAACTTCAAGCTGCTCGAGCCGCTTGCCGACAAGCTCGGCGCGGGCATGGGCGCGTCGCGCGCAGCGGTCGACGCCGGCTTCGTTCCCAACGACTGGCAGGTGGGCCAGACCGGCAAGATCGTGGCGCCCGAGCTGTATATTGCGATCGGCATTTCCGGCGCGATCCAGCACATGGCGGGAATGAAGGACAGCCGCGTCATCGTAGCCATCAACAAGGACGAGGAAGCGCCGATATTCCAGGTCGCGGATTACGGCATCGTCGGGGATTTGTTCAAGGTGGTGCCCGAGCTGGTTAAAGAACTGGGATGAGGACGCTGCGAGTGGAGCGCACCAGCGTCGGAGGATGATTTTGCGCGGACGAAAGACCGTCCGCGCGGACCGCCGATTGCGCACGGATGATGAACCTATCCGTGCGCAATCGGCGATCTTGAATAAAGATCACGACGGTTTTTGTTCTAACCATAACCGGGTTTTTGGTACGGATGGTGTTTATCCGTACCAAAAACCCGGTTGGCGCGCGCAGCGCGCAAGGTCTTTCGTCGAATGCGACGCTGTTTGCAACGCCGCATGCAATTTGGACTTTCAAATTCAAGGCAACTAATCATGAGTGATTACGTCGCACCGCTGAAGGACATGCAGTTCGTGCTCAAGGAGCTCGCCGGACTGGACGAAGTCGCGAAACTCCCGGGTTGCGAGGACGCCAGCGTGGAGCTGGTCGATCAGATCCTGGAGGAGAGCGGAAGATTCTGCAGTGAAGTGCTTTCGCCGCTGAATCAGTCGGGCGACGCCGAGGGCTCGAAATGGGACCGAGGCAAAGTCACCACGCCGAAGGGCTTCATCGCCGCGTACAGGCAATTCGTCGAAGGCGGCTGGAACGCACTGCAGTTCCCGGCCGAATACGGCGGTCAGGGACTGCCCAAGCTGGTGGCGACACCGATGATGGAAATGTGGAAAGCGGCCAACATGTCGTTCTCACTGTGTCCGCTGCTGACCGGCGGCGCGATTGAGGCGCTGTTGCTGAGCGGAACCGACCAGCTGAAACAGACTTTCCTGCCGAAAATGGTCGAAGGCACCTGGACCGGCACCATGAACCTGACTGAGCCGCAGGCCGGTTCCGACCTGGCGCTGGTCAAATCGAAAGCAGTGCGCGAAGGCGACCACTACCGCATCACCGGCCAGAAGATCTTCATCACCTACGGCGAACATGACCTGGCCGAAAATATCGTGCACCTGGTGCTCGCGCGCACGCCCGACGCACCCGAAGGCGTGAAAGGCATTTCGCTGTTCGTCGTGCCCAAGTTCATGGTCAATGCGGACGGCAGCCTGGGCAAGCGCAACGACGTGCATTGCGCCTCGATCGAGCACAAGCTCGGCATCCACGCGAGCCCCACCGCGGTGCTGATCTTCGGCGAAAAGGAAGGCGCGATCGGCTATCTGGTGGGCGAGGAGAACAAGGGGCTTGCCTACATGTTCATCATGATGAACGCGGCGCGCTTCGCCGTCGGCCTCGAGGGCGTGGCGATCTCGGACCGCGCCTACCAGCTGGCGCGCGACTACGCCAAGGAGCGCATTCAGAGCCGCGATCTCGACGGCGGCGCGAAGCCGGTGCCGATCATCCGCCACCCCGACGTGCGCCGCATGCTCATGAGCATGAAAGCGCAGTCCGAAGCGATGCGCGCGCTGGCCTACGTAACGGCGGCGGCGATGGACATCGCGCACCGCGATCCGGACAAGGCGCTGCGCGCCAAGCATCAGGCTTTTGCCGACATGATGATTCCGGTGGTCAAAGGATGGAGCACGGAGACCGGTATCGAGGTGGCGTCCACCGGCATACAGGTGCACGGCGGCATGGGCTACATCGAGGAAACCGGCGCGGCGCAGCTGCTGCGCGACGCGCGCATCACCACCATTTACGAAGGCACGACCGCGATCCAGGCGAACGACCTGGTCGGGCGCAAACTGGCGCGCGAGGGCGGGGCAACGGCAAAGGAGGTGGTCAAGGCGATGCGCGTGGTCGAAGGCGAACTCGGACAGGCGCAGGGCGAGGACATGGCCGCGATACGCTCGAATCTGGCCGCGGGGATCAAGGCGGTGGAAGAGTGCTCGAACTGGATCGTCGCCACCTATGGCGGCGACATCAAGGCGGTGCACGCCGGCTCGGTGCCCTTCCTCAAGCTGCTGGGCATCGTCTGCGGCGGCTGGCAGATGGCGCGCGCGGCGCTGGTGGCGCAGAAGCACCTGGCGGCAAAGGAAGGCGATACTGCGTTCTACCAGGCGAAGATCGCCACGGCGCGATTCTATGCCGATCACGTGATGGCGCAGGCCCCGGGGCTGCGCAATACCGTAATGCAGGGCGCCGCCGGCGTCATGGCGTTAACGGAAGAGCAGTTCTAGGAGCAATTTCACATGGAAAACCAAGAGTCGAAATTCAGCAGGTTCCTTGGCGAGTTCAAGCAGAAGACTTACGAATCCGAGTTCACCAAGTTCATACGCGATTACAAGCAGCAAAAGCCGCAGACCGAGGCGGAGCAGCGGAAAAGCCGCGCTATCTGGTGGGACCACAAGCAGGACCTGGAGACGCAGAAGCGCGCCGGGGAGTCCCGCGTGAAGCAGAAAGCCTACGTCTACCAGACCAAGGTCTGAGCGCTGTTGAAGCGCGGCCATTACAGACAGGCAGGCGCGATCGCCTGCCTTGTTTTTTTCGGCGCCTGCGCGCAGGTAGCCATGATCTCGGTGACGCCGACGCTCGCCGCGTTCGCGCGCCATCTTGACCGGGCGAGCGCCGAGCGCGTCGTTGAACTGGAGCAGAAGCAGGACTGGGCCGGCATGCTCGCGTTGGCGCAGGCGCGGGTGCAGCGTGAACCCGAGAAAGGGGACTGGTGGTACTTGCAGGGCTACGCGCTGTCGCGGCAGGGAAACAACGAAGCAGCGGCAGAGTCGTACCGGCAGGCGGCGCGCCTGAGTCCGGAAGACGAGGGCGCATGGCTTGCGCTCGGCCAGGCCCAGAGCACATTGGGCCGGACCGAGCAGGCGATCGGCGCCTACCGCCAGGCACTGCGCTATCGCCCCGAATCGGCGCAAGCCTATCTCGCGCTAGCCGATCTGTATCGGGACCAGGGGAAGCCGGACCTCGCGCTGCCCAATTATCGCGAGAGCGTACGCTACGATCCGGAATTGCGCGCGGCCTGGGTCGGCCTCGTTGCCGCGTATCAGACCACCGGGCAGATCGAACGCAGGGACCAGGCGCTGCAGATGCTGCGCCGGCTCGATCCCGCGGCGGCCGACCGGCTCGAAAAGCAGTTTCTGCATAAGTAACCTGCGACTGGCCAGAGGAACGCCACTCGCCTAGATGAGTGTGGCGCATTGATCGACGGGACGATCGCGCATTTCGGAGGGCGCTATGGCTGAGAGTCAGCCTGTGGACTACAGCGATTGGGTGGGCCGCGAGGAAGCCGCCACGCAGCGGATCGATCCGCATGCGGTCGCGGCGCTCGCCGCCACGCTGGACCTGGAGCACGCGCCCGCCCCCGGCGATCCCCTGCCGCCGGGCTGGCAATGGATTTTCTTCAATCCCGTAGCCCGTCAGAGCGCGTTAGCGGAGGACGGTCACCCGCGGCGCGGGGGCTTCCTGCCGCCGATCGAGCTGCCGCGACGCATGTGGGCCGGCAGCCGCATACGCTATCTGTCCGCGTTGGCTGTCGGCGCGCAGGCCACGCGCACCAGTCGCATCCTCAGTGTAAGCGCCAAGTCCGGTCGCGCCGGTCAGCTGTGCTTTGTGACCGTGCAGCACCGCATCGCTAGTGATGGGCGCGAATGCATAGCCGAAGATCAGGATATCGTCTACCGCGCGGCGCCTGCACCTCAGGCTGCACCGGCCCCGGCACCGGCGCCCGTCGAGGCGATTCCGGTGCAATGGCAGCACCGTATCCTGCCCGATTCGCGCCTGCTGTTTCGCTACTCGGCGCTCACGTTCAACGGCCATCGCATCCACTACGACCTGCCATATGCGCGCGAGTCGGAAGGCTACCGCGGGCTGCTGGTTCACGGTCCATTGACGGCGACATTGCTGCAGCAGTTCGCACTCGGATGCCAGCCCGGCCGCGACCTGGCGCAGTTTGATTTTCGCGGCGTCAATCCGCTCTTCGCCGGTGAGGCGGTGCAACTCCAGGCCTGGGTCGCTGCCGGTGCTGATGCCTTGTCCCTGCGCGCGCTGGACGCCCAAGGCGCGCTGGCAATGCAGGCCACCGCATTCTGGGCTTCCGGCGCGGCGAAATCGCCATGAGACTGCCGCGCAGCCTGCTGTTCGTCCCCGGCGACCGGCCTGATCGATTCGCCAAGGCCGCGGCCAGCGGCGCGCATTGCGTACTGCTGGATCTGGAGGATGCAGTGGCGCCTGATCGCAAGGTCGCGGCGCGCGCTGCCGTGTCCGCCTATCTGATGCAGGGCGCCATGGCCATGGTGCGCGTCAACGGCTGCGACAGCCCCTGGCACGACGAGGACATGGTCATGCTGGCGCAACATCCCGCGGCAGGCGTCATGCTGCCGAAGTCCGAGCCGGAGTCCGTCGCTGCTGTTGCAGCGCGTATCGGGCAGGGTCGAGAATATTACGCGCTCGTCGAAACCGTGGCCGGAATCCTGGGCCTGCGAGCCATGGCAGCGACGCCGGGGCTTACCCGCCTCGCGTTCGGCAATGTTGATTTTGGTCTCGATGCCGGCATAAACCCGGGCGCGGAAGAAACCGAACTCGCCGCCGTGCGCACGGCAATCGTGCTCGAGTCGCGCTTTGCCAGGCTGTCTGCGCCCGTGGATGGCGTCAGCCTCGCCGTGGACGATGCGAACTTGCTGCAGTCGCAGGCCGCGCGCTCGCGCCGCGGCGGGTTCGGCGGCAAATTGTGCATCCATCCACGGCAAGTCGGGGTGGTCAACGCGGTGTTCCAGCCGACCGCATCCGAATTGCACTGGGCGCGCGAAGTGCTGGCAGCGTTCGAGGCCAGCGGCGGCGCGGTCGTTGCGCGCGGCGGCCAGATGATCGACCGACCGGTGGTGGAACGCGCGCGGCGCATACTGGCTGATGCCGCGGCGCTCGGCTGAGCGCTACGCCTGGACCGGGTAGACAGAATGAAGGGATCAGGCCCTGCAGGGCCTGCGCCGGCTCGATCCCGCGGCGGCAGACCGGCTCGAACGTCAGTTATTGGCAAAATAGTCCGTGCCGCTCCGGATCGTTGACGATCGCTGGCGATTCATGCAGCATGGGACCCGCACGGCGCTTCTCCGCCAGTACGGCCGGCCGGCGCGCGGTTGCAGCCCGGTATGAAATCAACCAGAACAATCAGGAGAGCGTGATGCGAAACACGGCGGGAATAGCATGGCTGGCTGCGGCCGGATTGATTACCCTGGCCGGCTGCGCAAGCATGCAGCCTGGGCCGGAAAACATGACGTTCTTTGTAAGCAGCGTCGGGTCCGGCAGCGGCGGCGACCTAGGCGGGCTGGAAGGTGCGGACCGGCACTGCCAGTCGCTGGCGCAAGCGGCGGGTGCCGGCGGCCGCACCTGGCGCGCGTATCTGAGCACGCAGGCCGCGAAATTGGACGACCGCAATTTCGTCAATGCGCGCGACCGCATCGGTACCGGGCCGTGGCAGAACGCCAAGGGTGCAGTGATCGCAAGGAACGTAGAAGAGCTGCACTCGGCCAACAATAACCTGACGAAAGAAACGGCCTTGGACGAAATGGGCCGCCCGGTAAACGGCCGCACCGAGAAACCCAACAAACACGACATTCTGACTGGCTCTCGCCCCGACGGCACCGCCTTTCCGGGAGCGTTTTTTCCCGATATGAGCTGTGGCAACTGGACCAAGAGCGGGAACGACGGCGCGGCGATGACCGGTCATTTCGACCGCGGCGGCCCCATTGACGCGCCGTGGGCCACCTCATGGAATTCTTCACATCCGACGCTAGGCTGCAGTCAGGAGCGCGTGCGCCCCACGGGCGGGGATGGCTTGCTCTATTGCTTCGCGCTGAAATAAGCGCGCGCTTGGCCGGCTTCGGCACCGGGCAATCCCCGGCGTAGCCGGCGCAGTGAAAAGCCGCTTCGGTGTTTCCGGAACGACTGTCTAACCGACCGCCAGCCCGTCGTCCGCAGTGATCACCGCGCCGTTGATGAAATTCGACTGCTCAGATGCGAGCAGCAGCACCAGACCATCGAGATCTTCGGGCCGGCCGACGCGCCGCCGCGGCAGCATGCTGATGAGCTTCTTGCCGCCCTCGGTCTGCCAGTAGTCGCGGTTGATCCCGGTCTCGATATAGCCGGGGCAGAGAGCGTTGACGTTGATGCCATAGCGCCCCCATTCGTGCGCCAGCGCCTTGGTCATCTGCACCACCGCGGCCTTGGACATGCAATAGGTCGAGAGCTGCGCCAGCACGCGCAGCCCGGCGACCGAGGCGATATTGATAATGCGACCGGCGCATTTGCGCGCGATCATGCTGCGCCCAACCGCCTGAGCAACGAAAAACGCGCCCTTGCAGTTGGTGTCGGTGACGTAGTCGTAATCCGCTTCCTCGACTTCGACGGCACGCTGCTGCTTGTTGACGCCGGAGTTGTTGACCAGGATGTCGATGCCGCCCAGTGCGGATTCGGCCAGGACAACGGCGGCGCGCACGCTTGCCACGTCGGTCACGTCCATTTTGACCACGCAGGCCGTGCCGCCGGCGCCCTCGATTTCGCGCTTGAGTTGCTCCAGCTTGTCGGTGCTGCGCGCGGCCAGGGCCACTGCCGCACCGGCCTGTGCGAGTACCTGGGCGAAACGCCAGCCCAGACCGCTGGAAGCGCCGGTAACGAGCGCGATTTTCCTGCTGAGGCGTATGTCCTGCTGCATGGCGTGTCCTTTCCGGGCGTGAGGTTCCTGCGCCAAGGTAGCGCGTTCCGCATACGGCGGCAAGCGGCCTGTTGGTGGTAGAGTCTGGCGTTGCTACCTACTGTTTCGGCAAAGGGAAATCGTGAGCTGGCAAGCGGAAATCGACGAACTGCGCAAGCGCGAGGAACTCGGGCGCAAAATGGGCGGGGCGGAGAAAATCAAGCGCCACCGCGACCTCGGCAAAATGACGGTGCGCGAGCGCGTCGCCGGCATACTCGACGCAGATTCGTTCCATGAAATCGGCGCGATAACCGGCAAGGCGCGCTATGACGAGATCGGCGCGCTGATCGACATGGTGCCGACCAACCTGGTCATGGGCCGCGGCCGCATAGACGGTCGGCCGGTGGTGATTACCGGCGACGACTTCACCGTGCGCGGCGGCGCCAACGACGGCGGCTTGAAGCAAAAACTGGAGCGCGCCGAAATGATGGCCTGGGAGCTGCGCCTGCCAATGGTGCGGCTGGTGGACGGCACCGGCGGCGGCGGCTCGGTGAAGACCATCGAACAGGACGGCAGGACACAGATTCCGACCATCGCGATCTGGGAGCAGGTGGTGAAGAACATGTCGGTGGTGCCGGTGGTCTCGCTGGCGCTGGGTTCGGTCGCCGGGCTGGGCTCGGCGCGGGTGGCGGCGAGCCATTACTCGGTCATGGTGAAAGACACTTCGCAGCTATTCGTCGCCGGTCCGCCGGTGGTGGCGCGGGTGGAGAAGAAATACGAAAAGAACGAGCTCGGCGGCAGCGCGATCCACACTCGCAACGGCGCGGTGGACGACGAAGCGGAGAGCGAGACCGATGCGTTCGCGCGCGCGCGGCGCTTCCTGTCCTATCTACCAAGTTCGGTATACGAGTTGCCTGCGCGCAGGGCGAGCGATGACGATGCGGCGCGCAGCGACCCCTGGCTTATCGAAGCCGTGCCCAAGGATGCGCGCAAGGTGTACAAGATGCGGCGCATCATCGAATCGCTGGTCGACCGCGAATCGTTTTTCGAAATGGGCAGACTGTGGGGACGCTCGGTGATCACAGGCTTCGCGCGCCTGAACGGCTGGCCGGTGGCACTGCTCGCGAGCGACCCGTATTTCTATGGCGGCGCCTGGACCGCGCAGGCTTCCGAAAAGGTCACGCGCTTCGTCGATCTGGCCGAGACTTTTCACCTGCCGGTGGTGCATCTGGTCGACATCCCGGGATTCCTGATCGGCCTGGAGGCCGAGCGCACGGCGACCATACGCTACGGCGTGCGCGCGATGGCGGCGGTGTGCCAGGCGAGCGTGCCCTGGTGCTCGATCATCGTGCGCAAGGTGTTCGGCGTGGCCGGCGCCGCGCATCAGAATTCCGGCCGCTATAACCTGCGCTACGTCTGGCCATCGGGGGAGTGGGGCTCGCTGCCGATCGCGGGCGGCCTCGAAGCCGCCTACCGCGCAGACATCGAGGCCGCCGCCGATCCCGCCGCGCGCATGGCGGAGATCGAGGCGCGCCTGAAGGCGCTGACCTCGCCGTTT
>JBBRAI010000019.1:0-64852 GCA_038206915.1 Burkholderiales bacterium | reverse complement strand
ATGGTGCGCGCCTGGTCGGCGATCGAGCGCGTGATCGCCTGGCGGATCCACCAGGTCGCATAGGTCGAGAATTTGTAGCCGCGGCGGTATTCGAACTTGTCCACGGCTTTCATCAGGCCGATGTTGCCTTCCTGGATCAGGTCGAGGAACTGCAGCCCCCTGTTGGTGTATTTCTTCGCGATCGAAATGACCAGGCGCAGGTTGGCTTCGGTCATTTCGCGCTTGGCGCGGCGCGCCTTGGCCTCGCCCGTGGACATCTGCTTGTTGATGTCCTTGAGCTCCTTCAGCGGGATGCCGATGCGCGCCTGCAGGTCGAGCAGCTTTTGCTGGTTTTCCATGATCGCCGGCTGGAAGCGCGAAAGCTGCGTGCTGTACGGATGGCGCGCGGCGATCTCGTTGGTAACCCAGCGCAGGTTGGTCTCGTTGCCGGGGAACACCTTGATGAAGTGCGGCCGCGGCATATTGCTCTTGGTCACGCACAGCTGCTGAATGTGGCGCTCGTGGCGGCGCGTCTCCTCCACCAGGCTGCGCAACGCGTCGCACAGGCGCTCGACAATGCGCGCGGAAAAGCGGATGTTCATCAGCTCCGCCGAGATCTTGTCGCGGATCTTCAGGTATTCCTTGCTGCGCGATCCGTGCTTGGCGAGCGCTGTCTTCATCCTCTCGAATAGGCGGTGGATAACGTCGAAGCGCGCCAGCGCATCTTCCTTGAGTTGCTGCAGGCTCGCGCTGATGGCTGCGTTTTGCGCCTCTTCGTCGAGTTCTTCCTCCTCTTCCTCCTCTTCCGCTTCAGCCGCCACCTCGGCGAGTTCGGCGACCGGCTCGTTGTTCTTGGCATTCGGGTCGATGAGTCCGTCGACGAGTTCGTCGACGCGCATTTCGTCGCGCGCGACTTTTCCGGCAAGCGCAAGGATTTCCGCGATGGTGGTGGGGCAGGCCGAGATCGCCTGAATCATGTGCTTCAGGCCGTCTTCGATGCGCTTGGCGATCTCGATTTCGCCCTCGCGCGTGAGCAGTTCGACCGAGCCCATTTCGCGCATGTACATGCGCACCGGGTCGGTGGTGCGGCCGAACTCGGGATCGACCGTGGACAGGGCGGCTTCGGCTTCCTCCTCGGCGTCTTCGTCGGGAACGACGGCCGGCGCGTTTTCAGAAATCAGCAGGGTTTCCGCGTCCGGTGCCACATCGTAGACCTGGATGCCCATGTCGCTGAATGTGGTGATGATGGATTCGATCTGCTCCGCATCCACCAGGTCGTCGGGGAGATGGTCATTGATCTCGGAATAGGTAAGAAAGCCGCGCTCCTTGCCCAGCTTGATCAGGTTTTTCAGGCGCGTGCGCCGGGCTTCGACGTCTTCGGGCTTTTGCTCGCCCCTGCGCAAGTCGGCCTTCTGCTTGGCGGTGAGTTTCGCCGCCTGTTGCTTGGCGATCTGGCGCGCGATCTGTTTCGCCGATTGCTGCGGCTTGGCTACGCCGCCTTCCTTGGGCGCGACTTGAGCCGCAACGACCGGCTTAGCCGCCGCCTTGCCTTTATCGGGCGCTGCCGGCTTGCCGGTCTGGGGCTTGGCTTTGAGCGGCGCCGGCGCTTTGGCGGCAAGTTTGGGCGCGGGCTTGGCCGCGATCCTGGCTACAGGTTTGGCCGCGGGCTTGGCCGCGGTCCTGGCTGCGATCCTGGCAGCGGGCTTGGCCTTCTTGGCCAGAGGCCTGGACTTGGCTGGCTGCTTCGACTTCGCCGCTGCCTTGGCCTTTGCCAACTGCCTGGCTTTGGACAGGGGCTTGCTCGCAACCGCGGGTTTCTTTTTCAGCGGCGCGGCTTTCTTGTGCACGGCTTTTGGCTTGGCGGCTTTGGTTCTTGCGGCCGCGGCGGATTTCTTCGCTTGATGTGCTGCCATGAGCTTGTCCTAAGTCGGTGAAGTATTGGAAAAAAGCCAAAAATTATACCACAGGCCTGTGTGTTCCCGGGCGCTGGTCCAGCGCCGCCAGGCGCTTGGTCAGCGCGTTCATGAGTTCAATATCTGCCGGAGCAAGCGCTCCGGTCTTGTTTATGCGCTGCAATTCGTTCAATTGCTCGTGGATGCGCCGGCGTTCGAGTCCCGGCAGCGCATCGCGAAACTCGCCCTCCGCCTGCTCCGGACTGAGGCTCAAAATCATGAGCTCGGAGCGCACCTGTTTGAGCAGCGTTTCAAAAGGGCTGCCCCTGAAATGATCGATCAGCATCACTTCGGAGCTGACATCGGGATTGGCCCGCACGTACTCGCCCAGCGCGAGCAGGGCTTTCGCCTCAATGTTCTCGCCGCCGATGATCCCGTCGGACAGCTCGGCCGCAAGTGTAGGTTTTACTAGGACAGATTCGAGCAGGCGCAGTTCAAAGCTTTTGACCGCCGCGCGCGCGACCTTGGCGGGGGCGGGGCGCTGCCATGCGGCGGGTGCGGAAGCGCTGCGGCGCAGTTCGCACAGGCGCTCGGCCTCGTCCTGCGTCATCCCGGCAATGTCCGCCACCTGTTTCAGCAACTGCAGCTGCAGCCCCGGCGCAGCCACGCTCTTGAGCAGGGGTTTGGCCTCGTGCATCAGGCGCGAGCGGCCTTCGGCGGTTTTGGTATCGACGCGCGTTTGCAGCTGCCCGAGCAGATAGGCCGAAAGCGGCTCCGCCCGCGCCACCAGTTCTTCGAACGCGTCCTTGCCCTTGGTGCGCACGTAGCTGTCCGGGTCCTCGCCTTCGGGCAGGAACAGAAAGCGTATGGTCTTGTTGTCCTGCGTGGCCGGCAGGCTGACTTCCAGCGCGTGCCAGGCTGCCTTCCGGCCCGCCGCGTCGCCGTCGAAGCTGAACACGATTTCGTCGGCCTGGCGCAGCAGTTTTTGCACATGCGCCGGCGTGGTCGCGGTGCCCAGCGTCGCAACCGCGTAGGCCACGCCATGCTGCGCCAACGCCACCACGTCCATGTAGCCTTCGACCACCAGCACGCGGCCGGCGTCGCGTATCGCCTGGCGCGCCTGCGGCAGGCCGTAGAGCTCGCGCCCTTTTTCGAACAGCGGGGTCTCGGGCGAGTTGAGGTATTTGGGTTCTCCGGCGCCGATGATGCGCCCGCCGAAGCCGATGACGAAGCCGCGCTGGTTGACGATCGGGAACATGATGCGGTCGCGGAAGCGGTCGTAGCGCTTGCCCGCATCGTTCTCGATCACCATGCCCGCCTCTTTGAGGCTCTTGTCGTTGTAGTCGGGGAACTCCGCCTGCAGATTCTGCCAGCCGTCCGGTGCATAGCCGATGCCGAAATGCGCGGCGATCTCGCCCGACAGGCCGCGGCCCTTGAGGTAGGTGATCGCCTGCGGCGACGCCTTCAGCTGCTCGCGGTAGTACTGCATCGCGCGGCGCATGAGTTCGTACAGGTCGGGGCCGCTTTCCTCTTTCGTCTTCGCAAAACGCGGCTCGAATTCCGGCATCGCCATGCCGGCACCCGCCGCGAGTTCCTTGATCGCCTCGACGTAGCCCAGTCCGGAGTATTCCATGAGGAAGCCGATCGCGTCGCCATGCGCGCCGCAACCGAAGCAGTGATAGAACTGCTTGGACGGGCTGACCGTGAACGAAGGCGATTTTTCGTTGTGGAACGGGCAGCACGCGCTGTAATTGGCGCCGGCTTTCTTCAGCTGCATGTGGCGCTGAATGATATCGACGATATCGACGCGATTGAGCAGATCACGCTTAAAGGAATCGGGTATCACGCGCGCTTGGGGTCCGAAGAAAGCTTGGAAAAAAATTCCCCGGCGTCCGCGCCCGGGGAATACCTATTCTTTATAGGCCATTTCGGCCGGAACGCAAGGGGAAAACCGTGCTGTTGTGGGAGGCCCGCCCTCGCCGCCATCAGTGTAGTTGTAGGAGGGGCGCCCTCGCCCCGACCAGCGCCGGCCCGAAGTGCGATCGGCCCGAGGGCGGGCCTCCCACAACCCCGTTCCCGCTAGGCGCCGAGTTTGGCCTTGACCAGCGAGGATACCTTGGCCATGTCGGCGCGGCCGGCAAGCTTGGGCTTGAGCAGCGCCATGACCTTGCCCATGTCCTGCATCGCCTTGGCGCCCGTGGCGCCGACTGCGGCGGCTACCTCGGTCGCAATTTCCGCCTCCGACAACTGCTGCGGCATATAGCCCGAGAGTACGCCGATTTCGAATTTTTCCACGTCGGCCAGGTCCTGGCGTCCGCCGGCCTCGTATTGGGTCACCGAGTCGCGGCGCTGCTTCAGCATCTTTTCGATGATCGACAGGATATCGGCGTCCGACAGTTCGATGCGCTCGTCGACCTCGCGCTGTTTCATCGCCGCGAGCAGCAGGCGGATCGCCGACAGGCGCGGCGCATCCCTCGCGCGCATCGCGGCTTTCATGTCTTCGGTGATTTGTGCCTTGAGCGGCATGCGCGCGGCGGCGAAATGCGATCCGGCCGGGAACGGGATTGCCGGTGTCCCGGCAGCGGCTTTAGAACAGCTTGGGAGGGAGTTGCTGGCTGCGAATGCGCTTGTAGTGGCGCTTGACCGCGGCGGCCAGCTTGCGCTTGCGCTCGGCGGTGGGCTTTTCGTAGAACTCGCGTGCGCGCAGTTCGGTCAGCAGCCCGGTCTTCTCAATGGTGCGCTTGAAGCGGCGCAGCGCCACTTCGAACGGCTCGTTTTCCTTGACTCGTACGGTAGGCATCAATACTCCGGCTTTTGTTTGGGCGGAAAACCGTGAATTATATCAGCACTTTCCGTGGCCGGACAAGGGTCATATCAGGCCGGGTTTGGGCTAGGTGTCGTGCCGGTGCCGCCCCGCCAGGGGCGCGCGCTCGTGGTGGAACACCAGATACAGGGTTGGCAGCACCAGCAGCGTCAGCAGGGTGGCCGATATCAGTCCCCCGATGACGACTACGGCCAGCGGTTTTTGCGTCTCGGCGCCGATGCCGTGGGAAAGAGCCATCGGCAGCAGGCCCAGCATCGCCAGCAGGCCCGTCATCAGCACCGTGCGCAGCCGCACCAGTGAGCCCTCGACCACCGCCTCCTCGGGCGTGGCGCCCGCGTTTCGCAGCTGGTTGAAATAGGCCACCATGACCACGCCGTTGAGCACCGCCTGGCCGAACAGGGCGATGAAGCCGATTGCCGCCGAAACCGAGAGATTGACGCCGGTAAACAACAGCGCAAATATGCCCCCGACCATGGCGAACGGTATGTTGAGCACGATCAGCGCCGCGCTCTTGAACGAGCCGAACGCATCGAACAGCAGCAGGAAGATCAGCAGCACCGAAATCGGCACGATGATGGCGAGCCGCGTCATCGCGCGTTCCTGGTTCTCGAACTCGCCCGACCACGTGATGGTGTAGCCCGGCGGCAGCCCGCCCAGCTTGGCTACGCGCTCCTTCATGTCCGCCACCACGCTGCCCATATCGCGGTCGCGGATGAATATGCCGATCGACTGCACGCGCTGGCTGTTCTCGCGGCTGATGTTCTGCGCGCCGCTCGCGGTTACGAAACGCGCGACCTGCGACAGGGGCACGTACTGGCCCGAGGGCGTGGACACGAGGATGTCTTTCATGCGTTCGATCGAGCGTTCCGGCTCTTTCAGCCGCACCGCCACGGGAAAGCGCCGTTCGCCTTCCCACAACTGCGTCGCGGCCTTGCCGCCGAGCGCGGTTTCGATCACGTCGTGGATGTCGGCGACGTTCAGCCCGTAGCGCGCCGCGGCCGCGCGGTCGATGTCGATGCGCAGCTGCGGCAGTTCGCCCAGCCGGTCGATGAAGGCGCGGCGCACGCCGGCAACGTCGCGCACCGCCGCCAGCACCTTTTTCGATTCGTCGCGCAGCACGTCCAGGTCCGGTCCGAACACCTTGATCACGATCTGGCCGTCGATCTGCGAGATCGACTCGAGCACGTTGTCGCGGATCGGATAGGAAAAGCTCGGCTCGATGCCCGGATAGGCGAGCAGATTGCGTTCCATCTCGTCCATCAGGTCGAAACGCGTGAGGCCGCGGCGCCACTCCGATTCGGGCTTCAGGTCGACCAGGAACTCCGCCATGTTTACCAGCTTGGGATCGGTGCCGTCTTCGGGCCGGCCGGCTTTGGACATGACGCTACTGACTTCCGGCACCTTGGCGATGGCGGCGCGGAAACTGGCGTTTTCCGATTGCGCCTCGGTCACCGACACGCTCGAGGGCAGCGGCACGTTGATCCAGATGGATCCCTCGTTCAGTTCGGGCAGGAATTCGGTGCCGAGTCGGGTCGCCGCTGCCAGGCTCGCCGCGAGGGCGAGCACGGCGGCGCCGACGACGATTCCGCGGTGCGAGAGCGCCCAAACCAGGGTCGGCTTGTACACGCCCTTGCACCAGTGCACCAGCCAGTTCTCTTTTTCCGGCAGGTTCTTGCGCAGCATCCAGTAGCACAGCAGCGGCACAAGCGTCAGCGAAAGTATCAGCGAGCCCACCAGCGCCGAGGTCACCGACCAGGCCATCGGCGCGAATATGCGGCCCTCCTGGCGCTGCAGCGTGAAAATCGGGATATGCGCGGCAATGATGATCAGCATCGAGAACAAGGTGGGCCGGCCCACTTCGACCGTCGCGTCGAGGATCTTCTGCAGCCGCGGCGTGCGGTCGGCGGCATTGTGGCTGGTATCAGATAGCCTTCTAAAAACGTTCTCGACCACGATCACCGCACCGTCGACGATGATGCCGAAGTCCATCGCCCCGAGCGACAGCAGATTGGCCGGAATGCCGACGAAGGTCAGGCCGAGGAAGGTGGCGAGCAGCGACAGGGGGATTATCACCGCGACGATGGTCGCGGCGCGCAGGTTTCCGAGGAACAGGAGCAGCACCAACGCCACCAGCAGCGCGCCCTCGCTGAGATTGGTGAACACCGTCTTCAGCGTCTTGTCGATCAGCCAGGTGCGGTCGTAGAAGGCTACCGCTTTCACGCCTTTGGGCAGCATCGAGGCGTTGATGAAGTCGATTTTCTGCTTCACTCCCGCGAGCACCTGCGACGGGTTTTCGCCCTTGCGCATGAGCACGATGCCGGTGACCACGTCGTCGTCCAGGTCTTCGCCGACGATGCCCTGGCGCGGAATCGCACCTATGCTGACCTCGGCGATGTTCTTCACCAGCACCGGCACGCCGTTCTTCTCGGCCACGACGACGTTGCCGATGTCGTCGGCGCTGCGCAACAGGCCGATGCCGCGGATCAGGTACTGCTGCCGTCCCTGCTCGAGGTAGCTGCCGCCGGCGTTGGAGTTGCCGCGCTGCAGCGCCGAGAATAGCTGCTGCAGCGACACGTTGTAGTAGCGCAGCTTGGCCAGGTCCGGATTGACCTCGTACTGCTTTACCAGGCCGCCCAGCGTGACCACGTCGGCCACGCCCGAGACCAGCTTCAGCTGGCGCATCACCACCCAGTCCTGCAGCGTGCGCAGGTCGCGCGAGCTGTAGCCCTCGGCCTTCAGCCGGTAACGGTAGACCTCGCCGATCGGCGTCGACAGAGGCGCCAGCTGCGGCGTTACGCCATCGGGCAGTTCCGCTTCGCGCAGGCGTTCGCTCACCTGGGTGCGCGCGAAATAGGCGTTGGCGCGATCGTCGAACGTCAGGATGATGAAAGACAGGCCGAACTGGGTGTGCGAGAACATGCGCACGGTGTTGGGCATGCCCGCCAGCACAACCTCGAGCGGGATGGTGACCTGCTTTTCCACTTCCTCGGCGGCGCGCCCGGGGTAGAGCGTGATCACGGTCACCTGGGTGTCGGTGACGTCCGGAAACGCTTCTACCGGCAGCGCCTTGAACGCAGCGACACCGCCGCCGATGAACAGGATCATGCCGAGCACCACGAACAGCGGCTGGTGCAGGGCGAAGGAAACGATGCGCTTGATCATTTGGTGTCAGACGCTGCGGCAGTTACCCATGGAATCTCAATTGCCGGCAAGCTCGCTGGCCATGCGTTGCAGCAGAAGGCTGCCCTCGACCACCACTTTCTGTCCTGGCACAAGCCCGGCGGTTACGTCGACGCTGCCGTCGGCGCTGCCGCCGGTCCTGACTTCGGTCCGGGTATAGCTGCCGGGCGCGTCCTCGGTGAAGGCGTAATACTTGTCGCCCGCAAGAAACACCGCCTTGGCCGGAACCTCGACGCCTGGTTTGGTGCCAATGTCGACCGCGGCAGTGACGAACATTTCGCCTTTGAGCTTGCGCTCGCGGTTGTCCACCGATCCGCGCACCTTAATCACCCGGGTCGCCGGATCGATGAAGTCGGAAATTACTTCGACCTTCGCGGCAAAAGTTTCCCCTGGGTAGGCGGAGGCGTTGATGCGTAGCGTCTGGCCGCGCTTCAAATGCACAAGATCGGCTTCGCTCGCATCGAGCTGTACCCAAAGTCGGCTCGGATCGGTGATCACGAACATCGCGGGTGCATTGGCGAGCACCAGGTCGGAGCGCAGTTCCTGGCCCGGATTGATGTTGCGTTCGACCACTGTGCCCGCGATCGGGCTCTTGAGCGCGAAACTCTGGTCTACCGCAGCCTCGTTGCCGCCGTAAAGGTTGATGCGCTTTTGCGCGCGCTGCGTCTCGGACTGGGCGCGCGCGTAATCGGCCTCGGCCGTCTGCAGGTCTTTGCGCGGCGCGACGCCATGCGCTTCAAGCTCGCGCAGTCGCGCGAGGTTTTTCTCGGCCAGGGAAAAATCGGCGGCCGCGCGGCGCGCGTCGGACTGTGCCTGGCCGAATTCGGGAGAGGCGAGCACCGCCAGCGCCTGCCCGGGCCTTACTGTCTCGCCCGGATTGGCGAGAATGCGTAGGACGCGGCCTGAGAACGGCGGATACACGCGCACGGTCCTGCTTTCGTCCCATACCAGCCGGCCGGAAACGCGCAGTACGGCGGGCTTGCCTGCCGTGGCCGCCTCGGACTTTATGGTCGCGAGCTGCGGCGCGCCCGCGGCAAACACGAGCTTGTCGCCCTCGAGCTTCACGCGCGGGACCTCGGGCTTCTTGTCGGCCTGATCGCAGCCGATCGTGAGCAGCGCAGCGAGTAGCATAGCCCACAGAGAACTAAGCACCATACCTCCCTTGTCATCGCGGGGTTGTGGGAGGCCCGCCCTCGGGCCGATCAGACGTCGATTTGACCCCGATCGGGGCGAGGGCGCCCCTCCCACAGCCCGAAAGTGAAATTGGATCTTGGTCGTCATTCGCCGCTTTGCGCGCTGCCGAATTTCCAGGCAGCCAGCGCCTTGGCATGGTCTGCTTGCGCCGCAGCCGCGTCCAGTTGAATCGCGCGCAGTGTGCGCCGCGCGTCGAGCAGGTCCATCACGCCGATGGCGCCGTTCTTGTAGGCGAATTCGGCGGAGTCGGCGGATTTCTTTGCCTCCGTGAGCATGCCGTCGCGATAGCGCGCCATGCGTTCGGCTGCGGCGGATGCGTCCGAACGCGCCTTGGCGATTTCAGCCTGCGCCAGGGCGCGCGTGCGCTCCAGGTTGTCAGAGGCCGAATTCCACGCGGCCTCGGCCTGGGCGATTTCGCCCTCGTAGTAGTAGCGCGCAAACAGCGGCACGCTCAGCGCGACGCCATAGCTGTTTGCGGCATTGCCGAAGTTGTCTGGAAAATGCTCGAACTGCACGCCTACCGACACATCGCGTGTTCGGAGGCTGCGCGCGAGCGCGCGCGCGGCATCGGCCGCCTCGATGCGCGCGCGCGCCGCGCGTACGTCGGGTCGGCGCTCGATCAATGCCTCGGTGTCTATCGCCGCTAGCGCCAGCGGCGCCGGCCATGCGTCTGTTGCCTTGATCAGCCCGGCCTGCTGCTCAGCGCCGATCAGATAGGCCAGGGCAAGTTGGTTGCGGCGACGCTCGGCCTCGGCCGCAAGCGCGTCGTTCTGCGCGCGCATCGCATCCACGCGGATGCGTGCCACGTCCGAGCTGGCGATATCGCCGGCCTTCAGACGCAAATCCGCGGCCTCCAGGCTGCGCTGGTACAGGCCGGCCGTGCCCTCGCTGATCGCAATCCGGTCCTGTGCGAGCAGCAGGTCGTAGTAGCTGTTGCGCAGCGCGAGGCGCTGTTGGCGCAGCGTGTCGGCCAGATCATCGCCGCTCGCCGCCTCCAGCTGCTTTGCAGTCGACACGCGCAGCTCACGCTTGTTGCCGCGCTCGATCAGCTGATCCACGCGGATGGTGCTGTCCACTGCCTTGTCGCGCAGCGCGCCGCTGCCGATGCCGCGACTGGGGCTTATGTTCACGGTGCTCAGGGAAAGATTCGGATTGGGGCGCTGCCCGGCACTCAGGGTCGCCGCCGCCGCGGATTCGACTGCACGCCGCGCCGCCTGCAATTCGCGGTTCTTTTGCAGCAGTAGCGCGTCAGCGGTCGCGAGGCCCAGGTGCGTCAGGTCGGGCGCCTGTGCGTGCGCGACAGGCTGCGCCGTCAGGCCGCACAACAGCAGCAGGGTTGTCAGTAGACGCAATTTTGTTCCAAAGGCAGGCCGCCTACGCTGGGCGACCGATGCAAAAAGTCGCGTATTATAGTCACGTTACCGATATTCTCTTCCTTAGGGAAAACCCTGAGCGCCTGCGACCCTGCCCCATGCTGATCCTGGGTATAGAAACGTCCTGCGACGAATCCGGCATCGCCCTGTACCACAGCGAGCGCGGCCTGCTCGCGCATGCGTTGCACACGCAGATGGCGATGCACGAGGAATACGGCGGCGTGGTGCCCGAGCTCGCCTCGCGCGACCACATCCGGCGCGTGTTGCCGCTGATCCGTGAAGTCATGCATAGGGCTGGGACAAGTTTCGCGGACATCGGCGCCATCGCCTATACCCAGGGGCCGGGCCTCGCCGGCGCGCTCCTGGTCGGCACCAGTATCGCCAGCGCGCTGGCCTTTACGCTGGGCATTCCCGCCGTGGGCGTGCATCATCTCGAAGGCCATTTGCTCTCGCCGCTGCTCGCGAGCAGACCCCCGCAATTTCCGTTTGTCGCGCTGCTGGTCTCGGGCGGTCATACGCAGCTCATGCGCGTTGCCGCCGTTGGCGAATATGAACTGCTCGGGGAAACCGTGGACGACGCCGCGGGCGAAGCGTTCGACAAGACCGCGACCCTGCTCGGCTTGGGTTACCCGGGCGGGCCGGCGCTGGCGCAGTTGGCCGAGGAGGGCAGACGCGACCGTTACAAGCTGCCGCGGCCCATGTTGGAGCAGATGCACCGCACCGGCAATTTGGATTTCTCCTTCAGCGGCCTGAAGACCGCGGTGCTGCTGCTCGCGCGCAAGGAGGCAGGAGACGTCGCGGCGCGCGCCGATATCGCCGCATCGTTCCAGGAAGCGATCGTAGACGTGCTGGTGGCGAAGTCGCTCTATGCGCTGGAGCGGACCGGCCTGATCCAGCTCGTAGTCGCGGGCGGCGTTGGCGCGAACCGGCGCCTGCGCGAGCGGCTCGACCGCACTGCCGCAGAGCGCGGATGTGCGGTGTTCTATCCGGAATTCGAGTTTTGCACCGACAACGGGGCGATGATTGCGCTGGCCGGCGCCCTGCGCCTGGGTGCGGTTGCGGGAGCGGGTTCGCGCGCGAATGCAGTGGCCGAAAGCGGCTATGCGTTCACCGTCAAACCGCGCTGGGATTTGTCGGCGGCTGCATAGGCATTGCGCGAATGAACGCCGCCGCATCCGGTCATAACTTGCTCCGTCTAATGAAGCCATGGATATTCTAGGTCTGATCCTTGCAGGGATTGCGCTTGCTCTGGGCGTCAGCGTCGGCGAGTGGGTCGCTTACCGAACAGGCAAGCGAGGCATCGGCTGGCCGGTGGGCATCCTGGTGTTCTTCATCAGCCTGGCGCTTCTTCACAGAATGATTTGAGCGCCAAAGTTTGCGCGACGTCCTCGCCGCGTTTTGGCCGCTTGCTATAATCCGGCGGTGAAAAATGGCAGCGACAATTTGACAATGCGCATTCTTGTCACCGGCGGCGCCGGTTATATCGGCAGCCACGTGGTGAAACAGCTCGGTGCGGCCGGGCACGCGGTCACGGTGCTGGACAATCTCTCTACCGGCAGGCGCGAAGCCGTTCTCAGCGGCAGGCTCGTGGTGGGCGATCTCGGCGACGCGCAGCTGCTCGACCAACTGCTGAGGGAGGGGCGCTTCGACGCGGTGATGCATTTCGCCGGCTCCATCGTGGTTCCGGAATCGGTCGTCGATCCGCTCAAGTATTACGCCAACAACACCGGCCGTACCCTCGATCTGCTCGGCGCCTGCGTCAGGCATGGCGTCGGGCGTTTCATCTTTTCCTCCACCGCCGCGGTGTACGGCATGCCGGACAAGTCGCTGGTAGCGGAGGACGAGCCGCTCGCACCGATCAATCCCTATGGCGCGTCGAAGTTGATGAGCGAGCGCATGATCATCGACGCGGCCGCGGTCAGCCCTTTACGCTACGTCATCCTGCGCTACTTCAACGTAGCCGGCGCCGAAGCCGAAGGGCGGCTGGGGCAAGCCGGCGCCGGTGCGACCCATCTGATCCGCGTCGCCTGCCAGACCGCGCTGGGCCGGCGACCCGAGATGACCATGTTCGGCGACGATTACCCGACGCCGGACGGCAGCTGCGTTCGGGATTATGTCCATGTCGAGGACCTGGCCGAAGCGCATCTACAGGCACTTGGCTATCTAGCCAAGGGCGGCGAGTCTGCGGTGCTCAACTTCGGCTACGGGCGCGGTCACAGCGTGCGCGAAGTGATCGAAGCGGTGAAGCGGATATCCGGTGTGGAGTTCAAGGTACGCCTGGGTGCGCGCCGGCCCGGCGACCCGGCGCAACTGATCGCAACCAACGACAGGCTAAAGGCGGCATTCGCCTGGGAGCCGCGCTGCCCGAGCCTGGATGCGATCGTCGGCTCGGCGCTGGCCTGGGAAAAGCGGCTGGCCTAGGCTAACCGCTAGCTGCAAAGCGGGACCGGCTTGGTGCCTGGCGGATATTCACCAGGTCGCAACCGGCGAATGCACTACAACTTCTCCAACATCTCCTGCCACGCCTTCAATGCGATGGCCTTGTCGTAGTGTTCGCACAGCAATGCGCGCGCGCGGTCGCCCATCGCTTCGCGCAGGGCCGCGTCGCCGGCCAGGCGCAATAGCTGCGTAGCCAGACCTTCGGCGTCACCTTGTTTTAGCGCCACCCCGATGCGCTCGCGTTCGAGCAGCAGCGCGATCTCGCCCTGCACATCGCCGACGAACACCGTCGGCCGGCCGGCAGCCAATACGCCATAGAGCTTGCTTGGAAAAATGTAGCCCTCGAGTTCCGGGCGCAGGGATACGAGGTGTACGTCGCCTAGCCCCAAGCTCAGCGAAAGGGACTTGCGCTTCTGGTAGGGGCGGAACAGCACGTTGGCGAGACCGCGCTGATGCGCCGCCTGCTCGACCGGGCGCCGCTGCGCGCCGCTGCCGATGAACAGGAACCGGATGTTCTCCGCCTTGTGGGCGAGGGACTGCGCAGCATCGAGAATCGTGTCGAACTCATGCGCGCGGCCCATATTGCCCGAATAGCCAACGACGAATTTGCCTTCCAGGCCCCATTCGCGCCGCAGGGGATTGTTTACGGCGGCGACCGGCTGGATGGCGTCCTTGTCAGCCCAGTTCGGAATCACACGTATGCTGCCCGCGGGCGCGCCGGCGCGCGCGAGCACTTCGGCCATGCTCTGACTCAAGGCTACGTTGGCCGCCGCGCGCTTCAGCGCGCCGTTACGCAGCCAGCGCAGGAGCGCGGCCGGCGGTCCGGCAAGCGCGCGCATGCCCAGCGCCTCGGCCACCTCTGGGAACACGTCCTGTACCCAATTGACCAGCCGCGCGCCGCGCCAGCGCGCGACCATGCCGGCCACCACCGAAATCAGCGGCGGATCGGTCTTAGCAACGACCACGTCGCCCGCGCCGGCGATGCGCCAGAGTCGCCAAACTGCGGCGAGATAGAACGTCGCGTAGTCCAGCGCCCGCCCAGACAGGTTGTCGCGCCCGAAGCGGCTGGTACGCACGCGGTACACCTCCACGCCCTTGACCCGCTCGCGCGCCGGCAGAATGGCGGCCGGATCGTCGTAGCGCTGGCAACTCGTTATTACGCACACGTCGTGCCCCGCCTCGGCCAAAAAAAAAGCCAGATCGGACAGCATCTGGCTTGTCGCCGAATAATCGGGATGGAAGTAGCGGTTGAGGAAAATGACTCTCATGGCTTGGTCATCGTTGCCATGAGATTATCGCAGAGAGGCTGGCGTGGGAGAGAAATTGCACCCCGAAAGTCGTTCCATCGGGAACCTTGCGAATCGATGTGCTACGCGGACTGGCCTCGCGGCAGTGCTTGACCGCTATCAGACTGGTCGATACACTAGTCTATTCAATCAAGGGTCGATCCGTATGAAGACCGAAATAGGCGCGTATCAGGCCAAGACCAAGCTACCCGAACTGCTGCGGCAAGTGAAGGCGGGTAGGCGGTTTACGATCACCAATCGGGGCGAGGCGATCGCAGATCTCATCCCGAGCGAGAGCATGGCGCCGAAAGACAAGTCCGCCGCAGTGGAAAAGTTCAAGGCGTTCATGCGCACGAACCCGGTGCTCGGAGTCGTAAATATCAAAGAACTAATCGACGAAGGCCGCGCGTGACCTTCGTCCTCGACGTCTCAGTGACCATGTGCTGGCTGTTTGTCGACGGCAAACCCGCCGAGTGCGCCTATGCACTGAAAGTCCTGAATGCGATGAAGCAGACGGAGACCAAGGCTTCAGTGCCGGTAACCTGGGGGCTCGAGGTATCCAACGTCATCGGAAAAGCGGAAGTCAAAGGCCTGCTCAAAGAGGCGCAAAGCGAAGCTTTCCTCGAAATGCTGGGGAGCCTGGACATTAGTGCCGACCCGGCGACATTTTCCAGAGCGCTTTCGGACACGCTTCAGATTGCACGCCGCTACCGGCTGTCGGCCTACGATGCGTCGTATCTGGAACTAGCTATGCGCGCGAGCTTGCCGCTGGCGACGCTCGATCAAGACTTGCAGAAGGCAGCGAACAAGGCGGGGATAAAACGATATACAACTGCCTAGCGCATCATCGCCAGCGGCGACTAGGCGCGCTCCACTACCCGATTTCCCATCACTAACAAATCCATTCGGGTCCGCAGGAAGCAATCCAGCGCCTCCTGCGGCGTGCACACCACCGGCTCGTTCTCGTTGAACGAAGTGTTGAGCACCACGGGCACCCCGGTGAGCGCACGAAACGCCTCGATCAGGGCGTAGTAGCGCGGGTTGCTGTCGCGCGTGACCGTCTGTAGCCGGCCGGAGCCATCGACGTGGGTGACCGCGGGGACAAGCGCGCGCTTCTCCGCGCGTATCGGATACACCTGCATCATGAACGGCACGTCGTCGTCGACCTCGAACCACTCGGCGACGTGCTCGCGCAGGATCGATGGCGCGAACGGCCGGAACGACTCGCGCCGTTTGATCTTCAGATTGAGGATGTCCTTCATGTCCGCGCGCCGCGGATCTGCGAGGATGGAGCGGTTGCCCAGGGCGCGCGGGCCCCACTCCATGCGGCCCTGGAACCAGCCCACCACTTTGCCATCGGCGACCGCTTGTGCAGCGCGCCGGCAAAGCGCGGCCTCGTCTTTCATTTGCACCACTATGCAGCCTTCGGCAGCGATCTCGGTCTCTTTGGACCTGAGCAGGGCACCGATTTCTTGGTCAGAAAATTGCGGACCCCAGTAAGCATGATCCATCACAAACCGGTCATACACTATTGTGGGAGGCCCGCCCACGGGCCGATCCCGCTTCGATTCAGCACCGATCGCGGCGAGGGCGCCGCTCCCACGACGATCTCCGCCAATCAATTCATGCCACACCACATACGCCGCCCCGATCGCCCCACCCGCATCCCCCGCCGCCGACTGCACGTACAGCTTCTTGAACGGCGTATTGCGATAGATTTTGCCGTTCGCCACGGAATTCATCGCGCAACCCCCGGCGAGCGCCAGCGCATCCACCCGGTAGCGCTCATGCAGGCGCACGAGCAGATGAAAAAAAGCCTCCTCGTACATCCCTTGCACCGAACGGGCGATATCCTTGTGCCGCTGGATCAACTCGTCGCCCGGTTTGCGCGCCGGCCCGAGCAACTCGGTCAATCGCGGCGAATAGAGATCGACGAAGCTAGGCTCACCGTTTGCCCATTCGTATGCGATCTTCTCCCGATGATGGCGAAAGTAGTCGAGGTTCAGGCGAAACGAGCCGCTGTCGTCCAGCCTCACGAGCCGGCGCATCTCGCCCATGAAATGCGGCTCGCCATAGGGTGCTAGCCCCATGACCTTGTATTCGTCGCCGTAGTTGGGAAAGCCGAGGTATTGCGTCAGCGCCTGGTAAAATAGACCCAAAGAATGCGGGAAGTAGACCTTGTCATCGGCTTCGACACGGATCCCGCGCCCCAGGCCCCAGGCCGCACTGGCGAAATCGCCGAAGCCGTCGACTGATACCGCGACCGCTTCCTTAAATGGGGAAACGAGAAAGGCCGATCCCAGATGGGCGAGGTGATGCTCAACCTCGCGCAGTTCCGCGCGCAAGGCCTCGCCGGGAAAGGCGCGCGCAAACTCCTCGGCGACACCCACGCGCTCGCGCTTATTGCGGATGCGGTCGAGGACGAGCGAAAGATCCGGTCGATGCAGGGCCATGTAGGTCAGCTTCCGCCACAGGTTTGCGCTTGCATCCTGGTTGAGCGCAACTACATCGACATCACCCAGGCGAATGCCTGCTTCGGCGAGGCAGTAGCGGATCGATTCGGAAGGAAAGCCGGCCCAGTGCTTGATGCGGCGAAAACGCTCTTCTTCGGCCGCCGCTACCAGCGCACCGTCCTTGACGAGGCAGGCTGAGGAGTCGGCATGGTGGGAGTTGAGGCCTAGGACAATAGTCACGAGAACCCTAGCCGTCGGTCATTGTTGCGGTGATTGATGCGCGCAGCCAGGGTCAATCCGAGGCTCTGCTTTCCGGCGACAAATCATGTTGCAGAAGCCGAAGGGAAAGCAGCAATTCGGCAAAGGTGCGCTGGAACGAATAGAATATTCCTGCTCGTCCATCCAACACCAAGCCCCGCACGAACAGGCAGTAAAACAACATGGCGAACGGCGCGATGAACCGCATCTTTCGAATTCGCCGGGTCCAGCTCAGACTCGCCCAGCGGGCACTGAGCAATTCTTCCGCTTCCAAGCGCATATAACGGTCTTGAGATTCGACCCATCGCGACAAAGGCTTGCGGTCGTCGTGGAGGATCACACCGGAAAGATCCGCAAGCTCTCCATCGATCTTGACTCGCTGCGTATGGCCGTCCTGGACATATGCGGCGCGCCCGCGGCGAAACAGGACAGCAACGGGGGTATAGACGCTGGCGCGAAGCGGGTGACCGTCGACGCAATAGACGAAGCGCGCGCGGAAACCAGTCACGTTGACCGACGGGGTCAGAGAGCGGAGCTCCTGGACAAGGTCTTTCGACAAGACGTAGTCTGCGTCCAGCGCGATTACCCAGTCAGTCTTTACGCCCGTGTGCGAAATCGCGTAGTTCCATTGGTTCGCATGATTGTCGAATTCTCGTTGGAATACCCGAACTGAGGCGTAGCGCGACGCGATCTCAAGAGTCGCGTCTGTGCTGAAGCTGTCAACCAGGACAATGTCCCGCGCCCATGCGAGCCGGTCCAGGGTCCGCGCAAGATTCGGCGCCTCGTTTAGGGTAAGAATTACCGGCGTGATCGATGCGTGCATCTGCAGTCCAAAGGAATACTTACTTCAGGCGCTACGATGCCAGGAGGCGCGCCGAGTAATGCTAGCGATATTGCGCGATAACGCAAATAGAGACGTCAGTTGCGCGCGACGGCTTCAAAAAAGCCGATGTATCGGCGCGCGATTTTTTTCAGTTCAAAATCTTGGGCTCTATCCGCGGCGTTTTGCCCAAGCCGCAATGCGAATTCCGGTTCGGTAAGAATCTGCCGCAGCGGAATCTTGAGGGCAGACTCGGGCGCCGGCGCCCGGTGGTCAAAGATCAGGCCATCGCGGCCCGGCACAATAAAGTCCCGGAAACACGCCAGGTCCGAGACGACTACCGGCAATGCAGTTGCCATCGCCTCCAGCGCCGCGAGGCCCATTGCCTCGCCCCTTTCCGCAAGAGAAGGATAGCAAAAGCAATGCGCGCGCTGATACTCCAGCGCGAGGGCAGCGGGCTCGCTTATCGGCCCTACGAAGTCAACCGGCAGTCCGTCGGCCGCCGACTTCAAGGAATTGAGAAAAGCCGTTCCGCCGCCCCCTTGCTCCACGGCCGCAGGCCCCACCACTCGCAGTCGAACTCGTGGGACCTGGGTTACCAGTCGGCGCAAGGCTGAAATAAGGAGGTCCAGTCCTTTTTCCGGGTGGACGCGCCCGACGTAAAGCAGAATCAGATCTCCGTCATAACGTCTCGCAACAGTCGGAGGGTGATACGTATGCAAGTCCACCGGATAGGGAAGCACATGAACATTCTTCGCAAGGTTTGGATTCTGGCGGACAATTTCCTTTGCCACCGCGGACGAGACTGCTTGCAGGGCATCGGCGCTGCGATAAAGCCCCATCTGCCCCTTGGGAAAGCGGGCTATGTGTACAACGATCTTGCCAGGGCGCTTTTGCGAAAGGGAGAGCAGAACAGGCGTCCAAAAAGAGTTGGTGACAACGATTTCGGACGGCTCGATCCTTCGGCGGACTTGCAGCGCGTAGCCAAGGTCAAGCATCAAATCGGCCCACAAGTGCCCAGTTGCAGTGAAGCCGCGAAGAGGGACAATCCGGATCCCGAACTCACTCGGCGGTTTTTCTCCCGTTGACGCACATTTTCCTATTAGAACAACCTCGTGATGTAGTTGCGCAAATTCCAGCGCGAGTGCATGCCAGACCTTT
Source organism: Burkholderiales bacterium (assembly GCA_038206915.1). Classification (GTDB taxonomy): domain Bacteria; phylum Pseudomonadota; class Gammaproteobacteria; order Burkholderiales; family SG8-39; genus 2-12-FULL-64-23. Next base: position 45,993 of record JBBRAI010000019.1, on the reverse strand, counting down.
TCGACCGCGCCATGGCCTTGTGGCGGAAGCGCTTGGAAGGGGCCGAGTACGATCGTGATTTTCAATGCGGGTCCTTCGCTGGGCCGGCCGTGTGGGTCAAAGGTTCTGTCAGGCTGAAAACAGCTGCAGTCTAGAATTGCTCCAAGTTAGATCGGAGCATCCTCTCTCCACTTCCCGTTTGAGCGGGTATTCGATCACCACCCCAAGCGGCATCGTAAGTGGCCTACTTCCCGGCTTCCTCTCCTCACCGGGCGGTCTCATCGGGCCTCGGGGTTATTGCGACGAAAAGCAGGAGGTACTTTTCCCAGAATCGCCCCGGTAGACCCGTTGCCGGAATTCGAATGCGCTTGATTTCATACTTGTCGGCGAATTCCCTCTTGAGATCCCACAAAGACGCCCAGTGAATGGCATCGGCATCTCGAAACCATCGACCCGACAATGCGGCAGGATCCAGATGGATAAGGAAATCGGCATGGCCGCCGAGCAATACACGCGCCCGTTTGCACAGCAGCCAAATTGCAATTGCCGTTTTTCGGGTCCGCGACAAATGTCTTGCCGACGGGCTCAGGTAGAATGGAAAGTCATATCTCGGACTGGCGATGAAAACGGTCCCCCCTGGATTGAGGAGCGCCATCAGGTGCCTCATCGTCTTCCGGGGGCTGCTTATGTGCTCCCATGCAAACGTTGAGAAAATAATATCGTATTTGTCCGTGATGCTGGAGATATCCGTAATATGTACCGTGCTCGCCTGCGCGGCCAGATGAGCCCGGTTCGCAGGCGTTATATCCTGCGCGTGGTACTCGACCTGGTTTCTTGCGTCGCTCAGGTAGCTGCCGAAACTCGTGCGGCCGGCGCCAATCTCAAGCATCCGGCATCGCCCAGTCCTGGCAACGCACTCCAGCGCTGATCGCTTTATCGGGGACCAGTACTCCGGCTTCCAGTTCGGTTCCAGAAACGCCGAGTATTCTCCGGGAGCGGCATAGAATGCATTGAGCTTGGCTCTCAATTGGGCCACGCGTGAATCCTCTTCGGACGCGATTTGTTCCCCTAGCCTGAACATCCGATGCCGCCCCCGTCCAACTTTACGTTTTGTGCCGGTTCAAGTGGCAGCAATTACACACTCGGGCTGCGGGCCTTGCCCGAGCAACCATCGGTAGAAGGCTGCAGTGTCGCTGGCGATCTTGCTCCATTCGAATTTCTCTTTGACCAGATGACGACCGCTCTCGCCCATGGAGAATCGCTCCGCATCCGAAAGCGCCACCGCCGATGCCAGGGCCGCCTGCAATGGCGCCGGTCCAGTGTCGATCCACCACCCGCATTTCCGATCGACAAGTTCGGACCACGGAGCGCCCCGAGTTGTGATGACCGGAATTCCCCACGCCAGCGCTTCAGCGACAACAATTCCGAAATTCTCACTGTAGGTGGGGAGTACAAAAAGATCTGCCTCCCTCCACAGCCGTATCTTTTCCGAACCACTCACCTCGCCGAAAAACTGCACAACGCCGTCCAGCGCTGCGGCAGTGACCGCAGTCTTTATTACCTTCGTATAACCTTCTTCGTCTGGTCCGGCTATTGTGAGCCGCCATCCGGCCGGACGAACTGCAGCCCACGCCCCGATGAGATCGAGCAGACCTTTCTTGGGATGAATCCTTGAAAGAAAGAGCGCGTGGCGCTCTCCGGCTCGCGCCTCCTTGGCGCCGGAACGCTGCGGCATGTGAACGCCATTCGGAATCACCGCTATCGGCTGGTCGAAGCCCAATTGGCGAATTTGGGCCGCCTCGGCTTGTGAGGTGGCCGAAAACGCGCGCGCTCGCCGCAAATCGGCCGCTTGATAGGCTCGCCAGGCCAGACGTTTTTTCCATCCGCGGTACGCCAGCGCCCAATCATCCAGCATGCCTCTCGGACTAACAACCATAGGAATGCTCAATTCTGCCGCGACGCGTGCGGCAACATGATTTGAATAGGCCCACAATCCATGCGCATGAATCAGGTCAATCGACGGATTCCGGCAAATGGACTTCATATTCCGTTCCAGCCCCGGCGCATACGAGAGCCTGATGGAAGGTATGCTCACGCCTGGCACGAGGCGCGTGCGCACAAGACCTGCGTCCGGAACAAGGTCGGCGCTTGCCGGCCATCGTGCGCTTTGCGCCAGCAAGCTTACATTGTGGTCCAAAGCACCAAGTGCCTCGCAAAGCGCAGGCACCGACCTGGACGTGCCGCCGGAACTTGCTTTCAAGCTCGCCACCGTGTGAAGCACGGAGAGATTTCCGCCAGCCGTGGGTCTTTCAGAACGACTTTTTGTTCCGGATCCGAGTTCCATCGCTTGAATTGTGCCCCCCGGGCGCGTGCTATCGATCATAGCTACACGGAATCGGCGGAATAGGACGCTGTTTGCGGGCGGTCATCCTGGGTTGGCGTACAAGCGCGATGACCTATTGGCTCGGTTGCCAGCAATCTTCAGGTTGCTCTCACGCTCGAGCGGTTGCGCGCATTGCGGTTAGTAGCCAGCGATCTGATGGCGGTATGAAATACAAGCACCGCGGCAAACGATTGGAGAATTATCGAGCATAGCTGAATGAAGTCCAACTCGACGTTAATCAAAGCCATCAATGTCGCGATGCTGAACAAAGTCGGCATTGAAATCACCGGGGCGTTCACGCTCCAGTTGTAGAGCGCTCCCAGCAATACACCCAATGCCAAAGCGATGCCCGCCACGCAAACGTAACCGTAATTCGCATAAGCTTCGGCAACCAAACCCCATCCCACCGAGGTAAGGGTCTCCTCCCGGGCGTTGAAGAGGCCGAAGCGAACATTGAGCAATTCCATACCGACGCCGCTGAATGGCTTGTCGGATTCGATGAAGCGCGGAACAAGAATTCCGGGGAGGAGGGCGTAGGTTTCTCCTCGGAGATAGTCTACGCGGTCAGGTGCTTTCGTTTGCGCCAGTAGAAGCATATGCATCAGGCCGGTGCGATCCAGGGGGCTTTGGTAGTTCGAGCCGCTCGACATCGCGTATATGCCCTCCCCGACCCACTCAGTCATGAATCGGGGCAATTGAGCAAGGGAATGTCGCTCGTAGCTGTTATCCCAATACCGCTCGCGCATCTCGGGTTTGCCCGCGTGCAGGACTGTCACTGCCACCGCAACTGCCGCAACAGCAAGCCAAGGTATTCGTCTGGTGACGATAACGTAGCCGAACAACGTAGCCAAGAGAAAGATAAGGCCGCCAACGAGAAATAGACTGCTCCAGTTCAGCAAAACGAGAAAGCTCAGACCCACAACCGTTGCCGCCCAGGCTTTGCCTCGAAGAATCCCCTGTGCCCGCGTAACGCCGCTCAAGAAGCACGCTGCGGTGGCGAGCGTACCGGTAATCGCTCGCGCCAATCCGTAAAGCGTGCCCAGCCAACCCAGTAGTCCGGAACTGGACGCCAGCACAAATCCCGCCCCGATCCAGATGCCGATCAACACCAAGCGGGTTACCCGCTCATTTTCAAAATCGCCGGTAGCAATGTCCGCGCTCAAGCGCGCGTTGCTGGCAATCAGAACCCAGCCGACGGTGGCAGTGACGAGGAAGAGGACGACAGTCAGTGCGGCACGCATGATCTCCCATGGCGTGTACGTGAGCGTGATCTCTACATTGCGCAAGATGGGCAGTGCAAAGTAGGGTATGTAGGCCAGGCTGACTATGGAAAGGACCGGAATTCCCCTCGCGCCCATACGAATCCAAAATATACCCGGCACGATCGACGCGAACAATACGAACAGGTAGGCGGCCAATTGCTCCGCGGAATTGCTTCTCCAAAATCCCAGCAGAGTCAAGAGTACGACTGCGAGGGTGAGAAGGCGCCATGTTCGACTAAGCGGGAGATCTTGCGGGCGATATGTCGGGGTGATCATTGCCCAAGCACGCGATGCAAGCAGTCCATCAGCGCCTCCTCCGTGCATGCGATGTCGAACGCCCAGGAGCGTTGCGTCGCCGCCCGGCCCAACTCCGAAAGGCGTTTCCTGTCCGCGGTAAGCTCGTTGGCGGTTCGCATCATTGCGGAAATATCGTCCCAGGGGAATACGCGTCCACACGAAGGCTCGACGACGTCTGCCGCGCAGCCGACGCGATTACTGACCAGAACCGGCCGCCCGCAGGCCATGGCTTCGTTTACCGATAAACCCCAAGTTTCACCGAAGGCTGAAGGCAGTATAACAAGATCGCCCAGGCGATAGACTACAGGCATGCGGCGCTGATTCTGGAACGGCAGCACGTAAAACCTGCTCGGATCCGTGGCCGCGAGCGAGCGCACCTCGTTCTCGAGCTCCCCGCTGCCGACCAGCACCAGAGCGATAAGCGGATCTCCCAGAGCCTGTACCGCGCGCATCAGCTCCAGCGGGCGTTTCTTGCGTTCGAATTTACCGGCGAACAGGATAACTGGGCGGCTATCCGGAATACCGAGTTCCCTGCGCCACTCGACTGCCTCCCGTTCGAAAATTTCCGCCGGCTCGGCAAAACGGGCGACATCGACCGAGTGTGGGCAGAAACACAAGTGGTCCGATTCGACGCCGAAGGCTTCGTAATAGGCCCGGTTTGCCGTTCCCACATAAAGGAACTTCGTGGGCCAGGAATACACTCGCCGCAGCACGGCCCGCTTCGCCCACCACCGGGGACCGACGCGGGAAGAATCAAGCAAATGCGAGTCGCCGCGGAAAAGGGTCGGTATGGCCCTCCGGCGAAAGGCGCGCAATGCGATCAGATGTGAGAGCCAAGCCCACCCTGTGATGTGCACCGCATCAGGGCGCCAGGACAAGACTCGATCGACTAGGGACGGGTTTCTCAGTCCGAAGAAGTGATGGGTGCCGGGATTGGAGGAGATGTTGGGAACGCGTTCGAATTCATAGCGTTCGGTCAGCGGAATGTCCCACGCTACCGCTTGCTTGAACCCGTGGTCGGCTTCCGGCGTCGAACCTTCGTGCCAGGTAAAGAATACCTTGATCTCAAGGTCGTTGCGTCGCGCGAGCCGACGGTACAGGGGCGCATAATATTGAATCGGGTGAGAAACGACGATTGCAAGCCGGGGAATTGTTTGCGCCACGATTTCTGGAATCGATGCAGGTTAGACGAAAGGCGCTACGGCGTCGGTGACGGAATGCCGATAGCTTTCCCAGGTACAGCGCTCGGCTTGTGCGCGGGCGGCACGGCGCAATTCGGGCAGGTCCTCCCAGTGCTGCTTGAACCACCTCAGGCTTTCGACCAATGCGTCAAGGTTCCCCGTCGGCAGCACCTGGCCGCACGTCGCCGTCATGATGTCGGGGGCCGCGGTGGCCTCTGACGCGATTGCAGGCAGGCCACAGGCCATCGCCTCCAGCAGCACCAGTCCGAAGCCCTCGAAGTATGAGGGAAACACGAAGACGTCGGCCGCGCGAAAGCGCTCGCGTAGCACTTCGCGCGAACAAGGCGGCCGCCAATTCACCCCGCGAGGCAGTGCGGCGCGCTTGTCTGCGGCCAATTGCCACATGCCGACAAGTTCCAACTCGGCGTCACGCAAATCCGCCGCCTCCCAGGCCTGCAGGAGCAGCGGTATGCCTTTTCGCAGCGAAAGCTGGCCCGCGTAGACGAACCGCAGCCGGTCTGCCTTGATTACTTCCGCCGGCGGTCGCCAGAAATCCACATCGACCCCGTAGGCGGCGCGCGCAACGTTCTTGTGCGGGTAGAAAGTGCGTATCGTCTGCTCGACGAAACTGCACGGCACGAGCACCAGATCGGCAAGCGCCATTTCTCTGCGTTTCTGCTGCGGTCGCACGTAGCGGTTGGAGGGCAGACCACCTGCCGGCAGCCAATCGGCGTACTTGCGCGCCAATTCTTGCTGGGTGTGTTCCCATGCTGGGTAGTAGCCGATCGGCAAGTCGTAAAGGCAGGCCTTGCCGAGCAGCTTTGCTTCCTCGAATTGCCAAAGCGAGCAATCTTCGTAGGAGTGGACAGCGGTGACTGCCTGGCGTGCGCATTCCCTGTGCATCGTCCGCATGAGCCAATCGTTGGCCTCGTACGAAAGACGCTCGTCGCCCCACCCCAAGGCCCGCATCAGCAGCCGGCGCATCTCCCCTATCCGCCCCTGTACTTTCGGTGCGGCGGAAAGCCCGGCGAAGTGGCGTCGCCCCAGTCGCTGCGCCATGGGTCGCAATGGCGCGACGCTTTCCAATAAGCGCAAGGTCGATGTCGACGGCATCCAGGGAACGCAAAACGCCTCCAGACGCCCGGCCTCAAGATGCGCCAGTGCCGCCTGGTGGGAAAACGGACCGCCGCTTGGGTGGCCGAACAGTATGCTCATGCGCCGGTCAAGGTCCGATTGCTCGCGGGTGGACGCCAGGGACGGTCATTGTGAATTCTTCAGGCATCTATCGAAAAATTCTGCGTGCCGGTGCGCCATCGCCGGCGCGAGCCATTCTTCAAGTATCGCGCGGCGATCGGAAATTTTCCGGTTCGCTACTTCCTGAAGAAACGCCAGCATCGACGACAGGTCGCCGGGGACCGCACCGGCATGGCCCCCGCCAAAGTGAATGAGGTGACCCAAATCGGGAGCACGATTGAAGTACTCATCCACCACAGAGCTTGCATGCATGCACGCCAAAATCGGCTTGCCGCTCAATCCGTAGAGGAAAAGTTTCGACGGACTGTAAGCCTGGTCATCGACGCCGAGCACAAGCAAACCGTCCGCGTCCATGACGCGGCGCAGCGCCTCCAGATAGCTCAGGCGCGCGGGATATTCGAAAATCAGACTGGTAAGACCTTCCTCGGCGATAACGCGAGTGAGGGTCGGCGCTGCACCGACTGCCAGGGGCTCCGTACCGAACAGTTGGATTCGAATGCCGGAGAGCAGCGAAGGATAGCGCCTGCGTAGCTCGGCCAGGCAACGGCATATGTTGCGAAACGACGCCTCCATTATGCTGCCGCCCGCACCCGTGTAGACGATCGTACGGGTTTCCGGCGTCCTGGCGCCTGCCTCAGATACGACGAGCTTGCCCGCTGCAACGAAATCCTGGTCGCTGGCGGCGAACGGGATGACCGCCTGGTGCGCCGGGCGCAAAGCGGCCCAGTCGTACCCCCGATAGCGCACGTTCAGCGCTTCCAGATAATTCCGCGACACCGCAACCATACCGGCTGAGCGCGCAAGGGTAGCTTTTTCCAAGTAGGCAGCCAGCCGATTGGCGGCCGTCCGCTTCCAGTGCGCAAGGTGCTTCGCCTCTGGCAGGACTTCTGAATACCAGGGATCGTGAAAATCAAGGACGAACGGGGTGCCGAATCGCCGTCGCCAGCCGACCCCCAGATGGAAGAAGATGGGCTGCGAACACGAAAAATAGACCAGGTCGAATCGCCCCCCTGACAGCAGCGAATCGCCCAAGCGGCGCAATGGGTGATATCCGCGCCAGCCGAGCGATCGCGAATTGAATAATGCAAAGATTGCGCTCCACTCGGGTTTGGCCCGATGAACCGGGGCATCCAATGCAAGCAGTGCCGCGTTCGACTCGTAATGCGCGGAAATTTGGAACGCGTCTCCGGGCACGAGAAGTTCGACGTCCCAGCCCTGTGCCGGCAGTTCTGCGGCGAGCAGACGGGCCCGATGCGTATCTGCCGCGAGATAAGGCAAGAACATGCTTGTGACAATCAGGACTCGGGGCATGGCGCAGTCGGAATTCCTATTGAACGCGTGCCCGGCGCGGGTCCAGCAGTTCCCGGTACAGCTGTTCGTAGGTGTCGACAATCCGCTCGACAGAAAAACATTCTTCCACCCGCCGCCTGCACGCCTGGCGATCTATCTCCCCCAAACGCGCAATTGCGCCCGCCAAATCATCCGCGCCATTCCCCAGGAACCCTTCGACTCCGTCACGTACTATTTCCGGCAGCGCGCCGCGCGCACACGAAATGACCGGGGTTCCGCATGCCATCGCTTCGATGAAGACGACTCCGAACGGCTCGTCCCATTGTATGGGCACCACCAGGGCGGCTGCCTGTCCGAGCAAGCGGCTTTTCTGCGCATCGTTGACCGGACCGACGTATTCGATACGCGGATCGTTCAATCGCGGCTTGACGACTTCGCGCCAGTAGCGCCCGGAATCCCCGGCATCCGTGTGATTGCCGGCGATGATCAGGCGGCGACCAGTTCGTTGCGCGATGTCGATGGCGATATGAACGCCTTTGTTTGCGTCGATTCGGCTAAGGAAGACCAGAGGCGCATCCGGCGCAACCGATCTTTGAAACGAATAGCGCTGCAAGTCGACGCAATTGTAGGCAGTGCGCCAATGGCCCGCGACCAAGACTGCGCCGGCGCTGCTGAGGTAGTCGCTACAACCGGCGAGCAGGAGTTGGTCCGGAAACAGTCGAACCATGTGCCGAGCGCGTTTTTGTGGCAGCGCGCCGAAGGAGATCAACGCTTGGCCACCTGCAAGGCACCAGGGCAGCAGCCATTTCGTTTGCCCAAAGCTGTGGATCAAGTCCGCCCGATGCCGCCGCGCCGTAAGAAGAGCCTGAACGCCGTGGCCGAGGGCATTCGGAATCAGAGGCGACTGCTCCCATGAGTTGCACTGCACTCCCTGCAGGTGGGAACCCGCCATCGCAAGCATCGCTACGTGATGCCCGCGCCGGACCAGTTCAAGTCCGACTTCGGCCACAACCCGCTCTATACCGCCATAGTGCTCGGGAGGAACCGGTATTCCATCGGTCGAAAGAATCAGTATGCGCATCGTCCCGGGGCAGTCCCCGCGCTTGGCACTTGGCTCAATCCCTCGGCGCCTTAGTCATTCTCGTGTGTACAAGCGAACCGACGTATTTCCGCGATCGGTGACAATGCGTTCGCGTGACAATCCGGCCGCCGCGAGTTCGTGCTTGAGATGCTCGATGTCGCAAACTGCGTGATGCACTTCGAAGATCGCGATCTCGACGCGGTGCAGGAGGAGCCCGTAGTTGCGAACGAATTCCAATTCTGCGCCTTCAATATCACACTTGAGCAGATGTACTGGCTCGCCTTGCGGCAGAGCTCGGTCTAAGTCGACAAACTTCGCCGCAATTTTCCGTGCACCGGGATACTTAAAGCTGCCAAGCAACGTGCTGACGCCATGGTTGTGGCTCTCGAAAAACGCCGCAGTGCCGTATTTCTTTTCGCCTACCAGTCCTGGTACGATCGTCACGCAGTTTGCCCACTTACCTTGTTGCTGTATTCTGCGCCGCAATTCCCCCAAATTGTCTGGGGACGGCTCGATAGCAAACACCCGAAGCCTATCGGTCGAGATACCTGCCGAAGAGAGCATATGGAAAATGCGAAGACCGAAAAACCCGACGTTTGCGCCAAGGTCGACCACGAGAACATTATGGCAGCCGGATAGGAGTTGAATCACGGCGCGAATAGCCGCGTCATACTCGCCGTCGACAAAGATGTCGTTATAGAGTGTCCACTCAGTGCGGCTGAGGACTTCAAGGCTGATTCCGGTGGTGAGTGTCCACCTGAGCCTCAGGATTGAAAACAGCGCGGCTTGTGCTTGCCTGATAAAAGGGGCGGGCAGAAGGCGCGCGAGAAACTGGATGCTCATGTTGGCTGCTGGTGCAATCCCCGGGGTGCGCGAGAGAAGATGCGAAAACCGATCAAAAACTGCGTGCTCTCATGATTCCGGGCGCGAGACATGACAAACGATGCGAGCTTGATGTGGCCCGCGCAATCACTCTTTGATGCCTTCCACTGCGATCCCCTGGCCATCGAGAATCCGTTTCGCGCTTTCCACTTCGGCAATTGTCGCGATGCGGCTGTCCAGATAGCCTGCTTGTCGTGCTCCGCTAAACCCGGCAACAGTGAAAAGTTGCTCCAGGGAGGCGGCATCGTACATCCATTTGTGTTGGTGATATGCCGTTATTCGATAATAGGCACCCGCGAGTCCCTTGTGAGGACCTTTTTCATGGACCATCAGTTCCTCCATCATCCGCGTTCCGGCGTTGGGGTCTGCTGCTGCCTTGGCTTGCCAGTAGCGCCCGACCAGCGCTTGCAGATCGGGAACCACGGCGCGACAGACAGCGCCTGGCCGCATTACGCGATGACACTCTTTTAGCAGAGCCAGTGCCTGGTCGTAATACAGATGCTCGATCAGATGCGAGGAATATACGGCGACAAACTGACCTTCCGGAAAAGGCAGGGGGCGGGTCAGATTCAGCCGCATCACGCCCGCAGTCCAGGGAATATCCGCCTGCTCGCGCGAAATAAGACCCATAGCCAGCATGAGGCGCTTCAACCACGGATGCTTCGCCAGCACGACTTGATAGGATCCGTCGACATTCAGCCAGCCTGCCGGTGCAGTGAGCCCGCAACCTAAGTGCAGGTGATCTCGAATATCCCTATCCATGCGATTGGTGTCTTAGCCGAACCGCAGAAACACGGAGATCACGTCCTGGAATCCCAGCCAACCCATCGCGCCTTTGATCACGTCCTTCCACAAGACGTCCTGCGGATAGGAGAAATGCTGATAGCCGCGCACACCGAGGAGCGTCAGATCAAGATCCGCAGCCAGTTTGCGCAGATCCGACGCGCGGAAATGGTTCACATGATCGACCTTGTAATAGTGCCAGCGGCGGCCCTCCCAGCGGGCCTCCCAGCCGCCTACATTGGGCACTTCGATGACAATCAGCGCCTCAGGGTTCGCCAGGGATTTCACAGTCCGTAGTGCTGCTCTCGGATCGGAAATATGCTCGAGGACATGGTACATGGTAAGAACGTCGTAGCGCTTGGACATCGCGGCCAAGTCCGCGGTTGATGAGCAGCGCCAAGCGACTTGCGGGAAGCGCGCCTGGAGATGGGAGATGATGCCCGCCTTCATGTCGATGCCGGTGCATTCGAAACCCTTGTCATGCAGCGCGAGCGAAACCTCGCCTTTGCCGCAGCCGATGTCGAGCGCGCGGCCGGGCCCCTGTCTAAAGCGAAGTATGTCGCGGACCCGGCGCCGGACATGAGGCAATCCGGGCAGGATGGGCCCGATTTCGGCCTCGTCGTATGCGTACTGGGCATTTCGCGGATATTCCGGGGCTGAGGTGTCCACGAAGTGGAAACCGCAGTCGCGGCACTGTTGTACCGTGAAATCGGGCCAGCGGGCAAACTCTTCTGCGCTGGCGGAAAGGCAAAGCGGACAGTTCACGCTGAAAGTTCAACAGAAACGTGCTTCAATTCGCTGGAACCGCCCAAATGTCCGCGCATTGAGGCCAGTTGTCTGGATCCACTGCCTCCGCCCAGTTGCGCCCGATGGCAAACAGCCTGTATCGGTGCCTCCGAAAATATTCCTCGAGTAACTCGGGAGTTCCCCCGCCGCGCGAGGCATAGTCCGCGTCGTACTCGAACACAATGTGCGGCCGGTATTTCTCGATGGTCTGTTCCGCGCCCTGAAGCACTGGCCACTCGAAGCCCTCCACGTCGATCTTTAACAGATCCAGCCGCTCGATCCGAGCCGCGGGAACAATGTCATCGAGACGCCGCGCTTCAACGCGAATAGTTCCGTCTCGCCCGGTGGTAGCATCCTCAACGAGATAGCCGTTTCCAGAATCCGAATCGTCAGCGTCGGGGCCATGAAATGCGACCGTTCCTTCGGCGTTCGTGATGGCATAAGGAATTACCTCGACCTGCCGAAAGCGATTGAGCTCCAAATTGGCTTCGAGACGCTTCCGTACGGATGGATTTGCCTCTGCCGCCAGGACTCGCCCGCTCTCGCCTACTAGACGGGCCATGAGGAGCGTGTGCCAACCGACGTTTGCGCCAACATCTACCGCGACGCCGCCGACCGGCAGGACCGTGCGAAAGATCTCCCGCGACTCGGGCTCGTAGCTGCCGAAAAACGCGACGCGCCAACCTAGCGGAATCGCGGGCTGCGCAATGAAAGCGACGCCATCACGCGCGACGCAGATGTCGCGCATGGCTCGACATTTTTCCGGCGAAGCGAACAGCATCACTATCCGCTCCCAGCCCGGTGGTTTGCCGATTCGACTACCGATCCAGGCGAGAATTTCAACCGTCTTGGTCATATCGTCCCGATGTCATCTAGTCGGCGCGCCGACGGCGCGCGCGATCCCTTCAAGCAGTGATTGTTCCTGACGCTCCCAGCAGAAAGTCTGTTCCCCCGCCCACAGAGCAGCAACCTTTGCACGTTTCAATTGTTCCGGCGACTCGAGAAGCGCATTTAGCCGCGCCGCCAATGCGTAAGCATCGCCGGAAGGATATACAAGCACCGCCCCGGGCGCCTGGTCGGCAATCTCCCGCTGCCCGGCGGTGTCGCTCGCAACCACCGCTAGCCCTGCCAACAAGTAATGAAGAATTTTGTTACTCACCGTCAGGTCTTTGTTCTTGCAATATTTCATATCTCCGGCGAAGCCAATGTCGTGCTCTGATATGCGAGACAGCAGCTCTTCATTGGTTACAACGCTATGAACGAATACTCGGTGGCGCCAGGGTTCCGGAACCCTGGCGGACAACCATGCGTCGAAACCCGCTATCGGTTGGCCCCGCAGATGAACCTCGGCTTCGTGCTCAAGGTGTGGCAACGCAGCGAGCAGATCTTCCAGTCCTCGACCATGTCCGATGGTCTGGGAATACCAATGAATGGATGGGAGTCGCGGGTCCTTCCGGTCCTTTAGAACGTGATCGAGCGAATCTCGATCGGCCCACTGGAAAGAATTGTAGATTACGGTTGGCGGTGAGCACTTGTAGGTATTCGCCAATGCCTCGCTCATTGCACGCGATGGGCAGGTGGCGTACGCTCCCTGCTGGAGAAGTTGCTGTTCCAGGTCACGCATTAACGGAATCGGTCTGCGCTTTCTGGCCTCCGGCAAGAGATCCTCCGAAAACCAGTCTTCCATATCTACACCGACCCGCCGACCGGCTCCAAGTAAATCCCGCGCGACTAACAGAGCAACTTCCGAGTGCGCGATAAACAATACCGCCTTTCTTCGATGCGCGACATGTGTCAGTGCTCTAAATGCGTAGCCAAATTGCGCGCGGTTTGGCGAGGCACTGATCGCGAATGCCCATTGACCGAGCTTGTTTCGAAGTCGAAGGAAGAGCCTCTGTAGCTTCGCCACGGGATTCGACTTTGCAACGTCAAAGACCGGGACGAACCTGAACGTAAGTCCATGCATCATCTTCTGGTCACGCGCCTTGAGTGACGCGTCGACCCATGCTCCTAGTACCTCTACATCAAATCCCGCGCGCGCAAGAGTGGCCGCTTCCTTGAGTACGCGTGGATTGTGACATAGATGGTTACCGGTTAGTATGACAATAGACTGCATCGGATTGGCAATTCAGTTCCATTGCACCGCGTTCGACTCACACCACCAATGCTCCTCGTGATCCACGGCAATACAGCGGATGTCATAGCCGAGGTTTTCCAGGAATGCGAGTACCCCTTCCTTGGAATGACCATAGTCGGGGAGTGCCGGCGGATGGACGCTCAGCAGCAAATCGGGGTGGGCGCGCCGGAGCAATCCCTCCGCGCCGGAAAGGACAAGTTGTTCTGCCCCTTCGACGTCGCACTTGATAAGCATCGCTCGTCCTTGGGTCATCTCGTCCGGAAAGAGATCGTCAAGACGACGACAAGGGATTGAGCCGGCTTCGGGATGCGTAAGGCAGATAAAGCGAGTCGATCCGACGTCTCCTCGCGCACCGGATTGCATCAGGAATGCTTCCGTGGATGCAACGGCAGCCGCGAGGGACGTCACCTGCGTCGCCTTTTGGCCGATGAAACCTTGCACGAGCCGCAACCGCCGCCCCTTCGCGTGCTGGCACATGCGCCGAGCGGCAGCAAGGCTGGCAAGATCCGAATCGAACGCGACAACCTCGACCTCTGTGTCCCCAAACAGCGCAACTGCGCTGAATATGCCGATTGAACTACCCACATCAAGTACGATTCCGCCGGAGTGGCATTGCACCCATCGAGAGAACATCGTGATCGTTTCCGGCTCGAACTGCTCCCAGTCGCCGCCAGCAAACTCCGCCGGCATCCGTACCTCGGATTTGCCGCCTACCATGACCTTGACCCCTCGACCACCACGGTTCAGGAGCCAATGATAGGGTTTTCGAACAACTCGCCAAAGCCATTCGGCGTGTCTGAGTCCAGGAGCGTGGCGGACACGTTGCGCTGCGAGCCGCAGGATGCTCATCGGCAAGCGCTCATACTTGAAAGATCGAGATCATCAATCATTCGGCGCCTCTTGAATCCGATGTGCAATTTCGACATAGGTCTGCGCGCACCTTTCCAGCGTAAGGTTCTCAAGAATGTAGTCACGCGGCCTGTAGCTGTCCGCCCGTGCACCTTCCCAAAACTCGTCCCATTGAATTGCGAAATCGGAGATTTCCGCAAAACGCCTGCCGCAACGTTTGTCCCAATATGGAACGGAGGTTACGGGCTCGAAAACGACCTTGCCCGGAAAGTAGGCGGGGTCCTGCCAGGGACCACCTCGATCCCACGCCAGAATCGGTACATTACAGGACAAGGCTTGCTGATACGCGATCCCCTGGGTTTCGTGCTCGCACAGAAAGACCATCGTTCGGCAGCGCGAGAGTTCCGCGAGAAAATCCTGCTCGCGATAGTAACCGTAGCGCATTTCTGCGAATGAACGGTTCTTGCTCCGTAGTAGGGCGCGAATCGGCTCAATAAGCGAGGACTTATAGTCTCCATGCTTCCAGCGGACTTTGTCGTACAGAAGCACATCAATCGTCTTGCGGTCGGGCGCCGACGGCTGCCACAATCCCGTATCGATGCCCACCGGCCAGGCTTCTACCGCGGGGCCCCAGTACGGGTAGCACATGGCCTTCATCCACGGGCCGGGAACGAGGATCTTCTTTATCGGTAGCCTTTCGAGGAGAAGCGGATCGTCCATGGGGTGCGAATACACGGCGGCGCCGAAAAGAATGGGGTTCTTCCAACTGATTTTATCCAGAACAAAGGGCTTGCCGACAATGCAGGCCAATTCATGCGGATGCTTTCTGGCGTATACGTAGTCGTTCACTCTATACTTGCTTCCGATTCGGTCCAACCCGGCACATAGATTGAGGAAGACCCTTTTTTGCCCTCCCGGCCGCGGCGTTCCGCGTATGATCCGACGGATCGCCCGCCGGGGGTAACGGTCAAAAGGGAGCCAACGGTCGCCTTCGGGCTCTTCGTAGAATAGGTTCAGCACTAGTTCGATCTATAGCCTGCTATGCACGCCACCAACCCGTAGCTTCTGCCGCATGCCGAATGATCCAAAGTTTCTAGCAGCATCGATGCGAGCGCGTGGGCCAAGCGAATCGAGTAGCGCGACAAGAACGGTCTGTGAGGCATGGATTGACCAGGGTTTTAACGATACGAGCAGCAGAACCGTGCTTGCCTTAGGCGCTAACAGCGGGCAGGAAGTCGCAAGATCCCGTGCCGAAACCTTAGAAGGCGATGTGGCCAGGTCGAACCCGTGTCATGCGCTTTCGGCGAGGTCAATTGTTTCCTTCATCAAACTGCTTCTGGTGCCGGCATCGAAAACCACGATCAAGGGCAGCTACAAGCGAACGCGCCGAACACATTGCAGTGCAAATTCATAACGGGGATCATGCAAGTGGGCAAGGCGTGATCCAGCATACGAAGATGCCTTCAATGGAAGAGTGCTGCTAAGCGTTGGTGTCACGGCTCATCATCCAGATGCCGCGCAATCGCCTTGGCGGGCGGAAGCCGAATTGCTCCGCCAGGCGCCGAAGCTCGGTCTCGCCGAAGCCTTCGTGACATTCAATGCACATGGTGTCCACCCGATTCAGCCATTCGCAGTTCGCCGCGAAGAGAACCTTCTCGTGTCCCTCGATATCGACTTTGAGTAGGCCAATTCGCTGCCAACCCAGGCGCCGCAATATGGATGGAATGCTCAGCGCAGCGACCTCAATCGTTTGGCCGAGCGCACCCTTGCTCAGGTCGGCCACCCTGTGCTCGCAATCTTTGGATAGCAGTTCCATTTTCAGGCGACCATCTGTCACATCCACAGCTGCGGGAATAATTGTGGCTTCGATCGCGTTCAGTTCCAGATTGCGGGCAATCATTTGCAGATTGCCTGGAATTGGTTCAACGCACGCGAGCTTCGCGTCTGGATAGGATCGGCCGAAATATATAGCGGTCAGGCCGGTGTTCGCGCCGAGATCAAGTACGGTCCCAGGCGGAGAAGCCATCGGCAGACGATAGTACTCGTGCTCAAACACTTCGCCGTGAATGAATCCATCAGAGCCCGCATTGTCTCTGAGAATAATTCGAATGCCCCCAACCGGCGGGCGATAACGAAATCCGATCATGTATTCCGGTTTCTGCATACCTGTGGGCAGTTTTCCGGAGTAAGTGAATCGTAGTCGCCAAAGGAAATCCGTAACGCCCGCACGATAGCGCCAAGAGTTGTAGATATTCCTCATGAGCCAAACAGGGTCCAGAGGGGCTCCCTATTCGTAGTCCGCTACTTGGTTGATGTGCCTGGGAACGATGCCAATACCCGCCTCCAGGCCAATTGGCATCGTTTCGCGAGCTTCCAGCCGAAGCACGCAGAAAGTGCCTGAAAGGTCCAACCTCCGCCAGGCTTCAACCCTGCTCCGCCCAACTCTTGCACCCGTCGCTCTGCAATTCGCACCAAGTGCGGCACGGCAGGATAGGCATAGTAGATGAAACGCTGAAGATTCTGGGCGCACGCCTTGGTGGCTTCAGGTGAATCGCATGCTGCGAGCAGCGCCTGGGACGAAAGCTGCGTCGCCCGAAAACCGGAAGCCAGTGCGTCCGGGTCCCCTCTGTTGCTCAGGCCCGACTGTCCGGATTTGCGATAGAAGCCGCGAGCTTCACTGCAGAAAACAACTCCGGTGGAGGCCAGATTGACGCGTGCAAAGAATTCGCCGTCGTCGTCTAAGCTCAACTCCTCATTCCATCGACCTGCCTTATCAATCACGGAACGAGGCGTAAGCCACGCAAACACGGGTATCATGCCGCCGCCGAGCCAAGAGCAGATCATAAACTCCCCCGGTGCAAAATCTCGCCAAACCGGTTCCGGAGTGAACACAGCCCCGGCGGGGTCGTTCTGGAAGGACGCCCAGGCACCACTGGCGATCGTTCCCGCCGGAGACAGCGCGAGCCGATCGAGCTGCGCCCGGATCTTGTTTGGGTGGAGCAGATCGTCGGCGTCAAGAAATTGGATAAAATTGCCGTGCGCGACGGTCAACCCAACGTTTCTGGCTGCGCTTGCCCCCTTCTTCTCACAGTGAAGGGCAACTATCCTTGGATCCACTATCGACTGTGCAATTGCAACACTTTCGTCAGTCGATCCATTGTCTACAACTATTACTTCAATCGTATTCCACGTTTGATCCAGACACGATTGAATTGCGCCTGCGAGCCATGGCGCTGCATTCTTACAGGGGATAATGACAGATACCAGCGGCGACATAACTTCTCTTGTAAACGATAGTAAATCGGACCGACGAGAATGAAGTCATTCGGGCCGGATCCCGTGCAGTCAATTCTTCGGTTCATCCCAGGATGGCGCCGGGCTAGAAAATATTCGTTTCCATTGATCAATCGTAGCGCTTTTCGAGGGAGCTCTATTTTCGTAGAACCAGGGTTCCATTAAATACGATGCATACAAACTGTCATCACGGTCGATCCGCACGATCTCCTCGATCAAATCGGAGAAACTCCAGCACTTCAGGCGCATCTTGAGACGCTGCCCAACATAACTCAGCTTTTTTTGGCCTCGCGCGAAAGCGTTTTTCCTTTCCGTAACCGACATCAACTTCAACTGACAGTTACTTTCGAGAATGCCAACCGCTGGCTGGAGGATTCCCTTGACGTATTCGTGGCCATTTATGAAACTTCGCGAGTTGAAATGCTGCGCTATTCGTGGATTGCCAAAATATATCGGCAGGCTACCGGCAACCATGGGGTCGAGAATTTTTTCCGTGTGGTATCCCGGGTAAGAATAGTTTTCGAACGCTATTGTAAATTTGTAACTCGAAAGAAGTCTCCGTTTTGTTGCCCACTTGTCTGCATCATTGAGACAATCAATCGAGGCCATGTTGTTCATAGATCTGCCCGGCGCGTCAACCGGCTTGTATTTGCTGAGTTCCCGAAAGAAGCGCTCTCTGTATGGAACCGGATTGGCGTAAAGGAAGTTGCAGAATCGCTTCTCTCCGGCCAATAGAACCTCAATACTTCGCTGTTTCTTGACAAGCGCACTTGGACAAAATCCGTGCCACTCAATGCGCTTGTAGCGCGGGTGATTGATTTCATTCTCATACGGTACCCCGAACGCCCAGTCGCATATCGACATGTCGGGGCGCACGTTTTCGCAGAAATAGCCAATGGTGACGACCCCCTTCTTTCGTGTCGGTACGTCGACGCCATATGGCCCGAAAACAATGAAGTCCGGTGAAGAACTTTCCTCAAATATGAAGTCCGACGTCAAGCCGGCCAAAATCGCTTGCACGCCTTCCTTGAAGGTCAGTCCATTCGCAAACTGGATTCTGATTGTCTTCACGGCAATGGGGGTTCAATTCGTCTATCTCTGTCAGTCATCTTCCTAGCCATCTCTTTGCTTCGTATTTGATCGCCTTCAAGGCATATATAGCCCAGTTACCATGTTCCCATTTGAATTCGTAGTACAACCGCTGCCAAGTCGTAAGTCGCCAGCGTTGCTTGGCGGCAGCGGTCGGGTGATCTATCGTCCTGCTGCCCAAATGATCCACCACAGCGCCCGTGATCAACGCATGTTTGATGCCGTGCTTCTTCAGCGTGTTGCGATAGTCGTCATCGCAATACCAAAACTCGAAATGTTCGTCCAAAGGTCCGATGATTGCGAAAAGGGCTCTCCTTGCGAGAATGCACCAGCCCGTCACATGTACCCCATTCTCGTATCCGACTTGGACCTTCTTGCTTAGGTCGATTCCCCGTTGCCCATGAAAGACGGTGCAACGCGGGCTCGCACTCATCAGTGTGGGATCCTGCTCCATTTCCCTCAATATGGCTGTCGCCCAGAATGGATGGAACACAAGATCGTTATTGCACATGCAGACATAGCGACTGCTTGTCTGTCTGATTCCGATGTTCATAAAGCGGTGGTAGCCGAAGGACGAAGAGGGGTAAATGGTTTTTGCATTGGGATACTGGAACGGGTACAGCGCTTTGTTCGATTCGACAATTAGGACGTGAAATCCAATCGATCGGTCAGGTTCCGACGCGATCAATGAATCAATGGCATCCAGAGTCATCTGGCGTGATGCATCATCCTTGCCGTAACTTAAGATTATGACGTCAACATCACGCACAGCCGGGCCTGCGGCGATCTTGTCTGGGTTAATGGAGGCGATTTGCCTTGCAATAGCTTTCTCAGCGGACGAGCGCGGCAAATCCATGAGATCCCTCCTAATCCCTGGCGGATTTGGCGACTACCGCAAACTGCTCGTATTTCATATCCGAAATGCGATTGAATAGGAAGAAATTCAACAACACGAAATATTTATGTGTTGTTGGGTGGATACCTTCTATCTTCTTCACGCAAAAATTGGTTTCTTCAAATAGTCTGACGATACTTTTCATAGTGAAAAATCTGAGATGCGTCTTGTCCATAATTCCCGCGTCTCGGTATTTCCAATCCTTGGCAAGCATGATTTCGAGGAAACACCAGAAAAAGCGAATATTGGGGATAGAGGAAACCACAACACCCCGAGGTGTCAGATGCTTCTTCGCGAGTGCTAGGGCAGCCCACGGGTCCACCAAATGCTCGAGTACGTCATTGAAGACAATGCAATCGAATCTCTGATCTCCTAGTGCAATGGTTTGATCGAAACGGGCATTGATCAGCACGTCAAGTTTCGGGCGCGCAATCTCCGCCGCTTCAATATTGGGTTCTACACCCCAAACGGTGCAGTTCCTGGTTCCTCTAAGCAGCGCGCCGAAATTGCCCTCTCCGCAGCCAACGTCAAGTGCGACCTCTACTTCTTCTGGGACGTATTTGAGCATTTCGCTTCGCGAATGCGCGAAATATTGTTGCGACATGATTAGACGTGTTTCTCCATGGGCGTGGCGTGCCGCCTTTAAGACTCTCTCTTCCAATAGACGCCCGTACCATCGATCGAGCGAATTGCTTCGGTTATGCGATACTTGAGACGATAGTCTTCGATGGCTCGCCGACAGGCCACCACGGCGCCCCAGTCGTCGACAATCACGTAGCCGCCTATTCCTAATTTTGGGTACAGGCTGTTGATTGCGTCCATAGTCGATTCATACATGTCCCCGTCTAGACGGATGAGCGCGAGTTGCTCTATATCGGCGTGTGGCAACGTATCGCTGAACCATCCCTTTAGAAATCGGACCTGGTTGTCCAACAAATCGTATCTCGCGAAATTGCCCTTCACCGTCTCGACGGAAACAGCGAGTCGTGCTTCGGTATAGTGAAGATCACCTCTATCCTCTGGATACTTCGTCGGATTCGGGATGGGAAGGCCTTCGAATGAATCCGCGACCCATACAATCCTATCCTGGACACCATATGCCTTAAGTATTGCGCGCATGAAGATTGTAGCGCCTCCTCGCCAAACCCCTGCCTCGATGAGGTCGCCGGGGACTTTGTCCTTTAGCAGCTGTTCCACACAATATTGAATGTTATCGAGGCGCTTCAATCCAATCATTGTGTGCGCATAGGGCGGCCAGTCCAACCCCTGTTCCCTTTTCTCATGCGAGTACAGAATCCGTCTAGCCAATGTTATTCCGGAATGGCCGAGG
The DNA here is from genome assembly GCA_038206915.1 of Burkholderiales bacterium. Classification (GTDB taxonomy): domain Bacteria; phylum Pseudomonadota; class Gammaproteobacteria; order Burkholderiales; family SG8-39; genus 2-12-FULL-64-23. Next base: position 25,221 of record JBBRAI010000019.1, on the reverse strand, counting down.
ATCCGCGTGACCATACGCCGTCGATAGCTCGAAGGCGATACTGGAGTCAATTCGGAGTCGCCATAGATTGTGTTGGTCAGGCATTTCTTCATTAACTCGAGATATAGGCTGGCTTCGGAATTCAATGCACATCCTCCATTACAATCGTGTCGGTGCGACATAGCGCCTAAGCTCGCATACAACAGGAGTACTTGAACTAGATTGCGGGGGTTCGCATGTCCCGCCCAAATAACATTGGATCTAGCGCTCCACAACCTCGAAGCGAAACGGCAGGTCGACATACCCTTGTTCGATCGTTCGGTTGGCATGATATCTATTGCTTGTATCAGTAACTTCGAACGATGCGCAGTGCTCTACTAGATCAAGCGTATCCGTCTGATGCAGTATCGATGCGGAAATGCGATAGGTCCCAGGGAGAAGCGGAAGGAGCGGAATATCACATTGGACCGTAAGCGTCTTTCCACGCGTCGTGATTGTCCCGCCCTGCCAGGTGGACACAAAGGTAACCAGTCTAGAGCCGCCGTCCGTGTCGATTCCTATGCCGACCGACAACTCCCTTCCGTTCTGGAACTCTGAGTCGACGATCGCCGCGACGACTATCGATACTGCGCCCATCTTCTTAATCTTCCTGGCGTCTACGCCTTGCGCATTTCTAGTCCATACCCGCTCGATTCTAGCTCCTCCACGTCCGGACCTATTGACCCCCGCGAGGAGCGAGTCTGAGCCGTTCATGCTGTCAGCTTTGTACGTATCAAGGACAGCGTCGATCAAATCCCTCCGTGCCAACATGCCTTGCTTTAGCAGAATTCCGGTATCGCACAGCTTCGCCGCAGCGTCGAGGTTGTGGGTAACGAATATTACCGTGCACCCCTCCTTGCCAGTACTGTCCAGCTTTTCTAGACATTTCTTCTGGAAAGCGATATCGCCGACTGCTAGGACTTCGTCCACGATTAGAATCTCTGGCTCCAAATGCGCAGCGATGCCGAAAGCGAGGCGCACATACATTCCTGAGGAATAGCGCTTCACGGGCGTATCAAGAAATCTTTCGACTTCAGCGAAAGAAACAATCTCGTCAAATTTTCGCTGCACCTCCATTCGCGTCATCCCGAGGATCGCGCCATTGAGGTAGATATTTTCTCTCCCAGTTAGCTCAGGATGAAAGCCTGTGCCAACTTCGAGCAGACTGGCGACCCGACCATGAAGTTCGACCCGTCCGTTGGTGGGTTCCGTAATACGACTTAAAATTTTCAGCAGAGTGGATTTCCCGGCGCCGTTACGACCGACGATGCCTAGCACTTCACCGCGACTAACTTCAAATGACACGTCCTTCAGAGCCCAAAAATCCTCGATATCGTTGTGCTCGTCTGGAGTGCGTATCCGCGGGCGAACCATGCATCTGATTCTGTCGGCTATCACATCTCGCAGCGCCGTATAGCGCTCTGGCCGCTGATGGCGGATCCGGTATTTCTTGCTGAGACCTTCAACTCGAATTATGACGCCGCTCACTTTCAGATCACGTCCGCGAACGTGCGCTCCATGCGGCGGAAGTACCACACGCCCAATAGCAGGAACAAAATGGTGACGCTCATGGAGAATCCTACGGCTTGGGGATCGAGCGTCATGTTGCCGCCGAGGATGGCCCAGCGAAATCCGTCGATGATACCCACCAAGGGGTTGAGCGCGTAAAGCGTGCGCCAATGCTCGGGCACGTTCGCTGTAGTGAAGGCGATGGGCGAAATGAATAGCCCGAATTGGACGATGAACGGCACGACGTAGCGGAAATCGCGGTATTCAACATTGAGGGCCGCGAGCAACAAACCCAAGCCCGCCGATAGGCTGAAGGTGAGCAAGATGAAGAGCGGCAGCGCGACCAATTGCCAGTTGGGAGCAAAACCGTACCAAAGCATGAGCAACGCGAGGATGCCCAGAGTGATCAGAAAATCCACCAAACTGGTGACGACGGCGGCGAAGGGAATGATCAACCGCGGGAAATAGATTTTCGAAATCAGGTTGGCATTGCCGATCAGGCTTCCCGAGGATTCAGACAACGCGGTGGAGAAGAATTGCCAGGGCAGGACTGCTGCAAGGACCAGGATCGGTTCGGGCACACTTCCGCGTTCGAGGCCGACAAGCCGGCGGAACGCGACAAACACCAGCATGGTGAGCGCGGGACGGATGAGTGCCCATGCTACGCCAATGGCGGTTTGTTTGTAGCGCACGGACAGGTCGCGCCAGGCGAGGATGTACATGAGTTCGCGATAACGCCAGAGGTCGCGCCAGTAATTCTTGGCTGCGCGGCCAGGCGCAATGACGAGTTTCATGTGGATTGCGCCGGCGCGGTGAGCGTGCGTTCGAACGTTGTGGTTTGTGCCCCCCCGGTTCGGCCGGGACCGAGCAGTTCTGCCGCACGCCTGACGACTTCTTCGACGCCGATTGCCTTCATGCACAGGTTGTCATTGGAACACTTCTCCAGCAGGCAGGTGTGGCACGGCACCCACTTCTGTAGCACGACGTTATGTGGTCCATAAGGATGCCATTTCCCGCGCATTTGCCAGAAGGAGAATAGCGAGACGCAGGGCGTTCCGACCGCTGCGGCCAGATGCTGGACTCCGGAATCCAGACACACTACCAGCTTGCATCGGCGCAACAATTCGCAGGACTCTGCGACGGATAGTTCGCCCGCGAACGAATGCGCGCGCGGGCCGATCTGCGCCGCTATTTTTGCGCAAACGTCCGCCTCTGATCTTCCGCCGATCAGAAGGATGGTGTAATCCCGGCCGGCCAGTTCCCGCCCCACCTGCGCAAATCTTTCCGGAATCCACAGGTTCGTCGACCGCTTTGCCCCCGGCGCGATGGCAACCAGCCGGTCCGGCGCCGGGTTCTTTGTTCGCATCTGGTCGTCGATGCGTGCCCTGACTTGCGGCAGGCGGGGCAGCCCGAAATCGATCTCGCCGGTGTCGAATCCCATTCGACGGACTATGGCCACGGTCCGGTCCACTTCGTTGGCGAAGTGAAGGTATTCGGATTGGGCCTGCGCCGCCGGCGCGAGCGCGTCGATGCGCCAACCGCGCGCCCATTTTGCGCCAGCCATTCTGGTAAAGGCCATGTCGCGAAACTGTCTGGACATCGTGGTGAGATTGTTCGGAATATCGATCCACACGTCGAAGCGGTGCCCGCGCATTTCCCTGAGAAGTGACGAGCGTTTTGAGTTTGTGTCGATGTCATCGCTGTAGTAGACGCGCAGTTCGTCAATCCACTCCACTCCGTCGAGCACCTCGATGGCGCCGGGCATCCCCTTGCGGCCGGGGGACGTCAGCAGCGTGAGTCGCGCGCCGGGGTAGGCTTGACGCACCGCGCGAATGGCCGGCAAGGCGCAAACGATGTCGCCGATGTTGCCGATCCGGAACACACACACGCGCTCCGCGACGACTGGACGCCGTCGCGGCCAGAGCACGAATGCGGCGCCTCGAAGTGCGCCGTTCAATGCGCGGTATGATGCCCACATCACGCCTGCCTGCACCCGATGTACGAGGCGTCGGGCGGGCGTTTGGCTCAAACGATAGACCGCTGCCGAATTGCCGCGCGCAGCGACGGGGCGCGCGTTCCGCAGAGATGCGGGACCGGCGGGCGGCAGCCATGACGCGGCGAAAAAAGCACTCGCGCCGCCCGGGCGCATCGTGGCGCCGTGCGCGGCGAGACTGTCGCGAATCACGACTTTCGCCCACCCGCGCAATCCGCGCTCCTTGGTTCCGCCGATGGAGGTCCTATCACACCACTCGCGAACGGGCACCAGGAATCCGGTCTTGCCGCGGTCGATCACCGCCTTCGGTAGAGACGGGCTCACTGCCCGGGCAAGACCGACTTTGCCGAGCGTCTTGTGATTGGTTGAGATTTTCGCGACTGAGCGAAAAAACGGGACATCGACATATGGCACCCGAATTTCCAAAGAATGCGCCATGCCAGCCCAATCACTGTCGCGCAGGAGCTGGTTGCGCATATACCAGTCGAGTTCCAGTGTCGAGACGACTTGCCGATCCGCGTCGAGCCCGCGGACACTTGCGTCGAGTCTCGAAATCGCCTGAAGGTCCTCCCATCCTTGGGCCGCAAAATCCGGATCCATGATCTCCGGCAATTCCCAGGGCATGAACAGGCCGCGTCGGAGGAGGTATGCGCCGGCATCGGTTTGTCCGTATTCGAACAGCCCCGCGTATTTCGGCGAAGTCAACCGTTTCAGGATTGGAGACACCATCTTCCGGATGGCCCTGCCGCTCGATGGCGACAGGCCGGATGCGCGGGAAGCGCCCCTGATGCGCGGCACGTCGGCGAAGCTGGGATATCCGCCGAGGAGCTCATCGCCGCCGAGCCCGGAGAGCGCCACCTTCATCCCCGCCTTTGCAGCTGCCTTGCTTACGAGATAGGTATTGACGCCGTCGGTCGAGGGTTGATCCATCGCGGCGAGGATGGCATCGAGATCAGCCTCAAAGTCCTTCCGGGTCACCCAGTGAGACTCATGACTTACGCCGAATTGAGCGGCGACTGTTTGCGCCAGTCCGGTTTCGTCGTTTTCGCTGCCTTGGTATTCCCTGAAGCCAAGGGTCAGCGTACGAAGGGTCTCGGCCGATTCCGCGGCAGCCAAGGCTACCAAGGTTGCCGAGTCGAGCCCCGCGGAAAGAAAAGCCGCGACGGGGACGTCCGCGATGAGGTGATGACGAATGCTGTCTCGGAGGGCTTCCAGCGCCTGCCGCGCATTGTCGCGGTCGGTTCGCTCCGCCGAGGCAGCTTCCGCTTTCGCGAATTCCTCGGCCACGCTGAAGAACGCGATCGGGCCGCGCCTACCGCGCACGTCGACCCACATGCGCGCGCCGGCAGGCAGCGCGCGAATTTCCCGGTGAAGGGTGAACGGCTCCGGGACGCTGCCCCAAATCAGAAAGCCGGCATAGCCAGCCGCCTCCGGCTGACTCGCGATCCCGCCGCCTTTGAGCAACGCTTTCACCTGCGACGCAAATCGAAAGGTCTTGCCGTCGTCTGCGTAGTACAGCGGCTTGATTCCGAACGGGTCGCGAGCGAGAAACATCGCCTGCTTGCGTTCGTCCCACAGCGCAAACGCATACATGCCGCGCAGGGCGTGCACCATATCCTCGCCGCGGTCGGCATATAGATGCAGCAGGACTTCGGTGTCGGAGTTGGAGCGGAAGCGATAGCCTTTGGCTTCCAATTCCTTTCGCAACTCGCGATAGTTGTAGATCTCGCCGTTGAATGTAATGCGGAACAGACCGTCCGCCGTGGCCATTGGCTGCGCGCCGGCTTCGCTGAGGTCGATGATCGCGAGGCGCCGGTGCGCGAGGCCGACGCGCCGGTTGGGCGAAATCCACAGACCTGCCCCGTCCGGGCCGCGCCGTATCATCGCCTCGCGAATGCGCAGCAACTCTTCCTGGTCGACCGGCGACGCTGACGCGCCGTAGGCGAAGATGCCGGCTATTCCACACATGCGAGAAGCTCAGTTGTCACGCGGCGCGGAACCCTTGAAATAGGCTATCGTTTTCACTAGCCCTTGATCGAGCTTAATCCCCGGCTTCCATCCCAGCGCCGACCTCGCCAGCGCGATATCGGGCTTGCGCTGCATCGGATCGTCGCTAGGCAGCGGCTTGAACACGATTTGCGACTTCGACCCGGTCAGTTCGATCACTTTCTGCGCAAGCTGGAGAATGGTGAATTCCCCGGGGTTGCCGATGTTGACCGGGCCGGTGAATTCATCCGGCGTGCCCATGATCCGCACCATCGCTTCGATGAGATCGTCGACGTAGCAGAATGAGCGTGTCTGCTTGCCCTCGCCGAAGATGGTGATCGGTTCGCCCTTCAGCGCCTGCACGATGAAGTTCGACACCACTCGGCCGTCGTTCGGGTGCATGCGCGGGCCGTAGGTGTTGAAGATGCGCGCCACTTTGATTCTGAGCTTGTGCTGGCGGTGGTAGTCGAAGAACAGGGTCTCGGCGCAGCGCTTGCCTTCGTCGTAGCAGGAGCGGGTGCCGATCGGGTTGACGTTGCCCCAGTAGTCCTCGGTCTGCGGGTGCACGTGCGGGTCGCCGTAGACTTCGCTGGTGGACGCCTGGAGGATTTTCGCCTTCACCCGTTTGGCGAGGCCAAGCATGTTGATCGCGCCGTGCACGGAGGTCTTTGTCGTCTGCACCGGGTCGTACTGGTAGTGGATCGGCGACGCCGGGCAGGCGAGGTTGTAGATCTCGTCGACTTCGACGTAAAGCGGGAAGGTCACGTCGTGGCGCATCAATTCGAAATGCGGCTGACCGATGAGGTGGACGATGTTGTCCTTGGTGCCGGTGAAGAAGTTGTCGGCGCAGAGGACGTCGTGGCCGTCGGCGAGCAGGCGTTCGCACAGGTGCGAACCGAGGAAGCCGGCTCCGCCCGTCACCAGGATGCGCTTGCGCGTGCTGTAGTTTCGCATTCGGTCAGCTCCCAAAGTGCCGATCGGCCCGAGGGCGGGCCTCCTACAAAATCTTCGCGTTGCCTTGCTTCAGGCACGCTACCGCCCTGCAAGACACTCGCGTGTTTCGCATAATTTCCTGCGCCGGCGCGGCTACTGCGGTGGTGGTAGGCGCTGGCTGCGCCGGTCGCATACCGTACCGCTACTGATTCCCGCGCGGCACCACCGCTATTCCAGGTCCCGCCCTACGCCGCCACCAACCAATCCCGGCTTACCTTCAGCTTGTTCACCTTGCCGAGAAATTCGAGCAGTACGAACACCCGGTCTTCGCCCGCTTCCACTTCGAACACGCCCTCCAGCCCGGCGAACGGTCCGCTGCGGAATTCGACTGCCGCGCCCGGCTGAAACACGCTGCGCCGCGCGCATGCTCCCGAGCCCGGGTCCTGCCGTGCGCGCAGCGCATCGATCACCGTCTCTGGAACCGCGGCGGCCTGCCCGCCAAAGCGCACCAGTCCGCTTGCGCCCGGCGTCGAGCGCACCGGGGCGAAGCCCTGCTGCGCGCGCCCTGAAGTGATGAACAGATAGCGTGGGAACAGCGGCTCGACGATGTCGATCCACCTGCCGTCGCGGCGGCGCTGGGTCGCCAGACGGGGCAGGTAGACGCGATAGCCCTGGTTCAGCAGATTGGCTTCGGCGAGCGCTTCGCGCCGCGGCTTGCACAGCACTGCGTACCAGGCGCTCACTCTACTTTTACCTTGTCTTGGGCCGCGACTTCCCGCTGCAGCAGTTCGATCTCCCGCTTCAGCGCCTCATATTCGTTCATCTTGCGCCGCAGGAAGTCCACTGCGATGACAGCCTTGTTTTCGATGCCGCGCGGCGTGAGCAGGTAGGCGTAGCCGAGCTTGTTCTGGTTGTTGCGAAAATTACGCACCTTGACCCAGCCCTTTTCGATCAGGGCGTTGAGGCAGTAGTTGGTCTTGCCGAGGCTGGTGCCGAGTTCGCGCGCGAGGTCGCGCTGGCTCAGGTCGGGTCTGGTTTCCAGAAGCCTGAGCAGCCGGAAATGGGTCTCCGCCATCGGCCGCCTGGCCGCATTGGCCGCTTCGGCCGTTGCCTGGCTAGGCGCGTCGAGACCCATTCCTGATGGATGCGTTCAACATTTGAACGCAGATTAGAAAGCATATGCGGGCGGGTGTCAATCGGCATCGATTAGCTGTCGTAGGAGGCCCGCCCCCGGGCGATCGGACTTCGATTCGGCACCGATCGCGGCGAGGGCGCCGCTCCAACAAAATCGGCATGGTTCTGTAGGAGGCCCGCCCCCGGGCCGATCGGACTTCGATTCGGGACCGATCGGGGCGAGGGCGCCGTTTCAACAAAATGGGCATGGTTCTGTAGGAGGCCCGCCCCGGGCCGATCGCACTTCGATTCGGGACCGATCGGGGCGAGGGCGCCGTTTCAACAAAATCGGCATGGTTCTGAAGGAGGTCCGCCCCCGGGCCGATCGGACTTCGATTCGGCACCGATCGGGGCGAGGGCGCCGTTTCAACAAAATCGGCATGGTTCTGTAGGAGGCCCGCCCCCGGGCCGATCGGACTTCGATTCGGCACCGATCGCGGCGAGGGCGCCGCTCCAACAAAATCGGCATGGTTCTGTAGGAGGCCCGCCCCCGGGCGATCGGACTTCGATTCGGCACCGATCGCGGCGAGGGCGCCGCTCCAACAAAATGGGCATGGTTCTGTAGGAGGCCCGCCCCCGGGCCGATCGGACTTCGATTCGGGACCGATCGGGGCGAGGGCGCCGCTCCTACCTGTCCGCCTTGCCGAGTATGCGCTTCGCCGCCTGGTTGCCGCGCTCGGCGGCGCGCTGATAATAACGAAACGCTTCGTCCAGGTCGCGCGCCACGCCGCGCGCTTCTTCGTACATATGTCCGACGTTGAACAAGGCCGTCGCTTCGTCCTGCTTTGCGGCCTTGAGGTACCAGGCGAACGCTTCCTTCTCGTCGCGCTTCACCCCCAGCCCCTCGTCATACAGGTAGCCGATATTGTTCTGCGCGGTCGCATTGCCTTGCGCCGCGGACTTCCGATACCAGGCGAGGGCGGTGGCGTAGTCCTGCGCCACGCCCAGTCCCTGCTGGTACAGCCAGCCGAGGAACAATTGCCCCACCGCGTCGCCCCCCGCAGCGGCCGTTTCATAATGGCGGCGCGCGGCGTCCAAATCGGCCGGCACGCCGAGCCCCTGCTGGAACAACTGGCCAAGCATAGCTTCTGCATCGAGTTCGCCCTGTACAGCGGCTTTCTCGTACCAGTTTTTCGCCTCCGCATAGCCGCGCTCGACGCCCTGCCCGGTCTGGTAAGACCAGCCGATTGCGCGCAGTGCGGGGGCGTAGCCGCCGTCCGCCGCCGCGCGGTATAGCTCGAGTGCGCGCTGCGGGTCGCGCGGAACACCGATGCCGCCCGAGTAGAGATATCCCAAGTTATACAGCGCCGCGGGAAATTTCTGCTCCGCTGCGCGCTCGAACCATTCTTTGGCCAGAGCCGGACTCTTTCCGCTGCCATCGCCCCTGAAGTAGAGCCAGCCCAGGTTGTTGGCCGCAGCCGCCAGCCCGGCGTCGGCGGCCTGGCGGTACCACAGGCGCGCCTGGACGTAATCCTGCTTCACGCCCAGGCCTTCCTGGTACATGTGCCCGATCAGGTTCATCGACTGCGTCTGGCCCTTCGCCGCGGCTTTGTGCAGCCACTCGAGCGCGAGCGCGAAATTGCGCTCGACTACCCGCCCTTCGTAATAGAGCATGCCTACGTCGAGCGCGGCCTCGGCGTCGCCCGCCCGGGCGCGCTTGAGCAGCGTCACAATCGCCGCCGGCTCGCCCTTGGCGGCGCGGGCCGCGAGGTTGTCGGCTTCCGCGGCGGGCGCGGCGAGCGCCGTCGCGCTGGTTGACGCAATCAGCAGCGCAAGCAGGAATGCAGATAGACGCGCCGCATGCATCGGTGTCAGCGCCCGCGCGCGCCCGGGCCCGGCGCACGCGCTTTGCCGCCGGCCGGCGTCGCGCGCTTTGTCGGTTCTTTGTAGTTATCCAGATTGCTGAGGAAGGTCTCGACTTTGTCTACCGGCAGCACGATTTGCGTGCGCGGGCTTTTCGAGATCAGGTTCAGTTTGAATCCCGGATTGAGGGCGACGAACTCGTCCAGCGGCATCTCCGCCAGCCTCGCGGCGATATCGACATCGATATAACGTTCGCTCGCGATGGTGGTGAAATAAGGCTTGTTCGGCACCGGTTCGATCTGGATGTTGAACGCGCCGGGAGTGGAAAGGATATTTTTCAACGCCTGCAGTTTGGGCAGGTAGTTGCGCGTTTCTTCAGGCAGCGCCAGCACCCGGTAGCTGCTTGGCAAGCCCCGGGACTTGTTGCGCTCGACTGCGCCCGCGACGCAGGCCTCGCCGCAGTTGTACGCGGCGAGCGCGAGCAGCCAGTCGCCGAAGCGGAGCTGCAGGGACTGCAGGTAATCCAGCGCGGCGGCGGTGGAAGCGACAATGTCACGGCGCGCGTCCATCAGCAAGCCCTGCTTCAAATCCCGTGCCTTTCCGGTTGAAGGTATGAACTGCCACAAGCCGGAGGCCTGGGCCGAGGACAAAGCCTTGGGGTCGTAGCCGCTCTCCACCATCGGCAGCAACGCAAGTTCGCTCGGTAGTTTGCGCTTTTCAGCTTCCTCGACAACATAGTAGATATAGCGCCGGCTGCGCTCGAACAGCGCCTTGAGCACCTGCGGGTGATCGAGATACCACGTCTGCCACTGCGCCACCAGCGGGCCGTCCAGTTTGGGCAGGGCGTATCCTGCACGCACGCGCTCCCACACGTCGAGCGGCGGCGTAACAGGGCCACTTTCGGGCTCGACCGCAGCCGTGGGTGGCGCCGGCGGCGGCTGGTATTCGTCCAATGTGCGCGGAAGCGCTGCGCCAGCCGCCGGCGCGGGCAGTTGAAACGACGTTTGATCGGCGCGGTAGGCGAAATCGAGGAGCGTATCCCCGGCACATGCTTGGCGCGCTGGGAACATTGCGGCGGCAAGAACGAGCAGCGCCAGTCGCAAGTTCATCGCCGTGTAGTCGGTAATGGCAAGCGCATGCGCCGTAGCCGCTTCCCTAGAAGAAGCTTTCTCCGACGGTGAGTATGTCGCCGGGATACACCGGCGTATTGAGGTCGGCCTTTTCCGGCGTGTTGGTCTTGTCGCCGTCGCGCACGATGGTGACCTTGCTCAACGAGGCGCGCTCCTTGAAGCCTCCGGCAATGGAGACTGCCTTTCGCACCGTCAGTCCGGGCTGGTAGGGAAAGCTGCCGTTATTGGTGACTTGTCCGTTGATGAAATACGGCCGGTACTCGTCTATGGTCACCGCCACGCGCGGGTTGACCAGATAGGTTCCGCGCAATCCGTCGGTGATGATTTTTTCCAGCTCGCCTATGGTCTTGCCGCGCACCTGGATTTCGCCCAGCACCGGGTAGGAAATGGTGCCGGCGTCGGTGAGGCGCACTTTGTCGCGCTTCAGGTCGTCTTCGCCATAGACGGTGATGCTGATCACGTCGCCGGTGGACAGGCGGTAGGTGGAAAGGTTATCGGCCTTGGAAGGCGCCTCGGGCTCCTGCTGCGCAGGCGCGGCGGCAGCGGCAGCCGAAACCGCCGGCGCCTGGGCGCAGGAAATTGCGCCGAACAGGCAGAAGCACAGCAAAAGAATGAAACCGCCGGAACGAGCCATGGGAATCTACACTCCGTACGCGCAGGTCAGCATCGGGTCCGACTGGTCGGGAATTCTATCAGAGGGCTGCATTGAAAAATAGCATGAACACATTGTGCTTATAGTCGAAATTGCTGTCGTCCGAGCTGCGGTTGGTGTGCGTGTAGTCGCCGCCGAAACTCAGCCAGCGCCGCATCTTGTAGGTCGCTTTTAACCCGTAGTTCTGCGTATTGTCGGTGCGTGCCGCGCCCTGATAGGCATCGGTCATGTAGAAAGCCGAAGCCTCAGTGGTGAAGCGGCTGGACCAGTCATGTGTCCAGCGCGCACCGGTGTTCGTCCGGTCGATGTAGTTGCCGACGCCGCCGGTGGTTTCGGCCGGCTGGCGGTTGAGGCTCAAATCGACATGCGAGTAGGTGCGCGGACTCCACACCGCCTCGCCGGTCCAGCTGACGGTGTTCGAACTATCGCGCGTCGCATCGTCGAAATCCTTCTTTACCATGCCGATTCTGAATTTGACCTTGGTCTTGGCGGTCGCTTCCCATTCGGCGCCGGCAAGCAGGGCATTTTCAGTGCTGCCCAGGGTCGAACTGGCAAGCGAATAGTCCACCCTGCTGTGCTTACCCTGGATCAGCAGCGTGGTCTTCGGGCCGATGCGCCAGTTGAAGGTGGCGCCGATGTCACCGATGGCGCGGTCCTCTGCCGCTGTGATCAAGCGGTTATTGGAGTAATTGCGCCGTACCTGCCCGAGTTCGAAATCGATTCGCCCCTTGGCTTCGCGCGCGCCGTAGGAGAAAACGCCGCGGCCCTGGATCTGGCGGTAGCGGTCTGGTGTCGCCGCCAGCGGGTTGTTGGTCGAGCCGCGCGGGTCTACGCCTTCGAGAACGTCGGCACTCAAGTTTGCGCGCAGACGCGTACCCAGATCGAGATTGGCCAGGGCGCCGATGTTGTAGCTTGTGGAATTGTCCGCCGTGCTCTTCTGGTACTGCGCGATGGTCGTGCTCATGCGCAGGCTGAAGGTGTTGTTCGCCTGGCGCATATCCAGGCGCACCGCCGGAGTCAGCACCAGGATCTGGTCGGAGGCGGGGTTGATCGGCGAGAGAAAGATGTTGTCGTCGTGGCGCGCTTCCACCCTCAGGGAAGGATTGACCGTGATCAGCACGCCCATGAGTTTCAGCGTGATTCCGCCGGTTTGCGCCGTGCCGCTCTGCGCCGCGGCTGCCGCCGACGGAGAGTAGGGCGCAGGCTGTGCGGCCGGCCCAATGGACGCGCCCGACTGCGGCTGCTGCGCCCAGGCCGACGACACCAGCGCCGCCATGCCCGCCAGCGCGAGGAACGGTGCCGGATTCATGAGTCCACGTTTGCGCATTGAGCCCAGATTCTTTTGTATTTCCCGATGTGGCCGAAGGCCAATCTTGAAGCCGACAATTCTAGTCCACGCCATATTCCGCACGCCCGCTTCGCCAGCGCCGAATTGTCAAATTTTGTGTACCCGTTGCGCCTGCGCGGTTGCAAGGCGGCGCAGCCCGAGTTGTACCAGAAAAATATAAAGCGCGAATACGGCCATCGCGCTGTAGAACATGTGGTGCTCCTTTACCTGCAGCACCCAGCCGGCGACGCCGGCTGCGGCGAGCACGAAGGCGATGAGGTGGATCAGCGCCACTGCGCCGCCCACCGACATGCCGAGATCGATCAGGATATGGTGCAAGTGGGTGCGATCGGCGCGAAACGGATTTTGCCCCTTGAGCAATCGCCGGCTCATGCAGACGATGGTGTCGCTGATCGGAATCGCCACCAGCCAGATTGCGGTGACCGGCGCGAACAACGGCGCATCCAGCCGTGCCGCCGCGACGGTGAGCCAGGCCAGGGCGAAGCCCAGCGACAGGCTGCCGGCATCGCCGAGAAAAACCGCGGCGCGGCTGCGCCAGGGCGAGCGCATGTTGCAGGTGAGAAACGCCGCAATACAGCCGAGCAGTCCGAGCGAGAGCTCGAGCGTGCCGCTATTCGCGCCAATCGCGCTCATCAGCGCGATCCAGAACACCGCGATGAACGCGAGTCCGCCGCCCAGGCCGTCGGCGCCGTCGCAAAGGTTGATCGCATTGACCACGCCGATCACCGCGAACACGGTAAGCGGAACGGCCAGGCGCCCCAGCAGCAGCGGATTGTCGCTTACCAGGCTGCCCAGCGTATGCAGCTGCAATCCGCCCCAGTAGACCATTAGCAGCGCGGCCGCAATTTGCACTGCGAATTTGATCGCCGGCTGCAGGTCGAACAAGTCGTCCAGCGTTCCGCTGAGCGCGATCAGGAACAGGCCGGCCCAGAACGCCGGGTGCACCTGGCCCGCGAACTGCGCCAGCAGCGCCGTCAGCGCCAGTCCCGCCACGATCGCGAGCCCGCCTATGGTCGGCGTGCCGCTGCCGCTGTCCTTGCGCCCGGCTGCCGGACGATCGACCAGGCCGTAGCGCCGTGCCCTGGGTATGAGGATGCGGATCAGCCCCAAAGTCAGGGCAAAGCCCAGCAGCGGGGCGACCAGGGCGGCGATGTCGGCGTCGAAGCCGGTCACGCCGAATCCGGCTTTTTCGCGCCGATGCGGTTCTCCCGGCCAGCGAGCAGGCGCTGAATGTTCTCCTTGTGCCGGAACACGAGCAGGGCCGCTATCGCGAGCACGCCCGGGAGCAGCGGGCTGGCGGTGCCGAACAGCCAGGCGGTGCAGAAGGGCGCGAATACCGCGGCGACGATGGAAGCCAGCGAGACCATGCGAAAAATCAGCACGATCACGAGCCAGCTCGCGAGCGTCGCCAGCCCGAGTCTCGGGTCGAGCGCGCACAGGATGCCCAGCGCGGTGGCCACGCCCTTGCCGCCCTTGAAGCCGAAATACAGCGGGTACACATGGCCGAGGAATACCGCCAGCGCCACCAGCGCCACGCCGCCGAGGCCCACGCCGTAGTCTGCGGCGAAATACCTGGCCAACAGCACCGCCAGCGCGCCTTTACCGGTGTCGCCCGCGAGCGTCAGCGCGGCGGCGAGTTTCCTGCCGGTGCGCAGCACGTTGGTTGCGCCCGGATTGCCCGAGCCGTAGCTGTGCGGGTCGGGCAGGCCGAACATCCGGCTCACGATCACGGCGAACGAGAGCGAGCCTATGAGATAGGCCGCGAGGGTGAATACCAGGGTCGCCATCTGAACGAGGTCTGGGGCTGTTAGAATATGCTGCCCATTTTACGCGGGATCGCGATCCCGCCCTAGCCCTGCCTCATTCCCCGGACATGGACATCATATTCTTGCGCGAAGTACGGCTGGACGCGCGCATCGGCATCTACAAGCGCGAGCGCAGTATCACCCAGACGGTGGAACTGGATCTGGAACTGGCGCTGCCCGGCGACCGGGTATTCGAGAGCGGCAAGGTTGCCGACACCATCGACTACGCGGTGGTGATCGAGCGGGTACGCGCCGTCCTGCTCGAGCAGCACTATGGCCTGGTGGAGAATCTGGCCGAGCATGTCGCGCAGATCCTGCTCGGCGAATTCGGAACGTCGTGGGTGCGCGTCAGCGTCGCCAAGATCGGCGCCCAGCGCAGTGCGCGGCGCGTGGGCGTGGTGATCGAGAGAACCGCGGGGAAATAGGCGCTCCAATGTAGGCTTGTAGGAGGCCCGCCCCCGGGCCGATGGAACTTTGCACTGGCAGTGATCGGGGCGAGGGCGCCCCTCCAACAGGATCGGCCGATCGCGGTGGGGGCGCCCCTCCAACAAGATCGGCCGATCGCAGCGAGGTGCCGCTCTAACAGAGCGATGATATTGTAGGAGGCCCGCCCCCGGGCCGATGGAACTTTGCGCTGGCAGTGATCGGGGCGAGGGCGCCCCTCCAACAATAATCGAGGGCGCCGCCTTCGGGCCAGGCTCAATCCTCCAGCGCCACCTCGACCGTCCTTGCGTCCAGCAACTGCAGCAGCGCGCCGCGGACGATGCCGATCAGATAGCCGCGCCTGCCGCCGTTGATATAGATCTGTTCCAGTTCGAGCACGCTCTTTTCGACATACACCGGCAGCGGCTTCTTCGTGCCGAAGGGTGAAGTGCCGCCTACCAGATAGCCGGTATGGCGGCTGGCCGCCTCCGGCGTGCAGGGTTCTATTTTCTTCGCGCCGATTTGGCGCGCCAGATTCCTGGTCGATACCTTGCGGTCACCGTGCATCAGCACGATCAGCGGGCGCCGCGACTCGTCTTCCATGACCAGGGTCTTCACCACATGGTGCTCGGGCACGCCCAGTTCGCGCGCCGATACCGCGGTGCCGCCATGCTCCTGGTAGGCATACAGGTGCTCGGTATATGCGACGCCGTGCTTCTTCAGGTAGGCCGTTGCCGGCGTTTCCGAAACATGTTCTTTCCTGCTCATGGCGCCGGATTCGCCTAACCGCGCGGATGATGCTTCTGGTGCAGCAGCTTCAGGCGCTCGCGCGCCACGTGCGTATAGATCTGCGTGGTGGAGATGTCGGCATGGCCAAGCAGCATCTGCACTACGCGCAGGTCGGCGCCGTGGTTCAGCAGGTGGGTGGCGAACGCATGGCGCAGCGTGTGCGGCGACATGTGCTTTCCCGGCACCGTGGCGCGTGCGTGGCGCTTGATCAGGTACCAGAATGCCTGGCGCGTCATCGCCGCGCCACGCGCGGTGACGAAGGCCGCGTCGGATCGCGCGCGCGCGAGCAAACGCGGCCGCCCTTCGCTCAGGTAGCGCGTGAGCCAGGATGACGCTTCCTCGCCCATGGGGACCATGCGCTCCTTGCCGCCCTTGCCGAACACGCGCACCACGCCCATGTCCTGGCTGATTTCGAGCAGCTTCAGCGCGACCAGTTCGGACACGCGCAAGCCCGTTGCGTAGAGCATTTCCAGCATGGCGCGATCGCGCAGGCCCAAGGACGTGTCCACGTCCGGCGCGGCGAGCAGGGCTTCAACGTCCGCTTCGCTGAGCGACTTCGGAAAGCGCTGCGGCCTTTTCGGCGTGTCGAGCTTGAGCGTCGGATCGGCGCGGAGGCGGTTCTCGCGCAGGGCGTACTGGAAAAAACGCTTCAGGCTGGAATGCAGCCGCGCCTGCGAGCTCGCGCGCAGGCGCGACCCGGTGTAGCGAAACGCGAAATAGGCCGACAGGTCCGCCTCGCCGGTTTCGAGCAGCGCGCGCGAGCGCTCGCGCGCGAGCCAGTCGGCGTACAGGGCGAGGTCGCGCCGGTATGCCGCCAGCGTGTTTTTGGAAAGGCCGTCCTCGAGCCAGAGATGGTCGCAGAACTCGTCCAGCAGCGCGGCGTCGCTTTCGTTCATGGCGCTTGCGGCGCGCCGCTCAGAGTTCATTGGAAATGAGGGGATACATCCCCTCATACTCCCCTATATTTGCCGTTTCAAAATTCATTTTGCAACGGATTGTTAGTCTGCGCGTTCTTCATGCAGCAGCAGCCGGCGCTTGACCTCGATCAGGTAGCCGCCGCTGTTGT
This sequence comes from Burkholderiales bacterium, assembly GCA_038206915.1. Taxonomy (GTDB): domain Bacteria; phylum Pseudomonadota; class Gammaproteobacteria; order Burkholderiales; family SG8-39; genus 2-12-FULL-64-23. Next base: position 8,593 of record JBBRAI010000019.1, on the reverse strand, counting down.
GCGCAAAGCCGCCGAGGCCCTTGGCCGCAACCACGCGGTGGCAGGGAATCACCAGCGGGAAATAATTCGTGCCGCAGGCCTGGCCCACGGCGCGTGGCGCGCTCCTGAGCAGGCGCGCGAGCTCGCCGTAAGTTCGCGTTTCGCCGCGCGGGATCGCCGAAATCTGCTCCCATACCCGGCGCTGGAATGCCGTGCCCGCCGCTTTCATCGGCAGCGAAAAGCGGTAGTCGGGATCGGCGGCATATTTTTCGATCTGCCTGCAGGCGCGCTCGGCTAGCGCGTTCGCGGGCGCCAGAGTGCCAGCGCTGCGCGGCAGGTAGACGATCTCGGCGAGCGCGGCGTCTTCGGTGCGCACTCCCACCAGCGCAAATGGCGTATCCAGCCTGGCTTGAAACTGCATATTCACAATAACATCATGTTTTGTAGATAAAATATTATCTCGCGCCAGCGCGCCGGGGACGCCCGATTATACAAGCCGCGCGAAAAGCCGGGCTCCGCCTACAGAATTGTGCTAACATGTTGAATTTTCTGGTCTTCCAAAGCCGCGTCGCGGTCGCGCTGGTCCAGGCTTTCATTTCGACTCAGGTTCGAGCAAGATCAGGCGGGGGCAAGTAGCTGTTTGCTTTTGTGCCGGTTCGCGACACGAGCTTCAAACTTATTTTAGGCTGCTTCCGATGACCCGCCCAATACGCAACATCGCCATTATCGCCCACGTCGACCACGGCAAGACCACGCTGGTCGACAAGCTGCTGCGCCAGTCCGGCACCTTCGCCGCCTACCAGCATGTGCAGGAGCGGGTGATGGACTCCAACGATCTTGAGCGCGAGCGCGGCATCACCATTCTCGCCAAGAACTGCGCCGTCACCTACGAAGGCACGCACATCAACATCGTCGACACCCCCGGCCACGCCGATTTCGGCGGCGAGGTCGAGCGCGTGCTTTCCATGGTCGACAGCGTGCTGCTGCTGGTGGACGCCGTTGAGGGCCCGATGCCGCAGACGCGCTTCGTCACGCGCAAGGCGCTGGCGCTGGGCCTGAAGCCCATCGTCGTGGTCAACAAGGTCGACCGTCCGAGCGCGCGCCCGGACTGGGTGGTGAACCATACTTTCGAGCTGTTCGACAAGCTCGGCGCCACTGAAGAGCAGCTCGACTTCCCGGTGATCTACGCCTCGGCGCTGCACGGCTGGGCAGTCGCAGACATGAAAGACGCGCCCCAGTCCATCGACGAACTGAAAGACGACACCAAGTTCAACATGCGGCCGCTGTTCGACGCCATTCTTGCGCACGTTCCGGTGCGCGAGGACGATCCGAACGGCCCGCTGCAGCTGCAGATCTGCTCGCTCGACTATTCGAGCTACGTCGGCAAGATCGGCATCGGCCGCATATCGCGCGGCCGCATCAAGCCCTTGCAGGACGTGGTGGTGATGAACGGCCCGGATTCGCTGCCTGTCAAGGCGCGCATCAACCAGGTGCTGACCTTCGAGGGCCTGGAGCGCACCTTGTCCGAGGAAGCCATCGCCGGCGACATCGTGCTCGTCAACGGCATCGAGGAAATCGGCATCGGCTCGACCATCTGCGCGCCCGAGCAGGCCGACGCACTGCCGCTGTTGCGCGTGGACGAGCCGACGCTGACGATGAATTTCATGGTGAACAATTCGCCGCTCGCCGGACGCGAGGGCAAGTTCGTCACCAGCCGCCAGATCCGCGAGCGCCTCGAGCGCGAGGTCAAGAGCAACGTCGCGCTGAAGGTAGAGTTCACCCAGGATTCGGATACTTTCATCGTTTCCGGCCGTGGCGAGCTGCACCTCACCATCCTGCTGGAGAATATGCGCCGCGAAGGTTACGAAATGGGCGTCGGCCGCCCGCGCGTGGTCATGAAGGAAGTCGATGGCGTGAAGCAGGAGCCTTACGAACTGTTGACGGTGGACGTCGAAGAGGTCCACCAGGGCGCGGTGATGGAAGAACTGGGGCGGCGCAAGGGCGACATGCAGGACATGGTGTCCGACGGTCGCGGTCGCGTGCGCCTGGAATACCGCATTCCGGCGCGCGGCCTGATCGGTTTCCAGGGCCAGTTCCTCACGCTAACGCGCGGCACCGGGCTCGCCAGCCACATATTCGACGACTACGGCCCGGTCAAGGGCGACATGGAAGAGCGCCGCAACGGCGTGCTGATCAGCCAGGAGGACGGCGCCGCCGTCGCCTACGCGCTGTGGAAGCTGCAGGAGCGCGGCCGCATGTTCGTCTCGCCCGGCGAGACGCTGTACGAAGGCATGATCATCGGCATCCATTCGCGCGACAACGACCTGGTGGTGAATCCGATCAAGGGCAAGCAGCTCACCAACGTGCGCGCCTCCGGCACCGACGAAGCAGTGCGCCTGGAACCGGCGATCGAACTCACGCTGGAGAAGGCGGTGGAATTCATCGCCGACGACGAGCTCGTTGAAATCACACCGAAGTCGATCCGGCTGCGCAAGCGCTACCTCAAAGAACACGACCGCAAGCGCGCTTCGCGCACCCAGGCCGCGGCTTAGACGTGCTTTTATAAAAGATCGCCAATCGCGATCACCGCAGTTCGACGTTGTGACCATTGCGCGCTCCGCGCGCCAACCGCGTTTTTCGTACGGATGAAAAGCATATCCGCACGAAAAACGCGGTTACGGTTAAAACCAAATACAGTGCGGGGTCTATACAAGATCGCCGATAGCGCGCGGATGCGCTTCTTATCCGCGCGCTATCGGCGATCCGCGCGGACGGGCCGCCGGCCGCGCAAGCCTGATCACCGCAGTTAGACGTGCCGTCCCAGGTCGATCGATGGTCTTGACCTCAGGCGGTCGCGACAGGAACCTTGCCGCGCCGCATGAATTGCAGACCGAGCGCGGCGACCACGAAGCCGAAGCCGATCAGATCGGCGGTCGTCGTAGGATAGACCAGCGCGAATCCGGCAATGATCAGCATCCAGCGTTCGAGCATATTGGTCTTGATCAGCGCCCAGCCCTGGAAGCCGCCCGCAAGCGCGGCGATGCCGACCGCCGCGGTCAGCGTGACTTCGGCGATCGACCACCAGTTGGCCGTGGCCAGCGCCTTGGTGGAGCCCATCAGCAGCAGGCCCTGGCCGCTCGGGTCGAGCACGAACATGAACGGCACCAGAAACGCAGGCACGGTGTACTTCCAGCACTGCATGGTCGTCTTGTACGGATCGCCGCCGGTGATCGCGGCGGCCGCGAACGGCGACAGCGCGGTGGGCGGCGAGACTTCGGACAGCACAGCGTAATAGAAGATGAACATGTGCGCGGCGAAGTCGGGAACGCCGAGCTTGATCAGCGCCGGCGCGGCGATCACCGCGCAGATGATGTAGGAGGCGGTCACCGGCACCGCCAGCCCGACAATCCAGACGACCAGCGAAGTGTAGACCGCGGTCATCAGCAGCGATCCGCCGGCGTAGTCGATCACGATGGAGCTGAACTTGAGCCCGAGGCCGGTGAGCGTCACCACGCCGACGATGATGCCGGCGCCGGCGCAGGTCGCAGCCACGTTGAGCACTCCGATCGAGCCGCCTTCCATCGCCTTGACGAAGGGCGATTTGAAAATCAGCGGCAGCAGCGGACGCTTGCCGCGGAACAGGTCGTAGGAGAACAGCGCGGTGTCGCTGCGCAGGAAACTGGTGACGAACGACACCACCGTCGCCCAGAATACCGAAAGCACCGGCGAAAAGCCCCACAGCATGAACGCGACGATGGAGATTAGCGACAGGAAGTGATACCAGTAGTGCTTCGTCAGGTTCCACACGGTATCGGCTTTCTCGATCAGCAGATCGCCCATGTTGTATTTGCGCGCGTCGATCTCGACCATCAGGAACAGCGCGAGATAAAACAGGATGGTCGGGATGCAGGCCATCAGCAGCACGTCGAGGTAGGAGATCTTGAGGAACTCGGCGATCAGAAAGGCCGCCGCGCCCAGCACCGGCGGCGAAATGATTGCGCCCAGGCCGCCCGCGGCGAGCAGTCCGCCAGCGGCATTTTTTTCGTAACCGGCCTTGGCCAGCATCGGCCATGCGACCGCGCCCAGGGTCACTGTGGTCGCCACGCCCGAGCCCGAGGGTCCGCCGAGCAGGAAGGACGCGAGCACCACAGTGCGCCCGGCGCCGGTCGGTTTGCCGCCCATGGCGGAGAACGAGAAGTCGATATAGAACTTGCCGGCGCCGGAATACTGCAGGAAGGCGCCGAATATGGTGAACAGGATGATCAGCGAGGACGACACGTCCACGGCCACGCCGTAGATGCCTTCCAGGGTCATGTACATGTGGCCGACCAGTCGGCCCACCTCATAGCCCTTGTGCGTCCATGGGTGCGGCAGGTAGGCGCCGAACAGCGCATAGAGGATGAACGCGCTGGTGATCGCAGGCATGATCCAGCCGTTGGTGCGGCGCATTACCTCCATCACCATCAGGATCAGCGCGACGCCGAAGAAGATGTCCCAGTGGTTGGGTGAGGTATTGCGGTCGGTGAAATCGTCGCCGCCTTGGATCAGATAGACCGCCACTGCGACCGACAGCAGCGCCAATATCCAGTCCCACCACATAATGCGGTGGCGATAGCGCTGCGCCACCGGAAATACCAGGAAGCCGAGAAACAGCACCCAGGCGACGTGTATCGGACGCAGCGTCTGCGTCGCGACAATGCCATAGGCGGTATACAGGTGGAACGCTGACATCGCCACCGCGGTGAAGGTGATGAAGCCGGCGAGGAAACCGCTAAGCTTGTTGGCTGCGCCTTCCTCCTCCTCGATGAATTCCTCCGCCTTTCTCAGCGCTTCGTCGCTGATGAGCGGTTCGACATCCTGTGCGGGCTTGTTCTGTTCAGTCATGACTCTGGGGCCTTTGAAGTGCGGCTGCGCGCGGCGCGATGCGGGCGCACGCACGTCCGCACGGACATAAAAAAACCCCGCCGGAGGGCGGGGTCTGTGCCTTGGTCGGGGTCAAGCGAAGTCTCAGTTGACTTTGACGCCCTGCTCGGCGAAGTACTTCGCCGCGCCCGGATGATACGGAATCGGCGTGGCCGAGGCTTTCTGGTTCTCGAGCTTGAAATTTGCCGCTTCCTTGTGCACGTTGATCAGGTCCTGGCGCCGCTCGAATATCGTCTTGACGATGTTATAGGCGGTCTTGTCGTCCATGCTCGCGTTGGCGACCAAGATGTTCATCACAGTGGCCTGCTTGTTGTCGGCGTCCATGCCGCGATAAGTGGCTTTGGGAATGGTGTCCTCGACATACAGGTCGCCGTATTTCTTGTTCATCGCCGGCACCAGGTCGGCGTGGTCGATCATCTTGATCTTGGTGCCCGGCGTGTTGGCCAGGTCGGTTACGCCGGCCGTAGGCAGCCCGCCAACCCAGAAGAAGGCGTCGATCTTGCCGTCTTTCATCGCATTCACCGATTCGGCCACGCCGAGGCGCTCGCGCTTCATGTCTTTGTCCTTGTCCAGGCCGGCGGCTTCGATCACGCGAAACGCCATCACTTCGGTGGCGCTGCCGGGCGAGCCGGTCGAAACGTGCTTGCCTTTGAGGTCGGCGATCTTGTTGACGCCACGGCCCTCCACCGATACCACGTGCATGCGGTTCGGATACAGCACCATCAGCGTGCGCAGCGGAACCTTATGCCCGGCGAATTTGCCTTCACCGCGGTAGGCGTCCTGGCTCGCGTCGGCCATCGCCAGCCCGATATAGGGCTTGCCGCTGTCGATCAGTTTGAGGTTGTCGACCGAGCCGCCGGTGACCTCGGCCGTGGCGTCCATGCCCGGGACGTGCTTGGACAGTTCCGCCGCCATGCCGCCTCCCAGCGGGTAATACACCCCGCCGGTGCCTCCGGTGGCGATGGAAAGGTTGATCTTGTTCTGGGCCGCAAGGGGTGCGGACAGGGCTACCAAGGTCGCAAAACCCAGGACCTGGATAAGCTTTTTCATCTCAATCTCCTCATGCGTGGTTGAAGTCCGTTGCGGACAGCGGACAGCGGATTGCGGATCTGATGTGCCCGCTTTCGCGCGGATTATATACGAGTTTGCAAACGCGGCTACGCTGTGGCCGAGGTCCGCCGCGCGTGCGCGGCGCAAGCGGATATACTGCAATTTTTCGCCTGCAACTGGAACCATCATGCGCGCTTCGAGAGCGAATTTCCTGATACTGTCTTTGCTGTTCGCCGGCGTTGCGTTCGCGGCAGAACCGGCGCCGCGCTACAACACAGTCGAGCTGCAGGCGGAGGCGCAGCGCGAGCTCGCCAACGACACCGTAACGGCGAATCTGTACGTCGAATTTAACGACGCGAGTCCCGCGGCGCTGGCCGCCGCCGTCAATAAAGCGACGAACGAGGCCCTGCGGGTGGCGAAGGAAACCCCGGGGGTGCGCGTGCGTTCCGGCAACAACCAGACCTACCCGGTGTATGCCAAGGGCAATGTGCTGCAGGGCTGGCGCGCGCGCGCCGAGGTCCGCCTCGAGAGCCGGGATTTCGAAGCGGCATCGCGGCTGATCGGCAGGCTGCAGGCCGGGATGCAGCTCGGCAATACGGCGTTTGCGGTTTCGCCGGAAGCGCGCAGGCAGGCCGAGAACGAGCTGATCGCCGAGGCCATTGCGGCGTTCAAGGCGCGCGCCGATATCGTGCGCGGCGCGCTCGGCGGGCGCGGCTACAAAATCCAGCGCATCAGCGTCAACGCCGGCTACAGTGCGCCGCCGCCGCGCTTCGCCATCGCGCGCGTGATGGCGGCCGGCGCGCCGGAGGTGGCTGCGCCGAACTTCGAGGGCGGGGTAAGCATGGTGACGGTCAGCGTGAGCGGCGCGATCGAAGTGCTGGAATAGCAGTTAATGCGCGCTGCCGTAATCCTGGTGCACGGTCTGTGGATGGGCGGATGGATCATGCAGGGCCTGCGCCTGCAGCTGTCGCGGCGCGGCTATGCCGCCCATACCTTCGCCTATTCGTCCACCGCGCACAGCCTGGATGAGCACGCGCGGCGCCTGGCCGCGCGCATCGACGAATTGAACGAGCCGGTGATGCATCTGGTCGGCCACAGCCTGGGTGGCCTGGTGATCCTGCGCTGCCTCAGGAACCATGGCGAGCGGCGCATCGGCCGCGTCGTGCTCATGGGCACGCCGGTGCGCGCGTGTATGGCGGGACGGCGCATGGAAGGTCTGGCAGCGGGCAGTCGCCTGCTCGGCGCCAGCCGGGAAATCTGGCGCAGCCTGCCCGAAACGTTCCGACCGAGCTGCGAGATCGGCGTGATCGCCGGCAGCCGCCCGTGGGGGCTGGGACACGTGCTGATCCACCTGCCGGGCACCAACGACGGGGTGGTGCGGCTGGAAGAAACCGAAGTCGCCGGCATGCGCGAGCGCGTGGTGCTGCCCCTCAGCCACAGCGGCATGCTGGTTTCGACGCATGCGGCGCGCGAGGTCGCGGCATTTCTCGAACGCGGCGCTTTCGCGCGCGCCGAGCGCGGCGCGGGCGCGAGGCACTGATGCACCTGCGCCGGTTGGTGCTTGCGGCCTTCCTGCCGCTTCTCGGCGGCTGCACTGCGCTCGGCTACTACGCGCAGGCGGTACGCGGGCAGATCGACCTGCTGCGTCGCGCGAAGCCGATAGAACAGGAGCTCGCGAGCGACGCCGTCGCGCCGGAGATCAAGGCCAGATTGCGTGCAGTGGTGCGCATCCGCGCGTTCGCGAGCAGCGCGCTTGGCCTGCCCGACAACGACAGCTACAAGCGCTACGCCGACCTCGGGCGCCGCTATGTCGTATGGAACGTGTTTGCCGCGCCGGAATTCTCCGTAGTTCCGGTCACGTCCTGCTTTCCGATCGCCGGCTGCGTCAGCTACCGCGGCTATTTCGCCGAGGCCGACGCGCAGGCCGATGCCGCCGCGCAGCGCGAGCGCGGCTACGACGTCCACGTCGGCGACGTGCCGGCCTACTCGACCCTGGGCTGGTTCGACGATCCGGTGCTCAGCACGTTCATCCGCTATCCCGATGCCGAGCTTGCGCGGCTGATTTTCCACGAGCTCGCCCACCAGCTGCTTTATGTCAGGGACGATACGCGCTTCAACGAATCGTTCGCGGTGACGGTGGAGCGGGCCGGGGTCGAGCGCTGGCTAGCCGCGAACGGCGACGCGCGCGAGCGTGCGAGCTACGAGCGACTGCAGGCGATCAGAAGCGGATTCGTCGCGCTGCTGCTGAAGTACCAGGGGATACTTAAGGCGCATTACCAACTCGACATTCCGGTCGAACAAAAGCGCCTGGGCAAGGCGCAGCGTTTCGCCGACATGGAAGCGGAGTATCGCGCGCTCAAGGCGTCCTGGGGCGGATTTGCCGGCTACGACCGCTGGTTCGCCGGCAGACCCAACAATGCCACCCTTGCGTCGGTGGCGCTGTACACCGATCTGGTGCCGGCATTCCAGGCCATGCTTGCGCGCGAGGGCGGCGACCTGCCGCGCTTCTATGCGGCGGTGAAATCACTGTCGAAATTACCGAAGGCAGAGCGCGACGCGCGCTTGCGGTCCGCGCTTCAGAATTGAGGCGCTGCGCGCCGGAGGTGCGAGCTGTTATATACGAAGTCTCAAATACCGTCGT